>NZ_JBFTPM010000010.1:0-290460 GCF_056398505.1 Rhizobium sp. 01T437
GATGAAGCGGATGGAGTTGACGTTCTTGATTTCGCAACGCGTGCCGAAGGGCTCGCCCGGACGGCGCACGGAGACGTTGACGTCGGCGCGCATGGAGCCTTCGTCCATGTTGCCGTCGCAGGTGCCGAGGTAGCGTACGATGGAGCGCAACTTCGTCATGTAGGCCTTGGCCTCATCGGAGGTGCGCATATCCGGCTTGGAGACGATTTCCATGAGCGCCACGCCCGAACGGTTGAGGTCGATATAGGACATGGTCGGATGCTGGTCGTGCATCGACTTGCCGGCATCCTGTTCCAGATGCAGGCGTTCGATGCCGATCTCGATATCCTCGAACTGGCCCTGGCGATCCGGGCCGAGCGAGATGACGATCTTGCCCTCGCCGACGATCGGATCCTTGTACTGGGAGATCTGATAGCCCTGCGGTAGGTCCGGAAAGAAATAATTCTTACGTTCGAAGACCGAGCGCTTGTTGATCGCGGCCTTCAGGCCTAGTCCGGTGCGCACCGCCTTGCGGACGCATYCCTCGTTGATCACTGGCAGCATGCCCGGCATCGCCGCGTCGACCAGCGATACATTGGCATTGGCGGGCTTGCCGAATTCGGTCGAGGCGCCGGAGAAGAGTTTCGAATAGGAAAGAACCTGGGCGTGCACCTCCATGCCGATAATCACTTCCCAATCACCGGTGGCGCCGGGAATGAAGCGTTTCGGATCGGGCGTGCGGACGTCGACAAGGGGCATCTTGCGCTCGTCAAATGGTCTGGTTCGATGGTTTGGAGGTAGAGCAAATGCGGCGATGGTGCAAGCTTTAGAAGGCAAGACCGTAAGTGCCGGGTTTATCCACGACAGCGACATTCTGGCTGACCTCTTCGAAGATATCTTTCGGCAGATCTGCGATCTTCCATTGCGGTATTGCAACGATCACGATCTCTCCATTGCGCGCCGCCTCGTGCACGGAGGCGGCGGTCGCTCCGGTCTCTGCGACAAGATCGGTAAGCGATGTCGGCCCGCACGAGTTAGCAATGAAGACTTTGTGGCCCAACTTCGAGAAACGGCGCGCGAGCGTACCGCCTATGTGTCCGGACCTGCGATGCTTGGCTATATTTTCCGTCCAGGAAATTTCGAATCGGGTCACCGAGTGTGAATGAGCGCCGAAGGTTGGCCCCCAGCCAAAAGGCAACAGGTGCATAACTTTGCAGGCAAATTCGCAACCCGGGTAGGGTCATCATCGGCGCCGATCGTGACCCCGTTCGATTTCCATTTCGTATTTGTAAATCAAAGCCTTACGCAGATGCGGTAATGGATCAACCTTCGGCGCTAATTCACAGTCGAACGTTGTAAAACCCAGCCAGCGACACGAAGACACCCCTCCTAACGTTCGAGTGAGATTGTCTTTGGGTGGGCAGAAACAGGGGCTGCGAGAAATTGATCAAGTAGGGCGATAACCTCGTCGGGCGCTTGCAGTGGCGGTACATGCGCACAGTCCTTGAGTATGGATAATCTGGCATCGCGAAGCCGTCCGACCAGATCATATGCCATCTCTGGTGGTGTTGCCCGATCTTCATCTCCGACAATGACCAGTGTGGGGCAGCGCACCGCCGAAACGCTGGCCGACAGATCAAGCGAAGCGAGTGTGTCGCAGGCCTCGCAAAAAACACCCACATTCGTGCGGAGAAACGCCTGGCGACGATCCTGCATTAGATCAGGATGGCTCTCTTGAAATTCGGCGGCAAACAATCTGTTCATCGCGGTTTCGGCAATCGCGGCAAGCCCGGCCGCTGACGCGGCCGCCGCCATTTTTCGAAACGCCTCCCTGCCTTCGTCCGAAAATCTTGCCCCACAGCCCATTAGAACAAGGCGGGATATTAGCGCAGGATGCCTGATCGCAGTCTGGAGCGCCACGAATGCGCCGAAACCATTTCCGAGCAGGGCAGCTTCCCCATTCGCCGCAAATGCTTCGATCAGGCTTGCGATACGATCGGCGGTTTCGTCAAAACCTTTCAAGCTCGCGGGCGATCCGCCAAAACCTGGAAGATCGGGGACGATCACTCGATAATGCGCAGCGAGCGCGGGCATTATCCTATCGAAACTTTCACGGTCGGACAGCAACGAATGAAGCAGGATCAGCGGCTGTCCGCGACCGGCCACGTAAAGGTTCATTTTCTTGTCCATCACAAATCCACAAATACGTCTGTCTTGATATTTCATAAATCCCATCTTCGTGTATTGCAAATCCTTATTTCTCAGGTGTAAGACTCGTCTTGTGAAATATCACGAAATACGATCATGCCAGAGGCGAGATACGAACTTGCTGCTCAGAGAAAATATCTACGACGCGCTTCGCACCGAAATCTTGACCTGCCGCTTGATGCCGGGCGAGGAGATCCGCGAACAGGATCTCGCTGCCCGTTATGAGGTCAGCCGACAGCCAATCCGTGAAGCGTTACTGCGATTGCAGCAGGATCGCCTGGTGACCGTGCAGCCGCGGCAAGGCTATCAGGTCAATCCGATTTCGATGAAGGATGTCCGGGATCTCTTCCAGTTCCGCCTTGCGCTGGAGCCCGCATGTGTCGCCGCTGCGATCGAGAGCGCCGACGATCAGACACTGTCGGCCCTCGATCGTTTTCGATCCATCGGGCCCGAAGAGGATTTTATCGATTACAACAGAGCCTTTCATGATGCGCTCGCCGCAGCCTCCGGCAATAGCCGAATGGAGGCCGCCATCAGGGATGTTCTTGATCAGGCCGACCGCCTGGTCCGCCTTTCCGTCAGCACCATCAAGGGACGAGACCCGCAAAAGCTCGTTGGTGAACACGGCGATATCATCGAGGCCGTGCAGCGGCGCGATGTCCGCGCCGCGCGCAAACTTATCAGTGCCCATGTGATTGATGGCCAGAAGCGCGTCCTATCCGCCCTCGGGCGGAGCGCTGTCAGGTCTTGATTGGAGAAAACCCATGAACCAGACGACCCGTGATCCTGCCGTGGAGACCCACGGTAATTTCGTAGATGGCAAGGAAATCGAAGCTGGCAACGGCACGTTCATCGATGTCCGCAACCCGGCGACCGGGATGGTGATCGCGCGCATCCCGAACTCGACACCTGCCGATATCGATCGTGCGATGAAGAGTGCCCGTGCGGCTTTCGAAGGCCGCGAATGGGGTGGAATGGATATTCGCGCGCGCGCCCGCCTCGTCAACAGACTGGCGGATGCTTTTGAGGCTAACCTTGAGACTCTGTACCGCCTGGAGACGCTGAATAACGGCAGGCCGCTCAATGAGACGCGGGCGCAACTCTCGCGGCTTCCGGATTTCTTCCGCTACTTTGCTGGCCTTGCAATTGCCCGCCGCGATGATGTCATTCCGGTCGAAGGGTCCTATCTCAACTACACGCTGCGCACGCCGATCGGCGTCGTCGCCAACTGCACGCCGTTCAATCATCCGCTGATGATCATGTGCAAGTCCCTTGCCGCGGTTTTGGCATCCGGTTGCACAACTGTCGTTAAGCCGTCGGAATATACCCCGCTGACCACCTTGAAACTTGCGGAGATCTTCGTTGAGGCCGGCCTCCCGAAAGGTGTGTTCAACGTCGTCCTTGGCTACGGCCCCGAAGCAGGCCGATTCCTGGCAGAGCACCCCGACATCAACAAGCTCGTGCTGACCGGCGGCACGGAAGCGGGCCGGATTGCAGGCAGCGCCGCAGCGAAAGTGTTCGCGCATCAGACGCTGGAGCTCGGCGGCAAGACGGCCGTCATGGTGTTTGACGACTTCGACGTCGATCAGGCAGTGAACTATGCCGCCTTTAGCGCCTTCATCGGGGCGGGCCAGACATGCGTGTGCGGCAGCCGGCATCTCGTCCAGGAATCGATCTACGATGCCTTTGTCGAAAAACTTGCCGCCAAGGCGCGCTCCCTCCGGATCGGAAACCCGTTCGATCCTGAGACCCAGCTTGGCCCCGTTATTTCGGCCAGACAACGCGAGCGCGTCCTGACTTATTCCCAGCTCGGCCGCGAAGCCGGAGCCCGTGCGGTCGCGGGCGGCGACGTCGCAAACGTACCGGGATTTGAAGGCGGCTATTTCGTCCAGCCGACCGTGTTTGCCGACGTCAAGGCGGATATGCGCGTCTTTCAGGAAGAGGTATTCGGGCCATTCACCAGCGTTACGCCCTTCAAGGATGAAGCGGAGGCGCTGCGCCTCGCCAATGATTCGCCCTTCGGTCTCGGAGCTGCAATCCGCACCCGCGATGTTGCCCGCGCACACCGCGTCGCCGCCAGCGTGAAGGCTGGAATTGTCTGGGTCAACGACCATCACCGCCTGGATCCGGCATCTCCCTGGGGCGGTGTCGGTGAAAGCGGCATCGGCCGTGAGTTCGGGCTGGAAAGCTTCAACGACCACTTCAACGTCAAGAGCGTCATGGTGGCAACCGTAGACAAGCCCTTCGACTGGTACAGCGCCACCGCAACGCAAACCCGTCTGAACTGACGGATAGCGCGAGGCGGTAGCGGAGGAATTCTCCGCCTCGCGACCCAGGATTGATCTCAGGAGGAGATAATGTCGACCATCGTCAATGCAGGTGGGCGCCTCGATCGGCTGCCCACCGGTAGGTTCCACTATCGCATCATGTGGCTCATCGGGATCGGTATGTTCCTCGATGGCTTCGACATCTACGTTGCCGCGACCGTGCTTGGAGCGACGCTTGCAAGCGGATTTTCGACGCTCGGCCAGAATGCCTTTTTCGTTTCCGCAACCTTTGTCGGGATGATGCTTGGCGCATTTGCGACCGGCTTCCTCGGAGACCGCTATGGACGACGCTTCACCTATCAGATCAACCTGCTCCTCTTCGGCTTGGCCTCGATCGCCGCAGCATTTGCTCCGAACATGGAGGTGCTGATCTTCCTTCGCTTCCTGATCGGCGTCGGATTGGGTGCCGAAAATGTCGTCGGCTATTCGACAATGACGGAATTCGTGCCGTCGCGCACGCGCGGACGCTGGCTCGGCCTGATGGCGGTCTTCGTCGTAACAGGACTGCCCGCCGCCTCGCTTCTGGGCTATCTGATCATTCCGCTCTTCGGCTGGCGAACGATGTTCGTCATCGGCGGCGTTGCCGCACTCGCTATCTGGTACATGCGTAAAAAGCTGCCGGAATCCCCGCGATGGCTGGAATCGGTCGGCAGGACGGCTGAAGCAGAAGAGCTCATTTCCAAGATCGAGGCCGAGATTTCAGGGGGCCGGCCGCTGCCGCCTCCAAGCCCGGCGGCGGTGCTGCCGCGCGTCGAGATGTCGGCGCTCTTCCGGCAGCCGATGCTGTCGCGCATGATCGTCGGATGCGTTACGCTGGTAGTGGTGAACACACTGCTTTACGGCTTCGTGACCTGGCTTCCAACCTTCTTCGTCAGCCAGGGCCTTAGCACGACGAAATCCTTCGGCTTTGCTCTTCTCATGGGCCTGGGCGCTCCCGTCGGCTCGGCCATCGGTGCCCTTACCTCGGACGCATGGGGCCGCAAACCGACAATTATCGGTGCATCCCTGCTCGCGATCGTCTTCGGCATCATCTACCCGCAAGTATCCGACCCCGTCTGGCTGCCGGTCATCGGTTTTGCGCTGACCGTGCCGATCTATATTCTGGTCGCACTGCTCTTCGGCATCTATATCCCCGAGCTGTTTCCGACAGAGGTGCGCCTGCGCGCTTCCGGGATATGCCAGACCCTGGGGCGAGGGGCCACCATCGTAACGCCCTTCATCGTCGTCTCGCTTTTCCAGTCGCATGGAATATCAGGTGTGCTCGTCATGATGATCGGCCTACTGGCGCTTCAGATCATCGTCGTGGCTGTTTTCGGCATCGAACCGAAGGCAAGGCGCCTGGAGGAACTAACGCAGCCCGAAACCGATCGCGCTGTCGAGCGCGTTCCCGTCGGGAGACAAACGCCAAGCTGATATCATTTCCATCGCCGGGCAGATGCGGTCTGTCCGTTTCGCTTGTTCCAGTTCAAAATCCTGCCGGCTCAACATTTGGGCCGCATCTTTTACGGCTAGGGCGCTGCTCGTGTTGGGAGACCATCTGACGCTTTCGTCGGATTCGCACTTCTTCTCAATAGCATAACATGTCAACGGACGGAGGCACAGCCGGTGGGTTGAACCGACTCCTAGAGGTTCTTCCAAGCCGGACGCCGCCGCTTCCCTATCCGGTCGGACGTTCGTCAAGGCAGTCAACGCAGCGGGCTTGGAAGGGCTTGTCTGCTGTTTTGCAGAGGACGCCCTGGTCAACGACCAGCTGTCCGAATATTCCGGAAAACGAGAGATTGTCGACTGGGCGATGCGCGACATCATCGCGGAGAATCTGACACTTTTTGTCCCGCGCGAAGTTACCAGTTACAACAATTCGAATCTGACGGTGGAGGTCGATGGTGATTTCGACAAGCGTGGACTGCCGGCACCACTGGTATTGAATTTTTATATCACGATCTTCGACACGAAAATCGTTCAGCTTATTATGCTCCGGAATCAAAATTACCTTTGACCTGTTGGCATCCTCTGCTCCGGCTGGGTCTGGTCAGCAATCCATTGAGCACAGGATGAGGCCTCCTCGTCCTGGCAGGTCAGTGTGATCGCAGGCCGGCGGGACGATGTGGCATGCAGATGCGCGAGCCGCGCTTCGAAGATCGTGTGCCGCTCGCCGGCAGGGGCCGATGCAACCCTCATCAGGAGCAGACTTCCACCAGCACGCGATGGCCGTACCGGTTGAGGCGCCATTCCGGCTGGCAGTAATCCGGATAGTAGTCGTCATCATCGCCGAAGAACAGACGATTTCTATCATGGAAGGCGAAGCGACCGTCGCGTTGTCCGTCAAAATGGCCTGGGCCGCCAAATTGATGTCCTTCAAAGCCGCGCCCGGCGAAATTTCCGCCGCCGAAGTGGCCGCCAGCAGCCGAGAAACCGGCACCGCCGTGGCCACCGCCTTCGTGAGCGAGGGCAGGTGTGGTTGCTGCAATAGAAGCGGCAGCCAGTGTTAGCGTAACAAGGCCCGTCGAGATGATCTTACGAAACATAACCATAGTCTTATTCCTTGCAAAGCGGCCTGTCGTGAACCGCAAGAAATATATGTGCAGTGAAGTTGGCCTCTCCTAGCCGCGGATAGATCATATCTTGGTCACAACTGATCGCGAGAAAGATATGGAATAATTTCGAATTGCCGAAATTCTTCCAAGGCAAGGCGTTCGCAAACTGATTCTCAACGCTCGCGAAAATTCTCCATTATCGGGTGACGAACCCGGCCTCCAGTCGCATCGCTCCGTGTAACCAGTGGCACAGGTGCCCTTGCAGCAGGCGGCCATGGGCGCTGCCGACGAGGAACCGTGCGGCATGGGGAATGATGAGATCGGCTTCGTTGCTTTCGCTGATCGTCGCTCGGCACGTGCAACCCAAGTTTGTCACAGTCATGGCAAATGTTGGAAATCCACCTAGACATAGGTCTGAACAAGCCTGAACAGGCGTCTGATTTTCGAACTGCCATTTTCGGGCGATCGTCTGACCGCTGCCCAAGACGGCCGGTAGTTGATGGTCACCCCCACCATCGATTGCCGACCATGATTGAGGTAGATCAACCCTAAAGGAGAATTAAGATGAACAGCAGATTCAAGATTGCCTTTGTTGCAGCCTTTGCATCTCTGGCTCTGGCCGGCGTCAGCCGTGCCGAAAGCATCGCGATGAACACAGCCCCCGAAATTGCCCAGACCCTTCGTTCCTTCAATTCCGACTTCAATGTTCGTTACGTCGGAAACTGGGACAACGATCCGGAACATGAGACCCGCGGCCTCTCCGCACCGGGCCGCACGGAGAACCAGTTGCGCGCGATCCGAGTCTCGATCAGCGAAAACAAGGACCTTGTTCGCAAGCTGAATCAGGATGATGTAAAAGTCGACAATATCGTTGACGCCGAACAGGCCGCCGACGGCAGCGTTACCTTCTTCGTACGCTAAACGCCTCACAGCATGGACAATGATCGTCAGTCCATGCTGCAGGACCAGCCGGGCAGCGGAAATCTCTACCGATACCGGAGAATGGTTATTCAGGTATTTTAGACTATCTTCCGGTCTGCCCGGCTTCCAGAATTGGCCCAACTCGTCAGTTCGCTTTCCATGGGGGCACAACTGCGTGCTCGTGCTCTTGGGGATTTAGGTGAGATAAAAAGGTCAAGGCTCAGATCTTTCGCCTTTTGGGACCGGAGATTGCGGCCGGCGGCAAATAGTCCCATCAACTGGACGACGCCTCAGACGTCGTGTTTTCAATGATTTAGTGAATAATTAAAGGCGAGTGGGTTCGATTCTCCTCAAGGCGGCCGATACCGCTTGATAACATTTCGCCTGTTCGAGATTGCCGCAGTGTAGTTTCGGTGCCCTGGTCGAAGGATTGCCTGCGGCTGTTCGCCCTCGCCGGGTTCCACAAGGAGTTCGAACACTTTGCATTCAAGAACACTGGCAATCTTACCCAGAGAGTCAATACGCAGGTTGATTTGCCTGCGCTCGATTTGAGAGATTGAAACACGCTCGAGGTTTGCTTCTAGCGCAAGGCGCTCCTGTGAGAGGCGGGCGATCCTCAGCCCCGCGTCATCGGTCCTGGATAAGGCAAAGTCATCATCAAAACTGATGGTGTGGAACGGCCCTTCGCACCGGCATCGAGGATGCCTATCGTGGTGACGCCAATCGCCACAAGACAGAAGGAACCGTTCCATGGAGAAGATTACCATAATCGGACTGGATTTGGCCAAGTCGGTCTTTCAGATCCACGCCATCACTGAAGACGGACGCGTCGCTGTCCGACGTGTCTTGCGGCGATCACAGGTGTTGGAGTTCTTTCGTCACATCGAACCGTGCCTTGTGGGTATGGAAGCTTGCGGGATTGCCCACTACTGGGCGAATGCGATCGGCGAATTCGGTCATACGGTGCGGTTGATGCCACCGGTCTACGTGAAGCCCTACGTCAAACGCAGCAAGACCGATGCAGCCGATGCGGAGGCGATCTGCGAGGCCGTAACGCGTCCAACAATGCGCTTCGTGCCCTCGAGTCACCGGAGGAGCAAGCTGCCGGGATGGTTTTGAAGACCCGTGAGTTACTCGTGCGTCAGCGAAGCCAGACAGCGAATGCGATGCGTGCTCACATGGCCGAGCTCGGGATCATCGCCGCGACCGGCATGACCAGTATTGCAAAGCTCGTTGCCATTTTGCGCGACGATCGTGACGGTCGTCTACCGAAAGCGTGATGAACCCGAGGGGCGAGACCGGCTTCAGGGCTCTCTTGTATAGGTAAGGTTCGCGACGACCTGCGTGTGATCCAGCAAGATTTCTCTCTACACGGGAACGTTTGTAGCCTATTCATGATTTTCGAACCAAGGACTTGTCATGAGACGCTGGCCTACGTTTGCCGGGTTTGCTCTTGCGATCACGTTGATTGCCGTTCTTGTCTGGCCGGGCGTGGCGTCTAGGAACGTTGGCCACCAATGGTTCGCCTCCGCCAACCGCGGGGACGAGCCTTCGTCTCCAGCCCGGCCTCCCGATAGGYTCGGAAGCAAATTCGAAATACGGACACATCCGATAATCTTGTCCGCCAACTCTTTGCCAATGAGGCCCGGAAGTTCGCCAGCGGTCCCCCTAGGAGGCGGCATCTCTGGCATCTCCTCTCCACTCTGTCTGGTTCCGGTACACAACGGTCTCCCAATAGCGAAGGAAAAATTCCAGTCATTCCGGATGACATCGAAGGTCGTGGCGGTTCCCGGACTGGATCGGCCGATCATATTTGCCTCAAACCGTGGGGGTGTCTGGACCATCGACGAAACACGTACTTTCGTGCCGTTTGGCGGCGCGTTCCCCAATCACTACGGTGACGAATATGCATCTGACGCGTCGAATGGCGATGTGATCGGCGTGAGTTGGAAGCTAGGTGTTTTCCAGCTAAAGCGAGGTGAAAAGGAGTTCCAGCGTTTGTTTGCGGCCGACGGAAAGCCATTTGTGCACCCATTTTCGGCTGTTTACGTCGCCAGGTTCGGCGGAACGGTGATCTCGGATAATTCGGGTCTGTATCTCCTGAAATCGTCAGGCGAAGTCCAACCCATGTTCTGGGATGCGAGCGTGGCACCCGATGGACCTGGTCGAATATTTGACCTTCCCGAACTGAACCTTCTGTTGTTTACCGGTGATGGTCACGCTTACCTGCGGGACGATAGTGGGAAAATCATCGTCTTCGACGATAGCTTCAACGGCATTCAAGCGGCGCGAGTCACCACGGACAAGGAAATCTTCATCCAGCCAACCATCAACGACAACTACACGGTGCGTTGGCCTCCGCGCGACCCCGCACAACTTCCCGCCCATCAAGCGACGCACACTTATGAGAGCTTCGATGGCATTGAGGTCTACGTCGGAGAGATCGTCGCGATACACGGACGGAAGGTGTCGATCTCATTTCCTTCGCGCGATGAGTATCCGCGACCAATCGAATTCCCGGTCGGAAATATACTGGTGAAGCCCGCCGACGATGGTATCTACACACTGAATTCCGAGAACAAGTGGGATTTTGTAGACAGAAGTGGTGAGATGCCGACCAGAATAGCTCCCGATGTGTTCCGCCTTCCAGTCGAAAATAAAGCGTTACTCATTAACGGCAGCCGAGGCTTACACCTTTTGGTCTCGAAAACTGACGAACGGGCTTCGGACTGCTTGAAATGAGGGGCGATCAATGTCGTGTATTTACGTCGGTTGTTTGGCCTGCCGGTCCAGACGTTGCGACGCCGCTAAGTGATTTTGCCGAAAAGGTTTGTCCCTGCGCGGTCTGATGCGGGTATTATTTGTCGTGGTGTTAGCTGCAAGCTCACGCCGGGCGCGTCGAACAGGCAGAAGAGGCGCGAAAACCGGCGACGCTCGTAGGTCTGCACTTCGCCAGTCACACGAAATTGGGGCTGCTGCCAGTTCGCAGTAGCTGAGTAGGCGGAGCCCGTCAGCTTTCGGCATGTGGCGCAATGACATAGGCCCGACACGTAAGGTTCGCCCCAAACTTCATTCCTAACCCTGCCACAGAGGCATCCACCCGTTCGGACGACGTCGACTGTCATTTGCTTGCTCCCCTCATTGAATTTCCGCGCAGGTAGTTGCCGCCCGATACCTAATCCCCCCAACCCACGTGGATGCCATAGTGCCGCCAGATGGCTGAATCGGACTATCGCGGGAAGAGTAGAATCCTATGCCCTATACGGCCTTTTCTATCCAACATGGCGAATGCCAGAAGCCGGCGGCGGCGCGCCGCGACGAGTGCGCATAGTCCTTCGCGCATCCGCGTATTGAACGAGGCATAAAAAGGGCGCTTTGGGCTTGGGTAGAGCATGAATGCAATCCTGGCGTTTGCCAAAAAGTTCACGTGACCCTAGAGTTTCTGCATCCTCGCTTCCAACAAGATGTTGCCGCCTGATATAAGTGGTCTTTATGCCCCGTGTCTTACCTCCACTTGCTGCAATCCGCGCTTTTGAGGCTGTTGCGCGCAAACTGAGCTTTACGCGTGCCGCCGAGGAGTTGGGGATGACGCAGGCGGCAGTGAGCTACCAGATCAAGCTTCTCGAAGACCGTCTGCGCGTAAAGCTTTTCGTCCGCCATTCGCACGGAGTTGTTTTGACGGAGGCCGGGCAGCGCATAGCGCCCAATATCGGCGAGGCCTTCAAACTTCTAAACGAGACTTTCGATGGCCTCGAGCACGCTCAGCAGGAAACTCTAACCGTCAGCACGACCAACGGCTTTGCAGCGCTTTGGTTGGTGCCGCGGCTTGACAGCTTCCAGCTGGCGTACCCGCAGATCACCGTGAGAATAGAAACGACAGAGCGCGTGGTAGACTTCGCACAGGAGGATATGGACGTCGCGGTTCGCGCCGGCGATGGTAAATGGCCGGGTCTGGTGACGGTCAAAGTGCATGACGTATACTATGCACCCATGCTTTCGCCGCAGCTCGCCGCCACTGTTGGCGGCGTCCGCGAGCCCGCCGACATTCTCAAGCTACCGCTGCTCGATCCCCAGAATGCCTTGTGGACAGAGTGGCTGTGCGCCCATGGCTTGCCGCTCGACATTTTGGAGCGCCAGTCTTCGCCCTCGTTAGGCACCCAGGTCTTCAGTGCCCCAGCCGCCGTGGACGGACGCGGCGTCGCCCTGCTCACGCCCAGCTACTTTCGCCGCGAGTTGGCCGAGGGCCGGCTGGTTCAGCCTCTGGCCGAAACATCGAAAGCCGTTTGGGGATACTGGCTTGCTTACCCAGAACGCCGCCGTCGCCTTCGTAAGATCAATGCCTTCAGCACATGGTTATTAGCGGAGGCAGGCAAGGACGTAATCTGACGGTCAGTGAGTATCACGGGATTTTTTCCACTGGCAGACACGAAGGACTTGCCGGCCGACTGAGTGACAAACGCCGGCAACCGATCATCGCGAAGTTGCGGTCGGTGGGCCCCATAACACCGCGGATTTGTGGGGCCAGGCTTCACGACAGCCGGAAGCCTTGGGTTCTTCTGGCGCATGCTTGCAGAGTTTCGGGGGGCCGACCGGTGTGGAGGATTGCGAGGACGCGCAGGCTGACCTCAGGTTGAAGAACGTACGGATTTTGTTCGAGCGGGCAAGCCAAGGACCAGAAATCAAACTCGACGACGTCGCCAATGACGCGGGGACTATCTGACCGGTGCGGCCCGATTGCGATTTCGCAATCTTCTATGGCCGGGTAGGTAAGTCCCAAACCCGGTAGAGATTCTTGAGGGCAGCCGCCGTATGGCATTCGACAGTCGGCAGACCGGCCTCATGAAGAGCCCTCGCATACTTGACGCCACTGTTGCGGTTTTTCAGAAGAATCCAGCGAACCATCTCCCATTTGATGCTGTCTTTGGCACCTTCGAGATGTCCCGCACGGTCCGAGTTGATGAGAGTGCGCTTCAGGTAGCGGGAAAAGCGTAGCCAGCGATTTGAGGTTATAAGAATAGCGCCAGTGGCACGGGCTAATCGCTGCGGCATCAGGCGCGAGTAGTTCCCTTCCATAATCCATTGGTCGCCAAGGATTGCCGCATCATGGAGAGCGGCGAACTCCGCCTCAGGGCGTGCCTTCCAATCTGTCTGGGGAAGATGTTGAAGTTGATCCAGATGCRCGGCCGGGAGATCAAGCTTTTTGGAAACGGCGACTGCCAACGTTGATTTGCCCGCATTGGAAGGGCCGAGAACGACGATGCGCTCGCCAAGGGAGTGCAAAGGCAACATAGGGACACCTGTCGGGAAACCAAAGTATCTCCCTTTGGTGGAAGTATGCAAAGCTGTCAACGTTGACGTGCTCGCTCCACGACGGGCGATACTGTGGAGGTCGAGTGGGACAGATGGAAAGCGAAATTCCCTTGAACGGTGGCCGTGTGACCAAAGATGTCGTGCGTGTCGGCGATACTGTTCGACGTCCGCCGACGTTCAACTCGCCATTCGTCCACAAACTTCTGGAGCACCTTGCGGCTTCGGGTTTTGACGCTGCCCCGCGCTCAAAGGGTTGTGACGAATTCGGGCGCGACGTTTTCTCATACATCGACGGTGACGTGCCAAGGGACCTGTCCTGGCACGGCGACGATGTCCTGATCGGAGCCGCGCGGTTGATACGCCGATATCACGATGCGACGGAGGGTCTTGTTGCATCGCTCTCTGCGCGGGCGGCTGGACTTGAAGTGGTTTGCCATAACGACCTGTCCCCCTGCAATTTCGTGTTTGGTTCGGGACAGCCGCTGGCAATCATCGACTTCGACAGCGCATCACCTGGACCTCGGCTTCACGATCTTGGCTACGCGGCATGGATGTGGCTCGATCTCGGTGATGACGATATCGAGCCCGATCTGCAACGACGCCGGTTGACCATGTTCTGCAGGGCCTATGATGCCAAAGTGGATTTGTCGCGTGTTGTCGATTTTATCATGCTTCGCCAACGGATTCTCGTTGCTCAAGGGCGACGCAGTCTTGATGTGCCTATGGAACGCTGGGCAGTCGATTGCCTCGAATGGACCTTCAGGAACCTCCACAATGCATTCGACCCATCGGACGCCAACAGCGGTACTGGCCAGTAAATGCAGCTCTCGGAAACGTCTAGCCGAGCGCACACGCCCGTGCGAAGCACGCTCTTTCGGCAATTTTGATTTGAATGATCCGAAAGATTCCCGTTAAAATTACCGAGATCGGTATCGTCGAACTATCGGGAAGGCGCAATGGATTCTACCAACGTATCAACCGCCTTCGAGCGAGTGCTCATCATGGGAAACGGTGGCTCCGGTAAAACGTGGCTTGCCCGCCGCATCGGTGAACAGCTTCGCCATCCTATCATTCACCTCGACGACATCCACTGGGAGCCGGGCGGCTATGGGACTGCCCGTGACAGGACGGTTAGAGACGAGATGGTCATGGCCGCAGCTGCCCCGGACCGTTGGATCATGGAAGGCGTCTACGGGCAGTTGGTGAACCTGGTCCTCAACCGCGCGACAGCGTTGATTTGGATTGATCTGCCCGAAGAAGCATGCATCGCCAATGTCAAGGAACGAGGCATCCAGGGCGGCGGGACCCCGACGCAGTTCGATGGGCTCGTAACGTGGGTGGCGGGATATCGGACACGGACCAACAACTGGAATTCGTTCGACGCGCATGCGCGATTATATTCGTCCTTTCCAGGTTCGAAGTGGGTGCTATCGGATCGTGCGGCCGTAACCCTGTTTGCCGACAGTCTGCTGCTGGCCAGAGTAGATCGCCAATGAGTGCCAGCCACTAACGCAAATGTAGAATCGCCAAAAATTTTGCGGCGACCCATTTCTTGGCATGAGCGCGTTCAGGCTCCAAGCGCACACGGCACACTCGCCTTATTCGCGAAGGGCGGATGTTCAAGCTACTTTGACGTTGCGTTAAGCTGTGGGAGCGAGGGTGGGATTAAAGATGGGGACCTAGCGAGCCAATGTATTCTGACTATTCGATGCCGCCATTTCTCGTAACGCCYCTGTTGGCTCTCTCGTTTGCCGCATTCTGTATTTCTGTTTTTATCGCATATCGCGATAGGTCGCGGGGAAACCGTGGGAATGAGCTAGTCATTGCTCCAGCTATTTTGGCGGTTGCTTTTTTTGGAGTGAGGCTGCTTCTCAACTGCTTCTGGGCAAGTAAGTGCTCTATCGCGGCGGTTTGGCCGCAAACCGACGTCTCCTCGGTGCACAATGGGTGGATCGAGTTCGCCGCGATAGTCGGCGCTTTGGGCGCGATGATGGTATACGGCATGCTTGTTGCTGTGAGTTACGTCTTGCCGCCCATTCTATTTGCTTTCGTCATCGGCAGCGTCATTGGTCGATTAATATGGTTATTTCGACGCCGGTACCTGCCGACTTCATCTCACGATACGGATCAAATATCACAAGATAGAAGACCGAGCACCAAGCTACCGTTCGGAAGAAAGAAATAGCTGGGCTCTCACATGCCGGGTGCCGTTTCACATATTTCATACGCACCTGGCGCATGGTTGCCATCGCGCTTCGAAAAAATCTTTGGCACGCGCAATACCCCGACAGCCGACGTTATAGGCGTATTGCTGAAGATGATCAGAACGATTCCACATTTAAGTTAGTGGCTGGCCAATGAGTGAGGTTTTCTTTCCAAATGGCGCTTGGGAACATGCTCGGTACCAAGCATTGCGCGTCATTCACAAGGCCGCCTGGTTTCGACGTCGGAGCGATTGAAGTTGTGGGAAGCCGTCTCGGACATTATGGAAGCTGTCATCTACCGATGATATTCGAGGACTTCGACGTCGCGGTGTGCGATCTATTTCGAACCTTGCGTCGAGGGTTTGAGCTTGATCGCCATGTTGACCTGACCACGCACTGAAATGAAAGCATCACGGTTATTGCCGCGTTGCATATCGACGTTGTTGGTCATCCCGGTTATTTTGCAATCGTCCGCAATCGTCTCCAAAGCAACTGAACAGTTCTTTGACGCAATGTTGTACAGCGCCCTCTGGGCACTTTGAATTTGCTCATCTACCTGAGCGTTCTGATCGAATGGCAGTGACAGCGAGATGCTTGTCTGAACGGTGACGTATCCCTCTGGTATTATAGGGTTTCGCGGCAAAGCGACTTGGCCAAATGCATTGGATGCGGCGAAGGCAAGGAATGTAGCGGCAGCACAAAAGCGATAAGCGATCATTGTATCCTCCGTGATCCGCTACGCATCGCATCAGGCGATTAAATGTACTTGACACAATTGCTTAAAATTGCAGTGGTCCCACGCATTGGGTGAGCAGGTCCTGGAACTGCATCGGAAGTTTCGGCCAAGTCGGAGCATCGCAAACGACATTGCAGCTGTGGGTTCTTGGGTAAAATCCGCCAGTTATCCCTGAAGACTATGTCCAATAGGCAGTTGCTTGCCGCTCACGACATCTGCCAAGACAGGGGCGAGCCCCCGATAGTTCGGTCAAGCGATATCCGGCTACCGCTGGACGATCACCTGGGTCCCCGGCTGCACCATCTCGTATAGCTCCTCGACGTCTTCGCGATACATCCGAAAGCATCCGCTCGACGCGTTGGTGCCGATAGAAGAGGGGTCGTTGGTGCCGTGTATGCGTAGCAGTCCGTCGGCAAGATAGATCGCTCGGGTACCGAGCGGATTTGACGGGCCTGGCCCTGCGACGGCTGGTAACCTTGGATTTTTCTGTCGCATGCTTGCAGTTGGCCGCCATTCGGGATGCTCGCGCTTGGATACAACGCGCTCATATCCCATCACCGTCGCAAATAGCTCTTCAATCCGTCGTCATCAGGGGCTAGTGTCAGACCACTCGCCGCTCTTCCCTTCCTGGCTCCTGACAACATTGAAAGGCTCGTTGAGAGCACCGACGTTGAGAGTGGACTAAGCGTTTGACGATGGAGCAGGGGGCCACTTGAGCGTAGAGGTTTTCTTTCTTGTGCTGCTGTCGGCAGTTATGCATGCTGCGTGGAACAGTCTAACAAAAGTAAATATAAGACCTTATCCGGCTCTTGCCGCTCTCAACATCATAGCAGGTCTTTTCGCGTCGTTTGCGCTGGCGTTCATCGGCCTGCCTCACGGCGAATGGCTGATTCCGGCGATTGCCGCTTCCGGCTTGCGGCAATGCTACTACTTGCTAATGGCGAAGGCTTACCAAGGCGGCGATCTGAGCCAGGTTTATCCTGTGGCCCGCGGAACTGCGCCTGTCCTGACCGTCATGTTGGCAATTCCTCTCCTTGGTGATCACATGTCCGTCACGAGCGTCGTCGCACTGTTTCTAATAATGGCAGGTGTGATGATTGTCGGTCTGGCGAGATCGGCGGGCTCCACCACGACCGCGTTCAACCCGCTGGTCCTCGCGCTTGCTGCGGGGGCTACAATCTCCTGCTATACATTGCTGGATGCCTGGGGCAGTCGCGCCTCCTCCTCCGCCATTTCTTACGGGCTGGTAGGAGCTACACTCGACGGTGTGATTTTCCTGGCCATCTATGCATTCTTCCTCAGGAAGGAACTGCCCGACCGCTATATAACTGCAAATGCCCTCCAATTAGCCGCTGGATCGCTCTTCGTGATCGCTTCGTACGTTATATCGGTATGGGCGGTGACGGTTGCACCGGTCGCTCTCGTTTCGGCACTGCGGGAGACTAATATCGTTTTTGGCTTAGCGATTGCGGTTACGGTTCTGAAGGAGCGGTTGAACCGAAGCAAGATCATAGGCAGCTTTGCAATATTGATGGGGCTGGTGTTGCTGCGACTAGCCTAGACGAGAACGACGCAGCGATAGCGACTGCACGAGGGACGCACGGCGACGAGGAAGGCGATGCCGATAGTGCTTGCGGATCGGTCGGGATCGCATGCACCAACCGCTCCCTTAGGCACGGTACCGAGGTGAGGTTGAGGAACCATATAGGACTGAAATCTCGCCGCTATGACATCCCCCGGAATTGGGGCCTGGGTGAGTGACGACGAGGATCGGACATGTGGTAGAACCGCAGCCGTACCTTCAACCTCTCGGCCTTTGTCTACGGGAGGATGGGAATTGGGCCTGCTCAGCGACGCGGCCCTTTCAGTTTCTTGGGTTCGCACTCAACCGAGGTGACACCTACGACCTGAAGGCAGCGTGGCTGGTCGTTTGACCGTCA
Organism: Rhizobium sp. 01T437; assembly: GCF_056398505.1. Taxonomy (NCBI): domain Bacteria; kingdom Pseudomonadati; phylum Pseudomonadota; class Alphaproteobacteria; order Hyphomicrobiales; family Rhizobiaceae; genus Rhizobium; species Rhizobium sp. 01T437. Next base: position 18,160 of record NZ_JBFTPM010000010.1, read on the forward strand.
AGCCGTTGTGAGTATTTTGCACAAACACACGAGAACTACTGCATGGCGCGTGCGGCGATACAGAGCCATAACGGCGACAGACTTGTTGGCTAGCAGAGGCGCGTGGATGAAGCAAGATTTCCGAAGACGCATTCGTGAAAAACACGAATTTCGCATTATTGCGAACGACATCCAACTCCCGATCAGAGTTTTGACAACTAGGAGTCATCGGACCAACAAGCCAGATGCTTCGCATGAATACGAGGAAAGCATCTTCACGCTGTTGTCACTGCTCAAGCAATGGCGGCTTCGTATAAAGGAAAGGCGAGAGCTGGCACGTATTTACAGAACGATGCCGGATGAAGCGCTCGCAGACCTGGGCCTGACGCGTGAAGAGGCCGAAGTCGAATCGGGCAAGCGATTCTGGCGACCTTGATCGAGCAGGCGACTTGTTTCCGCGTTCTAGCCAACCATCCCACTGACGAAATTCCGAAAGCGTCTGGAGACTTCAACGGGACCAACGGAGGGTCGCCCCAGTTTAGGGGGAGAACCAGGAGCGATCCTGAGGTGCAGAAATGACGGTCCATCCGTCCAACTGCTGCGGAGCATCTCATTTAGCGCAGCGGCGTTGTCGAAACTAGCTACTCTTTGATAACCCGCCGCAGCTGCTATCCCCGCAAAATCGGCAGTTCCAGACGACGTGGCTTGCCCGCCGGTGGAATCGTGAACTCCGTTATCAAGAAGAATATGTGTAAGCCGGCCAGGGCGATTCGCCCCTATTGTCGCAAGGTTCCCGAGTTTCATCAGTGCTGCTCCATCGCCATCGATCACTAAGACCTTCCTGTCTGTTGTCATCGCGAGGCCGAAACCGATCGCGGAGGCACATCCCATGGACCCTACGACGTACAAATTCCGCTCACGATCCGCAACGGTGAACAGCTCTCGTCCCGTCTTTCCGGTTGTGGCGACGACGGCGGTTTCGGCAGGGATCGTTTGATCGATGATCGAGAGAGCGTCGTATCTTGTCAGATAGGGTTCACCATGGTGCATACGTGCAACGGAGCAAGCGATGTGTCGTGGAATCGAAGGTTCCACGATAGGTGCATGGCTCCTCAAATCGTCTTTTCTCACGATGATCGCGAAAGGAAGGCCCGTCGCGTCCATATGGTCGCATGCCTTCTTGAGGAGAAGATTTCGCTCGACGGTATCGCGGGGGAACTCCTCAAACGGAACCCGTAGTAATTCCAACAATGAATGGGTGACCTGCCCCATTAGTTCGTGCTGCGGCTCGTCTGCCAAACCGGGCTGTCCACGCCATGTCACAATCAAAAGGCTCGGGATTTTGAATGTGTGATTGAGGGACGTGATGGGATTGACGAGATTCCCCAATCCCGAATTCTGGAGGAGGACGACCGGGCGTTTGCCGCCGAGCCAGGCTCCGGCAGCAATACCGCCAGCTTCGCCTTCACTTGTGGCAATCACGAACTTTGCTTCTTCCGAAGCGATCACCTCGTTGATAAGCGGCTGTAGGAACGAGCACGGTACGCCGGTAAAAAAATCGAAACCGTGCTCAAGCATTTCGGTCAAAAATAAATCAGCGCCCACACCAGGCATAGAACACTCCGGTCGTTGTATATGGTCTCTGCAATTGAGCGTAACAACGTCAATTTTATAAAGCCGATATTTCTCCGAGATGTATGTATTGTCGGGAGTTTATGTCGCCAATCTCGGACTGAATGGTTCACGGTTTCTTCGTTTTCCTGAAGGAGCGAACCTATGAATAAACACGACGACCCCGTATTCGCCGCGTCCGAGGTCCTTAGAACACTTATTTACGATCCAGAGATGCTCTTTGTTGCGGAAGCGCATGACGCTCTATCCGCTGGCCTTGCTGAGCGGGCCGGGTTTAAAGCTCTTTGGGCGTCGGGTCTGACAATTTCGACAATTCTCGGCTATCGCGACGCAAACGAAGCTTCCTGGACCGAAGTCGCGGACACGGTCGAGCGAATGCGCTCTCGTACTGCGGTGCCGATCCTGGTTGATGGCGACACCGGGTTCGGAAATTTCAACAATGTCCGCCTTTTCTCAAAAAGGCTTCTCGCTCGCGGTGCGGCTGGCATTTGCATTGAAGATAAACTGTTTCCCAAAATGAATTCGTTCGTCGGGGATAACCATCCGCTCGCGGAGGTCGAAGAATTCTGCGGACGCATCAAAGCCGCAAAAGACGCGACCGCAGGAGGACTGCTTCTCGTGGCACGCATCGAAGCTCTGATTGCTGGGCACGGTCTGCAAGAAGCTCTTCGTAGGGCACACGCGTATGCGGATGCAGGAGCTGACGCGATTCTGATTCACTCGAGGAAGTCAGAGGCAACCGAAATTCTGTCGTTCGTCAGCGAATGGAAAAACCGTCTGCCTGTCGTCATCGTACCGACCAAATATTACGCGACTCCCACTGAGAAATTCCAGCAAGCGGGCATATCTACGGTCATCTGGGCGAACCATGGGCTCCGGGCGTCGCTCGCCGCGATGGAAAACCTCTATCGGCAACTCCACAAGGAGCAGTCATTGCTCACGATCGAACAAGGGGTGGCAGGCTTGGAGAAGATATTTGAAATTTTCGATTATGGCGAGCTTGACGTGGCGGAGCGGCGGTATCTGCAGGCGACTCCGATGGCGGCTGAGTGAAGTATCAACCGATATCCTCGAAGTGATGCCACGATAAACAAACAATGGCCCACTCTCAAGCGAGGTGGGCCAAAGCAATTATTATCCGTTTGCGTGAACAGGCATTGTGATCAGGTCCAAGCTCGCTTCGCGCCGGAATGATCGCCGAGGCCGAGATCGTAAGCAAACGGAGTTGGTCGCCTCCCATTGACCACGTCTCTGACAAGGTTGGGTAAATCTTCGGAGAAACGGCGTCTCGCCTGGAGCAAAAACCGCGACAGGCGGCGAGGGTCCTTGATGTCAAGCATTTCGATCAAATCCGATTTGAGCTGCTGACGTTTGGTGCGGTCTCCCAAGTGCCGTTCTATTAGTCCGAACGACCGGTCCAAAGCATTTGAAAAGAGCATCCTCACCTGTCGGTTTCTACTCGCTGCGACAATGTTCTCCAGAAATTCACAATAGCCTTGCGCGTCCAGATCGATTTCCTGTTCGAATTGGAGGCGAGGCGAGCAGTGTAGAACGACATGATTCAATATGACGTCGTTTGCTTCATGCAATTCCATCTGTTCGGTCAAGTCCACTTCGCGCGCATAGTACCCGCGGTTAGCTTTGAAGGCGACTAACGATTCAAAGTGAAGTTGAGCTAACGCCTCCCGAACTGGTGTCACACTGCACTTGAAACGTTTGGCAAGGTCCACGATCTGAATATGCTCTCCGGGATAGATTTTGTGGCCCATAATTAAAGATTTGGCCATCGTGTAAGACAAGGAAACCTTGCTGGGGTGGAATTGATCAATGCGCATATGCGTCGGGACTCCGCTCAATCGTTGATTGTATTCTCCCGGCGATGTTTATTTTTCTTTCATATTGCTGTCATACGAATATAGCTAGGGTGCCTGTGAGTATTCCTCACGGAGAAATCGATGCGCCAGTTGCCACCCATGTCATCTTTGCGTTCCTTTGAGGCAGCGGCGCGTCTCGGCACCATGACTGCGGCGGCAAGCGAGCTCGGTCGCACACATGGTGCAATAAGTCGACAGATAGCCCAGCTCGAGCAAGCCACGGGCCAGCCACTGTTTCATCGTGCCGGGGTCTCACTTAAACTTACGCCTGCTGGTTCCGATCTATTTACGGTTACCGTCGAAGCGTTGGACAGACTCGAGCAGAGCTTCACAAGCATTCGCGGCGGAAGGCAGAACCAGGTGATTACGCTTGGATGCGGATCGACGTTTGCCTCTCGATGGCTGATCCCGCGCTTGCCACGTTTCTACGAACTCCACCCCAATGTGACTGTGAAAATCGATGTGTTAAAACGCTTCGCCAGTGAGGCACGAGGCGTGAGCATAGCGACGTCATGGGACCGATTGAGTTACCCCGTACCGGAGGGGTCCAACGTGTACGTTCTTGGAGACGTGGAATTCGTGATCGCCGGACCCCCGCAACTTGATATGGAGGTCTCGAGTAAGGCCTTCGATATGCCGACTCGCCTCCGGTCCCTGACTAGCCCGCATCACTGGGAGGCCTTCGAACAAAAGACCGGGTTCGCGATCCACGCGAAGACCACGATGGACTTCGCAAACACACAGCAATGTATTGACGCGGCCGTCGCCGGATTGGGCTTCGTTCTGGTCGAGGCGCGGCTAATCGAGGACGAACTGAAGACTGGCCGGCTGATTGTACGTCCTCCTAGCTGGCGGATGGCTGCCGGTTTCGTTGCGATCACGGCAGGTCAAACTCCTTCAAGCATGCTCCGGAAATTTATCGGCTGGCTGGTCGCACAGAGCCCCAGTAACAGGTAATCACGAAATCGCTGACGGCCCGGTTTCGACACCGCCGACTATCTTGACTTTATATTCCGAATAGCGAGCGCTGCAGCCTACTACTCTCTCAATCCAACGGGAGATTAAGTATGAGCTCACTGAATATCGTTGTCTCGGGTGGCGGGCGAATGGGCCACCTTTACGTCGGCCTGCTTTCACAATTGCCCAACGTTCGTGTCAGTTGGCATACCCGCAGGGCAGAGGCAATCAAGGCGAATATGCCCGCGGAGGGGATGAGTCTCGATGTCGAGGGAGTTGGCACCGTCTGCGCCGTGCCGCGAAAAGTATCCTCCGATCCCGCCGAACTTCTATCGGACGCGGACGTAATCCTTCTCACCCAGACCGCCAATGGTCGGCCGGATGTTCTGAGAGCGATGGCTCCCTGGTTGCCAACCGATCGAAAGGTCTTCCTTGGCGGTTCGCCTGGTTGCGGGGGATTCGACTGGCTGGTGGAAGCGATCATCGGGCGCAGACCGAACGTCGTTACCTGGGCTTTCAGGAGTGTTCCGTGGAATTGCCCGTCAATCGACGTGGGCCGTGCCGCTTCTGCGATCGGCCGAAAGACGACGGTCTATGTCGGCTTTGCCGATGGCGTCACGAAAGGCGATCGTGCCCAAACGCTCGAAATGTTGAATGCCATGTTCGACATGCCAATCGAAGAGCTTGGCCATTTTCTTGACATCACGCTCAGTCCAAAGAGCATCATGCACCCTTCGGTGCTGTACGGGCTCATGGGGCCGTACTCCCAATGGTCCGGAAATCCGTTTCCGGAACGCATTCGGTGGTGGACCGATCTTTCTCGGCTCGGGGCATATATCTTAGCGCGATGCGACTCTGAACAGCAGATGATTGTACACGCTGCCGAGGCGGCGCTTGGCATCAAGCTACCTGGAGCCGGCCCGCTCAAGGAAAAATTGGCGGAAACCTACGCGCCACACATCGGGCAGTCCGATACGCTGCTCAACGTCCTGAGGACAAACTCCGCTTACCGGAGTTTCATCCCGTTCGTTCAGGTGGATGGCGGATATGTCTTCGACACCAGGATGCCAGGCCTTCAGGAAGATATTTTCTTCGGACTTGCGCTTCTTATTGCGCTTGCCGACCGCCTAAACGTGAATGTGCCCCACTTGAGGGAGGTCATGGATTTCTGCCAACAGCTCGTGGGCGAAAGCACTGAGACTGCAGTCGAGTACATCCCTCGTGCCTGGCCGCGAGCAGCCATTGGGGATGCCGCCTGATGGACTCGTCCAATGAGCAGCATCGGCTCCCCCTGTGGCGTTTCGCGGTGATCGGTCTGGCCCAGATCATCGGCCACGGCTCGCTTTATTACTCGCTCACCGTGCTTGCCGATCCGATAGCCAATGACTTCGGTTGGCCAACGAGTTCGGTGTACGGGTGTCTCTCCGCAACCCTTCTGGCCGGGGGCTTCATGAGTCCTCTGGCAGGACAGTTCATGGATCGGCATGGTGCGCCGAAGATGATGGTAATCGGCGCTCTCTGCGCCACAATTTCGCTGGCCATGTTGAGCCAAACCACGGGCGTAGTCGGCCTCGTTTGCGCGTTTCTTCTCCTGCAGGTGGCCTCGTCCTTGACCCTATACGAAGCCGTGTTCACCGCATTTGTGCAGATAGACGCGTTGCAGGGTAGAAAATATATCACCCGTATCACACTGTTCGGCGGCCTATCGTCGACGGTGTTCTGGCCGTTGACCGAACAGTTGCAGATATGGCTGGGTTGGCGGGGCACCTGCCTGGCATTCGCCACACTCCAACTGCTGGTGGTCTTGCCGATCTACGCCCTGTCGTGGGGAGCCAGGGATCGGCGAGAACGACGCCGAGTCGTCGAGGCTGCAACTGGCCCGGTTCTTAAAGGAAAAGAAGTGTGGCCGGCTCTTTTGCTTGTGACGATTGGCTTTGCTCTGTCCAGTTTTGGCTACAACGCCATTAATCTGACTCTGGTAACTGCGATCAAAAGCTTCGGTATGGATGCGGCGACTATAACGTTCCTTGGAGCGTTGATGGGGCCTGCGACGATCGCCGGCAGGTTCGGAGAGGCGATCTTTGGCGCTCGTTTCCATCCATTGGTGACCGCCAGGCTAACGGTGGCACTGCTAGTCTGCAGCGTATTGATCGTCATCTTGGCTCCGCACCATGTTCTTCCATTGGGCGTGTTCATGTTGATATTCGGACTCAGCAACGGGCTGACCTCCATCGTGCGCGGCACCCTTCCGCTCGCGCTCTTCGGACCCGACGGCTATGGCAAACGCGTCGGTGCAATCAATACGGTCAGGGTTATTGTCGTATCGGGTGCGCCGCTCCTGTTTTCTCTGGCACTCGAGGGCCTGGGACCACTAACGGGATTTGTCATCGTAGGCGGGCTCGGGCTGCTTTCTTTGGTCTGCTTCGCAAGCATTCGTAGGCCGCATCGGGAAATTTCGTCGAACGAATTGACTGCGGCAGACGCCGAAGCATGACGGTGTCGCCGAACGGGAACGACGTAGGCCGCCCAAACTCAATCAGCCACAAGCGTAGGAGGAAGGAATGCATCTAATCCGTGATTGCGTCGTCAGTGCATCATCGGGCTGTCACCGATATCCGTATTGGAACGAGCAGTTCCTGTTCGATGGCCGTGACGACACGGGCTGGTGTACCCCCAGTCGCTCGAACCCGGCGACCGAATATCTCGAAATCGAACTACCGAAACCGGTCACTGTTCAAGAGATACGGATGCTTTCTCGCCAGATAAACTCTGACGCAGGCTTTCCCAAGAGAATTGTTGCGAAGACGCTCGAGGGTGATCGCTGGGTTCCGTTTTGGGAACAATACGACATCCAAAACAAACCGAATAAGTGGCATGCATGGGCGCTGAGGTCCCCTGTAGCAAGTCGAATTCGGCTTGAATTCTCGGAAGTCGCGCGAAGGCCGGAGGGTAAATACTTCCTCCAATTCATGCAGCTGCAACTACTATCGTCCGAGGAGGGGTGAACACAATGTACAAGAGATTCGACTGGAACACTCTGGCCGGGGCAAGCGCGGATCAGGCGCACAAGGCCGGCATGTGGAATGACAAGTCATTCAGCTCAAGTATCTACACATTGGCACCGAATACCGATTTCGGGCCCTATCGCTTCATGGATTCGGATGCGCAGTACGTGGTGCTTTCGGGGCAAGGTACTCTCTACTATTTCGAAGGCGAGGCATTCCAGCCAGGTGAGTTTTACCAACCTGATCCGGTGATCAAAGTCGACCCGACGCCGAAGCCCTCCGTAATCTATGAGCGGGCAAAGGAAGCACTCGCTCTCAAACCGACCGATGTATTGGCGGTGCGGGCAGGCGCGTTTCATGGACTGCGGTCGGACGATGAATTGATCGTCCTTGTGACCCATTCGTCGACGCTTCTTCGGTCTCAATTCGTAGCGCGCTGAGGGCGGTCCCATGCTCGATTTATCACCTGAACCGGTGCCGCCAATCCAGACGAAGTTTCGACGAATAGTCACTCCGTTGCCGGCACCAGAAAGCTTATCACTTCTTCAAAGTCTCGCTGAAGATGAGCCGCGATCGGTTCAAACGCAGTTTCCCACCGTTTGGGAGAGGTCCGTGGGAAGCCAAGTGTATGATCCCTACGGAAATATATGGCTGGATTGGACGGCGGGGGTCATCGCAGCGAACCTTGGTCACGGACGGGAATCTGTGAGCAAAGCGATTATGGACGCGGCCTCCCTGCCGTTGCACCATTCGTATGTTTTTCCGACACGGCAGCGAGCCGACTTTTCCAGATTGGTGAAGGACCGATTTGGTTATGAAAGCGTGTTGCTGCTCACTACCGGAAGCGAAGCCGTTGAAGCAGCCATCAAGTTGGCTCTCGGGCATTCCTGGAAGAGGAACAAGCTTGTTATCGTGAGCTTTGACGGTGCATTCCACGGCCGCACGATGGGTGCACAATCCGTCGGCGGGATCGCGTCACAGCGCGAATGGTTACCAGGCCAGGGTGTAACCTTTGTCCGCATTCCGTTTCCATCCAGGGAGGCGCTGGACAAAAACTTTGATCCGCTCGCAGCGCTCCAGCAGGTCGAAGCCGACTTGGGAGTGGCAGCGGTCTTGCTCGAGCCGTACCAAGGCAGCACGCTTGAGGTTGCCGATGCGGCCGTTGCCCGGAGCGTCCAGGACTGGTGCGCTCGCAACGGGGCGGCGCTGATTGTCGACGAGATTCAAGCCGGGTACGGGCGGACCGGGGAGATGTTCGGCCATTACCATCTCGGAATCAGGCCCGACATCATTTGCTGCGGAAAGGGGATTTCCAACGGTGTTCCCATGGCCATGGTTTTAAGTTCGCGCAGGTATACAGAACGATTTCGGCCGGGAGAGTTATCCAGTACGCATTCCGGTAATCCTTTGGGGCTGGCAGCGGGAATGGCCGTCCTACGTGAGTTCGAGGACAGCGATATTCTCGGGGAAGCTCAAGCGCGAGGCCGCGAGCTGCGCAAGGGCCTTGAAGACCTAATGACCCGTTTTCCTGAGCTTATCCAGGACGTCCGTGGAATTGGACTGTGCCTCGGCTTGGTTTTCTTGGATGCGCGAAGCTGCATGCTGGCTGCAAAGCGAACCTGGCAGAGCGGTCTGCTCGTATTCACACCCATCGGCGTAAAGAAGAACATTCTTAAATTTACGCCTCCTCTGACCGTCACCGCGGAACAGATCGAAGATGGCCTGCAAGCACTTTGGAGCGCCATCGCAGAAGTGAGTCGAGAACAGGAGTTGATGCCATGAATTTTGCCTTTAAGGCGGTCGTCTTCGATCTGTACAGCACACTGGTGTGGGAAGACCCCGCAAATCCGTTTTACGACCGCGTGATAAAGGATCTGGACGTCGAGCCTCAAGCTTTTATGCGGGCTTACCGATCGCTTGGTCGGGCATCGATGTCGGGCGACCTGAGGAGTATGGGTGAGCGCGTTGAGGCCGCCGCTCGGACTGCTGGCTTTACGCGACCCTCATCCTTGGCGATGGAAATCGGAGAGCAGCACCTTCCGCTGTGGCTTCAAAGCGTGAGACTTTACCCCGACACGCACGATGCCCTCGATTTGCTCAGAAGACGCGGCTTCAGGTTGGGCCTTTTGAGCAACGCCTCCAGCTATTCCGAGCACGTGTTGTCGATGACAGGACTGCGCAGGCACTTCGACGCGGCCGTTCTATCGTACCAGATCGGGCAAATGAAGCCCTCCGCTGAAGCGTACCGGTTCGTAACGGACCTGCTGGGCGTCACGTCGACCAGCTGTATCTTTATCGGAGACGGCGGCGACCAGGAGCTTTTCGGTGCAAGGGAATACGGGATGACCACCGTGTTGGTTGATCGAAAGCTTCAGCACTCAGAAGGCGCACTGAAGGACGCATCCTTCCGGGTTTCATCGCTGCTGGAGGCGGCGAATGCGTGCTTCAGCATTCAGACAGAGGAAGTGACTTACGCAGTTTCCACCGCGTGAATAGGTGATGAAATGGAAAACAACGATCTCGCTTCCACCCTGGTTATTCTAGCGCGACGTCGGAGTCTTACGCTTCAGACGCAAAAATCCCGGGTCGCGGCATTGAAATCGATAATTGACACGGTGGGATGCATTATTGCGGGGAGCCACCATGCGAGTCCCTCCCTGTCGCGGAGCAACCGACATCCTGGGAATTCGGTCATCCTGTGTGACCCTCAGTCGGTCTCCCCGGGGGATGCTGCGCTCGTTAACGGCTATCATGCGCATTTTCTCGATTTCGACGATAGCCTTTATCCGGCACAAACTCACCCGTCAGCGGTGATCGTTCCTGCCCTGTTTGCGGCGGTGGGAGAACTGGACGTTAACGGCGAGCGGCTACTGACTGCATACACTTCGGCTTTTGAACTTCAGGGCACGTTGGGAAGCCTTTGCGCTCAAAGAATGTATGACGATGGTTGGTGGACGACCGCGTTATTGGGAGCTCCGGCGGCCGCACTTGCTGCAAGTGACATTCTAGGTCTGGACGATCCGACCGCCACGAATGCGGTTACTCTGGCAGTAGCTGCGTCGTTCGGAATGAAGGGGTGTTTTGGCTCTCATGCCAAGGCACTGGGCGTTGGGTGGGCATCACGGGGTGGGATGGAGGCTGCGTTGTTAGCTCGCGATGGCTTCGTTGGTCCAGCGAAGATACTGGAAGACCCACGCGGTTTCCTGTGCCTGAGGGGAGTGTCGGGACAGACTCTATGGCTTCGCGACGTTCTCTCTCTCGATCAACCGGGACCAACATACAAGCTGTATCCAACGTGTACGGCAACGCATGCAACAATCGACGCTATCCTTGCGCTTCTAAGCGAGGGCCTGCGTCCCGCCGATATCGCGAGCATATCCGTTCATGTGAGCAGGTATGCGCTCTCGTGCCTCACCTTCGATCGTCCACAAAGCCAGGCCGAGGCGCAATTCAGCCTTCAATATGCCGTCGCTGCTGCATTGGAATACGGCAAGATGGGCATCGAACAACTTCGCGAGGAGTTTATCATTAACCCGAGAATTTTCGACTGGTATGAAAAAATCCAGGTGTTCGAAGAGTTTGCCGAGCCTATTGCGCTCGATGGCATGGAGGGTGCGGGTCAGGAGGGCGCGTTCGTCGAAATCTTCGACAGGCAGGGAAGCCGGCATTGTCGGCGAGTGTTGCATGCAAAAGGACAAACCTTGAACCCGCTAGAGGCGTCTGAACTGGACGAGAAGTTCGTCGCACTGACTTCCGGTGCGTACAATTCGTCGGACGCGCGGGGGATATTGCAAGCCCTGAGAGATATTCCCAGCTCGCCCAGCGTCAGTGGCATTCTCTCGGAATTGCGAGCGCCGTCGAATAGACTTGACTTTGACGGAGGACGTGGGGGTTTCCATCAACCCCCGATACAGGCCGAATTGCAAGCATAGCATTCTATGCGGCGGCGCAAAGTTTCACCTATCGTTCTGCTGTGGGAATGCAGTGGCACGGCGAAGTGGAAAGCCCTGCTCATTACAGGCTCTTCTGCCTCGCCGCCCTGCTAACCGAACATGTCAGCGTTCGCGGAATATCGAGCTGGGTCGCGATGTCGCGAGGGCTTAACTGACACCGCGAAGAGTAACGACGTCTCCCATCTCGATAAGTGAGCGGCGCAAATGGAGCCGCCGTCGCTACGGCGGAATTTCGGTCGCAGCAGGGTGAGCCGGAACTACGTCGATCCCGGGAAGGATGAAAGCCAGTCTTGAAAGGTAGCGGGACCGTCATTTCTGGGAGTTGATCTGAATCCACGGGTGATGCAGTCCTGCCCATGAATAAGCGCCTCGAAGACCTCAAACTCAAGCCCGACCTGCTGACCGAGCTACGGCAGTGGGGTTACTCAACGGTCAGCGACCTTGCCGTGTTGGACAAGATCGACATCCTGAAGATGCCTGGCGTCACCGGGCATGAGTGGCGGAATATTGCGGCCGCTCTTGAAGAATATCGTTCGTCAGTTCAATGCTAGAGCTTCGGAGCAGGTGCCGCATTCCCGACGTCCGCGGCGTGCGAAGGCTTCTTTGGACGGCTGAAAACGGAGCTGTTCTATCCCCGGGACTGGAAGACCACAACCATTGAGCAATTCATTGAGGTCGTTGAGTCCTACATCCGCTGGTACAACGAAAAGCGGATTAAGATCTCCCTTGGTTCTCTCAGCCCCATCGAATACCGAGAGAGTCTTGGACTTAAAGCATAAAAGTCAGTCCAAGTTTTTATCCGCACCCCAAAGGGGTCAGTTTTGTCCGCTGATCGACAGATAGGTGTTCGGACCGCCGGGCAGTGCGCATAAAAAGCCGCTTGACAAAACGCGTCCGCCGCCGCTATTGGGTAATCGATAACCCAAAGAGGATGGGGAAGATCGTGGCCGTATCGCTTTCTGACATCGCGGAACGTGCGGGCGTCTCGGTAAAGACGGTTTCCGGCGCATTGCACGGCGGCTCCGCCCGCATGTCGGACGATACGCGCCAGAAGATCAAGGCCATTGCGGAAGAACTCGGCTATGTGACCAACCTTGCGGCGCGTGGCGTGCGTCAGGGCTGGCTGCCGCTGGTCGGCGTCGTCTCCGATGGCCTCATCACTTCGCCCTTCGCCACCGAGATCGTGCGTGGCCTCGACGGGGCGGCCCGCGGCGCCGGTATGGCGGTCTTTGCGGTCAACCACAGCAGCGGCCAGTCTATCGGCTCGGTGCTCGACGAGGTGCAGCAGTTCCGGCCGCGCGCCGTTGCTTATGCCGCCATGTACCACAAGGATGTCGCCCTGTCGGACAGGTTGGTGGGTGCCGTCGGCGTCATGATCAACTGCCGCGAGGCTGCCGGCCGCGTCACCGCGCTGGTGCCGGACGAAGAAGGCGGCGCGCGGGAGATCGTGCGTTATCTCCTCGTCGCTGGCCGCCGGCGCATCGCCTTCATCAACCTGCCGGGCATTCTCGCCGGCACGCTACGCGAGATCGGGTTTCGTGCGGCGCTTGAGGAGGGGGGCATCGACCCCGTCGGCGTGTTGCCGGCGGTGCGCCGCAGCGTCTACAGCGACCGCGCGCCAAGCCTTGTTGCCTCTCATGTGGAGGCGCTTCTGAAATCCGGTCAACGGCCGGACGCCATCCTGTGCGGCAATGACCGCGTGGCGATGGAAGTCTATGCGGCGCTTGCCCGTGCCGGCCTTCGCATTCCGGATGATATCGCGGTGGCAAGCTTCGACAACCAGGTCGAGCTTGCCTCGCGGCTGGACCCGCCATTGACGACGATGGCCCTGCCGCACCGCGCCATGGGCCGCCTTGCCATAGAGATCCTCTTGGCCGAGCAGCCCGAACCGCCGCATCTGCGGAAACTGCCGTTCCATATGGTCGAACGGGCATCCGTCTGAACATTGATAGCGTCCAACAGGAGGAGAATGCCAATGAGGATTTTAATGGGTAATCGTTTACTTTCCGCACTCTTCGCGTCCGCCGCGCTTGTCGCAACCGCCGGTTTTGCCGAGGCGAAGACCGTCATCCACGTTATGCACCAGGGCGATCCCGGCTGGGTGAAGGCCTATGGCGACGTTGCCACACGCTTCGAGGCCGCCAATCCCGATGTCGACATCGAGATGATCTACGCGCCGCACGATGCCTATAACGAAAAGTTCAGCGCCGCCGTCATGGCCAAGCAGCTGCCCGATATAATGGAACTCGATGCTCCGTTCCTCGCCAATTATGTCTGGTCCGGCTATCTGCAGCCCGTCAAGCCGCTCATTGACAAGGATCTGCTCGATGACATGACGGATTCGAATATCGCACAGGGCACCTATCCGATCGACAAGGACCTCTATGCGATCGGCCTCACCGACTCCTCGGTCGTGCTCTACGGCAACAGGAAATATCTTGAAGCAATTGGCGCCCGCATTCCGAAATCGGTCGACGATGCCTGGACCCGCGAGGAATTCGAAGGCTATCTCGAAAAGCTTACCAAGCTCGAAGGCGTGAAGTGGCCGATCGACACCTTCCGGGGCTACGGCATCAAGACTGAGTGGATCACCTATGCCTACGGCCCCCTGCTCGAAAGCGCCGGCTGCGACCTGATCGACCGCAAGACTTGGAAGGCCAGCGGCACGCTCGATGGCGAGGCCTGCGTCAAGGCGTTGACGATGATGCAGGACTGGGTGAAGAAGGGCTGGGTCGTACCGACTTCGTCGGGCACCAACCAGTTCTACGCCGAGGGACAGCCGGCCGCCCTCGCTATGGGCGGCCACTGGTTCTACGCGGAAGCATCGGCAGCAATGAAGGACAATATTGTCGTCATGCCGCTGCCGAAGATCGGCGACAAGGGCGTGAGCCCGAACGGAACCTGGATCTGGGGCATTTCCGCGACTTCGGAAAACCCTGAGATCGCCGGCAAGTTCCTGAGCTTTCTGCTGAAGGACAAGGAGTACCGGGAATACGCCAAGACCCAGTCCGCCTATCCGGGCCTGAAGAGCTTCGCTGCCGAATCCCCGCTCTATGCGGAAGGCGGTCCGCTCGCCATCGCCTTTGAGCAGGCTTCCAAGACCGCGGTCGCCCGTCCGCCGCACCCGGCCTATCCGACGATCACCTCGGCCTTCATGCAGGCCGTCGACAAGATCTTCAACGGTGGTGACGCGCAGGAAGCGCTGACGGCGGCTGCCAAGAAGATCGACGAGGATATCGAGGACAACGCCGGCTACCCGCCCTTCGACAAGCAGCAATAAGGGGGTTTGACGGGGCCGGTTCTCCGGCCGGCCCTGGACTATCTCGGGAGGATGACCGATGAGGAGGAAACAATGACTTTGCAGCAGACCTCCACGCCCGTTTTGCGGCATCCGGCGAAACGCCGCGACAAGCAGCGGCTCTGGCAGGAAATGGCGATGATCGCGCCTGCCGTTCTGCTTCTGACGATATTCCTGATCACGCCGTTCCTCTTGTCCTTCTGGACGGCGATGACCAACCAGCCGCTCGTGCCGCGCCCGACGCCGGTGCGCTTCGTCGGCCTCCTGAATTTCGAGCGCGTCTTCACCGATCCTCTGTTCTGGACCTCGCTGTGGAACGTTACGCGCTTCACCATCTGGGTGCTGCCGGTGCAGTGCGGCCTCGCCTTCCTGACCGCGCTACTCTTGCACCAGAAGCTGCCGATGCAAAACCTGCTGCGCGGCCTGTTCTTCCTACCGGCGATCACCTCCATGGTGGTGGTCTGCGTCATCTGGGGCACGCTGTTCCAGTATCCGAGCGGCCCGCTCAACCAGATCGTCGGGTTCCTTTCCGGCGGCACGATCCAGCCGATCGACTGGCTCGGCGACCCCAACTGG
This sequence comes from Rhizobium sp. 01T437, assembly GCF_056398505.1. Lineage (NCBI taxonomy): Bacteria > Pseudomonadati > Pseudomonadota > Alphaproteobacteria > Hyphomicrobiales > Rhizobiaceae > Rhizobium > Rhizobium sp. 01T437. Next base: position 33,434 of record NZ_JBFTPM010000010.1, read on the forward strand.
GCGATGTTCTCCATCGTGTTGCTTTCAGCCTGGCAGGCCTACGGCTTTCAGATGATCATCTATCTCGCCGGCCTGCAGGGCATTCCCGAAGAACTATACGATGCCGCCCGCATCGACGGGGCAAGCGCGCTGCGCCGCTTTCGGCACGTCACCATGCCCGGCCTTCGCCCGACCCATGTCTTCGTGCTGGTCATTACTACCATCCAGGCCTTCAAGCTCTATACGCAGGTGGCGATCCTCACCCAGGGTGGCCCGAAGGAAAGCACCGAAACCGTTGTCCACTACATGGTGCGCGCCGGCTTCGAGGAGCAGAAACTCGGCTACGCATCGGCCGTTTCCGTCATCCTCTTCGTCATCGTTCTTCTGATCGCGCTCCTGCAACGCAAACTCCTGAGGCGCTTCGATGTCTGATATCGCTTTGAGCCAGCCCACCCCGCTGGCAATCGCAAGGGGCAACGGCAAGAGAAGCCTGCGCATCGTGCAGAGCCTCTGCATCCTGGTCATCGCGCTGGTGATGATCTCGCCGCTGTTCATGCTGCTGATCGCCAGCCTGAAGGACGACCGCTTCCGCATCCTCGCCGACATGGGCAGCTTCCGCGCCTTCTGGGTCAGCGACCCGACGCTATCGAACTACAAGGAGATCGCCCATTTCTCCGGCGAGCTGGCCTATGGCCGATATCTCTTCAATTCGCTGGTGATCCTCGTTGCCACAGTCGTCTCCGGTCTGGTCATCAATTCCATGGCGGGCTTCGTTCTGGCCTGGGGCTCGCTGCGCGGCAAGGCGGCGCTCTTGGCGCTGGTCGTCGCACTCTATGTCATCCCCCAAGAAAGCATCATCATGCCGCTCGTCGTCATGATGTCGCGGGCGGGGCTGACGGATACCTTCGCGGTGCAAATCCTGCCCTGGGTGGCAAGCCCGCTCTATGTCTTCCTCTTCTACCAGTTCTTCGCACAGCTGCCGAAGGAACTCTATGAAGCGGCGGAAATGGATGGCGCATCGCCCTTCCGCATCTACCGGTCGATCTACATGCCGCTCAGCCTGCCGGCGCTCGCCACGGTCTCGATCCTCATGGGCATCGAAAGCTGGAACCAGTATCTTTGGCCGACGCTGGTCACCCAGACCGACTATGCTCGGCCGATTGCCGTCGCCATCGCCACCTTCTTCGGACAGGACAGCATCTACTGGGACCGCGCCATGGCCGCCTCGGTGCTGATGATGATCCCCGTCCTCATTCTCTATCTGGCTTTCCAGCGCTGGTTCGTCAGTTCATTCGTCGGCTCCGCTGTGAAAGGTTGATCATGTCTCTGCAGGCAAAGTCCGAAACGTCAGCACCTGAAATCATCGAAGCGGAGCTCCCCGAAGGCACGGTGCTGCATCTCTGGCTGAAGGCGCGCCATGCCGGCGGCGAGGCGAAGCTCTACGTCGCCGTTGATGGCAACGACATCGGCGAGCCCACGACCCGTCGCACGGGGGAATTTGAGTTCTTCGCTGTCACGCTCGCGAAGGGCGGTCGTGCCACGCTGTCCTATGATGCGACAACCACAGCGCTCTCCGTCGCTTACGCCTTCCGGCCGGAAGCCGTGATGAAGGAGGGTATCCGCGTCCTGCACAGCGATGCCCGCACCGCCGCCCCCGACGTGCCCGGCAGCTACCACTTCCGCCCGCCCTTCGGCTGGATGAACGATCCGAACGGTTTTGGACGGTTCGGCGGAAACGTTCACCTCTTCTACCAGCATTATCCTCATGAGCCGCGTTGGAACACTATGCACTGGGGCCATGCGGTCTCGAAGGATTTCGTCCGCTGGACGCATCTGCCCATGTTCCTCTTCCCGGCGGCGCATCTATCGGAAAAGGACGATGGCCGCGGCGGCGCCTTCTCCGGCTCCGCGATCCCCGGCGCCGGCCCAGAAGGCGAGGAAATCCGCGTCTTCTACACCGAGCATGTGCGTGACCGGCAACCGGAAGAGCAAATCCAGCTTTCCGCCGTCAGCCGCGACGGCATCGTCGCCGGCCCGTCGGAAACCGTGATGCCGCTGCGCCCGGAAGGCTTGAACCTCACCACCGATTTCCGCGACCCCTATGTCTTCAAAGGCCCGGACGGCCGCTGGAAGATGCTGCTCGGCAGCCGCGACAGCCAGGGCGGCGTCGTACTGCTCTATGAAACCGCAGACGCGCAAGGCGCCGATGGCTGGACCTTCCTCGGCATCATCCATCGCGAGGACGGTTTCGGCATGACGGCGGCGGAATGCCCCTGCATGATACGGCTTTCCGGCAAAAACGCAGAAACCCGCTGGGCGCTGATCTTCGGTCTGCTTACCAGCCGCGACCCGGCCACCGGCCGCCGCAACCTCACTTCCGTCATCGTCGGCAGTTTCGATGGCCGCACCTTCACGGCGGAGGTCGAGCAGGAGTTGGATTTCGGTTCGGATGCCTATGCCTTCCAGGCCTTCGTTGATAGCGATGAGCCGGTCGGCATCGCCTGGCTGGCCAACTGGACGGATTTTTCCAGGAAGGACGATTTCCCGACGACCATGACCCTGCCGCGCCGGGTGCTTCTCGACGGCGACACCGTGCTGACCCCGCCGGTCGCAGCCGTCAAAAGCCTGCGCCATCAGTTGCTGGACGACACCGCGCTTGCCGCCGGCAAGACCGTGCCGCTCGGCAACGGCGCCGTCGAGATCGTACTTGATCTCACAGAGCCGGGCGCCGCCTTCGATCTCACCTTCGATCATCCGGATGTCGATCTAGGCGTGAAACTCGATGCCGATGGTCTGGCGATTGTCTTCGACGCTCGCACCGGTAAGACGCCGCCACGTTACGTCGCCACCGGCGCGAAACCGTCGAGCCTGCGCATCTTCCTCGATGCCGGCTCCATCGAGGTCTTCGCTGACAACGGCCGCTGGACGGGGTCCAAACGCATTCCGGGCTTTGCCGCCGCACGTTCGGCAACACTCACCGGCGCCGTCGCAGAGGCCGGCGTCTGGCAATTGAAACTGTGAGGGAGGACAGACAATGGCATCGGTAGCAATCGACCGGGTTCTGAAGCAATACGGCGCGGCCTCCGTTATCCACGGGGTTTCCGCGGATATCGAGGACGGTGAGTTTGTCACGCTCGTCGGGCCGTCCGGCTGCGGCAAGTCCACGCTTCTGCGCATGCTGGCGGGGCTAGAGGATATCAGCGGCGGTGAAATCCGCATCGACGGCCGCGTCGTCAACGACGTCGCGCCGAAAGAGCGCGATATCGCCATGGTGTTCCAGTCCTACGCGCTCTATCCGCACATGACGGTGCGCGAAAATATGGGCTTTGCCCTGAAGCTGCAGGGGCGCGGAAAGGCGACAATCGATAAGCTGGTGAGCGAAGCCGCCGGCATTCTCGCACTTGAACCTCTGCTGGAGCGCCTGCCGAAACAGCTTTCCGGCGGCCAGCGCCAGCGCGTCGCCATGGGCCGCGCCATCGTACGCCATCCGAAAGTGTTCCTCTTCGACGAGCCACTGTCCAACCTCGATGCCAAGCTGCGGGTGACCATGCGCAGCGAGATCAAGGCGCTGCACCAGCGCCTTGGCGCTACCATCGTTTACGTCACCCACGACCAGATCGAGGCGATGACCATGGCCGACAAGATCGTCGTCATGCGCGCCGGCCGCATCGAGCAGATCGGCAAGCCGCTCGATCTCTACGACCGCCCAGATAACACCTTCGTCGCCGCCTTCATCGGCTCGCCGTCGATGAACCTCTTCGAGGGTGGCGTCAGCGACGGCGGCTTCCGTATCGAAGGCGGTGTTTCCCTGCCGCTTCCGCCGCAATTGAGTCAAAGTGCGGCGCGCACCTACGGCATCCGCCCGGAAGACCTCGACATTGCGGAGGTGGGCATTCCGGGCACCGTGCTGACCGTCGAGCCGACTGGTGCGGAGACCCATCTTTCGGTGCGTGTCGGCACGCAGATGGCAACCATCGTGCTGCACCGGCGGGTGGATTTAAAGCCCGACCAGCAAATCCACCTCGCGCCAAAATCCGAGAAAATCCACCTCTTCTCCACCGAAGGCAATCGGATAGACTAATCCCCCGGCGCCTCCCGCTGAGCCGCGTCCGTCATTTGACGGGCGCGGTTCAATGCTGTGACGGATTGGAAGGGTTGGAGAGAGGTTCCGCCCGGTCCGTCATGGAGAAACTGACATGGCTCACGCCGTCCGAAAGGCATCAAGATCGCCTTTAGCGACCATGACCGCATCTGGAGAAAGCTCGATCATGCACATGCCAAATATGCCGACATGGTCCTGTTGCACGGCGGCGCGCCGAAGGGTGCAGAACCCATCGCCGCCTGCTGGGTCGAAGCGCAAAGTGACGCAGATCACCTTCAAGCCGAACTGGAGCAAACATCCTAAGGCTGCTCCGTTCCGCCGCAAGGACGACATGCTCTCCGTCATGCCGTCTGGATTGATCGTCTTCCCGGGCAACGGCATCACCGACAATCTCGCCGACAAGGCGCGGCGCCTTGGCATCCCGATCTGGCAGGCTAGGAAACGGTGCGTGAGCGCCGGATCCTGACGAATGACGTCCTGGTAAGCTACGCGCTCATGCCACCGTCTATCGGTTCGCCTGCTTCCTGAAATTCGCAATCATGCCCGCCGATATATCCTGCGGGTAACAAAGCGGTGCGTATCCGCCGCCCTTGCTGTAAGCACTGCGGCGGCCGCACGACCGCCCACGGCGATCCGTGTTGTACGGGCAGGCGCAGGTTCCCGGATATATCGCGATGGATTCCGCAATCAGTCTCTGGATCACCAGGCTGTCGGAAACCATCGGGGGCGCAGGTGGCGCTTCCCGTTTTTTCTCCGGCTCCTCCGTCTGCTTCTCCTTGGCTTGAGGTGGCGACGGCTGCTGATCACCAAGAAGGTTCGTCGCTATCCATCCGTCGCGTTGGGTGAGGTTGTCCCGAACGTGAGACCAGTCGCGGTTGGTTTCGATCACGGTGATCTCGCGACCGCTGTCATATCGATCGAGGATACCGAACGTTTTGCCGGGTCCGTCTCTCAACGCAACTTTGCGGCCGATGACATATCGGGTAACAGGCTTGGGCTCAGGGTGTGCGTCGACTTGAGCCTTGGGAGACGGCTCAGGGAGGGAGGCTAGATCGGGGCTTGGTTCGGCCTGCTTGGGCGCCGTGGATGTTACCTGTTGCTCTGCGGTTGGAGCCGTTGATACCCGTTCGATATTCGAACGACTCACTGCTACTGGTTCGGGCGGCGATTCCCTGCGTCCGAAGAGGGATGCAATGACGCCGAAGATCAACACCGCGACGATAACCGCCGGAGTCGATTTCGATGTCGTCTTGTGCCGGCGTTTTCGCGCCATATCAACTTCCGATGGAATGCCCGCGACCATGACATTCTCGCTATTGCACGCTCAAGTCGATCGGAGAGTCGGACTTTTTTTGGTGGATTGATGTCCGCGTCCGCAGCTTCAGGTAGTCCGGTCGGCGATCCGGAACCGTTTTACCCGCCGCCTGGGAATGATGTTCTTGCCGACACAGATTAACCGTGGTGAGCGATTAAACCCCGACCGTTGACGCCGGTGCTGGACCGATCACAACCTCTGAGCTACGCATTGCAAGTTAGGATTTCCGCAACCATGTTTCCGATGAGGACGCATTGCCGTTTGAAGCACTAAACAAGCTCTGGACCAGTGTTCGCGAATCCAGTCACGACTTCCGCGCATCCACGGAGATCTTCCCGTCACTCGATGCGGACAAACTGGTCCAGACGCTGGAAGTCCGGGAGAAGGGTACCGAAAACGGAAGGGCTAATCGTCCGGCACCGTCGGCACAGTCGCTGGACGAGGTCGAGCAGCGTATCGTTGGCCGCATCGAGCAGGAGAAGGCGTCGGCCTATCAAGTTCTGGAGGATCAGTCCCAGACGTTCGACGGACGGCTTCGCAATCTCGATTTCGAGGGACAGTTCGGGCTCATCCGGCAGGCAAACGCATCCAGTCTTTCCGATTTCAAGGCCGAGATCGCCAGCGGCGTCGACGAACTCCATGGCTTGCGCCGCGATCTGAAGATCGCCGAAGACGAGATGACCTCTTTCAAGAGGCTGCATCGGCTGGATCGCGCGGCGAAGGTACCGAGCGCCGGCGCGACGAGCGTCAAGGTCGCGTTGCTCGTGGTCCTGGTCCTTATCGAAATTGTCATGAACGGCAACTTCCTGGCCAAGGGCAGCGAACAGGGCATCATCGGCGGCATCACAGAAGCTGTTGTGTTCGCTGTCCTGAATATCGGCGCTGCGCTGTTGTTCGCCATCTTCTGCGTCCGAAACCTCGTTCATCGGTCATGGCTCATGAAGCTTGGGGGATTGCTTGGTCTTGCAGCCTACATCGTCGTTGCCCTGGTGGTGAATCTCGCCTTGGCCCACTACCGAGAGGTATCGGCCACCATCCTCGAAGGGGCAGGGACGGAAGTCATCCGCCGAATTCGCGAGAACCCGCTCGGACTGGTCGAGTTGAATTCCTGGATGCTTTTCGCCATCGGGATTTTCTTCTCGATCCTGGCATTTATCGACGGCTGCATGCTGACCGACCCGTATCCCGGTTTCGCCGGCGTCCAGCGTCGACTCGACGAGGCGCGGCAAAATTACATTTCTGGAAAGCTGGACCTGATCGATAACCTTCGTGAAATCCGCGATGACCACAGCGACAAGATCGAAGAGATCGTCAGGGATTTGAGCTCGCGCCGCCAGGAATCTGCTGCCATCATCGCCCATCGTACGCGGACCACGGGGCTTTTCGCGGAGTATCAGAGCCATCTCGAGCGCACCGCAAATGCTGTTCTCACGGCTTACCGCGAGGCGAACCGGGCTGCGAGAACAGAGCCGGAGCCTCAATATTTCGCGACCGCCTACAAGCTGGAGCGGATAACGCCCGTCCTGAATACGAGCCAAGAATGGGACGATCGCGTTCTTTCGGAACGCATCCAGGTCGCCCAGGCGGAACTCAACGATCAGATCAGGAAGATCGGTTCCGCGTTCGAGATGGCCGTCGAGCAGTACCACAGACTGGACAATCTATTCCCGGAGGCAGGCGTTGGCGCGGAACAGGCGGCGTAGCAGTCGTTCCAGAAAAGGCGGCTTTTCGACGGGCGCTGTGGTGGCGACAATTGCGCTTTCGGCAGTCGCGCTTGCCATGATCGGAGCCTTTGGCTGGCTCAAGTACCAGGCGATGTCCAGTGTTTCGCTCGATAAGGCATCTCTCTGCCCGACGACAGGTCCGACCAGTGAAACGGCCATCCTGCTCGATGTCACCGACCCGATTTCGGGCACGACATCACTTGACCTCAAGAACCAGTTCCAGCGCTTGGTTTCCAGCGTTCCGGTCAACGGTGCGATCGACGTCTATGCGCTGACGGAGAAGGAGGGAGACCTTCAGAGAACCTTCCACGGCTGCAATCCGGGCAGCGGCGATCTGGCCAACGAGTGGACCAGCAACCCAAAGCTCGTGCAGCAACGTTGGGAGAAGGGTTTCCAAAAGCCCCTGGATGGAATCGCCGGCAAGCTTGGAAATGGCGCATCGGGCGAATTCTCGCCGATCATGGCGGGCATTCAACGCATAAACCTTGAAGCCTTCCAACCCTTGCCTGCAGGCATCCCCAAAACCTTGTATGTTGCCTCGGATATGGTCGAACATACCCCGGCGTTTTCCAGCTATCGCGACGGCGTTTCGATCGCCAAATTCGAAAGCAGTCCTGCACGGGAGAAATTCCGGACGTCTTTGGATGGGGTGCAGGTCAAAGTCCTGGCGTTCCAGCGGCCGGGCCAGAAGTTCAAGATGGAGGAGCTGGCTGCGTTCTGGAAATCCTGGGTAGAGAAGAATAACGGCGAGTTTTCTGGTTTCACCCGTCTGGAGGGACTGGAGTGATGACATCAAACGACACGGGAAGAACTGCGTTTCGGGACTGGGCTCCTATCGTGCTGTTCGCAGCGGTGACGATCGGGGGAATGATCTTCATTTGGTCGGCGAAACTCGCAGCCTGGTCGACATTTTTCGTGACGGCAGTGCCCTTGGTGCTAATGGCGATCTACTTCCTGGCGTCGATAGCGCTGGCTGGCTTCCGGCTGCACAATGAGCAGGCGGGCGACAACCTCTATTACATGGGGTTTCTGTTTACGCTTTCGAGCCTTGGTGTATCCCTCTACCTGTTCGCCGGGGAGACTTCGATCGAGACGATCGTCCGGAACTTCGGTATCGCGGTGACATCGACAATCGCGGGCGTGACGCTACGCATCCTCTTCAACCAGATGCGCCGGGACCCGATCGATATCGAACGTAGCGCCCGCCACGAGCTTGCGGAGATGACGCGGCGGGTCCGAACCGAGCTCGACACGTCCGCTCGCGAGTTCTCGAACTACCGCAGGGTCAGCAACCAGATGCTGACGGAGGGCTTCGAGGAGATCGGTCGCCAGGCGGAAAAGAACGGCGAGGAAATCCGCAAGGTCATCGAGGCGATCTCCAAGGAGGCTATCATCCCGATCCAGGAGGCCGCGACCAAGCTTTCATCGATCATCGAGGACCACAATAGGTCGGTGACCGATCAAGCAGCGGAAGCGACCCGTAAACTGAGTGAGACGACGGATAAGCTCTCGACGATCATCGACAAGTTCGGTGCCGCCGTGGAGGGCGTCGGTACGCGTCTCGGAGAGATCAGGCCACCCGAGGATGTCATCCGGTTCGAGCTGACCCCCACAATCGATGCGATCAAGGATATGACCGCTGCCCATCTCAGGCGGATGGAGGAGGGGATCGCGGAAACACGCTCGCAGTCCGCTAAGGTGGATGATGCATTGAGGCCCCTGACCAGCATCGACAATAAGCTGGATCGCATCGCGGAAGCGCTTGAGCGTGACAGGGAAAATCCGCCACCGTCCGTCCCTTCGAAAACGGCAGACGTTGTCGAGGCGGTAGGGGCGAGCGAGAGTACGATGGTGGATGCCGAACCGGTTGTCTTGGATGGCGAGAGGACGGAGACCAGCCCGACACTAGGCGAGCCGAAACGGCGGTTGTTCAGATGGTGACCCAGGCAAGCGGAAGCCCGAAGCTGGAGCACAAGGGATATAACCGCGGCCTCATCCTCGGGCTGACGATGGCGGAATCCATGCTTCTGCTGGTGTTCTGCCTGCTGCTGGTTGCCGCCGCCATGATCACGGCCGAGCGGAAACAACGGATGGACACCGAGCAGCGCCTCGCGCAACTGGAACAGCAGAATAAGGAACTATCCGCCCAGCTTGTCGAGGCGCAGTCCAAACTCGGTTCGAACATGTCGGCGACCGATCGCGCGAAATTCGAGAGCGAATGGCGCGAGCTGGTCTCTGCGCGGCAGATCATCGACGGGTTGAAAATGAACGACGCCAGCCCCGCTGATCTGGCCAAGCTTGCGGCGGTCGCAAAGGTACTGGCAGCGAACAACATCCCACTCGACAAAGCTCCGGACCAGCTCGAGCAACTGCTGCACGGGGACATCAAACCCCATGAATGGCCGCCTATCATTAGCCTCTCCGAAGCCGGCGGATATTACTTCACGTCAGGCAGCGCCGCGTTGACGCGGGAATTCGAGGACAAGCTTGAGACCTCGATCGCGGACCAGATTGCCGACAACCTCGAGCGTTACCAGGTCGACGTGGTCGAGGTGATCGGGCACACGGACGAGCAGCGCGTCGCCAGAAGCACATCCAATCTCGACGACGCTTCGATCGGCGTCATCGACGGCCAGTTACCTGTCGATGCCCTCCAGCCTGCCGATAATGCCGGGCTTGGACTCGCGCGGGCGATCGCGGTTGCGAATATTCTGAAGGAAAATCCGAAGCTGAAGGACGTGACCGTGTTGCCGATGTCAGCTGCCCAGCTGGTTATTCCGGGTGATACGCTCACCAGCGGGCAGGCGGGAGACGTCAAGGAACGTCGCCGCATCGAGATCAGGATCAGGCGTCGGGCCGAGTCCCTGCAGCCCTGACCGGGAGCGTAGCTAGCAGCTTGCACGTATGGTGAGTGACCATAGTGGCTCGCAATGGAAGCCTGTTGCTGGCCCGTCCGATAGCAGCGCGGGACGGGCGGGTCTGGCCGCTGAACGTGCCATTCAGGATATAGCGCCACCGTTTATATCGTTAGCGGCTTAGAACGTGGTCTCCTGCACCAACCACCAAACCGGGAGAAATCCCAGCGCAATAGCAGCCAACCATACGGACGCGAACTTGATCAGGTACCGCCTGCGTGCCTTCGCCTCGCTCCACTCGTAATACATCACTGCCTACTCCCTCTCAGCAGCGGAAATTGAACCATTGAGTACCACGGGAGTCGAGTGCGAAACTGCAACACCGAATTAGCGAATGGGATCGGATGAGGGCACTCTTGTCTGAGCAGGTTGAGGGGAGACGGGCCGGAGGTTGGGCGACTGTCCGTTTCAAGTCACAGCTCCTTAAGAGAGCCACCCGTGCGAACCAACTCGACGCCATGTTGTCGCAAGCGCCTACCTTACGGAGATATCGGGAGGCTCCGTGACCAGGAATTTTCCGTTGACCATGGCCGCTCCGGGCCAGCGTCATTCGCTCTACCACAGCGCCTGAACGGCGATGACGACGAGAAAAGCAACTACCACCACGGAAACCATCCGTAAAACTGTGCGATTGGCCTGGGCGAGTACCTGTGGCTTCGGGTCTCGCTTGGGATGGAATTTGTGGCGACGTTTCTGTGGCGCTCCCGCTTGGGACGATTTGTTTGCTGTGGCCATGGCTGTTTCGCTCGACGTGGTGGATTTCCGGAACGCCAATCTAGCATGAAAGCTGTCTGGCGCTTAGTGCAGCGATACTGCGCTCACGCTCCACGAAGGCTTGGGTACCGTCGACCAGAGTTTCGATCCCTTGTCGGCACGAGCCTCGCCCGCCATCGCGAGCAGGGTTCGGCACATCCGCTTCGATCAAGTCCGTTTGAAAGTAGTGGTGTGGGCCTTCTGGCCAGAACAGCTTGCGTTGTACGGGATGAAATTCATTGAGAAGGAGGGTGCCGCCATCTGCCGCAAGCTCTCGCATCACTCCAAAAAAGCGGTCCAAGTCTTGGTGGTGGCGGAAAAAGGCCCCGCGGACCGTACGGTCTGATCTGACGCGTTCAGCCAGGCGTAAGCAGCAACAGCGACGTTGGAATATGCTGGGAAAGAGTTCAGGCTTCGTTCGAAACAACGCCCATTGACCAAAGCTGTCTGTTGCCATATGAGTGAGACAGGTCTGTCTCAGTTGGAATTTCGCTATGCCACCTCGTGCCATTGCCATCGAGAAACGTCAGCACATCATTGAAACTGCCTATACCCTGTTCAAGCGCGACGGCTTCCACGCCACCGGCATAGACCGGATCATTGCCGAGGCCGAGGTCGCCAAGATGACGATGTATCGGCATTTTCCCAGCAAGGACGGCCTGATTGTCGAGGTCCTGAACTGGCGAACGGATCGGTTCAAACGCCAGCTCGACCGGCTTTCGGAAACCGCAATGACGCCAGATGAGAAGATCATGGCCGTTTTCGATTGGCATGAACGCTGGTTCGACAGTCCGGATTTTCACGGATGCCTGTTTCAGCATGCGCTCGCGGAGTTCGGCGAGCGGGATCATGCTGTATTCGAGGCCGTCATGCGCCAGAAGCGCGATCTTCAGGACCGCATTCGGGACATCCTGGCGCAGTCGATGCAAGAGGGTCGGGCGCCGCATATCGCCATGATCCTGTCCATGCTGATCGAGGGGGCAACGATGCTCGCTCAGATGGGCCAGGGGAAAGAGGCGATCGACAATGCCCGGAAGGTCGCAGCCGATCTGCTGGCGACGAGGACGCGGCAATGAGCGCCGCCGTCATCGGCCTGGCGCTTTTCGCCGCAGTCCTTCACGCCACATGGAACGCCTTTCTGCGCAGCGGCGGCGATCGGCTCTGGACTGTTACCGTCATGAGCTTTGCGAGCACGGTTGTCGCGCTTCCATTCCTGTTCATCTATCCGCTGCCGCCGTCGGCCGCATGGTCCTATATTTTCCTCTCTGCCGTCCTTCAGGTCGGCTATAGCGTCTTCCTCGTCGCCGCCTATCATTATGGGGAACTGGGGCAGGTCTATCCGATCGTTCGCGGAACGGTGCCGCTTCTCGTGACGCTCGGCGGGTTCGTCGTCGCTGGCGACCACCTGGACCCCTTCCAGATTGCAGGTGTCATTCTCATTGCCCTCGGGATCATGAGCCTATCCCTTGGCAAAGGCAGATCCTCCACTTCGTCCATCCTGTTCGCTCTTGCGACAGGAGCGATCATCGCCGCCTACGCAACGATCGACTCCGTCGGCGTACGACTGGCCGGCCAGAGCGGCGCCTATACTGCCTGGGTGCTCGTCCTCTATGGCACGTTCCTGCCTGTTGCGTTCATCGGTATGCGTCGGCGGCTCGGGGTCGATTTTCGAGCGCGGGACACATGGAAGGCCCTCGGAGGTGGGTTGGTCGCAATGATTGCCTACGGTGTGGTGATTGCCGCCTTCTCACTCGGACCGGCCGGCCCAATCACGGCGCTACGGGAAACAAGCGTTGTGTTCGCCGTTTTGATCGGCTGGTTGTTCCTTGGCGAAATCTTGACCGCTCGGCGCATTCTCGCCTGCATTATTGTTACGGCAGGCGCGATCCTGCTCGGGAGTTGAACCCTGCCGCGAAAATCCCAAACCTCTCGCCAGCGCCTCGCCGGCATTTTTCGCCAATCTTTTTCCTGAACACAAACTGCGCGAGGCAATGGGAGAGGCAGCACGCAGGCAATGTGTGCGCCGTCAATGATTTTGATCTATTGGCAGCTCCAAATCCGAGGGAGGTTCTGCAAGCATATCTCGCATGCAAAATCTGCACTAAGGTGCGATTGGTTCGGACCGCAAATCGACCTATGTTCAGCGTCTGAAGTTCCTCATCGCGTCGCCCTTGAGTGCGGCGTCAAAGCACACAGGCACCTTCCATGACCAAAGGCTCGGATCTCCTCATTGCGGCGCTTGAGAACGAAGGCGTGGAGCGTATCTTCGGCATTCCGGGCGAAGAAAACCTCGATGTCGTCGAATCCATCCGCAAATCGTCCATCGAGCTCGTGCTCACGCGACATGAGCAGGCAGCTGCGTTCATGGCTGCGACCTACGGACGGCTGACGGGAAAGCCTGGCGTATGCCTGACGACGCTTGGGCCAGGAGCACTGAACCTGTCGACTGGCGCGGCCTATGCTCTCCTCGGCGCAATGCCCATGGTGATGATCACCGGCCAGAAGGGTATTCTTTCATCACGCCAAGCCCGCTTCCAGATCGTTGACGTCGTCGCATCGATGAAGCCGCTGACTAAGCTCACGCGTCAGATCGTTTCGCCGCAGATGATCCCGACCCTCGTGAGGGAGGCGTTCAGGATCGCGCAGGAGGAACGGCCTGGTCCAGTTCATCTCGAACTGCCCGAAGACATTGCTGCAGAAGAGTGTGAAGACATCGCGCTGGTGGCGCCGCATCAGCTTGAACTGCCGACCGCAAGCGACGCTGCGCTCGATCGTGCAGCTGCGCTGATTGCATCGGCCAAGCGTCCATTGCTCATGTTCGGAGCGGCAGCCTCGCGTCCTCGATCCACGTCGGATATCGCCCAGTTCGTTATTCGAACGCGCATCCCTTATTTCACGACCCAGATGGGGAAGGGGACGGTTCCAGGGGGAACAGAGCTCTATATGGGCACCGCGGCCCTCTCGGAGCGAGACTACGTCCACGAGGCCATCGAGCAGGCAGACCTGATCGTCACGATCGGCCACGACACGATCGAAAAGCCTCCGTTCATCATGGGTAAGGGCGGTCCGAAAGTCGTCCACGTCGGATACCAGCCGGCGACGGTCGAGCAGGTCTATTTTCCGCAGACCGAGGTCATCGGCGACATCGGGCCGTCACTCAAGGCGCTCGCCGATCGCCTGGAAGGCAAGCTACCGAACGCGCAGGCGCTTCTTCACCTGCGAGAGCGAATTCTCAATCGTATCGCGGACCGGGCGACCGAGGAACGGTTTACGCCCCAGAGGCTGGTCCACGACATCAGAGAGGTCATGCCCCATGATGGCATTCTCGCTCTCGACAACGGCATGTACAAGATATGGTTCGCTCGCAACTATCGCACCAAAATGGCGAACACTCTGCTTCTCGACAACGCGCTCGCGACGATGGGGGCTGGCCTTCCGTCCGCGATGGTCGCGGCGATGCTTTACCCGCAACGGCGGGTCATGGCGATCTGCGGCGACGGCGGCTTCATGATGAATTCGCAAGAGCTGGAGACCGCCGTCCGGCTCAAATTGAACCTTGTTGTTCTCGTGATTGAAGACGATGCCTATGGGATGATCCGTTGGAAGCAGGCCGTCGACGAATTTCCGGACTTCGGTATGACATTCGGCAATCCGGACTTCGTCAAATATGCGCAATCCTACGGCGCCAAAGGAACGAGGGTCGATGATATCGGCCAGCTCAAGCAGGTTCTCGAGGATGCGTTCAAAGGTGGGGGCGTGCATCTGGTCAATGTTCCCGTCGACTATTCGGAGAATGAACGTGTGCTGGTGAAAGAGCTGCGCGAACGGCTCCCGGCAATTCTGGAGGCATGAGATGTCGCTTAGCTTAAGGGTTTATCAGGCGTTTGATCGGGCGATCATCGCCGAACTGCCGACCGATGACGCCGCCGCACTTGATCGCAAGCTGGATATTGCCGCGAAAGCCTTTGCCGATCGCGAGGGGTGGTTGCCTGCGTATCAGCGCATGGCGATCCTGAGAAAGACGTCGGAACTGCTGCACGACAACAGGGACCGTTTCGCGATGATGATTGCGCGGGAAGGCGGCAAGCCTCTGGCGGACGCCATCGTCGAAGTCACACGAGCAATCGACGGGCTGATCAACGCCGCCGATGAAATCCGCAACTTCGGCGGCAAGGAAATCCCGATGGGGTTGACGGCCGCGAGCCTGAATCGCCTGGCGTTTACAACGAAAGAGCCGATCGGTGGTGTCGCGGCGATCTCGGCATTCAACCATCCTCTCAATCTCATTGTCCATCAAATTGCGCCTGCGATCGCCGTCGGGTGCCCCGTCATTGTAAAGCCTGCAGCAACAACGCCCATCTCGTGCCTCGAAATCGTGAAGTTGCTTTGGGAGGCCGGCCTGGACGAACGCTGGTGCCAGACCTTCGTTACCGATGACAACGCGCTTGCTGAAGCGTTTGCGACCGATCCCCGCGTCGCGTTTTTAAGCTTCATCGGATCTGCAAAAGTCGGCTGGTATCTCAAGAGCAAGCTGCCGCCGGGCACGAGATGCGCGCTTGAACATGGCGGTGCCGCACCTGTTATCGTCGATCGAAGTGCAGATGCGGCCGCAGTCGTCAGTCCCATCGTCAAAGGTGGCTACTATCATGCAGGCCAGGTCTGTGTATCGGTCCAGCGGATATTCGTGCACGAAGAGATCCTGGAGCCGTTCACCGAGAACCTTGCCGCTGCGGTTGCGGCCCTTCGGGTCGGCGATCCGACCCTCAAGCAAACCGAGGTGGGGCCGCTGATCCTGCCACGCGAAACGGAGCGGGTATCGAACTGGATCCGGGAAGCAGTCGATGCAGGAACAAAACAGCTTGGAGGCGGGCGTCTGTCGGAAACGACGCTGCTGCCTTCGGTCCTGCTCAATCCGCCGGCCGACGCAAAGGTGTCGCAACTCGAAGTCTTCGGCCCGCTGACCTGCGTCTACGGTTACCGAAACCTCGACGATGCAATTCAGAGCGCCAACTCGCTGCCTTATGCGTTTCAGTCGAGCGTATTTTCCTCCGATATCGCCGTTGCACTCCGGGCGGCGAAGCGTCTGGATGCAGCCACCGTTCTCATCAACGACCACACTGCATTTAGGACGGACTGGATGCCGTTTGCAGGTCGCCGCCAGTCCGGTTATGGCGTCGGCGGTATCCCTTGGACGATGCAGGAGATGGCCGATGACAAGATGGTCGTTCTCAATGGGGTAAGCTAGGCGCTTGCCTCTCGCGCCGAGGGGAACGCCCGGCACCGGGGCAGGGCTCTCCCATTCTCCTTCGGATCGCCATGCAGAAATTGCTTCGGGTGACATTGTCGATGAGGCCCGCGCCACTTTCGATCTGGATGTTCGCCTGTAGGCTCGCAGCTGGAACTCAAACGACGCGTGGCTAGATTTCGGCTCTCAAGTCACGGTAATGCGCGGTCAGTCGATCGAGGGCAAAAGCTCTGTTAAGCCCGCTGGGGTTCGGCAGAACCCAGGTGTTAGCGCCGGCGAATACCTCGCCCTGCCTTCCCCAATCGCAGTCCGCCCGTGCGGTAATCGTTGCGAAGGCAGCCTTGCCGAGAAAGGCGAGGTTAGCCGGCGCGAACTTGGTTATCTTCGCTTCGAGCAAAGGTGCTGCCTTTTTATAATCGTCCAGCCGCAATTCGCTGGCGCTCTTCGTGGCTCGCGAGACGGCGGCCGTGATGCCGTATCCATACTGGAGCAGTTCCTGCTCTTCGTCGGCGCGCAAGAGGCGCGACGTAAAGCCAGAAAGGTGTAGCACCCTCCAGAAGCGGTTGCTGGGAGACGAGAAATTATGGCCGTCCCGGACTGCAGATAGTGCAGGGTTCAGGCCACAGAAAACGACGGACAGGCCCAAGCCAAGCACGTCCGAAAGCCCGGCTGGCGTTTGTTGCGCATCCCCGCCGCGATCCATCTGCGCAGACACCAGCCGGTCTCCCTTCAATTGATCGATCATACCCGGCGCGTCCTCCCCTGCCCATAGCGTCGTTCTGACCTCGAGGCATCACGCTTCAGCCCGCCGGCGTGGCACGCCAGGGTCTTGAACTGTTCGACATGCCGGCAATCTGCATCATCACGGGGTGGATGACTGGACTGTGACGATTGTTACTTGCAATGTTTATAAAAACGTCTATCACTAAACATATTGCTAAACATGAGGATTGAGGAGTTCATGTAGGCATTCTCTGAAATTGGTGGACTTGCATGTCGGCGGGGAGCCGGCTTTGGTTCTGGGAGGAACGTATGCAAAAGAAATCGAAAGCCCTTCTCGGGCTGGCATCGGCATTCATCATGTCGTCGGCGCTGCCCAATCTCGCAAAAGCTGATCAACTGACACTCTGCTGGGCGGCCTGGGACCCGGCCAACGCGCTAGTCGAACTCTCGAAAGATTTCACCGCCAAAACCGGCACCGAAATGAAGTTCGAGTTCGTGCCGTGGACCAGCTATGCCGACCGCTTTCTCAACGAACTGAACTCTCACGGAAAGCTCTGCGACCTGATCATCGGCGACAGCCAGTGGATCGGCGGCTCGGCCGAAAACGGCCATTACGTCAAGCTCAACGATTTCTTCGACAAGGAAGGCATCAAGATGGATGACTTCGTGCCGGCGACGGTGGTTGGCTACTCGGAATGGCCGAAGAATACGCCGAACTACTGGGCGCTGCCTGCCATGGGCGACGTGGTCGGCTGGACCTATCGCAAGGACTGGTTCGAGCGGCCGGAACTGCAGAAGGAATTCAAGGGAAAATATGGCCGGGACCTCACCGCGCCCAAGACCTATGACGAGTTGAAGCAGATCGCCGAGTTTTTCCAGAAGCGTAAGATCGACGGAAAGACAGTCTACGGCGCTTCGATCTACACCGAACGCGGTTCCGAAGGCATCACGATGGGCGTGACCAACGTGCTGTATGACTGGGGTTTCCAGTACGACAACCCTGAAAAGCCCTATGAAATGGAAGGCTTCGTCAATTCACCCGATGCGGTGAAGGGTCTGGAATTCTACAAGTCGCTCTATGATTGCTGTACTCCGCCCGGCAGCTCCAATGTCTACATGGTCGAGTCGGCTGATGCCTTCAAATCCGGCCAGGTCGCAATGCAGATGAATTTCGCCTTCACTTGGCCTGGCCTCTACAAGGACGAGAAGGTGGGCGGCGACAAGATCGGTTTCTTCCCCAATCCGGCTGAAAAGAAGCACTTCGCTCAGCTCGGCGGGCAGGGCATCTCGGTCGTTTCCTATTCCGACAAGAAGGACGCTGCTCTCCAGTATATCAAGTGGTTCGCCCAGCCCGAGGTGCAGGCGAAATGGTGGCAGCTCGGCGGCTATTCCTGCCTGAAATCGGTGGTGAACGCTCCTGACTTTGCTTCCAGTCAGCCCTATGCCCAGGCGTTTCTGGACTCGATGGCGATCGTGAAGGATTTCTGGGCCGAGCCGAGCTACGCGACCCTCCTCCAGGACATGCAGAAGCGCGTTCATAACTATGTCGTGGCCGGCAACGGTACCGCGCAAGAGGCGCTTGATGGCTTGGTGAAGGACTGGACCGAAGTCTTCAAGGACGATGGCAAGATCTAGTGTCCGGCTGGACGCACAACCTTCTTGTCAGAATGGCGGCCCGGCTCGCCAAGACTGCCGGGCCGCCACGTGTCTCATATACGCAAAGACCAGGTGACACCTTGAACATTTCTTCTTCCTCTATGGTCGAGAAGGCTGCAGACGCAACTGCAAGGGCGACGCCGACATTGCTTGCCCGCCGCGTCCGCGGACTATCCGATCGAGCGATCGCCTGGGTATTTATCGCGCCCACCATAATCCTGCTTCTCGCCATCAACATCTTTCCGCTGATCTGGGCGATCTATCTGTCTTTCACGAATTATCGCGCCAACCGTCCGAATGCGCCGGTCCTGAACGTTGGATTGGGCAATTACGAGCGGGTGCTCAACGACCCGGATATCTGGCAGGCGATGCAGACGACGGCGCACTTTGTCTTCTGGACGATCCTGCTGCAGACCGTCATCGGTTTTACGCTCGCCTATCTGATCGACCGCAAGTTTCGCGGCCACGCCTTCTGGACGACGCTGATCCTGATCCCGATGATGCTGTCTCCAGCCGTCGTCGGCAACTTTTGGCGCTTCCTCTACGAGCCGCAGATCGGTCTCTTCGCCTATGCCGTTTCCCTGGTCACCGGCATCCCGACAGCCGACATCCAGATGCTCGGCAGCGTTTCGCTTGCACCGTGGGCGATCATTATCGTCGACACCTGGATGTGGACGCCCTACGTCATGCTGATCTGCCTGGCAGGCCTGCGTTCCATCCCCGACTATATCTATGAGGCGGCCGAGGTGGACCGCGCCTCCGCCTGGCGGCAATTCTGGTCGATCACCGTGCCGATGGCGCTGCCCTTCATCATGCTTGCGGTGCTGTTTCGCGGCATCGAGAATTTCAAGATGTTCGACATGGTGACACTGCTGACAGGTGGTGGCCCGGGCTCGACCACCGAGGTTGCCTCCATCACCTTGAAGCGGGCCGCCTTCGAGAGCTGGGCAACCGGGCGGGCGTCGGCGTTTGCCATCGTCCTCTTCGTTGCCGTGTTCGGTCTCGCAAACATCTAC
The DNA here is from genome assembly GCF_056398505.1 of Rhizobium sp. 01T437. Lineage (NCBI taxonomy): Bacteria > Pseudomonadati > Pseudomonadota > Alphaproteobacteria > Hyphomicrobiales > Rhizobiaceae > Rhizobium > Rhizobium sp. 01T437. The sequence goes on from NZ_JBFTPM010000010.1 coordinate 52,862, forward strand.
GTCAAGGCACTCAACAAGGTGAAGCAGCGATGAGCTCTGTTACCTCAGCCCATTCGGTTGTCGCGCCGAGCCCGACCAGCAAGAGGATCGCCGGCGCTATCGTGATCCTCTACGCCCTGATCACGATGATCCCGCTCGTGTGGATTTTCCTGACCAGTATCAAATCTCCGCCGGATTCCATCAGCTATCCTCCGAAGATCGTCTTCACGCCGACCTTGGAAGGCTACTGCAATCTGCTGACGACGAGAACGCGTCAGACGCCGGAATACATCGCCTCCCTGCCTGCACCGACCGGCACCTGTGATGAGGTGACCCGCAAGCGAAACATGGTCATTGCGGGTCCCTCGAATTTCCTGCCACGCTTTGCCAATTCTCTGGTGATTGCTTTCGGCTCGACATTTCTGGCCGTATCGTTGGGAACCTTGGCCGCATACGGTTTTTCCCGTTTCAGGATACCGCTCGCCGACGACCTTCTGTTCTTCATCCTGTCGACGCGCATGATGCCGCCCATCGCGGTCGCCATACCGATCTATCTGATGTACCGCGAGCTTGGCCTCTCCGACACGGCGCTGGGCATGATCCTGCTCTACACGGCAGTTAACGTCTCGCTCGCCGTCTGGCTGCTTAAAGGCTTCATCGACGAGATCCCGCGCGAATATGAAGAGGCTGCGATGATCGACGGCTACACCCGGCTGCAGGCCTTCTGGAAAGTCGTCCTGCCGCAGGCAACCACGGGCATCGCCGCCACTGCGATCTTCTGCCTGATCTTTGCCTGGAACGAATATGCCTTTGTCGCATTGCTGACCTCGGGGGAAGCCCAGACGGCACCGCCATTCATCCCGACCATCATCGGTGAAGGCGGCCAGGACTGGCCTGCCGTTGCTGCGGGAACAACGATCTTCCTGATCCCGATCCTCGTCTTCACCATTCTGCTGCGCAAGCAGCTCTTGCGCGGCATCACCTTCGGAGCGGTTCGCAAATGACCCATCTCATCGAGACCCCACGCCCATCCCGCCCGAAGCGCCCGTTCTTTTTGCGCCGGGGGCCCATGGAGAACATCGCGACCGCCTTGATCGCCATCGGTTTCCTCATGCTCTTCCAGCCGTTCCTTCTCGTGCTCTATACCTATTCGTTGGTAACCCTGCTCGCAGGCACCGCCATGTTCATCATCGTCTCGAAGTTTCCGGAGTGAGCCATGGCGGACATCAGAATAGAAAACCTCCGTAAGCAGTTCGGCGGCTTTGTGGCGGTGCAGGATTCGAGCTTCGTCATTCACGACGGCGAGTTCCTGGCACTGCTCGGCCCCTCTGGCTGCGGCAAGACGACGACGCTTCGTATGATCGCCGGCCTGGAATTGCCGACCAGCGGCAAGATCTATCTTGATGGGGAGGATGTCACCTTCAACCGCGCCAGCGCCCGCGACATCGCCTTCGTCTTCCAGCTTTTTGCGCTCTATCCCCATATGAATGTGCGCAAGAACATCGGCTTCCCACTCCTGTCGCAAGGCATGCCGAAGGCGCAGATCCGCCAGCGCGTCGAGGAGACCGCGCGGCTGCTGCAGATCGATCATATCTTGAACCGGTCCGTCTCCGGGCTTGCGGGCGGCGACCGCCAGCGCGTGGCTCTCGGCCGCGCGATCGTGCGCCGTCCTAAGTGTTTCCTGATGGATGAACCGCTTGGCACGCTGGATGCCGAATTCCGCGAGGTGATGGTCCATGAGCTGCGCGAACTGCATAACCGCATCCACGCGACGACGGTTTACGTGACGCATGATCAGCATGAGGCGATGGCGATGGCCGACAAGATCGCGGTCATGAACCATGGCGTCATCGAGCAATTCGGCACGCCGCAGGACATCTACAGCAAGCCGGCCACCATGTATGTCGCAGATTTCATCGGCTCGCCGCCGATGAATTTCATGCGTTTCACGTCGGGTCTCAAGGCGGGAGCGCGGTCGATATCGCTTAACGGCGTCGACGTCAGCATTCCCGAGGTGCACCAGGATATGGCCGAGGCGGAGCTTGCGCTCGGCGTGAGGCCCGAACATATCCGCTTCAGCGACGCGTCACCCTTGCGAGGAGCCGTCTATGGCAGCGAATACCTCGGAACCAATCAGGTCGTGGCAATCGAGACATCGAGCGGCGTGATCAAGGCACGCGTTCCGGCAAACCGCGATTTCCGTATCGGCGAGACTGTTGGCCTTGAACTCAATCCGGGAAAGCTCGCGCTATTCGACTGCAAGTCGGGCCGCGCTGTTGCCTCGGCACTCTACTCGGAGGCTCAGCATGGCTGACGTCGTTCTCAAGGGGCTCAATAAGCGTTTCGGTGACACTCAGGCTTTGGCCGATCTCAACCTGTCGATCCGAGACGGTGAATTCGTCGTTCTGCTCGGGCCGACGGGTGCTGGCAAGACGACCACGTTGCGTCTTATTGCGGGACTGGAGCACCCCGACGCTGGGCGTATCGAAATCGGCGGCCGCAATGTCGCAGGCGAAGCTCCCGCTGAACGGGATGTCGCCTTCGTCTTTCAACAATACTCGCTGTATCCGCATATGACGGTCTACGACAACCTTGCCTTTCCGCTGCGAGCCCCGGCGCACCGACTTGCGAGCGAAGAAATCGACCGCCGTGTCCGCGAAATTGCGCGCATGGTCAGGATCGACCACAAGCTGGAGAACCGTTCAACGCGTCTGTCGGGCGGCGAAATGCAGCGCGTTGCGATCGGCAGGGCGCTGGTGCGCCGACCTGCCATTTATCTGATGGACGAACCGCTCTCGTCGCTCGATGCGAAACTACGCGCAGAACTGCGCCTGGAACTGAAGCGCATCCAGAAAGAGCTCGGCTCGACTCTGCTCTATGTAACCCACGACCAGGTCGAGGCGATGACCATGGCGGATCGGATCGGCATTGTCTCGGAAGGACGACTGTTGCAAGTCGGAACGCCGCGCGAAATCTATGGCAATCCGGCCAGCCTTCATGTCGCCGCGCGCCTTGGCCAGCCACATATCAACCTGTTGCCGGCCGATCTTCTTCCGGGTGCCAGTCCGCCGCCGGGAACGAAGACGATCGGCGCGCGAACAGAGCACCTTGATATCATCGTGGATCAGAACGCCGATGCGAAGATCGATTGGATCGAACATCTGGGGGACCAGAACCACCTTCACATCAAGGTGCGCGACCACAAGCTAGTCACGCTTGCCGATCCATATCTCGCGATCCGGCCGGGTGATCGAATAAGCCTGACGCTGCGCGATCCACTCTATTTCGACGCCAGCGGCCAGCGCCTTGGATAAGCAACCGAAAGAAACGAATTCACTGGCATAAAAGACGGGTCTGTCTCCATGAAACATTTCTTCAATCGCCGGGAAACCATTGTCACCGAAGCCCTGGACGGCCTGATCCAGACAAGCAGCGCCGGTCGTCTTGCCCGTCTCGACGCGTTCCCGGAAATCAAGGTGATCCTGCGTGCCGATTGGGATAAGTCGAAGGTCGCAATTATCTCAGGCGGCGGGGCGGGGCATGAGCCCTCGCATGCAGGCTTTGTCGGCAAGGGCATGCTTACCGCAGCCATATCCGGCGAAATCTTTGCCTCGCCGAGCGTCGATGCGGTGCTGACGGCGATCCGCGCCGTAACCGGCCCCAAGGGCGTCCTGCTGGTCGTCAAGAACTATACGGGCGATCGCCTTAATTTTGGTCTCGCCGCCGAAAAGGCCCGTGCCGAAGGTTTCGATGTCGAGATGGTCATCGTTGCCGACGATATCGCAATCCCCGGCATCAGCCAGCCCCGCGGCGTTGCCGGTACGCTGTTCGTGCACAAGATCGCCGGTTACCATGCCGAAGCCGGCGCCGGGCTCAAGACGGTGGCGGGCCTGGCGACCGCCGCAGCGGGCAGCATCGTTTCGCTCGGCATGTCGCTTTCAACCTGCAGCGTCCCGGGCCAAACGCATGAGGATCGGCTGGGCGCCAACGAAGGCGAACTCGGCCTCGGTATCCACGGCGAGCCCGGGGTCGAGCGTATTTCCCTGCAGCCGATTGCCGATCTGGTCGCGACGATGACCGAGCGACTGGCGGCGAAGCTCGATGGTGCTGGAGATCATGCGCTGCTGATCAACAATCTCGGCGCCGTGCCGCCGCTCGAAATGGGCGTCATCGCCAACACTGTGCTGTCGTCACCGATCGCCAACCGTGTTCGGTTGATCATTGGGCCGGCACCGATGATGACCGCTCTCAACATGAACGGTTTTTCCCTGTCGCTCATTCGACTGGACGCCGACCGTGAAGCCGCCCTGAGGGCCGCCGTCGAACCCCATGCCTGGCCGCCCGCGACCGAGCGACACGAGATCGCTATCCTTCCAGCACCTCAACGTGCGTCGGCGCAGAGCGAAGCGGCACCCGCCAGCGACGATAGGAATAATCGTCTTCTCCTGACGGCACTTTGCGAGCATCTGATTTCGCTCGAAAGCGAGCTCAACCGCCTGGATGGCCGGGTTGGTGATGGCGATACCGGCTCCACCGTTGCGACCGGAGCCCGCAGCATTCTTGCTCGCATCGACACACTTCCACTGAAAGACCCTGCCGCGACGATGGCCTCCATCGGCGAAATCCTGAGCACGAGCATGGGCGGCTCCAGCGGCGTCCTTCTCTCGATCTTCTTCACTGCCGCATCCAAGTCCATGGCCGAAAAGGACGATATCGCCGCTGCCCTGCTTGCCGGGCTTGATCGGATGACGTTCTATGGAGGCGCCGTTGTGGGCGACCGCACAATGGTCGATGCACTGGCTCCCGCGCTTGCGGCCCTTTCATCGGAGGGTGTCGCAGCCGCGGCAAGAGCGGCGACGGCAGGTGCTCAGTCGACAGGAGCGATGCGACAGGCAAAGGCCGGTCGCGCCTCCTACGTTGGCGAAAGGGATCTGGAAGGCGTGCCCGATCCGGGTGCCGTGGCCGTGGCAGGCGTATTCGAGGTAATGGCAGCGCTGGTATGAGTTCTGCAGGCGGGAGGGTTTCGGGTGCTGGCTGAACCGGTTCTTCTCATGGGATTGATCGAAGCTTGCCGTGCGACGATCGCGGCAAACAGCGAGCACTTGTGTGCGCTTGATCGCGCCATTGGTGATGGCGATCATGGAACGAACATGCGACGCGGCTGCGAAGCGGTGAGCGCCGAGGACGCCTCCGTTTCTGCCCTTCCCTTGCCTGATGCGCTTGAGAAAATTGGCCTGACGCTCGTGATGAACATCGGCGGAGCGGCAGGCCCTCTTTACGGGACGCTGCTCATGGAGATGGGCCGCGAGCTCCGTGCCCCGGACGAGGAGAAGGATTTTTCGTCAGCACTGAAACAGGCGATCAATGCCGTCGCGCGTCGTGGCCGCTCACATGCCGGGGACAAGACGCTTCTTGATGTTCTCTATCCTGTTCAGGACGCGCTCGCACATCGATTGCCTTTGACGGACATCGCGCGCCAGGCCGAACTTTCTGCCGAACTGACGGCTGCGATGAGGGCCATGCGCGGGCGTGCCTCCTATCTCGGAGACCGGTCGATCGGTCATGTCGATCCGGGCGCCTCAAGTTGTGCACTGCTGACAACTGCGATCTGCCGCTACCTCGAGGAGTACCGACCTGCATGAATGGGAAGAGGCCCAACGTTGGGATTGTGATCGTTTCCCACTCGCCGCTGGTTGCGCGTGGTACTGCCGACATGGTGCGGCAGATGGTCGGTGACAGTGTGCCGCTTGCCTGGTCGGGCGGCAACAGTCACGGCGAACTCGGGACGGATGCTCGCGGCATTCTCAAAGCCATCGAGGAGGCTTGGTCGGACGCAGGCGTTGCCGTCTTCGTCGATCTTGGGGGCGCTGAAACCAACAGTGAAATGGCGGTTGAGATGCTCGGCCTGCCGCGGTCGAAGCAGGTATCGATCTGCAATGCACCCGTCGTGGAGGGAGCTGTTATCGCGGCGGCCGAGGCCTCCGGCGGCGCATCGCTGACCAAGGTCATTGCGACGGCAGAGGAGCTATCACCCTGATGAGCAGTGGATTGCGCATGGGAGGCCGTGAGGGCGAGCAGATGCACGCCAACTACCAGACGGAGGTCGAGGTCAAGCATGGCGTTGGACTGCATGCTCGGCCCTCGGTGACATTCACGCGGCTTGCGAAGTCGTTTCCCTGCTCGATCGAAGTCGCGATCAACGGCAGCGATGTCTGGCTGAATGGCAAGAGCATCATCAAGATCATGGGTGCCAGGATCCGCAAGGGATCGTTGCTCAAGATTCGCGCCGAGGGGATCCTCGCCGAGGAAGCGATTCGCGCATTGAAGGGCCTCGTCGAGCGCAACTTCGATGAGGAAAAGAAGCATGGCCGTACCGCTTGAAGTGAAAGCCACGAGTGCGTCGCCAGGCATTGCAACCGGACCGGCCTATGTCGCAGAGCCGATGGCTGCCGCCGCCTCGCCGCCATCAAGCCTTTCCGGTCGTGCTGAGCTCGGCGACGCGATCAGGCAAGCCATCCGCGCGCTACGCGACCTTGCGACCGGGGCAGACCCCGAGAGTGTCGATATCATCGAGTTTCAGATCGAAGTGCTCCAGGATCCGACGTTAATGGAAATGGCGGGCGCGCGCATCGATACGGGCGAAAATATGGCCTTTGCCTGGGTCGGGACACTCGATGGCTATATCCGCGAACTGGAATGCGCGGAGGAGGATCAAGTGCGGGCGCGCGCCGTCGATATTCTCGACATCAAAAATCGCGTCCTGTCGATCCTGACCGGGGCGCCGATCAACGACTTTCCAGCCGGCTCCATCTATGTTGGAAAAGACATGGAGCCCAGTCGCTTCTTGGCACATGACTGGTCGGCTGGAGGGGGTATCGCTCTTTATGCGGGCAGCGCAGTCGGCCATGTGGCGCTGCTTGCCAGGTCTCGGTCGGTCCCGATGGTTATAGGTGCTGGTCGCTTCGCGGCGGAGAGGGGACAATACGTCGGGGTTGATGGCGATTCAGGTGTCATCATCCTTCAGACAGCCACGCAGAGAGCGACGTCGGCTCCGCTCGACCATCGCCTTGCAAGCATGGCATCGATGGCCGACAACGGCACTTTGTACACGGCAGACGGCTCGCAGGTCCTGCTGGCCATCAACGTCAACGCTCCCGACGAAGTCGATGCGATCGCTGTTGCGACAACCGCCGGCATCGGGTTGATGCGCTCGGAATTCGCCCTGACGTCGCTTGGAGATGCAGCAAACGAAGAAAAGCAGTTCGCAATCTATCGCCATCTGCTGGATTGGGCGGACGGTCGGTCAGTTACAATTCGCATGCTGGATATAGGCGGCGACAAGCCGCTCGCCGGACTTGCCGAAGTACCCTCGCTACGCGGTATCCGTCTTCTGCTTGCCCGGCCGGAGATCGCGCGTGTTCAAGCCCGCGCGCTTTTGCGTGCGGCAGTCTTCGGCAGTCTTCGCATCATGCTGCCGATGGTGATGTTTCCATCCGACGTCGATGATATCAGGCAGATCTATCGCGAAGAATCCGACGCGCTCGCCCGACGCGGCGTGCCGCATCGCATGCCTCCCATCGGAATGATGGTAGAGGTCCCGGCCGCAGCCCTCATGCTGGACGAGTTCGCAAGCGCTGACTTTTTTTCGTTTGGTACGAACGACCTTGCGCAATATCTCGTCGCATTGCCACGCGAGGATGCCGGCTTTGCGCTTTACCAGGCCAAGGCGGTGCCGGCCTTACTGCGCCTGCTGACCCAGGCCATGAAACTCGCCGGAAGCAAACCGGTCAGCATCTGCGGCGACATGGCCGGGGATCCATCCCTGACCGCGGATCTGCTTGCCGCAGGCATACGACATTTTTCCGTGACACCCGCTCAACTTCCCGCGATAAGATCGGCAATCGTCGGCCTGAAGGCAGATGGGACAAAGGCAGCCGGAGAATAGGATGGCGCGCGAAGACACGGAAGACGCCATTATCGCCTATAAGTCCATTCTGGCGCAAATCATCGACAACAGGCCTTCTGGAACACGCCAGCGGCTCGCGACGGAACTTGGCAAACATCGCAGTTTCGTCACGCAGATAACAAGCCCGACCTATGCAACGCCGCTTCCTGCCCGGCATCTCGCGACGATCTTCCGGGTGTGCCATTTCAGCGCCGCTGAACAGGAGCACTTTCTGGATGCTTATCAGGCTGCACATCCAGGCAAGCTGCCGGAACTTGGCGCCTCGGAAAAACTGCGGCACATTTCGCTGATGGTGCCCGATTTCGGCGACGAGAGACGCAACCGGCTGCTGGAGGAAGCGATTGCCGATCTGGTGCAGAAGATTGCCGCAATTTCCGGGCCGCCGGATTAAGCAAGCCCTTGTGGCGCATGCAAAAGGATTGGCATGATCATCGCCTTGGGAGGGGCTTGATGAAGAAATTCATGAACACCGCGGAGACCATGGTCGCCGAAAGCATCGAAGGCTTTGTGCGCGCCCATCAGGAGTTCGTTGTGTTTGGCGCCGATCGCAAATGTATACGCCGCCGTGAGCTCGTTCCTGGCAAGGTCGCCATCATTTCTGGCGGTGGGGCCGGCCATGAGCCAATGCATATCGGCTTCATCGGTCGCGGCATGCTCGATGCTGCCTGCGTCGGATATATCTTCACATCGCCCACGCCCAGCCAGATCGTCAGCGCGATAGAGGAAGCAGACACCGGCGCCGGTTGCTTGCTCGTCGTCAAGAACTACGATGGCGACGTCATGAACTTCGAAATGGCGTCTGAGATGGCGTCGGACCGGCATAAGATTGAAATGGTCCTTGCCTGCGACGACATCGAAACGACGAGGGGCGGCGACGGTCGCGGGCGACGCGGGGTTGCCGGTACGCTTATCACTGAAAAGCTGCTCGGAGCGGCTGCCGAGCAGGGTCGGTCCCTTTCGGAACTGAAAGCCTTTGGCGACAACCTCTCCTCACGCATCCGGTCGATGGGCGTTGCCCTGACCGGTGTCGCCGTGCCGGACACCCAGCGCACAACCTTCGCGCTCGGGCCGAACGAGGTAGAAATGGGCGTCGGCATTCATGGGGAGCCGGGTCATTCGAGAGAGCGGTTCTCCGACGCTGACACTATCGTCAGGTATCTCAGCGAGACTATCCTCAACGATACCAGCCGAGGCACAGGCAAGGCATTGCTCCTGGTGAACGGACTTGGCGGCACGCCGCCCGCTGAACTCTATCTTGCCTACAACTCTGCCCTTCGCATCATGTCGGAGTACGGCGTGCGGGTCGAGCGCTCGCTTGTTGGCACCTATGCCACTTCGCTCGACATGCAGGGCCTTTCCATCACGCTCGCCTTCCTCACGGACGAGGAGTTTTCTCTATGGGATTCGCCCGTTGCTACCGCTGCATTGCGCTGGAGGTGCTAGGCATCTCGTGATTAGCCGGTTTTCTGGTGGTAAATTCTTCGCGGAGGATCCGTAAATCATACTGTGCCTCTCGCGCCAAAATCATCGGCAATTTACGGAAGCGTCAATCGAGGCACGAGCCGATGGCAGGTTCGAACTCCATCAAGGCGACCAAGCGTCTGGCGCTGGCCGATGCCTTGTCCCAACTCTGCTCGGGTAGCAACTGGATCGTTGCGGGTGGACTAGGTCGTGTGGACTCTTGGGATTCCCAAGGCTGAGCAAATCAGATTCAAGACTGTCTTTTGGAGGCAGTCATTGGTGTTTTGGATCGTCTGATTTTGCGTGATGAGCAATGGGAGCGGATATCGCCGCATAACGCGCTTCGAGAAAACGGCGAGAAACTACCTCGCCGTCGTCACCATTGCAGCAATCGTCCTATGGATCAGATAACAGTCCAGGCCGTCTAGAGAGAAATAGCTTGGCCCACACCCAGGCGTCTGGCCTCGCGGTAAGCGAGGTCGGCTGCCACCATATCCTCCATGGCGACGCCCATGGCCTTGTAGATCGTGATCTGCTGATCAGACGTCCGACCTGATCGCTGCCCCAGCAACATCGTACCAAGATCAGTGCCTGCCTCGGGATCAATATTTGCGAGTTCGCAGCAGCCCACGGGTGTTGGCGCGAACGAATCCCGCGTCTCAACAAAAAGGGTGCCGCGAGCGATCAAATCGATCGGAAGTTCGCCGCCAGGCGGCGCGACACCAACCGAGGACACGTGCGTTCCGGGTTGAACCCATTCTGCGGATATTGCGGGGACATAGGAGTGCGTCGCGAGGCACACAACATCTGAAGAGCGTATCGCCGCCTCGAGGTCCTCGACGGCAGTGATGCCTGAATGACGTGAAGCCAGCGCCTGCGCATCAGCAAAATCTTTAGAAAACACTCGAATTTCCTGGAAATCGCGAACGAGCGGCAACAGGTGAAGGTGCTGGCTAGCTTGAACGCCCGCGCCCACGACGGTTGCGACCTTGGCATTACGCCTGGCGAGCTCTCGCACCGAGAGGACCGCTGAGCCAGACGTGCGTACGGCCGTGATGTAGGTACCATCCATAATGCAAACAGGCATTCCTGTTTCTGGATCGAAGAGATGTATTGTTGCGAGGTGACTGGGGATGCCCCGGGCGATATTGCCTTCGAACACGTTGACCAGTTTTACGGTCAAATGCATTCCCTTCATCCAGGCCGGCATCGCCAACGAATAGCCCGCATTCGGAATATCGAGTTGTGGCCGCGCTGGATTGACGACACGACCGTTGGAGAGCGCTTTGAACCCGTCCGCTAGCGCGTCGAGCAGCTTGCGCAGGTCGATGCATGTTTTGACCTCCGCTTCGCTCAGCGAGAGAATCTTGATCTCACCTTTGGTGTGAGTGCTTAAGGCAGGTTGGGTTCTGTCCATGATGTTGCTTGCCTTCGACTGGTTGGGGTTTAGTTTCTTTCCAACCGTATTGCGGCAAATGGCGCGACGAAATATAGTAATTTCGACCTCTTTGCGTGATTGTCACGCATTCTAACCCAAGAAAGTGTGAATCAGAGATGAGTGACTTGGACCGTGTCGATCGGATGCTGCTCGGGCTATTGCAAGAAGATGGTCGCCGGACTGTTCTTGATCTCGCCGAACGCGTTGGATTGTCACCCACCGGCGCATCGCAGCGCATCAAGCGGCTTTTCAGTGAAGGCTTTATCCGCGCTGTGCGGGCTGTGCTCGAGCCTTCAAAGATCGGACGCGGCACGCTCGTCTTTATCGAGGTAAGGCTCGATCACACCGCGCCGCACGTCTTCGACCGCTTTGCAGAGGCTGTCGCGAAGGCACCCGAAATCATCGAATGTCATATGGTGATTGGCGGCTTCGACTACCTGGTCAAAGCACGAATAGCGGACATGGCGACGTTTCAGGAATTCCTGCAGCGGGTCATTCTGCCGCTTCCTGGCGTCAGAGAAACCCACAGTTACGCATCAATCGGTGATGTGAAGCCTGACGCATTGTTGCCGCTTTGACACCTCCGATTTTCCGGACCGGTTGAGACTGGAAATTCCAGTCCAGACGGAGTTTTCGGCATGAAAAAAGTCGAAGTTCACCGAGGTGCAGATCGCTTTCATTCTGCGGCAAACCGGGGAGCGAACGCCGGTTCCCGTGGTCTGTCGGTAGTCGCGCGTCGCCGCCATCGTCTTATCGATCAGACAAGTGTCCACGCCACCTAGGCCCTCTTGGCCGGCGCTATGAAAGCGCCGATTGCAGCCTCGGCATGCCCGGCTTCCTGAAGGAGGCGTCTGGCAAGTTCCGTCGCCGGCCCGCTCAAAGGTCCGTCGGGCCGCACAAGATGAAACGAGACGTGATAGTCCAAGGCTCTTTCGGAGACCGCGACCAGTCGACCCGACGCAATGGCTGCGTCCGATAACGGTGGGCGGGCGAGCGCGATGCCGACGCCCTGGACGCAGGCGTCGATGACGAGGTTGTAATCCTCGAAACGACGATCCTGCCCGCGCGGCAGATAGTCGATGTCCTCGGCCGCCAGCCAGCGCCGCCAGCCCTCGATGGTCGAATCATGCAGGATCGGCATCTTGAGGAGCGATCGGGCGTCGCAGTTTCCAGCCAATTGGCCTGCAAGCGACGGGGCAGCCACCGGAAAGGATTTCTCCTTCCAGAGCGGTGTCGCACGAATGCCGGCCCAGGGACCTCTTCCGCACCGAATGGCAAGATCCGTTCCCTCGCCGAGATCCGCAAGCCTGTGCTCCAGGAAGAGTTCGATGTGAATGTCGTCGAGTTCCAGTTTTCCCAATCGGGAAAACAGCCACAAGGACGCGACGGACGGCGTGAGTGAAAGGCGCACCGTCGTCTTGTGCCGTCGCGGGATCCACCGCTCGTCAGCCCCACTGAGTAGGGCAAGCGCCTCCTCGGCGCGGGCAAAGAAGCGGATGCCTTCCGGTGTAAGAGCGACGCCCCGGGCCTGACGGGCAAACAGCCGAACGCCCAGCCACCGCTCCAGGCGCGAGATCTGTCTGGAAACCGCCCCATGGGTGATGCCGGCTTCTTCGGCAGCAGCGGAGAAGGATCCAAGGCGCGCGGCCCGGGAAAAAGCTTCGAGCGTATCGAGTGGCGGGAGGCTTTGCGAGCTGTGAACCATCGACACACCAGATCATCGATTGCGGTGCTTTTCAAGCCGGAAAGGAGACGCTTAATTCGGCACACGCAAGCGTGGAGGCAAACATGGCGACGGTGGTTGGAGATCCGGAAGACAAGGCAGGGTTCGATCTTGTTGCCTTTTTGGCGATTGTCGTGACGATCGTCTTTTGGGCATCCTCTTTTGTCGTCATCCGCGTCTGTCTCGGACCGTTGACGCCTGTCGAACTCGCGACTGCCCGTTATGTGACGGCCGGCCTGATTGCTGTTTGCTATCTGGCATTTCGCTGGACCCCACTGAAAGGGGCCGATCTTGCCCGTATTTCCGTTGCTGCCGTCTTGTTCATTGCCGCTTACGCGGTGCTCCTCAATACCGGCGAACAAACCGTGCCGGCGGGACCGGCAAGTTTCATTATCAACACCATGCCGATCTTTACCGCGCTGATCGCCACCCTCTTCCTTGGCGAGCGCTTCGGTCTGTGGGGATGGGTCGGTACCGCCGTATCGTTTGCAGGCGTGGCATTGATCGCCGCTTCGGCCGCCGACGGCTTCGGCCTCGACCTCAACGCTGTTCTAATTCTTGGCGCTGCCCTCTGTTCGGCAGTTGCAAGCGTCTTGCAAAAGCCTGTTCTTGCCCGCATGCCGGCGTTGACGGTGACCGCCTGGGTCCTATTTCTCGGATCGCTTCCGCTCCTCCCGGCGATACCCGCCACCGTCAAGGCTCTGGCTATTGCCCCAGCGATCGTCATCTCAAACGTTGCCTATCTGGTGGTTTTCCCGACGGTGGTTGCCTATGTGACCTGGGCGGTTGCCCTGAAGCGGCTTCCGGCCGCGCGTGCCACGAATTTCCTCTATGGCGTGCCGCCGACAGCAACGCTGATCGGGTTTACCTTGCTGGGCGAAACGCTAACGACAATTGGTGCGGCTGGTGGGATATTGGCGATAGCAGGTGTTCTCATCGTCAATGTCATGCGGCGGAGGTAAGCCTCCATTTGCGGGCGCGCCGGCGCCGCCTATGGACGGGTCGGCGCATTGCCTCACTCACCGGGAGTTGCGACGGCCTTGTCCCTGTCTTCGCAGCGAACCGTTACGCCAGGCGCAAATCAAGCAGCGGGTGCAATTTTTTCAGATTCGGAAGCGATTTTGCCTGCCAGGGATATTGGCTGGTGCCTTTCACAACGAGCTGGAGCTCGCCCATTTTCCTGGCCTCGATTGTCAGTTTGGCAAGTAGGTTTATGCCGGAGGAGTTGAGGAACTCGAGACCCGTCAGATTGAACGTTACTTGTTTGTGTCCTTCATGGAGCAGCCCCAGTATCATCGAATGAATGGGCGCGTAGGCGTCGGGTCCTGCCAGCCGAAATATACCATCGAAATATACCTCGGTGTTTTCTGCCCATACGCGGAAATTTTCGTCGCTGATTTCCATTTTTCGCTCACAGCTTGGAGGAGGGTGGCAACGCCACCAATGCGGTCGTCGTCAGTTTGACGTGGTCGTCGTCGGCTTCTTCGAATGCCCATGCCATTTTTGCATCATAGTCGCTTAGCAGGGTGAGCAATCCCAAACCGGATCCGCTCCCTTCCGATATTGCATTGCTTTCGATCCGTTCGAGAAGAAGCTCGCCGGGTTCCCTCGACCGAAGTCGGTGCAGCATCTGCTGAAGACGAGATGACGATGCGCTATCGATGCTGTTCGTTGTCCTCATGAAGAAGCATCCGTCCGATATCCCGGCTTCGATGAGGATTTCTCCGGGCTGTCGAAATTTGACGGCATTTTCGATTAGCTCATTGCTGAGATATCCGATGTCGTGATGCGCTTGCGTGTAGTCTCTCTTTGAGTGGGAATACGGGAGGGCCATTACTTCTGCGATGAAGTCCGAAGTCATCCCCGAATGTTTCCACCCGAGTTGAAGCGGTCCATCGCGCAATGTCAGACGCGTGCTCGCATCCAAGTTCTCATTTGCCAGAGATTCGAGCCCATATAACGTTGGTGTCATGCGTCACCTATGTCGTACTGCGAGAAGTGTGATGTCRTCATGGATCTTTTGTGACCCAATAAAATGCATCAATGCCGCAACGATCTCGTAGACGATTTTGTCGGCACTTTCGTTCTTGAGGCGAAGTGCCTCGAGGCACAGACGGTCAATGCCAAACAGTTCTCCAGCGTCGTTCTCGGCTTCCGTCACGCCGTCTGTGTGGAGAAGAATGAGGTCGCCCTTCTCGAACGCAATCGTGCGGGTCTTGATGAACGGGGAAATATCGGCCTGCAGTCCGATCGGTATTCCCAAATCCATAGTATCGATTCGTTCGATCTCGCCGTTCGTCCGTATTACGATCACCTCTTCGTGCTGGCCAGACAGGATCATTTCTTTTCCGTCGTAGTCAAGGAATGCCAAAGTGAGATGCTTGTCGATCTTGGTTCTCACGATATTCTTGAAAAGGGCGCTATTCAGGTCGGTGAGAAATTTGACCGCATCGACATTGCCTGCCTCCTGCAGTGCGCGGGCGACCGATTGAACCATCAACATCAACACTCCGCTTTCGAGCCCGTGCCCGGCGACGTCACCAATGCCGATTTTCAAACGATTGCCGCTTTTCAAAACATCGTAATAGTCGCCACCGACCTCCTCGGCGGGTCTCATGTATGCCGCTATTTCCAGCGCCGGCAGTTCGTCAAGTTCCTGATGTAATGGCAGCACCATCAACTGGATTCTCTCGGCGACGGCCAGTTCTGTCCCAAGTCGTCGATTTTCGCGCTGAAGCTGCGCGTTCAACGTTGAGATCTCTTCCTTTGCATCTTCGATCTGCGCCGTTCGCTCTTCAACGAGTTGCTCGAGATTTTCCGTGTGGAAGCTGATCTCTTCCGCCATCCTGTTGAATGCTTCTCCGGCCTCGCCAACCTCGTCTTTGCTGGCAATGGCAACCCGCACCGAGTAATCCTTCGTCTGGATCCTTCTCGCGGCATTTGCGAGGGCACTGATACCACTCGTTATTCGCTTTGAGGCGGCAAGCACCGCGAGGGTCACGATCGCCAGCGACATCGCGATTGCCAGGACCTGATAGAGCACGATGCGGTTCGTGGCTTCGGAAATCTTGGCTTGTGCCGCGTATAGGGAAGCATCGATTTCTCGTTCAGGTACAGCCAGTACGAGGGACATCGCCTCCTGACGGACCGGGCCGCTGGACCAGAGATTGGTCGCAGGCAGTTTCTTCACGATCACGATGTATGGGACTTTTTGCCCGTCTCGTTCCAACAACAGGTGTTGGATGCCCTGTTCGCGGTCCAGCGCCATTTTCGCAATTTCGGGCTGGGAGCTTCCCTTTAACGACCGCTCCAGTCCGGTCACGCCTGTTCCGCTCGCATCGCTCGCGGATCGCAGGCCGAGGGTCTCTTCGCCTGTATGGTTGATCGCGACGACGTTTCCGTCGGACATTGCGAGGAAGCCAAACCCGGATTGGGCCACTTTAACATTTTCAACAGTCTGCGCGAGTTGGTCGAGCGTGATGTCCGCGCCAGCCGTGCCGGCGACGTCCTTCCTGTCGGCTGTCCATAGGGGATGAAAGAAACTCACGATGAGTTTCCCGGTAATCGCATCGGTATATGGAGCTGTCTGCGTGATATCGTCTGCGACCGGCCGCAAATTCCTATTGGTGGCCCAACTCTGCCAAGACTCGTAGAGCCCGGGAAAAAAGAAGTCCCAGAAATTTGCGTCGTTGTGACCGGGATAAAGACGGTCGAAAGTCTGAGCCTGATCCGTATACGGTGCGGTTCTGAAAATCGGCCTTTCCTTCGAGCCAATGTAATACATCTGAAGCTTGGAAGAACCGTGTTGCAGCAAACTCGGCGCTACGATGTCCAGAACCGAGCTGGCCTGGATGTCGGCCTCGACGTCAGGTCTTGGGCTATGGTCAGGCCTCAGCAGGTAGCCCCAAACGCTCACAACGGAGACAGCGCCCGGAACGTTTTGAGACCAGTTCCCCTTCTGGTCATAAACGAGCCTGACGCTGCCGGGAGAGGTTCGAGCGATCGCCGCGCCGACGTCTAAATTGCGCTCGGGATCGTCGATTTGTGCCTGTAGCACGCCTGCCAGCGTGCCAACATCGTTGTGAACCTGCCGTAACAACAAACTGACCTGGGCAGCGGTGGAGTCGGCATATGTTCCGATGTATTCCTGGCTTGCCGCCTCGAGGCCTTGCCCGACCTCCAGCGTCGCGTCGCGTGACAGCCGTTGGACGTTCCAGAGTGCCAGTCCTCCGCTCACCAGCAGATCAAAAAGGACCGCTCCGCCGACGACCAGAATGAACTTTGCGCGGAATGAACCCAGTTTTATCGGTCTTTTCGAAGATATCCTGTCCATCATAATGGCTTTCGGCCGGACGCCGCCCAGATCGGCCAGCCCGCGTAACCCTTCGGATGAAGGGCCGCGAAAATGTGGTCCTTAAATCCCTGCCTGAACCTGCGAATGAACTCCGGTGTGTCTCCCCGTCGGACAGCCATCTGGCCCGCGTAGACGTTTTCCCAGGCTTCGATGATGTCGGCGAAGTCCTGGGGATCGCCGTCAAGGTTTGTTACCATGAAAGCATCGACCTTGATCGCCTCGAAGCCCGCGTCGGCGAGCAGGTGACGGCTTTTCGGCCCCATCTCGACGTCCATGTCGAAGTGCCTGAACAATTTGGCGACTTCTTCATAGGTCCACTTGATCGTTTCCGCATGTGGCTCGCCCAGGCAATGCGAGTTTTTCTCGTTTGTAATATAGACCCGGCCGCCGGGCTTGCAGATACGGTAGAGCTCCCGCAGCAGCATCTCAGGTCGGTCGAAAATCTGGAGGGAATGCCGGCACGTCACAAAGTCGAATTGATTGTCCCGCAGCAGCATCTGGGACGCATCGCCATAGGTGTATTCGATTTCCTTCAAATCGAAGTCCGCAGCCACTCTACGAGCGTAGTCCAGGCTGCGCACCGAGTGGTCTAGGGCGACAAGGCGGGACGGCTTAAATTCCCGTTGAACCAAGGCTGCGAAATCACCAATCCCGCAGCAGATGTCCGCAACGACAAGACCGCTACGGAGACCGTGACGAGGCAATAGTTCTCTCTCGTGCCTCCATGTCATTTTAGTCTGAGTACGGAGAATGGGAATGAAAGCCTCGTCTTCCACAAAGCTCTGCCCGGGATAAAAGGCCGAGTCGTAAGCTTCCACCGTCAGGTTGGGGTAGCGTTTGGCCAGCTTTTCAAAAACCGGAGTCGACCACGCCATCACGCTCGAGGTCACAATTACGATCTTCCGCTCTGGTCTCGTCCGGCAGCTTTCCATGAGGATATCGGCAAGGGCGGAAAAGGCCGTCATGTTGATATGCGTCAGGCGTTTGACATTGAGGTAGACGACCCCGCTATACCTTTCCAGGCTTTGCTGCATCAGCGACAGGGCATCGGCAATTTCCGCGGCACCTTTTGGCCGTATCTTGCCGGACAAAACCAGCTCTTGGTTTGTCGGATCAAAACGCACTGTGAAGGATGCGGCGTGGCTCATTGAAAGTCCTCGGCCAAGGGGAAATCCGCGACGATCTTCGTGCTCTGCACACCGTCTGTCTCAATCCGGATAGTTGAGCGGAATATTGTCGCCAAATCTCCGAGCAGCGCAGTCGTATCGGCCGTGAACGCCTTCCCGTCTCCTGCCTCACCCGCGAGGGGAGGCCGGAGTTCGATCAGGCTCGCACTTGTGTGACGACCACCGGACAGGTCCTCATAGGGGAGTTCAATTGTCAGGCGATTTGTTGTTGCGTTTCGATGGAGACTGAAACTCATCAAACCTGATTGACCCGACCAGCGGAAAGCAAGTTCAACGAGCTCGTTCGCCGCGACCGAAAGAAAATTCGAGTATCGGGCGGGGTCGCTGTGTCCTTGACCAAGAATGTCGGAGAGATACTCGGTAATCCTGTCGCAAAATCTCCATTCGGATTTCACCAATGCGACATCCATTTCCAGCGACAGCATGAGGGTGAATGCACGGTGATCGATGCTGGTTGCTATCTCTTCCAATACACCCTCCGTTGGTACATGGGTGGCGCATGCCATCCTTTAGAACACGCTGTAACGCTCGCACTCACAATTGCGTGGCGCGGCCTTGGGATGTGTTCGCATGATCGATAAATTCCCCAATCGTCGCGATCGGGAGCGGTCTGCTCACCAAATAGCCTTGCAGCCTGTCGCATCCCGCCTTGCGCAACCAGTTCGCCTGCTGTGCCGTCTCAACCCCTTCGGCGGTGACGCGCATGTGGAGGCCATGTGCAAGCTCAATGACACAGCGCACGATTGCCTGGCTTTTGAAATCGCTTTCGAGATCGGTAATAAAATATCGATCGATTTTTATCGTGTCGAAAGGGAATGTTTTCAGATAGCTGAGGGATGAATATTCTGTCCCGAAGTCGTCGAGGGCGATTTTGATGCCCAGTACGTTGAGAGTATTGAGGGTGTCGATGTTGTTGACAGTCCGCTCGAGCAGCACGCTCTCGGTTATTTCAAGCTCCAGGCGATCCGATGGAAATCCCACAAGATCCAGCGTTTGCGAAATTCGATCGGTAAGGCCGTTTGTCAGGAATTCAGCCGCCGACACATTGACTGCGACGATGTAGTTCTGTGGCCAGGTCATCGCTTCCCGACATGCCTGTTCCAAAACCCATGCGCCTATTTCCGGCATCAAGCCATCTGCTTCGGCCATTGGAATGAAGGTGCTTGCAGGAATACTCCCGAGCAGGGGGTGGTGCCATCTCAGAAGCGCTTCGAAGCCGACGATGGAACCGACCTCGGCGATCGGTTGATACTCCATTGAGAATTGGTGGTTTGCCAGGGCTATTCGAAGGCTCCGGCGCAGTAGCTCGCGCTGCTCCAGCAATTCAAGCATTGAAGGATCAAACGATTTTGCGCGACGGCGACCTTCCTTCTTCGCGGCGTAGAGTGCGACGTCAGACGCCTTCATAAGTTGCTCCGGACTGGCGCCGTCCGGTGGCGCACTTGACACGCCAACGCTGCTACCGACAAACACCGCGATGCCGTCGATCGTGAAGGGCTTCTGGAATGCCGCAACGAGGGCTTCCGCCAGTTGGTGACCCTTGGCCGGATGTCCCGGGCCCATGGAGATGACCATGAATTCGTCACCCGCGAGGCGATAAGCCCTGTCGTCTTCTGCAAGGCATTCTTGAATGCGGCTAGCAGCAAGTTGAAGAAGCTTGTCTCCGGCCGGATGACCCAACGTGTCGTTCACAGGCTTGAAGTCGTCGAGGTCAAGCTGCATCAGAGACAAGGTCTCGCCCGAGGCAGCTATTTCCGTCAACGACACAGCGAGATCCTCGCTAAACTGGCGTCGATTTGGCAAGCCCGTCAACGGATCGTGGGTTGCCAGATGCAATAGGGTTGCTCGTTCATCGTCAAGGCGATCGCCGGATCGAACAACTGCGTACATATTTCCGATCTGAAAGATCGTTAGTCTTTGCGAACCAGGTTTCCTGACATTGACCGACAATCGCAAGGACTGGACGCCTTCGCCCATTGAGCGGAGTGCCTGCATGGTCGCCAATTTGTCCAGTTCTGGAAAATGCTCCCATAGCGACATTGCGGGTGCAAGCGCAGCGGGCAGTTCATCGCCCAGCAAGTTTTTGATCGGATTGAAATCGTGGTCGAAGAACAAGAGCCGATCGATCGGGCTCGGGGCATGTTCCTGTCTATCTTCAGGAGTCGCGCGCGTGGCACGAACTTTACGCATGTCTGAGCTCTCCATGGTCGAGTTTCCTTGAGAACGATCACCGCAACTCAAAGCCGCCACAACTTAGGTATGCATTATCTAATTTAGATAGTCCGGATTAAAAATGTTCAAACCTCTTTTTCGCGCAGGAAATTGCAACTTTCGGCTGGCGCGCCGATTGCTACGCCTTCTCTTTATATAGCTAAAAGTGTGGGTCGGGGACTAGGTCGTGGTGACGATTTAACGTTTTGGAATTCGCGGTTTAAGCAAATCGGATTCAAGACTGGCCGTTGGAGGCGTGTCATGGATATCGACACAGTCAGCGTCGACCAATGGTCTCGGATCGGACCTTTTGTGCCCGCAGGGCGCTAGGGGCGGCGAGGGTCACGCTCTAAACAATCGTCGCGTCGTCGATGCGTTGATCTGGATGGCCCGGTCAGGCGCATGCGGGCGCGATTTGCCTGCGCAGTATGACGACGATCTGACGGTCGAGCGGACGCCATCACGGCTGGATCGAGATGGGTGTGCTGGAACACGCCGCTCCCTTCCGCATCGGATGTCGGTCACGGCAATCGCGTGCGCAATGCTGCGCGATCCTCGGGGAGTTCGTTTCACACCTCAGGCTAAAAATAGAATACAAATTCTATGTACTAAATGATGATAGAGCTAGCTTGATCCCCGTATCAATTTCGGGGCTTTTCAAAATGGGCATCAAAGCCAGACTCACTGCCGCAACATTCCTGGGCGCATGGATGTCGCTTACTGCGACCGCGTTCTCTGCCGATCAGCCGGTCAAGGGCGGGACGCTGATCTATCTGGAGCAGCAGGCGCACACCAATCTCTATTCGCCGGCCGGTGGCTTCTATCCGAACGGCGGTATTCTCAACCAGATCACGGATAAGCTGACCTACCAGAACCCAAAGACGCTCGAAATCGAGCCGTGGATCGCTGAATCCTGGACGGTCAATGACGATGCGACGCAATATACGTTCAAGATCCGGCAGGGCGTGACATTCTCGGACGGTTCGCCGCTCGACGCCAATGCGGTTGCCAAAAACTATGACGTCTACGGTCTGGGCGACAAGGGTCTCAAGCTTCCGGTGTCGGAAGTGATCAATAATTATGATCACAGCGAAGTCGTCGATCCCTACACGGTGAAGTTCTACTTCAAGCGGCCATCGCCGGGCTTCCTGCAGGGTACATCGGTCATTGGCTCCGGCCTGGTCTCCCTGAAGACGCTTTCCTTGCCATTTGAACAACTGGGCGATGCGACCAAGATTATCGGTTCCGGACCGTTCGTCGTCGAAAGCGAAACCCTGGGCAAGGAATTATCGCTGAAAGCCCGTGACGACTATAGCTGGGGACCAGCCAAGCTGGAGCACCAGGGCAGGGCGTATCTCGACGGTATAAAATATATCGTCACTGGTGAAGACAGTGTGCGAATTGGAGCTCTTCTATCGGGTCAAGCTGACTTTATCCGCCAGGTACAGGCCTATGACGAGGAGCAGGTCGAAGCGCAAGGTTACAAGATCTATGCCGCCCCGACACGCGGTGTGAACAACAGCGTCGTGTTCCGGCCTGACAATCCGCTCGTTGCGGACCTTCACGTTCGCCAAGCCCTTCTTCACGGAACCAATGCGCAGGAAATCGTAACGACGCTATTTTCAGACCATTACCCTCAGGCAAAATCGATCATCGCCTCGACCGCTCAGGGCTATGTCGATCTCTCTTCCAAGCTGAATTACGATCCCGAGCAGGCCGCCAAGCTCTTGGATCAGGCCGGTTGGACGCTCGGCGCTGATGGGCAGCGCGGGAAGGATGGGCAGAAGCTCGTCCTGACCGCCTATGAATCGCTGCCGCAGCCACAGAACAAGGCGACGCTTCAGCTGGTCGCCCAGCAATGGGCAAAGCTTGGCGTGACGCTGAACGTGTTGGCTGGCGACGCGGGCAGCAAGACGTTGGACGATCTCGATCCGGCAAAAACCCCGGTAGCACCGGCAATGGTCGGCCGCGCCGATCCGGACGTGATCAAGAGCAACTACTATCCGAAAAACCGGGACGTTCTGCGTCAGAAGGGCGGTCAGAGCGACAAGGTGAAGAGCTTCGTCGACGACAAGCTCAACCACCTGTTGGAGGGCCTCTCCTCTGAACCCAATCGTGACAAGCGCCTGGCCATCGCCGCCGACATCCAGAACTACGTCCTCGACCAGGCCTATGCCATCCCGATCTTCGAGGAGCCGCAGGCCTTTGCGGGTGCTCCCTACGTCAACGGCGTTGCCTTCGAAGCCGTCGGTCGACCCTCCTTCTACAGTACCTGGCTTGCCGAACACTGAGGAGCACAAGCTGGCCCGGTGTGGCCGGGCCAGCTTTGGAGATCGTCATGGCTAAATATTTTTTCTCGAGGATCGGACAGGCATTGCTCGTTTTATGGGCTGCCTTTACCGTTTCATTCGTCCTGCTCCAAGCCTTGCCCGGTGACGCGGTCCTGATCARGTTTCAGAACCCGGACTACGGACTAAGCCCCGAACAGATTGCCGACATCCGCGCTGCCTATGCGGCGGACGGGACGATCTTTTCGCAATATCTCCATGCCATCGGCAATTTTCTCACCGGAAACTTCGGCTATTCACTGCAGGCTGGCGTTGCGGTGCGGGATCAAATCGCGACCAACCTTCCGCCAACCCTTTGGCTCGCCGGACTGGGCCTTCTTGGCGCCATCCTGCTGTCAGTCTTGATCGCGATACTTGCAAACCTGCCGCCCTTGAGATGGCTTCGATCGCTGGCGCACTCGATCCCTTCTCTCTTCATCTCGGTTCCGACCTTCTGGCTCGGAATCATGCTGATCCAGATTTTTTCGTTCCGCTTCCGGCTTGTGCCGGTCATCAACCCAGGTCCGTGGCAAGGCTTGATCCTGCCTGTCCTGACCGTTGCCGTTCCAATTTCCGCGCCTCTCGCCCAGATCCTTCTGCGCAACATCGATGAGATGCTCACTCGCCCGTTCGTTCCGGTCGCCCGCGCCAAGGGGGCTTCACATGTCTGGGTCCTGTGGCGGCATGTGGCCAAAAACGCCCTGCTTCCCGTGATGACCGTGGCAGGCCTCCTGTTCGGAGAGTTGATTGCCGGAGCGGTCATCACGGAAACCGTATTTGGTCGCAATGGCATCGGAAGCCTCGCAGAGCAGGCTGTCAATTTCCAGGATGTCGCTGTCCTGCAGGCGATCGTCGTTATCTCCGCCGCAGCCTTCGTCGCTATCAGTCTGGCCGTGGACCTTCTCTACCCGGTCTTCGATCCGCGCCTGAGAACAAAGCTGGGGGGCGCCTGATGAGCCACGTTGAAGCACCCGAACCTCATTTCAATATCGATAGCCCTGATCCGGTCGACTGGACGGCACCGGCGAGCCGGGATGCTCGTGGCGATACAAGATCGATCAGCCGAAAGCGGCGCCTTGCCATTGAACCAGGCCTGTTGCTTGCCTCAATAGTGCTCGCAATCGTTCTGCTTGCGGCCATCGCGCCCGGCTTGTTCACGTCCTACAATCCGATTGAGGGGATTCCACGTCAGCAGTTGAAGCCACCAAGTGCGCTCCATCTGCTTGGCACCGATTCTCTGGGTCGTGACCTCTATGCCAGGCTTGTCTACGGGGCGGTCCATTCATTGTCGGGTGCACTTGCCGCAGTCGGCATCGGGCTGGTTGTCGGAACAACACTTGGGCTTCTTGCCGGATCCCTGGGTGGATGGGTCGAAACCATCGTCATGCGGATTGTCGATGTCCTGCTGTCCGTTCCCGTGCTCCTATTGTCGCTCAGCATCATCATTCTCCTGGGCTTCGGCACGATAAACGCTGCGATAGCAGTCGGCGTGACCTCGATCGCGAGCTTTGCCCGTCTGGTTCGGTCGGAAGTCGTCACGGTCAGGCGAAGCGACTATGTCGAGGCGTCCTTCGGCAGTGGTGGAAGCTTCCTGAAAGTGCTCTGGCGGCACATCCTCCCGAACTCGCTGACCTCCGTCATTGCCTACACCGCCTTGCAGATCGGTTGGGCGATCCTGCAACTGTCGACGCTCGGTTTCCTCGGCTATGGCGCGCCGCCGCCGACACCGGAATGGGGCCTGTTGATTGCCGAAGGACGAAACTATGTCGCCACCGCCTGGTGGCTGACGGCCGCCCCGGGGATCGTCGTTGTCGTCGTGGTGTTATCGGTAAACCGCATCAGCCAAGCCATTGGAAAGGGATCTCGATGAACCGTCCTCTCTCCAACCCTGTCGAGGGCAGCGCCCGACCGGAGCCTGTCCTCGACGTATCGGGGCTGACGGTCGGGTATCAAGATGGTGACCAGGTCCGTGTGGCCGTCGATGAGATCGATTTCAACGTGGCAGCCGGCGAAGTGGTCGCGCTGGTCGGCGAGTCCGGCTCTGGGAAAACCTCTTCGGCCCAGGCCATCATCGGTCTGCTCGCTGACAATGGCCGCATCATCAGCGGCACGATCCGGCTCAACGGAACGGATATTTCCGGCTGGCCGCAAAAGCGCCTCGACGCGATCCGTGGCTCGGTTGTGAGCCTGATCCCGCAGGATCCCGGAAACTCGCTGAACCCGATCAAGACAATCGGCAAACAGGTTGCGGAGATCCTTGCCATTCATGGCCATGCAACCGGGCCCGTCGCCTATTCGCAGGCAATCGAGCTATTGGAACGGGTCGGCTTGTCGGAGCCCAGGCTTCGCGCGCAGCAATATCCCCATGAGCTTTCCGGCGGCATGAAACAACGCGTTCTCATTGCAATCGCGATCGCATTGAAGCCGGCCCTGATCATCGCTGATGAGCCGACCAGCGCACTCGATGTCACAGTACAGAAGCATATCCTTGATCTCATCGACGAATTGCGCAGCGAGTTCGGGACGGCGGTGCTTCTGGTCACCCACGATCTCGGTGTGGCGGCCGATCGTTCGAACCGGCTCATCGTCCTGAAGCAAGGCCGCATTCAAGAACAGGGCCGCACAGCCGACATCCTGGCAAACCCGAAAAGCGCCTATACCCGGCAGCTTCTTGCGGATGTCCCGTCTTTGAACTTGAAGACGCGCCGCACAGAGGCCAGGCACGTGAGCAGGCCCGCAACGGACGACGTTCTTGTCGTCGAGAACCTTGTCCAGGACTTCGGTCTCGGCAAGAGCGATAGCTTTCGTGCAGTTGATGACATCTCCTTCCGGGTTCGCCGCGGAACCACTCACGCGGTTGTCGGCGAGTCTGGCTCAGGTAAGACCACAACGATCCGGATCGTTTCGGCCTTTCAGAAGCCGACATCGGGGAGGGTGATTGTCGATGGTCTCGACCTTGCCACTCTGCGCGGGGAGACCCTGCGACAATTCCGCAAGAAGATACAGCTGGTTTATCAAAACCCATTTGGATCCCTCGATCCCCGCCAGAGTATCTTCCGTATTGTTGAAGAGCCGCTTTTAAACTTCGAGCCTCTGTCCAAAGACGAAAGGGCAAGACGTGTGGCAACGACGATCGAGAGGGTTGGCTTGCCCCTCGACGTCCTGCAGCGCCGGCCGCGAGCATTGTCGGGTGGACAACGCCAACGCGTTGCAATTGCCCGCGCCTTGGTGTTGAAACCGGAAATTCTTGTGCTCGATGAAGCCGTATCGGCCCTCGACGTGACCGTGCAAGCGCAGATCCTTGCTTTGCTCGACGAGCTCCAGCGCGATCTCGGCCTGACCTATCTCTTCGTTTCCCATGATCTCGCCGTGGTCGGGCAGATCGCCGACACCGTCTCGGTCCTGAACAGCGGACGTGTCGTTGATAGCGGACCCGTAGAAGAGGTCTTCCGCAATCCGAAGAGCGCCTATACGCGCGAATTGATCGACGCGATCCCAGGCAAGAAACTTGTTCACCGTGCCGTTCAGCCAACGACGTCCAATGCAGGAAAATAGCATGACCCGGACAGATATCCCCAAAAAGCTCGGCTTCTTCAGCCGAGTGCTTGATCAGGCGGACCCCGCCACCCGTTACCGGCTTGTGGCCGAGCAGATTGTTCACGCCGAGGCATTCGGTTTCGACACTGCCTGGGTAGCGCAACATCATTTCAACGGCGATGAAGGGGGGTTGCCAGCCCCCCTGGTGTTTCTGGCCGATGTTGCCGCAAGAACCTCGCGCATCCGCTTGGGCACAGGCGTCATAACCCTACCTATGGAAGACCCGGTTCGTGTCGCAGAAGACACTGCCGTTCTCGATCTGCTTTCCAATGGTCGTCTTGAGGTCGGCTTTGGCACTGGCGGGACGCCGCAATCCTTCCTGCCGTTCGGACTGGAAAGCAGTGATCGTGGATCCGTCTACGCCAGGCATCTGGCAACGGTTCGTGACGCTTGGGCGGGCAGGGCGCTTGCCGGCGATAATTATCTCTATCCCGCAGGCGGGGACCTCGGCGATCGTGTCTGGCAGGCAACATTCTCTGTGGGCGGCGGTGAGCGAGCAGGGCGAGATGGCGATGGTCTGATGTTGTCACGCACCCAACCCCGGCCGGCCGAGACGCCGAAAGCGGAACTTTGGGAGTTGCAGAACCCGATCATCGACACTTATCTGGCTGCCCTCCCAGAGGGGCGTGCCCCGCGCGTCCTGGGCTCTCGAAGCCTGTTCGTCGCAGACGACCGCAAAGAGGCACTTCATTTCGCCGAGATTGGTCTCAACCGCAGCGTCGAGCGCTTCGTCGCCAACGGACACAAGGTCAACGCATCGACGACCGCAGAGCTCATCAAGGCCTTCGACGTCCATGTCGGGACGCCCGATGACGTGATTGCCTCTTTAAAGGCCGATCAGTCGCTCGCACGGGTCACCGATCTCGTTTTCCAGGTCCATTCGGTCGATCCGCCTCATTCCTACATCCTGCGCTCACTGGAATTGATCGCAACGGAGGTCGCACCGGCGCTCGGATGGCTGGGCGCCACGCGCAATTCTCAACCGCGGCGTCACGCTGCTTCAGCCTGAATTCATTGGAGGGAAATTCCATGCCGTCATCAAAGTCATCGTCAAAGGATGTGATCGATCTTCTGGCCGGGATAGAACCTGGCTCATTCGTGGATCGAATTCGTGCCGAGCGGCCGGAAACCAGGCTGAATGCACAGAAGAGCTATCTGGCGCTGTTCGAGCCCCGCGAAGAAGGCGATGTCACGCGTGGAGAGCGACTGGCACTCGCCACTTTCGTCGCCAGGCTCCACCAGGCCGACGAAGCGAGCGGGTTTTACGATGCTGGTCTTAACGAATTATCCGGAGGATCTTCCCTTTCTGGCGCGGTGAGAGCCGAAGTGGATCATGGCGTGACCAATGGTCCCTATGGTTCCTATCCCGAGGGTCCTTTATCCGCCGAAAACAAGGAAGGGCTTGTCTTTGCCGTGTCCGATATTGGCCGCGCGGTATTGGGAGAGAAACTGAGCGCAGGATTGGAGCACACCCATCTCTTGGTGTTTCGTCCACGCGACGCCAGTCCGAATGCACTTCAGAGCCTGTTGGATGCAGGCTGGTCGACGACCGGGATCGTCACGCTCTCGCAGATCGTCGCGTTTCTCTCGTTCCAGATCAGGGTGATCAAGGGGCTCAAGGCGCTTGACGCCGCCGGCGCCGGACAGGCTGCCTCCTCGGCAGCTGCAGAATAGGAAGCTTGATATGACTGAATCGGTTATTCGTCCGAACGTCGAAAATTCTCCGAACGTCTTCACGCAAGACGAAATCGGCTGGACGCCTTGGCTTGAACCTCTCTTAGAGTCCGATCTTACGGACCGGCATTGGGCAGGTCTTGTGGATGCTGCGCGGTCCAAGTCTCCATACTTCATGCTGCTCGTGCGAGATCCGGACACGCTCGAGGCGCGCACGAAGACGGACAAGGACATATTTTATAATACGACGTCCGGCCTGCCTCGTGCGGAAAGGGAACTTGCCGCAACGGCTGCCTCGCGTACGAATGGCTGCATCTTCTGCGCATCCGTTCACTCGCGGTTTGCCTCCCATCACTCCAAGCGGACCGAAAACGTGGAACGGCTTCTGAAGGAAGGCACAGAAGTGGATCTCGGCAGCCGTCGCTGGAACGCGGTGGTCGCGGCATCGGTCGCGATCACCGCAACGCCCACGGAGTTCGACCTCGAGGATATTGTGGGTCTTCGGGAGGAGGGGCTGTCGGACCTGGAGATTGCCGACGTTATTCACGGGGCAGCCTTCTTCAATTGGGCGAACCGACTGATGCTCTCGCTCGGTGAGCCCACGCCCGCGGGCCGGTAGTGTCCATCTTGAAGGTTGAGGCGGGACCCGAAAGGTCCCGCCGGCCTCGCGCCTGTCTGATCTGACAGGTTCGGCTGGGCGTAAGCAGCGCCAGTGACGGTTAGCGAAGGCTTCCCGACGACAAGCCCCCGCCGGCGATCGCCAACAAAAGAATTCTGTTGCTGCATTGCCTTGAAAACGCGACGGTCGCCTTTTGTCTATTAAGCTGACAAATCTTTACCGCCTCGACCGCTGCAAGCCGGATCTATTTTTGCGTCAGCCAGGCCGTTCACCTTGCGGCTGAAGGCATCCGATAGCCTACCCCAGCTGCACAAAACTCTGAAACCGGAATACCCGTTTGGCGGCATCTCCTTGCACTTGTGCTCAGGTCCGCTTGCCGTCCCGGCCCATCACGTCATATAGACGCCACCGGTAACGTTGATGCCCTGGCCGGTCATGAAGCGAGCGCTGTCAGAGCATAGGAAGACGACCACGTCGGCGACGTCCTCAGGTGTCTCGATGCGACCAAGCGGTGTTTGCCCGACATATTCGTTGAAAACCTGCTCCGGCGTGATGCTTCGCAAGGTGGCCTCCCACTCGATCTCGCGGCTCTGCATTCCGGTCTTGACGAAGCCAGGGCAAACGGCGTTCACCCTGATCCCCTGGGGAGCAAGCTCGCGCGCCAGCGCCTGCGTCCAGCCGAGCACCGCAAACTTGCTCGCGGAATAGTGCGCCAGAAGCGGAGCGCCAACCTTGGCGGCCAGCGATGCGGTGTTGACGATGCAGCCGCGGCCTTGTTCCGAGAAATGACGCCCGGCGATCTGGTTGGTCAGGAATATGCCGCGAGTGTTCACATCGAAGTTGAAATCCCATTCCTCGTCGGTCAGTTCCAGCGCCTTCTGCATGGTCGAAACCCCGGCATTGGCAATCAGGATATCAATGCTGCCCAGTTTCTCCAGCGCGCTCGAAAAAGCCGCCTGCACCGACGCGCGCTTGCGCACATCGACCTCAAGGGCAATCGCGCCGTTTCCGATTTCCTGCGCCGCCTTTTCGGCAGATCGCACATCGATATCCGCAATGGCGATCGTTACGCCCTGCCGGGCGAGCGCCTTTGCGATGGCAAGACCGATGCCGGTACCGCCTCCGGTAAGGAAGGCACGGCGCTCGCGTAGTTCTGGGAAACTCGGATGAGTCATGACTGCTCCTTATTATGCTGCACCACGATAAGAAACAAAATCGAACTTATCAAATGTTTTTTTTGTTTGCTTGCGTTCGTTTCTCTGTCTATGCTTTCGACATCTCACACCGGACGGGTAGTTTCGCCCGGAAAAGTCTGACGCCGCTAAAGGATCTGGAAATGGTTTTTGACTGCTTTGGAGCCCGCAAGAAAGTCGTGATCTCCATGGCCCATATAGGGGCGCTGCCGGGTTCTCCGCTCTATGATGCCGATGGCGGCGTCCAGAAACTGATCGATGACGTAATGTCGGATGTGGAGAAGCTTCAGGCCGGCGGCGTGGACGCCATCATGTTCGGCAATGAAAACGACCGCCCGTATGTGTTCAAGGGCTCGCCGGAAGGCATCGCGGCCATGACGGCTATCGTGCAGGCGATCAAGCCGTCGCTGAAAGTACCGTTCGGCGTCAACTACCTGTGGGATCCGCTGGCCAGCGTCGCCATCGGGGCCGTCACCGGCGCAAGCTTCGTGCGCGAGATCTTCACGGGCCTGTTCGCCTCGGACATGGGATTGTGGCAGCCGGATTGCGCCAGCGCCGCGCGCCTGCGCGCCACTCTCGGCCGCAAGGACATGAAGATGCTGTTCAACATCAACGCGGAATTCGCCCATTCTCTCGACCAGCGCCCGATTGCTCTTCGCGCCAGGAGCGCCGTCTTCTCCTCGCTTGCCGATGCGATCCTCGTTTCGGGCCCGATTACCGGCCAGCCGGCCAATCAGTCGGACTTGCGCGATGTCTGCGACGTCATAAAGGATGTCCCGGTCTTCGCCAATACGGGCGTCAACATCGACAACGTCCGGGATATTCTCGGCATGGCGCAGGGTGTCGTCATCGGCACCCATTTCAAGGTCGACGGCAACACCTGGAATGCGGTTGACGCAAGTCGCGTCAAACGCTTCATGGACGTAGTCGAAACATTGCGCTGAGACGGAACCGCTTCATGACCGTTGTTCTTGGCCTGGATATCGGGACGACCTCGACCATCGGCATCCTGGTCGGGCTACCTGACCGCATATTGGCGACCGCTACCCGCCCGGTCACGCTTTTCTCCCCCCACGCCGGATGGGCCGAGGAGAACCCGGCCGAATGGTGGGCCAATGTGCGTGCCATCGTGACGGAACTCCTGAACGCGAGCGGCATCGAAGCGTCCGAGGTCAAGGCCGTCGGCGTCACCGGCATGTTGCCGGCTGTGGTGCTGCTTGACGGCGAGGGTAACGTGCTGCGTCCGAGCATCCAGCAGAGCGATGGCCGCTGCGGGGCGGAGGTTGCCGAACTTCGGCAGGAATGGAACGAGCCCGATTTTCTCAAGCGGGCCGGCAATGGCATCAACCAACAACTCGTCACGGCCAAGCTGCGCTGGATCGAGCGGCATGAGCCGGAAGTCTTCTCCCGCATTGCCACTGTGTTCGGCTCCTACGACTACATCAACTATCGCCTGACAGGCAGCCGGGCCATGGAGCAGAACTGGGCGCTCGAAGCAGGTTTCGTGGATATTTCGACGGGCCTTGTCGACGAGGAGCTGATCTGCCTTGCCCATGTCAGGCCCGACGTCCTTCCGCCCAAGCGGGCTTCGCACGAGATCATGGGCTTGATCGATGCCCGCGGCGCGAGCGAGACTGGCCTGGCGGCCGGCACGCCAGTCGTCGGCGGCGCGGCCGACATGATCGCCTCGGCGCTCGGGGCAGGTGTCATTGATGCGGGCGACGTGCTCCTGAAATTCGGCGGAGCGGTCGACATTCTCACAGCAACCGATCTCGTCAAGCCCGATCCGCGCCTGTTTCTGGACTACCATCTCGTGCCGGGCCTGTTCATGCCGAATGGCTGCATGTCGACTGGCGGTTCGGCCCTCAACTGGTTCGTCGAGACATTTGCTGGAGGCGAGCGGGAAGCGGCGCGGGCCGCGGGGCGAAGCCTTCATCAGCATCTTGATGTCCTGGCTTCTGCCAAACCTGCAGGCGCCGACGGGCTGACCATTCTGCCATATCTGCTCGGGGAGAAGACCCCGATACATGATCCCGCAGCGCGCGGCGTCATTGAAGGGCTCACGCTTTCGCACGATATCGGCCATCTCTGGCGAGCCCTCCTGGAGGCCTATGCCTATGCGATTCGCCACCATATCGAGGTTCTGGTCGATATGGGCCACCATCTCAGGCGCTTCCTCGTGTCGGATGGCGGATCGCAGAGTACCGTCTGGATGCAGATCGTTGCGGATGTGCTGAATGCGCCGGTCCAGCGCCTGTCCGGTCATCCTGGCTCCTGCATCGGGGCGGCATGGACGGCAGCGATCGGCGTCGGCCTTGAAAACGACTGGCGGGGCGTGACCCGCTTCGTCACCTTTTCCGAAGTCCTGCAGCCGCAGGCCGAGAATGTTGCTTCATACCGGGAGGGTTACCTCCGCTACCGTGACCTCTACGAACGGCTCGCGCCGCGCTGGAGAGCCGGCTCGTGAGTGATGCCGGCTTTCTGGCCGTTGCGTGGGATATCGACGGAACGCTGGTCGACAGCGAGCCGTTGCACCATCGTGCACTTGTGGCGGCATCGTGGGGGTTTGGCGTCGACCTGTCCGATCTTCCGGATATGGCGTTTCGCGGCGTCCACATGGGCGACGTCTGGAAGCTGTTGCGCTCCCGCCTGCCGCGAGGGCTCGCAGAACAGGAATGGCTGGACGCGATCAATTGCCACTATAGTGAAAACCGGCACAGCCTGCAGGCCGTGCCAGGAGCGGTCGAAACCATCCGGATGCTCGCCGATATCGGCATTCCGCAAGTATGCGTTTCCAATTCCTGCAGGCCCGTCGTCGACGCCAATCTCGATGCCATGGGCATTTCCTCCTGCATCCGTTTTTCGATCAGCCTCGATGATGTAGCGGAGGGCAAACCCTCGCCCATGCCGTATCGCAACGCGGCAGAACGGCTGGGGTTTTCTCCTGCATCGATCGTGGCTGTCGAAGACAGTCACACTGGTCTCGCCTCCGCCAGGGCCGCAGGTCTCTATTCTGTGCTTTTCACCATGCAGAAGGGTGGTCTTAAGGAAGAGGACACGGACCGACGACCGGATCTGACGATCGACGCGCTGGCCGGCGTCGCAGCGCTCTTTTCGACAGGCAATGCAACCAGTCATACGCGTTAGGCGAAATGTGCAGCCTGTACTTCCGCACAGAGGTGATCATAATCGTCTGTGCATGGCGTGTTTGATTCGAACAAGCTTTGTTTGAAACGCTTTCCCTTTCGGCTAAGCTAGCTTTTATCTTCGTCGCAACGGACATTGGCGACAAACGAAAGACAAGAGGCAGATGGCGAGGGAACAGTCGGCGTTGAAAACGAATGAACGGCCCAAATTCCTGGCGCAGGTCAGGCAGGCCGCAATTGTCGAAGCGATCGGCCGCTTCGGCTCGGTGACCGTAAGCGATCTGGCCCAGCAGCTCTCGGTGTCGGAAATGACCGTCCGCCGCGATCTCGTAGAACTCGAAAAGGACGGCAAGCTTATTCGCACCCATGGCGGCGCGGTGAAGCCAGATCGTGCGCCGGCGATGCCGGTCAGCGAAAGTGCCGACAGCGAAGAGCCAGCCTTCGAAACCCGCCTTGTTCGAAACGAGAACCTGAAGAGGCGGATTGCTTCTGCCGCCGTCGATCTTGCGGCGGGAGCTCGCAGTATCGCGCTCGACGTTGGAACGACCACCTATTTCGTATCGGAAACCCTGGCGGTACGTCCGCACACGAAGATCTTCACCAACAGCATTCGCAGCGCCGCACATCTGGCCGGAAGGGGAGCGGAGATCTATCTCGCCGGCGGTCGAATCCGCGGCGAGGAAATGTCCACAAGCGGTTCTTCCGCCGTGAGCCAGTTCGAATCCCTGTGGTTCGACGTGGCCTTCGTCGGTGTTTCCGGCCTGACGCCTGAAGGGATCTTCGACTATTCGTTCGAAGAAACGGACATGAAGCGTATCTATCTTTCACGAGCGTCCCGGCGTGTGGTGTTGTGCGATTCAACCAAATTCAACAATATGTCTCTGGTGTACGTGGCCGCGTTGACGGAGTTCAATACGCTTATCTGTGACGAAATGCCGACGGGTGACCTCTACAAGGCGCTGACCAACGCAAACGTGGAAATTATCGTCGCCAATTGACCGGCCCCGTTCCGCATACCCACGAAGCAATGTCCCTAAATTCGGATCACGATTGCTTGCCGAGAACGTG
This sequence comes from Rhizobium sp. 01T437, assembly GCF_056398505.1. Classification (NCBI taxonomy): domain Bacteria; kingdom Pseudomonadati; phylum Pseudomonadota; class Alphaproteobacteria; order Hyphomicrobiales; family Rhizobiaceae; genus Rhizobium; species Rhizobium sp. 01T437. Next base: position 86,805 of record NZ_JBFTPM010000010.1, read on the forward strand.
CTTGTCCTTTGAAGACGTAAATGCGCGTTGCATGCATTGATCGTGCGAACGATAATCCGCTGGAAATTCCCCCGGAGTGAGGGGAGGGCAGGTTGCTATTTGTTGTTTTTTGTTAGAGATTGTTCTTTATTCGTGAATTGAGCCCTATGGCTCATTTCCAATGGGCAGAAGTCTCCGGACAGAAAAACGGTGCGCGCGATCATGTTCACTTCCTTGAAAGGCATTTATCCCGATCCGTCGGCCGGCGAGCGGCTGCCCTCGTTGATCGCCGATATCGGCCGTCACAGCGGCGAGTTTCCGGTCCTGCTTGCCAACCATCTTCCCATGGTGCTCGAAGCCATGGGGCGGCTCGGCGCTTCACCATCGCGGCTGGAGGAATATGCTGAGCACTACACTCGCATTCATGCCGTTCCCTTTCCTGCGGCGCCGGTCAGGCAGCTCGATGCCTCGAACTGGGAAACGGTGCTGGGGCAGCGCGAGCATGAGGGCGACCTGCGGCGCTTCTTCCAGGGGGTCGTTGGCGAGATAGGCGGGCACGCAGCCATCCGACGCTACCTGCCACGCCTCTTTCCCGGCGTTGCCGCTTCCGCCACCCATGGATTGATGAGGCTCGCCTATGCGGTGCTTCGCAGCGACGATACCGAGATTGCCGTCGCGCTCGGTTACTGGGCGGCCACCTACCTGTCTTACGACGCCATTCCGGCCGATCGCCGGCGCGACGTCATCGATCCGGTCGCTCTTTTGCTCGACATGCATGCCGATCCGCGGCTTCGCAATATCGACGCGCCGACCTATCTGCTTTGGAAATGGATCCAGGCCATGGGCAAGGTGCCGGCGTTTCAGGAGCGGCTCGGGCGTTTGGCGCCGTCGCCGGATCTGCTGGGCCGGATGCGTCCCGCATCCCTTGCGCTCTTTGCCGCGACAATGAGTTTCGAGGCGCTGCATGCCGTCACCGGCTGCCATTGGCTGCGGCTCGTCAGTCCCCATCTGGATGAGCCGCAACGCCTCGCCATGCATTTCTGGGAAGTCGTCATGGCGCTCTATACCAAGATTGACATGCCGGCACTGCCCTCGCCGGAGGTTCTCGACCAATGGCGGACTGTGCCGGTGCCGCCGGATGAGGTCATTGCCGCCGCTGCCGTCGCCTCAAATGACGAACACGACCATTCTCTGGTGTTTTCGGCATTCGAGGAGTTTCGCGATACCGGCGATCCGCTCTACAAGGTCGTCGCCGCGCGCCGCATGGGGCTGATCGATTTCGATGCGGACACCCTTCAGGGGCAAGTCACGGGCTGAACGCCGAACCCATTCTTCGCTCGCCCTGAAGACAGATGACGGGCCGGCGCCTCAGGCCGCGCCGCCGTCGAAGCAATATTCCGGCTGGAAATGGATCTTGTCGTAGCCGTCGAGCGATCGATAGAAATGCTCAATATCGGCCTTGAAGAGGCCGCGGCAAATGCCGGCAACGAGTTTCGGCACGCCAGATTTCAGTCCGGTGATGCCGTTGCACACAGGCCCAAGGCTCGGGATTGCCGCATTGTTGAAGACATGGATGTTGGCGAGCATCGGCAAAGAGCCCGGCGTCTTCTCCAGGAATTCGAAAGCCGGGCCCAGATAGGGATAGGCCAGGAGATCGCGGTCATCCTCCCCCTCGTTCGGGATGAAGCGGTTCGCCCATGTCGCAACCGAACCGATCAGGTTGGAAAGCTCCGGCCGGCATGAAAGATCAACGCGATAGCCCGTGCCGAGCAGGAGGTGATCGAACCGAAAATCGCCGGCCGCGGATTCTATGCAAATCTTCCCGCCCTCCATGGCGACCGACCGCATATAGGCGCCCGTCACCAGCCGGCACGCCTCATGTGCCATGGCGCGGTTGAACATCTCGTTGGTCGGCGGTGTCTTGAAGGCAAACATCCGCCGGGTAAATCTGTAGCGGCTGTGATCATCGAGATCGGCGAAATGGTTGAGAAAGCCGGGGAAATTTGACCAGTCAAGCAGTTCCGTGCGTGGCAGGACAGTCGAGCGCGCCAGAACCGTCACGGATTCAGCGCCAGCCTCGAGAGCCGCGACCGCCCAGTCGAAGCTGGATGCGGCCGCACCGAGCACGCCGATCTGTTTGCCGGCAAAGAAGCCGGTATCGATCTCGTCACCGCTATGGGTCCAGTGCTGACGTGGAAGGTTTTCACGGATTGCGTCCGGCACGTTCAGGCTGCCCGCCCCTTCGAGGCCGGTGGCCAGCACGACCTTGCGGCAGGAAAGCTCACCTAGCGCTCCTTCTCGTTCCACAAGGAGGCGCAGATGCCCTTCATCGGGCTCGATCCGGATCAGTTTTGTATCGTTGTAAACATTGAGTGCAAGGACCGATCTGAACCAGCCGAGATATGCCATCCAGTCGATCCGATCGATCTTGTCCAGCGTCTCCCAATGTCGCGACCCATATGTGGCCTCGTGCCAGGCCCGATAGGTCAATGACGGAATTCCGAGATCCGGCCCGGTGAGGGTCTTGGGCGAACGCAATGTGCGCATGCGCGCCGTTGTGATCCAGGGTCCTTCGCGGCCGTCCGGTGCAGCATCGATGAGGAGTACGCGCTGGACGCCCTGCCGCTTCAGCCCGAAGGCAACCGACAGGCCCGAGAGACCTGCTCCCACGATGACGACATCTGATATCGCCTCGCCGGATGTGCGGCGTCGTTCCGGCACCCACTCGCGCAGGCCGACTTCTATCGTTGCGAGGTCGCGCGCAACCTGCGCTTCAAGTGCGGCGACGGCCGCGGCACCATATGCGGGGCGGTGTGAGGCTGAAACATCCATTGGCGATGGCTGCATGGCGACATTTCTCCGGGAAACGACACCAAGGTATCGAGAGAGGGAAAGTTGTAAAGTGTTTGATTGTGTTGTTTTCACTTTTTTTCGCACACGCACTCTTCTTCGCAACACAAACGGCGGCTCCCTTCTGAGAACGAAACGGGGAAATATAGAATGGAAAAATATCCCTGCAAAAACAATAAGATGAAAAATTAGACGCTACTGCCTTAAAATAAATCAGATCGCGGCTACGCATTGATCATCCTGCAAAAGGATTAATCAGAGAGATAGACTTCGGTATGTTTTTTGTGATGGATGTGAATTTTTGTTTGACTTGAGTGCGGTCATAGCTAACCTGCCTTCATCCGGTTCAAAAACAGAAGGGGTTGGCGATCCATGATGAAACTATCCTCACCATGCATGACCATTAAAGCAGGCAGGCTGGCGGTATCGGTGCTCGCGCTCATGGCTTCTGCTGCCTATGCCGAGGCGAAGTCGCTCGATGGCGTAACGCTGACGATCGCCTCCATGAACGACGGCTTTGCGAACGTCCTTCAGGCGCTCGCCCCCGCCTTCAAGGAGGAGACGGGCGCCGACGTCAAGGTCGAGATCATGGACTATGGCACGCTGCTGACCAAGACGACCGCCGACTTCATCGGCGACACCAAGGGCTACGACCTCGTCACCATGGACATCGTTTGGGCCGGCGCCTATGCGGAGAACAAGTATACGGTTGACCTGACCGACAGGGTAAAGCGCGATGCGGCGGAACTCGATCTCGATGATATCTATCCGGTGATCCTTGAATCGCTCGGGCAATATGACGGCAAATATGTTGCCTATCCGCTTGCGGCCTATGCCAACGTCCTGGCCTATCGCAAGGACTTGTTGGAAGCGGCCGGCCTGAAGCCGCCGACGAACATGGAAGAGCTTGTCCAGGACGCCCTGAAACTTAACGACCCGTCCAAGAAGCAGTATGGCTTTGTCGCCAATGGCCAGAAGGGGCCCGCGGTCGCGCAGGACTGGATGCAGTATAACAATCAGCTTGGCGGCTCCATTCTCAACAAGGATGGCCAACCGGCGCTGAACTCCGAGGCCAACATCAAGAGCCTCGAGGTTTACAAGCAGCTCTTCACGGAGGCCGCACCTCCCGGCGCAATCGAATACGACTGGGGCGGTCGCGAAGAAAGTTTCCGTCAGGGGCTCGCAGCCTTCATGCAGACATGGTCCGTCGGTGCGACGTCCTATTCCGATCCGAAGGTCTCCAACGTGGTCGGCAAGGTTGGTATTTCGGTCGCTCCGGTCGCAACGGGCATGACGCCGCAATACGGCGTCGGCGGCTGGGGCCTGTCGATCAATGCCGACATCGACGCCTCCAAGCAGGACGCTGCCTGGACCTTTATCAAGTGGATCAGCAGCAAGAAGGTCCACAAGGAGTTCAACATGCTCGGGGCAGGTGGCTTCATCCGCAAGAGCGAGCTCGACGACCCCGATCTCAACGCGAAATTCGACTTCCTGCCGGTTCTCAAGGAAACCTATGAGCACGGCAATGGCGAATTCCGCCCGCGCATTCCCCAGTATCCGGAAATCCAGGATCTGCTTGGCACTGCCGTGAACTCGGCGCTCTCTGGCTCGGTTACGCCGAAGGATGCGCTGGACAAAGCCCAGGCGGCAGCCGAAAAACTGTTCTGACAGACTTTGACGCCCGCCATCCGAGGAATGGGTGGCGGGCCGATCTTCAATGCAACCTGAGTAAAGTTGCGACCTATATGACAGGCGCTGGCTGTTGCCGCGACAGCCTGCCGAATTTAGAGTGGAGCGTTGGACCTGTGCGTTACAGCTTCTCAGACCGTCGCAGGTTTTTCCTGTTCTTTCTGGCCGCGCCGGCCGTCATATATGTCGCAGCCGTAGGATTGTGGCCCCTTGGGAAGGGCATCTGGTACAGTTTCTATAGGTATCATCTTCTGCGCCCGGCCCGCACCCAGTTCGTTGGCCTCCAGAACTACTTCGACATCTTCTCGGATCCGTCGGCCCGCAAGGCCATTCTCAATACCTTTCAGTTCACGGTCTTCAGCGTCGGGCTGCAGCTGGTTTTCGGCTTCTGCCTTGCACTACTGCTGTGGCGCGACAGTCGCTTCAATCGCATTGTCCTTGCCTTCCTGCTCATTCCCGCCACGATCACCCCGCTTGTGGTCGGCCTGATCTTCAAGGCGCTGCTCGGTGCGGACTACGGTATGATCGGATACTTCCTGTCAGAGGCCGGGATCGGGCCGCGCAGCGGCCTGCTGACGGACGGCAGCACGGCGCTGTGGGTGCTGATCTTTATCGATTGCTGGGAATGGACGCCCCTGATGGCGCTGATCCTGCTCGCGGGGTTGAAAGCGCTGCCGGCAGACGTGCTGGAGGCGGGGCTGGTCGATGGCGCAACGGCCTGGCAGCGTTTTCGGATGCTTATCCTGCCGCTGATGCTGCCATCGGTCTTCCTGGCGCTCACGCTGAGAAGCATGGACGCCTTCCGCGTGTTCGATTCCGTCTTCGTCACGACCGGAGGTGGACCCGACGACGCCACGAACACGTTGATGATGCTCGGCGTCAAGGAAGGGCTGCAATTCTTCAATGTCGGCTATGCGTCGGCGGTCGGCAACGTCACACTGCTGTTTATAGCGCTGATGGCGACCGCGCTGATGCTTGTGGTGCGCCGCGCCGATGTACGGATCAATGGGAAGTAATGCGATGGCCATGGTTTCCAAACGACGCGTCTTTCTCGAGCGGACTACCATTCTCACCATTACCGTGCTCTTCCTGCTGCCGGTATGCTGGCTGATTTCCACGGCCTATAAGCCCTCGAACCAGATCTTCTCCGTGCCGCCGCGGTTGTTCTTCGAGCCAACGCTCGACCAGTTCCGCAAGGCCTTTGCGGCTTTCGACGTGTTCTCGCTGGTGCGCTCGTCGCTGGTCATCAGCGTCGGTACGACGCTTCTGTCGCTGCTGCTCGGCACTCCCGCGGGCTATGCTCTGGCAAGGTCGAAATCCAGATATGCCGCGGGCTTTGCCTATTTCTTCCTGGCGATCCGCATGATCCCGGCAATCGCCGCCCTGATCCCCTTCTATCTGCTCATGCGGGACATCGGCCTGCTCGGAAGCTGGTGGGCGGTCATCGTTTTCAACACCATGCTCAACTGCGCCTTCGTGACCTGGATGATGTTCTCCTATTTCAAGTCGCTGCCTCCAGATATGGAAGAGGCGGCACTGACCGATGGCTGCACGCAGATGGGTGCCTTCCTCAAGGTCGCTGTGCCGACCACCCGTTCAGGCATGATCGCCTGCGCCCTGTTCTGCATGATGTTTTCCTGGAACGACTTCCTTCATCCGATGTTCCTCACGACACTCGATTCCAAGCCGATATCGGTCGCGTTGCTGACTGCCTACGGTACCAAGGACATCACCTGGGGCACGCTCGGCGCGCTTGCCCACTTCTCAACAATTCCGATTGTCCTGATGGCGCTGTTCATGAATCGCTACTTCGTTCAGGGCGCAACGAACGGCGTACAGTAGGACCCAGATCCATGGCCCAGATTTCGTTTCAGAACGTGTCCAAGACCTACGCGGGCGGCAAGTCCGCAGCACTGACGGACTTTAACCTCTCGATCAACGACGGCGAATTCATGGTGCTTGTCGGTCCGTCGGGCTGTGGCAAGACCACGGCGCTGCGCATGATCGCGGGCCTCGAGGAGATCACCGGCGGCACGCTCCGGATCAACGATAACGTCGCCAACGATCTTGCCCCGCGCGAGCGCAATATCGCCATGGTGTTCCAGTCCTACGCGCTCTATCCGCATCTGACCGTAGGCGAAAACATCGCATTCGGACTGAAGGTTCGCGGCGCCAAGCCCGAGGAGGTGGCGGCGAAGGTTCGCGAAACGGCTGCTCTGCTCGAACTGACGGAATTCCTCGACCGGAAGCCGGCGCGCCTTTCTGGTGGCCAGCGCCAGCGCGTCGCCATGGGGCGGGCGCTGGTTCGCTCGCCCAACGCCTTTCTTATGGACGAACCGCTTTCGAACCTCGACGCTCGACTGCGGGGTCAGATGCGGACAGAGATTTCGAGGCTGCAGCGCATGCGGGCGGTCACCACGGTCTACGTGACGCACGACCAGGTGGAGGCGATGACGATGGGTCATCGCGTCGCCGTGATGAACAAGGGAACGCTGCAGCAGCTCGATGCCCCTCGCAAGCTCTACGACAATCCGGTGAACATGTTCGTTGCGAGCTTCATCGGCTCGCCGCCGATCAATTTCATGGAGGCGACCCTCGTCGGTCGCGATGGCGCACCGGCCTTGCAGATCGGTCCCTTCCTGCTCCCGCTTCCGGCCTCGGCGGACCGGTTGGCCCAGCGTATTGGCGGCAAGGTTGTCGCCGGCATCCGCCCAGAAGCCTTCAAAGTGACCACGGGCTCGACGGGACCCGGAACCCTCTCCGCCAGGGTCCTGTTCGTCGAGGATCTGGGAGCCGACCTGCTACTGCATCTGGATTCTGGCGAGATCGCCATGGGCCATGCCGACATGATCGAGGACGAACGCGATGTGATGAAGTCGTCGCCGAAGCTGAAGGCCATGATCGACGGCAGCCATCGCATCAGCCGCGACGAGAGCGTGTCCTTCGCCATCGATCCGGGGTCCATCCTCGTTTTTGATGCGCAAACGGGAGTAACCTTGTGACGAGTCCGGCAACCGGCGGCTTCTGGCCGCTCGGCGGTCCCGTCTCAAGGGCGGAGATCGCGCTCATCATCATCGACATGCAGGTGGATTTCTGCGCCCCCGGCGGCTGGGTCGACCAACTCGGCGAGGATGTCTCCAACACCCGCTCCGTTATCGCGCCGATCCGCGATGTCCTTAAGGCTGCCCGGGCGGCGGAGATCACCGTTATTCACACCCGAGAGGGACACCGACCCGATCTTTCGGACCTGCATGCCAACAAGCAATGGCGTACCCGCGTCCACGGGCTCGGTATCGGCGACCAGGGCAAGACCGGCCGTATCCTGGTGCATGGCGAGCCGGGCTGGCAGATCATTCCCGAACTAAGTCCCGTCGAGGGGGAACTGGTGATCGACAAGCCGGGCAAGTCGTCATTCCACCGCACGGAACTGGCGGGCGAACTGAAAAAGCGCGGCATCTCTCGCCTTGTCGTCACCGGTGTCACCTCGGATTGTTGCGTGCAATCCACCCTGCGCGACGGTTTCGAATACGGCATCGAGTGCGTGCTTCTCGAAGACTGCACGGCGGCGGTCGAATCACCCAATCACGAGGCGACCCTCGAAATCCTTGGGGCATTCGGCGGGCGCTGGGGCGGCGTCTCCGACCGGGCTGCGTTCAAGGCCATGCTGGAGATGCTCGATGGCTGAGCGCGACATGAAAAACTTCGCCGCCATCGCCGCCAATCCCTATTCCTGGCCCTTTGACGGGATCTGGTCGGCGAGAGACACCGCGCTTCTGCTCCTCGGCTTCCAGAACGGCAACATCGCCGCGCTGTCGGCCGGGCCGGAGCTCGAAGCCGCCATGGAACTGCTCGAAGGGGCCAAGAAAGCCGGCCTTACCGTCGTTGCCGCCCGCCGTGGCGCAGACCCGTCCGAAAGCGCGATGGCGGCTCGCCGTCGTCTCCTCGGCGACCATGTTCCCGCTAGACATTCTGCCGAATGGGCGCTGAGCGAAAGGCTGGAGCTGCCCGGTGACGCAATCCTCGTCGATCATGGTGGCGACAACGCATTCTTCCGCACGGGGCTCGAGGATGAACTGCGCCAGCGCGGCGCGCGTAACCTGCTCGTGACCGGCCTTCCGACCGAAGGCATCGTTCACGCCACCCAGCGCGCGGCCAACGACATGGGTTTCGAGTGCCTGGCGGTGGCGGATGCCTGCAAGGGCACTTCGCCCCTGCGCCACAGCGCGCAATTGCGCATCACAACTTTCGGCAACGGCCTTTTCGGCACGGTTGCCGCCACCGCCGACGTCCTGGCGGCACTAACGACACTTCAGGAGTAGCATCATGTCAGAATTCAACTGGTCCGACGCCACAGGCAGCCTCGATCTCACCACGCTCGGCAAGGCTTATGCTGGCGGTGAACTGACGCCGACCCGCATCGTCAACGCCATCTACGACCGCATCGAAGCGCGCGGCGACGACCACGTCTGGACCTATCTCGTGCCGCGCGCGACCGCGCTCAAGGCCGCAGCCGCGCTGGAGGCCGCCGGCCATGACGGACGACCGCTCTGGGGAATCCCCTTCTCGGTGAAGGACTGCAACGATATCGTCGGCGTGCCGACGACGAACGCGCTCAAGGAAGCCGCCTATGTCGCCCACTCCTCCGGCCAGGCGCTCGACCGCCTTTTCGAGGCCGGCGCGCTTCTCATCGGCAAGACCAATATGGACCAGTTCGGTATCGGTCTGGTGGGCATGCGCACACCCTATGGCGCCTGTTCCTCTGTCTTCGACGAGCGTTATATTTCCGGGGGGTCGAGCTCGGGCTCGGGCGTTTCCGTGGCCGCCGGACTTTCGAGCTTTTCCATCGCCAACGATGCCGCCGGCTCGGGGCGCGTACCCGCAGGCTTCAACAACATCGTGGGCATCAAGCCGACGCCCGGTCTGGTCAGCAATGCCTGTGTTTCCGGCGGCGGCTGCGTAAAGACCATCGAAACGCTTTCCGTATTCTCGCTGACGGTCGAGGACGGCATGAGCGTGCTGAAGCTGATGGCGGGCTATGACCCGTCCTATCCCTTCTCGAAGCCGGAAGCCGACGACGTGCAGCTCACTCCCGTCGCGCCGCCGCCGCGCTTCCGTTTCGGCGTGCCGGCCGGCGATGCGCTTCGTTTCTTCGGTGACGCCGAAGCCGAGCGCCTGTTCGGCGAAGCTGTCGAACGGCTGATCGCCATGGGCGGCGAGAAGGTCGAGGTGGATTTCACGCCCTTCGAGGAAACGCAACGCATTCTCTATGACGGCCCCTGGATTTCCGAACGCGCGCTCAGCCTCGACAGCGTGCTGGAAAAGTATCGGGATGCGATCCATCCGGTAACGCGGCAGATCCTCTCGAAATCCGGCAGCTTCAACGCCATCGACACCTTCGCGGCAATCCATCGCATTGCCGAACTCAAGCGCGACACGCGCGCCGTATGGACGGACATCGCCGTTCTGATGGTGCCCACGACGCCGACGATCTACACAAAGGAGGAGATCGCCGCGAACCCGATCGAACTGAACAGCAAGCTTGGCATCTATACGAACTTCGTCAACCTGATGGGGCTTTGCGGCATTGCCGTTCCCAACGGCTTCCGCAAGGACGGCCTGCCGCTCGGCGTGACGTTCCTGGCGCCGGGTTTTGAGGAGGCGCGCGCAGCCGGCATAGCTGCCGCCTTCCACAAGGCAACGGGCCTCAAGCTGGCCAAGTTCGACAACCCTTATCCGGAAGTTACCGAACAGCCGCTGCCGGAAGGCTATTGGGAGATCGCCGTGGTTGGCGCCCATCTTTCCGGCATGCCGCTCAACCACGAACTTGTCGAACGCGGCGGCTTTTTCCGCCGGTCCACCGCCACCAGCAGCGACTACAGGCTCTACGCGCTGACCAGAACTGTTCCGGCCAAACCGGGCCTGATCCGCGCCGAAGGCGGTGCGCCGATCGCCGTCGAAATTTGGGCCCTGCCGGTTGCCGGTTTCGGCGATTTCATCGGTCGCATTCCCGCGCCGCTCGGGGTCGGCAAGCTGACGCTCGACGACGGTTCGCAGGTGACAGGCTTTCTCTGTGAAAGTGCGGCCATCGCCGGCCAGCCGGATATCACTGGTTATGGCGGCTGGCGTGGCTATTGCGCGCAAAGCGCCTGAAAACGATCCAGTGACCTGTTCGTCGGGTCCATGATGATGGGAACGTCGGATCCATCGCACATCGCGCTTCGATGAAGCCTATGAAAAAGGGCGAAAGGCGCGTTAGCGCCGAGCACGGCATCGAGCCCGAGAGGACCGCCGGGCAGGTGAAGGAGGGATGGCCGGCCTCCGGTTGCTAAGGGAAAGATGTTGGCGAGCCCGACCGTGCTGCTGCCACCGGCATGTCAACGCCGGTGGCATTTGCAACTATATGCCGATGGCGATCGCGTCGCCTATCTTGCGCTTTCGGGGAAGGCCGGCAGGCGCGAAATATGGGTGGGATCGTGTTGGATGACGAGCGTTGCGTTCATCCCGGCTGCAACCGCTTCGAGGCGTTCCATCGATGCGAGCGTGTCGGCACGGTTTTCATTGAAACCCGGCACGCCGTGGGTGGCCAGATTATCCTCGAAATGCACGACATCGCCGGAAAGCAGAACCGGCCCCATCTTTGCAAGCTTTACCAGGAGGGCGGCTTCCCCTTTCGTATGGCCGGGCATCGACAGCATCATCACGGAACCATCGCCGAAGACGTCACGGTCACCCGTCACGAGGTCGAGTTTCGCCTTGCCATCGAGCCAGGGTTTGACGAGATCCGGTACGACCGCGAAGGGCGGAGGATTGTCGTGAAAAGTCTGCCAATCGGCAGCGCCGATCATAAGCGTGGCTTTCGAAAAGGTCGCAGCCTGCCCGAGATGGTCGAAATGGTTGTGGCTGATGCCGACGGTTGCGATTTGCTCCGGTTTGATGCCGATCCGTTTCAACTGGGTCGGGATGTCGGTTTTGAGCGAGACGCCGATCGGCGCATCCTGATCGGGTGCCTTGCCGATGATGCCGGCAGGAAGCCCGGTGTCCCAAAGAAGGTAGTCGCCGCCGTGGCGGATAACGTAGCAGCTGTCCGTCAGCACACCTTTCTTGCCGGCAAAAGCGAAGGTGTCGGAAAACATCGATAAATCCTTGACGATGACGTCGCCGCAGTCGAGACGCCAGAGTTCAAGGTCTGGAGCAGCGCGTGTCGGCGTGGAAGCGAAGGACAGCGATGCGACCGTTGCCCCGATGGCAAGCGCAAATTTGAAGGTCTTCATGAAGGTCTCCTTGTCTTGAAGATCCTTCTTGTGCCGCCCTTGGCCACTCGGCATGCGCCAGATTTGTGATCACTTGGGCCCGAAACGCTCACCGGCGGTATTTTTTCTTGCCGCGCCTTCTCATACATTGTGCCTATGAAAATGATGATCCGCGACCGACGTTCCGAGCTTTCCCAACGCCTGCTCAATCGACTCCGCCCCATGGTGGCGGGAAAGCTCGATGTTGGGATGCATCCTTATGGCGGGCAGCTTTTCGCCTATTGCTGCTTCGACCGCGAACGGGTGGCAGCTCTTCGGCTTGATTGTCCCATGATCTGCGTCGTGCTCTACGGCCAAAAGGACGTGTGGCTTGGCGATCGCACCCGGTCCTTTACGGCCGGCTCGCTCTTCGTCTTGCCCGGTGGTGTGCCGATGGACGTAGTCAACATTCCAAACGACAAAACGGGCGTCTACGCAGCGTTGCGGCTCGATGTGCCGTTCCTGCCGGAGGGCATTCCACCGCTGTCCGTTGCGGAGCACGCCCACAATGCAGTCGATCTCGACGCCGTGCCGCTGAGCATCGATCTCGTCGAGACGATTTGCCACGCAGCATCCACGATCGCCGATGTCAGCGTCGGCGAAACGATCAAACGGCTGAGGCTGACAGAGGTCCTGGCACTATTGCGGCCACTTGCCGAGGCGCGACCGCTCTTCAGACAGAGCCTGTCGGACGACATCGCCTGGCTGATCGCAACGGCCCCTTCCGAGGCTTGGAACGTTTCTGATGTCGCAGGAAAACTCGGAATTGGAGCATCCACGCTGCGACGTCGATTGGCCGCGGACGGCACGTCCTTCCGTGCAATCTTGCGGCGCGAGCGTCTAAAGGCCGCGCAGCATGCAATCACATCCGGCGCTACGGCAATCGCCGCCGCCGAGGCTGCGGGCTACGTGTCGCGCTCGCATTTCTCCCGCCGGTTTCGCGAGAGTTTTGGGACGAGCCCAACAGGACGGGCATAGCTTCGCGCAGGTCGATGAGCTTCGGCAAATCACAATATCTTGGTCTTCTCATTCCGGTTGTCGCGAAGAGATACGTGGGCAGTTTCGCCTTCATTCGAAACATCCCGATGCATTTCCGATCGATGCCTTTTGGATCGCCCCAACCATTTTCGCTGCCGCGGTCGGCGCCCTGATGGCAATAGCGGAAGCGGTTCGACGGGAGCGGGATCGCGAGGAGCGCATGCGCGGCAGACCTCCGTAACTGGATAGATCCTGAGGATACCCAGGCGGTGATCAGTCGTGATCGCAGCAATACCCGCTTCATATGCGGCGCGGACGATTGCCTCGTGCAAGTTCTCGGGTTCGGTATTTCCGGTAAGGACCTCCAAACAGATTCTCACCGCCGTGAAGAATTCCTCACCATCGTCGGTGGGCCATTCATTCAGCAGCAGTCGCGCAGCCTCGCGAGCGGTACGGATCACCTTGCGATCTTTACCTCCCGCAAAAGCAAGAATTATCGTTGGGAAATTTGTCATCATATCGAATCTCATTGTTCCTGAACTTCGTCAGACAGATTCGTTTCGACCTTGCGGGCTGCTGTCTCCAGGAGTTGCTTCAATTCTTCGCTGGTTACGCCGTCGGCTCGCATCACCATGGCGATCAGCGGATCGCGAAGAGCTTCTGATATCGTCAGCTCACCATTCATTCCGCCAGTTTCGCCAGCATCGTAGATGAGCGAACATGGCGCGAGCGACCACATCTGTGAATGCGGCGCCGGATTGATGGCATCAGCGATTTCGGCAGGTTCCTTCTGGGCGCCTCTCGGAGCGACGAACGGGCCTCCACTTGCGAGGTTCTTGGAAGGAGAACGGAGCTCGCCCTGATCGGTTCTGAGGTCGGCTATCCATCGGCGTCCTGGCGATGCAGAGTGTTTCGAAAGGCATTGTTGAGCGATCTGCGAGACGGCATGCACCACGACAGCGGAACTGGGGGTGCGATAGCCTCCGTAGCTGCTCACTTGCAAATAGGGCGGCATACCGGCTGTCGATGCGCGACCGGCTGCCACGAACTTCCCTTCCAAAGGGGAATCCTCGCCGGCGAGAACGACGAACGGATTATGGGCGTAGTCTGCGATCAACCGACGCGCAGCAGCCCCTTCCGCAGTTTCCGGCAGTGCGAAGACGTTGGCAGAAAAACGTGCGGCCAGATAAGTCGCCAGCTTGTCTGTCTTCAGACAGCCGAGGTCAGCTTTTCCCACCCAGGGGAGGTCGCTTAAGTTATTCTCGCCGATACGATCCGCATCCGCGAGAAGGAAATGGCGCGCGCCGAGGGTTGCAAGCTGGATGGCAATCTGCGAGCCGACGCCGCCGCATCCGATGATGACGAAGTCGATTTCTCGAAACCGTGCGAAGTCGTGTTGCCGATGGCAAAGCGGTGTCGGAAAGGCGTCGTGGTGATCGATTGCGGCGGCGACATATTCGTTCTTCGCCGGCATATCGGGCGCCTTCAACGAGACGCCAAATGCAGCCCTGGTAACATTGGGGCTCTGTTCCTCGACAGCATCAGCACTATTGCCGGTGAACAGAGCCCCTCTGCCGCCCCGCCCAAGGCTGTGGGCGAAGGGGTTCGGGAAATCGACGGGCGCGCTGGCAGCCGCTGACAATCGTTTAGACCGAGAATTGACCATCACATTGCCTCCATCTCGCTGGGCGCAGTTACACGGGTCGTCTCGGCGCAGCGACCGTAATCCTTGCTCATTGCATGGTCGGCAGCCTTCGTGATCACGTGAAATCTGCCGTCGTACCAGAGGCAGACATTGTCGCCGCTGTCATCGATCTCTCGCTGGCCCATCCGAGGATCGATCGGCTCCTTGCCGCGCAGGAGCACCTGTCCGATGTTCCAGGCTTGGCGATCGAGAACTCGTTGGCGCTCGGCAAGGTGAGCCTGGCGGTGTGCGATGGGCTCTTCGGCAAGCAACTGGCTCACGAGGAACAGGATCCGGCCACTCCAGGAAGGAATGGCGGCGATGTCTGGGAGGTCGAGGAGGACATCGCCGCCGAGACGTTCGATTCCTTTCCGAGCGATATCGATGAGCGGGATTTGCCGCGCAGCATAGGCGATTATAAATGCCGTCTTCCGGGCGCGGTGCTCAGGATCCACCTCGGCGGATAGGCATGCCATGCGGAAGGCGCACTCCCAGGGAATGGCGTAGGCCGTATGCAGGATGCTCTCGAGCGTCTGTAGGTTCTTCTCGTATGGGGAAACATACCGGAATTCTCCAGGCAGGGATGCCGCCGCCGAGGTTGTATAAAATCCCAGCAGGATATGCCCCACCTCGTGAAGCAGTTGGGCCGCGGTCGCGGCATGATCGCCGCCGCGCAATCTTTCACTTGAAAGGGCGATGATCGCGCCGCCCGGCAATTCGTTCGAACTCGAGAAGGAAGACGGCCGATCGAGCCGCACGCCGACGTGAAGCGTGTGCAGGCCGGCGATCAGACGCTGATAGCTGGATACGTCCAGTTCAGCGATTAAGGCGAAGGCCTTCTCCAGATGTTCGGCGATGCGATCCAATTCGGCCTCGCCCGTGATGGGGTCGTCGGAACCGGGATAGTCAGGCATGCATTGGCGGAGGAGGGCTTGCATGACATGGCTCCACGCCGGGCTCTCGATGCGGACGAGGCCAATGCCGCAGGAGAGCCGGCGCGCTGGCTGACGTTCGAGTTCAAGATCGGCTGCGATCAGATCCGTCCGCAGATAGCGGCGGACGATCTGCGCATCGGGGCCGCCCGCCTGCCATTCCAGATTGCGCGCGAGCCCACCCATCCAGGCCGCAAGCACGGATGAACGGTAAGGGTCGGTGCTGACCGGTCCGGCAATCGCTGGCGAAAGCTCGAGCAGGCGAGCGTATCCACCATCTGCAAGGTCGGGAAAATGGCCCGCCAGCGCCTCTACCCCGGCCGAACAATCGGCGAGCTTCGAAGCCGTCGCGAGCGTACGGCCATATTGGAAGCGTCGCTTCAAAAGGTTGCGAGTTGCGACGCGCTGCAGGGAGACGGTACTTGCCATCAAGGGATTGCCCTTGAGCAGGTGGCGCGCCTCATCTGCCAATTGTTGAATGCGGGTCGCGGACATCAACAGCCTCCGTGAGTTTGTCTTCGGGCGGATCAAGATTGCATCTCGGGTGAAGATGCCCCGGTTGGGACCGCTTCGTCCGGCATCGGAACGGTGTGCGTCGTCTGTTGAGAGGCACTATTGCCCAAGGGCGTCATTCGCTCGCCAGTACCGCGTTAAAAATCCGTAAAAAGGGCGTAAACAAAGAAAAAGCCCCCTCGACAGAGGAGGCTTCGAATTATGGAAAACGCGCCGCCGAGGTTCAGATGGCCAGAGCTGCCTGCACCGCCGCCCGCGCGTTCGGCAGGCCTGACCCAAAGAAATAGGCCATATCGAGCGCGTCCTCGCTTTCGGCATTCATGCAATCCGCCGTCAGTTTCCTCGTTCCGGGCGCGACAATGGCGTCCAGGCGGGATGCGGCCTTCAGAATTGACTTCACGTGAGGCCCCGAGAGGCGGTCACCGGGATTGTGGCGGCTCTTGTAGGCCCGCTGTATCAGGGCGCATAGCCCCCCCACCTGCGCCGACGCGCCGGAGGTGCCCCCGAAAGTGGTGTAGTATCCGCCCCCGATGCCCGGATTGATTCCGAACGGCACGATGGCAGACCACGGATCGGAGCCATGATTATAGCCGAAAATCCCTGACAGGTCCGTCGTCAGCAGCGAGAAGTGCGAATAGTAGTATTCCCGCGTTCGAAAAGCGCCGTAGTCGTGCTGCGCCGCAAATGGAGAAAGCCGGTCGAGGCGCAACTGATGCCTATTGAAGACCTCACCGTCGTCAGAGGGGGAGACAACCGTCAATCCTTCGCCGTAATTGCTGTAACCCGAACGGAAACCTTCGACGGTAACGGCCCCAACAGCAATGATGCCGTTGTTATCGGCGGCAAGACTTGCCGGATAGATCAACTGGCTCTCGCCACTGTTTCCTGCGGCGCAGACGATCGGGATGTGCCGGCTGATGGCGAGGATGAGTTGTTTGAGAATATGCCACGGGCGATCCGGATTGGATCCTTTCTGCGCGGCTTTCGGCTCCAGTTCAGGCCCACCCTGATCAGCAACGGCAATGCGCGTGAACAGATTGGCGGCATCCTGGTTTTTCCATAGCTCCAGGTCCGCCTTCAGCTCGTTCTTCGGATCAACGATGCTGCGTTTGGGGTCGGGCAGACCGCGCGGCAGGACGATCACGTCAGCTTTCTGATGATAGGCATAAAGAAAGGCCGCAATGAACTGCCTGACATCGTCTTCGAAGGACGTTCTGATCGAGATGAGCCTCGAGAAAGGATCAACGCCGAAATAGGGGATGACATTGCGATTGCCGCTCGTACGCAGCTCGTCACCATTCCCGTAGAAGGCTCCTTCCGGCGGGAGGCTTGGTGTGCCTTCTTCGGCAACAACGGCGGGTTCGCCGACAATCAGCCCTGCGCAGCAGGTACCATGCGATGCGAACAGCGATTCCGGATTGTAGAGCCGCCGGAGAACCCCCTCCGACGCGGCGTATTCGGCAACCAGGTCACTGAGATAGTCCCGGTCGTCGTTCGAAAGGCCGATATTGCCGAGCGGAGCGATGTTGAGCCCGGCGAAGAAGGCATGTCTTTCCTCACGGTCAAAGGACGTGGTCGTCTCGAGAATTTCGAGCACGCGCGCGCCGTAACGATGGGTCGTCAAATCGATTGACGCTTCCCGGTCAAGCCGGGTTGCCAGATTGGGATGGTCAGGAGATACGCCGACATCGATCAGCGCGACCCGTGCGGGTCGCAACGGGCCGGCGGAAGCGATGGCATCCCAGACCGTGCCGGTGATGAGGGGATCGGGGAGCGCGCGTGCGGCGCTCGCATCGAGCGCGGGTGGAGCAGGCGGAGCCGATCCATATTCCGCGTCGACGACGCCAAGGGCAGTCAGGTGCCAGAGATAATAGTAGTCGATCGGCGCGGGCTCAGGCATTTGTGTTTGATCCGTCATGGTTATCATCCTGTTGAGCAGCAGCTGGCGAATTCAGACCCATTCGTCGTGTACGGCCTGGAACAGAGGACCGAACGCGTCGTGGAGGTAGGGAGCGAAGCGTCGGGCGAGATCTCGCCCCGCCTGCGTGTCGCTCGGATAGTGCAGGCCGGCCCATTCGCGGTTTTCGGCGACGTTCTGAGCGATGCGGGCAAGCTCGTCGGTGGCCGGATGTTCCGGCAGGATCGTCGAGAACGCGAAGGCGATCGAAAAGCACTGGAACGAGTGGTTGCTGGGATAGGACTCGTGGGCAGGCACGGCCAGTAGCGGCCGCAGCATGGGCTCGAACTGGTTTGGCCGCAGCCGGTTAAACTGGCTTTTGTAGATCAGCCCGACATATTCGCAGGCCGTCAGGATCGCCTGGAAAAGGCCTTCCGTCTGCTCGAAGCCGCCGAGATCCTCGATATGCAGTGCGCGGGTGAATTCCGCCACGGAGATCGTCGCTTCGATCTCGATGTCGGGCAGGCGCCGCGCACGTTCGCGGTCGCGGCGTTGCATGGAAAGCAGCACCGTCGTCTCGAGGCGGGTATAATCCGGGCCGGGCGGCGGAAGTATATCCAGCATTTCCCAGGTGAAGCGTCGCGCCGCGGTATAGGCGTTGCGTGAGGGCTGCTGGTGCAGCCTGCGCAGTTCGAAGGAGGGGATAAGTTGCGACACGCCGAGACTGGCGCCGTCCATCGTCGACTTGTTCTTGTTTTTGTTCTTATTTTTATTCTTGTTTTTGTTCAGCGACGCCTTGTTGAGCACCGACTTGTTCGCGACGCTCTTGTTGAGGACCGAGGCTACGGCCATCGTCGCCATCATGGGCCCGGCCATGGGCGACGCATCTTCATCCGTGCCGAAGAAAAGCGCAGGTTCGGAGGCTGCATCAGGCGCAGCCGGCGATGCACTGGCGAGGGGATTAGCGCTCGCATCGCCCCTCGGTTCGCATGGAAGAACCGTATCCGGCTCAATCCTGAATTTATAACTGTCTAGAAATGAAACAATTTTTGATTGTAGTTCCGGGGTGGTGTCCGCTTCCATTGAAGCCTCCTTGCGCGAAGTTCTGAAGAATTTGTCCGGGGTTCAACGCAGCTTAGCGCCCGCCTTGAGCAGGCCGTCGATCAAGATCTGGCCGCCGCCTGTGTTGAGCAGCGGATAGCCGCTGCCGCGAAAGGCATTGATGGAGAAGCCGCCCTCGGCCGCCTCAAGACGCTGCAGGTAATGGCGCGCGCCGCCGAGATCGTCGGAATGGGCATGGCTGGAGGCAAGATAGCGCAGTAGGCTGTTGAAGTTCGGCCGTGCCCGCAGAGCCTCTTCGCCTGCAGCTATGGCTGTGGCATGATCGCTTGCAAGCGCGGCTGCAATGCACTTGGTCGTATCGAAGTAATATTTATGCGGGCTGTAGACGCCGAGCTCTTGCACCCAACGCGCCATGGCCACAGCCTTGTCGGGCTGGCCTGCATAGCAATGAAGCATGGCGTAGAGATCCCAACTGAGCGGCAGGGCCGGGTTCAGGCGGATCGATTTTTCGAACAGGTTGGCCGCATAGTCATATTCGCAGAACAGAAACGAATGGACGTGGCCGACGAGCGCGAGCGACACGGAATTCTGCGGATCGAGTTCCAGCGCCTTGCGCGCATAGGCCTGGGCTTCCTCGATCAGATGCGCGTCGAGCACGTTGAAACGTTGGCCGACCTGGAAAGTCCTGATGAATGACAGCCAGGCAAAAGCCGATGACCGCGGTTGATACTGGATCTGTTCTTCCAGCCGCCGCTCTGCGTTATCAAGATCGCTGCGCGACAGCCGAAAGATCGCATTGACGGCGTCGATCAGGAGACCGTCTTGCGACAATCGGCTGTCGGTTGCCTGGGTCTCCTGGAAATAGGCCAGCTGATCGATGGCCTGGCTGATCAGCGCAGCGGCGGTGCCGAACTCGCCTCGCTCGAACTGCATGCGGTTGATTGCCTGACTGCCCAGCCAATGAATACGGTTGTTGATCAGGTGCTTCATCACCAGTTCGATCAGCACCATGTCGCCGTCAAACGTCAGGCGAAGCTGTAGGCATATCGGAAGGCTGATTTGCTGTTCGTTCTCTTCAATATCCGGCAGGGTGAAGGAGAGGTCGGTGACACCAATGGCCAACCCGTCGATGACGGCTTTTGCAATGAGGTTCTGGAACCGTGTCGCAGCAATTTGTCCGCCCTCTGCTGCGCCCACCACAATGGGTGACTGAAGCGCCATCACCCATCGCCAGTCACCGGAAGCCCGCCGCGGATTGGGGTCGCTGCCGGTGGTTTCCGTGGGTTTGCCTGGCCTCGGCACATCCGGAGCGCCTGTCAGCGGCAGCAGGGCGGAATGTTTGGCGATATCGCGGCTTGGCTGCTGTCGCGGCTCGAATACATCATGGACTTGTCCTTCATCGAGCCGGCGATACCAGTTCTGCCGTTCCAGCGCTAACCAGTCCTCGAATTCCGGATCGCGGATGTCGATACCTTCGAGCAATTCATCGGTGATTTGATCCGCAGACCGCTCCGTCCGAACCACCAGGTCGGTATCGAGTACGAGTCGGTCCATATCCAGCCAAACGGTATTCTTATCCGTAATCAAGAGATTACGTGCTGGCCCCAGAGTCTTATGAATGTCGAAAAGAGCCTGGCGCAGACTGGCTGCCGCCTGGTCGTCGGAGCGATCACTCCACAATTTGTCCCTAAGCCAGATTCTCGAGCGAGAGCCACGGGCGGACAATGCAAGCATCGCCAGAAGAGCCTGGGCCTTTTTTGATTTTGGAGTAACCGACCGACCTCCAGCGTCCACAAGGGCGAAAGGCCCGAGCAGGAACATCCGAAACGGATTTTGCTCCTTGTCCATGCAATCCACCGGCCCCGCCCCCGTTGCCTCCGATGTGCTGGTTTGGCAGCTCGAAGACCTAGCATGCGGAGGGCAGTCTGCCACAACTGCGGCGTCTGGCAAGCAACCGATAAGGGAAACCGGAACTCCAAAAGGCAAATCGATACTTTGGCGATGGTTGAACTGAAGCATAACCGGCTGAAATCCCTCTGCATAACTTCGCAAACTGGCCGTAGCACCCCACCGTCAAAGCAGCGTCAAAGGAATGTTGTTTAGGCGACGTCACTTTGCAGGCACCGCGAAAGGCTGCCAACTATTCACAGAGAATAGTGGGATCGGTTTTAGGAAAAATACGGCTATGTTCAGCTCTGCCGGATTTGAGATGCGCAGGTGCAGGCAGCGGCCAAGAAGCTTTGTAAAGCGGTGCGCGACTTGAAAAGCGATTGCGCTCTACGATCATCTCAACATGGTCGAAACAAATGGTTGATCACCCGGGACGCCGTACACCGAAGCGGAGCGCATCAATCGTCGCGGGAGATGGTACGTGTTAACATCGGTTTGCCGTTGCGCCTTCGGAGGCTGGACCGATGCGAGCCGCGGGCGGAATCCCTGTTGCAGTCGACGGCAATCTGGACCTCTTCTGCGGAGGCAGAAACCATTGTCGTTCAGCGCGAGTTCTTAAATCCCCGACCCGTCGAGCTGCTCAGTGTCGTCGCCTTCCCAGGGCGAGGGCATCGAGCTGCGGCTGAGGTTTGCCGCGGGCATCGGCATCCAACACTTCAATTCCGGCTCAGCATATTCGATGATGTGTCCGGGGGAGGAATCAGAGGCGCGCCAGCCCTCTCCACCGAACTGATCGCCGTTCGACCAATAGGCGAGGTCAACTTCTGCCGGCCCCTGTTCGGACGGGCGGATCGTGACCAAGATCCGACTCCCGTCTTTCGGGGCGCTTTCCATGTGGCGCCACCGGTCTGGCTCGTCCATCGCATTTCCTCCTGGATTGCTGCAAGTTACAACTGTCGTCTAGCGATCGAGGTCGGTCAACTCAAACTGCATGCAAACCATCTTCTCTAGATTGACGACCGATCGCGATGGTTGACCCGTCGTCGGCATTGGCGTGACGGTCGTCAATTTCGGCTTCCATTGGACATTGACCGCCGCCCCTCGCCTCGGGCGGCTAGGACGTTTCCCATACCTGATCAGAATTCTGGCAGTAAGCGCGGCTCTACGACGGTGCCGCTGCGTGTGCTCGAGAGTCCTTATCCAAATTTCCAGCAGTGGCATCGCCAGCGCGTGGGCGAAAGCTGCGACTAAAACAGCACCGACGAAGGCTCGCTCGAGGGCGGCACCACTGCGCCCAGCCTTGCAAAAAATACGCGCTGGGCGCTTTTTATAGAGTGTTCTGTGGCAGACGAAAGCGCCTGCGACGGTCCCAAACGCCGATAAGGTTGTGATCATGGAAATGGATACTGATTTGCTCTGAAATATGCACTGGGAGGAGGGCCCAATGACCACGATCCATCAGAGGCTGTATCGCCAACGGCTGACATCTGCAAACACGGCGGTCACGATGGTCCCGTCCGGCGCGAAGGTCGCGATGCCACTGGCTGCCGGTCAGCCACCCGCTATCCTTGCGGCGCTTGCTGAACGGGCCCGCGCGAGAGCCGTCGAGAATGTGCGACTCTATTATCTTCTTTGCACTGGCGTCGCCGGCACCAGTGTATTCGATTTCGAGCTGCGGGACCTGATCGTCCCAATGAGTTATTTTCATGGAGGCGTCGAGCGTGCGCTCGACAAGAGAAGATTGGCAAAGGCGCTGCCCGCGGTCGACCTGGTACCCTGTCATTTCAGCCAGGTGCCGCGCTCGATGGTCGAGCATGTCGGTGTGGACACGTTGATTGCAACCGTCTCGCCGATGGACGCCGATGGCAATTTCAGCCTTGGCGCCAGTACCGACTATGCGCTCACCGTATCGCGAAAGCCCGGGCTCCGCCTGATCCTCGAGGTCAACAGCAATATGCCCTATGTGCGGGGCGATTGCATGATTCCTGTATCAAGTGTGACAGCGCTGGTTGAAAACGATGTCAGCCTGCCTGTGTTGCTCGCCGCTCCCCGCAATGAGGTGGATGATGCTATCGGGGCGATCATCGCCGACCTGGTGGAAGATGGCGACTGCCTGCAAATGGGTATCGGTGCTTTGCCTGACGCGGTGTGTTCGGGGCTTTCCCGACATCACCATCTCGGTATTCACACGGAAATGATGACGCCGGGCCTCGCCCGGCTGGTCAAGACGGGCGTGGTCGACAACAGTCGCAAGCAGATACATGCCGGGCGGTCGATCTTCACCTTTGCGCTCGGAGATCAATCCCTCTACGACTTCCTGAACAACAACCCGGCAGTTGAGGCCTACCCAGTCGACTATGTGAACAATCCATTCATCATCGCGCAGAATGATCGGGTGGTGTCGGTCAACGCGACGCTGCAGGTCGATTTGAACGGCGCGTGCAATTCCGAGTTCGTGAACGGAAGGCAGTTCAGTGCGTCCGGCGGCCAGGTTGATTTCGTGCGCGGCGCTTATGCCTCGCGCGGGGGGCGATCGATCATCGCCTGTCATTCCACCGCGGCCAATGGCACGCTCTCGCGCATCGTACCAGTGCTGACCGGACCAGTGACAACATCGCGCAACGACACGCATATCGTCGTTACGGAGTATGGATGGGCGAACCTAAAGGGCAAGTCCGTGGCGGAGCGGGCAAGGGCGCTGATTGGGCTGGCCCACCCCGATTTTCGCGGGGAGCTGGACCGGGCAGCGCGCGGGGCAGGGGTTTGCTAATTCTAACGTCGTTCGGCGGCTAAAAACTGATTGAATCGCAAGGATTTCGGAGATGCAAACATCTGCCCGGGCTCGCCTTCTTCTTCGATTTGCCCCTTGTGGAGAAAAACGACTTTGTTGGAGACCTCGCGCGCGAAAGACATTTCATGCGTCACCACCAGCATGGTCCGTCCTTCCTCGGCGAGCGAGCGCATGACCTTCAAGACTTCGCCGACGAGTTCGGGATCGAGCGCAGAGGTCGGCTCGTCGAACAGCATCACCTTTGGACGCTGAGCAAGCGCACGGGCGATTGCGGCGCGCTGCTGCTGCCCTCCGGACAAGTGGCTCGGATAGGCATGCCGCTTGTCTGCAATCCCGACCCTTTCAAGTAGGGCTTCTGCTTCTGCGACGCATTCGGCGCGGTCCCGGCCCTGCACGTGGATTGGCGCCTCGATCACATTCTCGAGAATGGTCATGTGTGACCAGAGATTGAAATTCTGGAAAACCATGCTGACATGCTGCCTGATGCGGTCCACCTGCCGCCTGTCTGCGGGCGTTGCCTTGTCGCCCCGCATTTTCATTCTGATGGTTTCGCCGGCAATCGCTATGTCGCCGCTGTCGGGCGTCTCAAGCATGTTCACGCAACGAAGCATCGTCGATTTTCCGGAGCCAGAGGAGCCGAGAATCGATATGACGTCTCCCTCCCGTGCTTCCAGATCAATGCCCTTGAGGACCTCGACCGGGCCAAACGACTTGTGAAGGTTCCGCACCGAAACAGCGGCGACGTCCGTTTCCCTCGCGGTAACGGGAATGAGCTTTGCGCTGGACATTGTTCCCTCCTTTATGCGGCTTGTGCCGGTTGCAGACGCAGGTGCGGTGAAAGCCTGTACTCGAGCATCGCGACGAGGTGCGTGAGTATCAGGTTGATTGCCAGATAAATCGCGCCGGCGACGCAAAAGACTTCAAATGCCCTGAAACTGTCGGCAATCAGTTTGCCAGCCAATCCAGTCACTTCCATGATCGTGATCACGGAGGCGAGCGCCGTCGCCTTGACCATCAAGGCGACCTCGTTCCCGTAGCCGGGAAGCGCCTGGCGAAGGGCGATCGGGAATATTATGCGCCGGAAAAGCAGGAGGCCGGACATCCCGCAGGCGCGCGCGGCTTCCACCTGTTGGGCTGGAACCGATTGCAGCGCTCCGCGGAAAATCTCGCCCGAATATGCCGTCGTATTGAGCGTCAGGGCGATGACGGCGCACCAATAGGGTTCGCGCAGGATCGGCCACAGACCCCATGCCTGCAAAGCGGGGCGAAACTGCCCCAATCCGTAGTAGATAAGGAATATCTGGACCAGGAGAGGCGAGCCGCGGAATACGAAGACGTAGCCGCTGGCGAAGGCTTTGCCGGAGGCTCCGCCGAAAACGGCAAGGACGGCGAGCGCAATCGCGAGAATCGTGCCGGCCGAGATTGAAATCGCCGCCATGCTTAAAGTGAGCGGCAATCCTGTGACTAGGGTCTCGAGCGTCTCGAAAATGAAGGTGAAATCCATCAGGCCATCCTCCTGAAGCCACGCATGGCCCGGTTCTCCAGTCGCCCGAACAGGAGCGAGGAGACCCATGTGATCACCAGATAAAGGACGAGCGCAGTAAGGTAGAATTCGAATGGCTTGCGTGTCGAGCCGGCGGCGATCTGTGATTGACGCAGGATTTCAACGAGACCGGTCACGGATATCAGCGCCGATTCCTTCAGCACCAGTTGCCAGGTGTTGCCAAGCCCCGGGGTGGCATAACGCAGCACAAGGGGAACGACGATGCGGCGGAATTTCCGCCATGGCCGCATGCCGACTGAATCCGCCGCCTCAAGTTCTCCCCGCGAAACCGCGCGATAGGCGCCACGCAAAACTTCGGCCTGGTAGGCAGCCGAAACGACACCGAGAGCAACAGTACCGGTCAGGAAAGCTGGCATGCCAATATAGCCATCGTAGCCTGCGAAAGCGCCAATGTAGCTGAGAAACGCGCCTCCGCCGAAATAGAAGAGATAGACCACAAGAAGATCGGGCACGCCGCGAAGCACGGTCGTGTAGCAGCCGCCGATCCAGCGCAGCGGCCCAATTGACGAAAGTTTCATGCCGGCAACGATCGTGCCGAGGACCGATCCAGTCAGAAAGCCGCTGATCGACACGGCGATCGTCATGATCATCGCCGAGAGTAGAAGGCCACCCCATCCTTCCTGTCCGAACCCGACAAGCTCAACATAATTCTTGATTGCATCCATTGGTTCCCCTTGTTCTTTTTAGTTCAGGCCAGCCCGGACAGTCGCCGGTGCTGCCAGATCCGCTCAAGCTTCGACATGTTCTTGAGAGAGCTTTGTACGTGCGCGCTGGCCGCTTTGGCGGCAGCCTCCGGGTCGCGGGCGATGATGGCGTCCGCAATAGCCTGATGTTCGTCGAGGTCGGTATGCTCGAGATCGACCCACAGAACTTCTAGCCAAAGGGCCAGTCGAAGCTGCTGATAGATCTGGTCTGTCGCTCGAACCAGTGCTTCGTTTTTCGTCGCCTCGGCAATGACACGATGTATGTGAAGGCCGAGATGCAGGTTCTCAGCTGCTGCTGAAGGGGTGAGATTGTCAGTATCCTTCAGTACGACCATCTGGTCGATGACGCCGCGCAGCCGTTCCAAATCCTCTTCCGTTGCCTTTTCGCAGGCGAGTTTCGCGGCGCATACGTCAAGCGCTTCCCGCACGACGAGAAGGTTGCAGAAGCCGGTTATATCGAGATCGGCGACGGTATAGCCGAGATTGCGCTGACCAGTGATCAGGCCCTCCTCTTCCAGCTTCATCAGGGCCTCGCGAAGGGGGGTCCGGCTTACGCCGAAGCGTTTGGCCAATCCATTTTCTGACAAGCGCTCCGAAGGGCGAAGCTGTCCGTTGAGGATCAGATCCTTCAGCTGATTGTAAGTCGCCTCCCGCAGGGAGACTTTGAGTTCTTTATCTGCGGACACCATCACCTCATTCCTCCCACCACTGGCGAAGCTTTCTATCGCTTGCTCTCCGGTCTGCATCAGCAAGTCAAGTCTTGAATTTCAAGCTTGCATCCAAGATCGAGTACAAATATGTATACAACACTGAGCACACCAATCAATCGTCTTTTTCCGGTTTCGGCAGGAAGGAAAACAAGGGTGCTCTTTCGAGTGCTGGACGACGATAGGGGGAGGGATAAATGTCGCAAATTCTAGACTTAGATGCGCTTCGCGCCCGCTTCGCCGGCGCGTCCGGCGGTGACGTCTTTGATCCGGAATTCTCGCAGGTGGCCAGGCTCGTCTTCGGTGAGGGCGACAGCCGGCAGGCGCCATATTGTGGATTGCCCTCACTGTTGCGCGCACCCTATCGTCCGGATCTGGCGCCAACATTTGAGGGCCTGGATGTGGCGCTTCTGGGGGTCCCGATGGATCTCGGCGTCACCAACCGTCCGGGCGCGCGGTTCGGCCCCAGGGCGGTCCGCAACGTTGAACGGGTCGGCCCCTACGAACATGTCCTGAAGGCCGTGCCCACGGCCCATGTGCGCGTTGCCGACGTCGGCGATGTGCCGTTCCGGAGCCGTTTCGATCTCGCTTCGTCGCATGAGGACATCGAGCGTTTCATAGCCTCGATCGTTAATGCCGGGGTAGTGCCGCTCTCGGTCGGGGGCGATCATTCGATGGGGTTGCCGGTTTTGCGCGCGATCGGGCGCGACAGGCCGGTTGGCATGATCCATATCGACGCCCATTGCGATACGGGCGGCTCGTTCGAAGGATGCAAGTTCCACCACGGTGGCCCGTTCCGGCAAGCCGTTCTCGATGGCGTTCTTGATCCCCGGCGCACGATTCAGATCGGCATTCGCGGTAATTCCGAGTATCTTTGGGAATTTTCCTTCGCTTCGGGAATGACGGTCATCCATGCTGAAGAAGTGGATGAAATGGGCCTGAAGGCCGTGATCGCCAAGGCGCGCGAAATTGTCGGCGATGGTCCGACCTATGTCAGTTTCGATGTCGATTCGCTCGACCCGGCCTTTGCTCCTGGGACCGGAACGCCGGAGGTGGGCGGTCTGACGTCAGCGCAGGCGCTCGGAATTCTTCGTGGCCTCAAGGGCCTCGATATCATCGGTGGCGATGTGGTGGAGATTGCGCCGCAATACGATCCCTCGACGAACACCGCGCAAATTGCCGCGCAAGTCCTGTTCGAGCTGCTCTGCCTGGCGGCCGAGGCTTTCAGGATCCGCAAAACCTCAAGGGGAAGTGTCTGAACGATATTTGAAAATTCAACCGCCGAGCGTCTGTGCGAGGCCAAACAAAGGGGAATGACAATGAAAAAAATGAAATTCATCGCAGCTGCGATGCTGCTTGCAGCAACTGGCGCTCATGCGCAGTCGGCGCCCAAAGAGATCACCATCGCGACGGAAGGGGCGTATGAGCCCTGGAACTTCACGGGTCCCGACGGCAAGCTGGCCGGCCTTGAGATCGATCTCGCCAACGACCTTTGCGCCCGAATGAAGGTCAAATGCACCATCGTCGCCCAAGACTGGGACGGATTGATCCCTTCGCTCAACGCGAAGAAATTCGATGCGGTCATGGCATCGATGATCATCACGCCGAAGCGTCTCGACGTGATCTCCTTCAGCAAGCCCTATGCGTCCACGGCTGCGACATTCATGGTGCAGAAGGACGGACCGCTGGCGAAGCTGCCGGGAACAGGCACGACCGTCGACCTGAACGGCGATGCCGCTGCTGTCGACGCTGCCTTGAAGCCGGTGCGTGAAGCCATCAAGGGCACCAGCGTCGGAGCCCAGGTGTCGACCGCGAACGTCGCATTCCTCGACAAGTATTTGAAGGACACCGTGACGACGCGCGAGTACAAGACGACCGAACAGCACGATCTCGACCTTCAGGCCGGACGTATCGACGCCGTCATGGCCCAGAAGACGGCTTTGATCGCGACGCTCGGGAAAGCTGATTTCAAGGACTACATGCTCGCCGGCCCGACATTCACCGGTGGCGTCTTTGGTCAGGGCATCGGTGTCGGTTTGCGAAAGGACGACACGGCATTGAAGACGATGTTCGACACGGCGATCGACGCGGCAAAGGCCGATGGCACGATCGACAAGCTTGCCCAGAAATGGATCAAGGCGAGCGTCAACTAGTCCCGATACGACAGCGACCACGACACCGGCCCGGCAGGAGATTGCCGGGTTGACCGAATGCGCGTCTGCGCTTTGAACGATCGATGGAGAAATCGACGTGACGGCTCTGCTGAATTCATTGGAAGCACGCGATACTGCCTTTGTGCTTCATCCCTACACGAATGCCTCGCAGCACCTGGAGGATGGCCCGATGGTCATCGCCAAAGGGGAGGGTGTCTATGTCATCGACAACGATGGCAACAGGTATATCGAGGCGCTGGGTGGCTTGTTTTGCGCCTCCCTCGGTTTCAGCGAGCCGCGCCTCGTCGAGGCAGCCTATCGGCAGATGAAGGAATTGCCCTTCTACCACAGCTTCGGCGGCAAGTCCCATGAGACGGCGATTGAGCTGGCCGAGCGCCTGATCAAGCTCTCGCCCGTGCCCATGTCGAAAGTGTTTTTTGCCAATTCCGGTTCGGAAGCCAACGACACCGCGATGAAGCTGGTGTGGTATTATCACAATGCGATCGGCAAGCCGGAGAAGAAGAAGATCATCTCTCGGAACAGGGCCTATCATGGCGTCACGATCGCGTCCGCAAGTCTGACGGGTCTTCCCAACAATCACCGGGACTTCGATTTGCCGATCGACCGGATCCTGCACACGGATTGCCCTGAATTCTATCGCTACGGCCATGAGGGGGAAACGGAAGAGGAATTCGCCTCCCGTTGCGCCGCGTCGCTTGAACGGCTCATCCTTGAGGAAGGCCCCCAAACGATCGGCGCCTTTTTCGCGGAACCCCTGATGGCGTCAGGCGGCTGCATCGTTCCGCCGCCGACTTATTACGAAAAGATTCAGGCCATCCTGTCGCGCTATGACATCCTGCTGATCGCCGACGAGGTGATCTGCGGCTTCGGCCGGCTGGGAACCATGTTCGGTTCCGAGAGCTTCGGCATGAAGCCGGATATGATCACGATGGCGAAGCAGTTGTCGGCGGCCTATCAGCCGATCTCGGCTCTTATGATCAATGCCAAGCTGCATGAGGCGGTTGTCGCCGAAAGCCAGAAGATCGGCACCTTCGGACATGGCTTCACCTATAGCGGCCATCCGGTTGCGACTGCTGTCGCCCTGGAAACGCTGAAGATTTATGAAGAGCGGGACATATTGGGTCATGTCCGGTCTGTCGTGCCGCTGTTTCAACGACGACTGAATGCGCTTCGGGAACACCCTCTGGTCGGCGACGTGCGTGGCCGCGGCATGATCGGCACGCTGGAACTCGTTCGCAACAAGTCCACCAAGGAAGCGTTCAAACCCAGCGATGGCGTTGCGATCTATGCCGGCAAGCGTGCCCAGGCGCACGGTGTCATCACCCGCGCGCTTGGCGATAACTTCTCCTTCTGCCCACCGCTCATCATGACGGAGCCGGAAATTGACGAGATGTTCGATCGCTCAACCAGAGCGCTCGATGAAACATATGACTGGGCAAAGACCAGCAACCTCATCTGACGGGGGAAACATGCGCAACTTCGAACATCCTGGACGTTCGCTCGCCGTGGCGCGCAACGGCATGGCTGCCACCTCTCACCCTTTGGCGACGCTGGCGGCGATTGAAGTCCTCAAGGCAGGGGGTGCGGCAATCGACGCGGCGGTGGCGGCCTGCGCCGTTCAATGCGTGGTCGAAGCCGGATCGACGGGGATCGGGGGCGATTGCTTTGCCCTGCTGGCGGCAAACGGAGGCGACAAGGTGATTGCCTTCAATGGTTCCGGCCGAACGCCGGCGGCGGCCGACCTGTCGTGGTACAGGCAAGAAGGCATTACGGCGATCGATCGGTCTTCTCCGCACGCCGTCACCATTCCGGGTGCTGTCGACGCCTGGACACGGCTTGTTGCCGACCATGGGCGCATGCCGATGTCCGACATTCTTTCGCAGGCGATCGCACTTGCGCGGGACGGATACGGCATCACGCCACGCGTTGCTTCGGACATTTCGCATCAGAAAGCCATGCTTATGCGGGAGCCTTCAACGCGCCGTACATTCCTTGCTGCCGACGACACGCCGCGGGTCGGATCCGTGCAGTATCAGCCAGAACTTGCCGACACGCTCGAAGCGATCGGTCGGGAGGGGCGCGACGCCTTTTACCGCGGCTCCGTTGCCGAGGAAATGGTCTCCTACCTGGCAGAGAGAGGCGGGCTTCACACGGAAGAGGATTTCGCAGAGGCTGCGGGGGAATATGTAACGCCGATCAGCGCCAATTATCGCGGCTGGACCGTGCATGAATGCCCGCCGAACGGGCAAGGCCTCATCGCATTGATGATCCTTAAAATTCTGGAGCGGCACAAACCGGCGGGGGATCCGCTTGATCCCGACAATCTCATGCGGGAGGTCGAAGCGACGCGGCTTGCCTATGCGGCCCGCGACAGGTGGCTTGCAGATCCTTCGTCATTAGGCGTGTCCACGGACTTCCTGTTATCGGATGCGCTCGCCGACGACCTGGCCTCGAAGATCGACCTCAGGCGCCCCATCGATGCAAAAACGACGATCGGCGGGGTCGCCCACTCCGACACGGTCTATATTTCGGTCGTCGATAAGGATCGCAATTGCGTGAGCTTTATCAACTCGATCTTCCATCCTTACGGCAGTGGCCTGATGACGCCCAAGTCGGGCGTGCTTTTCCACAATCGCGGCCAAAGCTTCGTTCTGGAGGAGGGGCATCCGAATGCGATCGGTCCCCGCAAGAGGCCGATGCACACGATCATTCCAGGAATGGTGACGAGAGACGGCAAGACCTTCCTGTCCTTCGGCGTCATGGGAGGACATTACCAGGCCATGGGCCACGCTCAGTTTCTGTCGAAGCTGTTCGACTACGGTATGGATATGCAAGCGGCGATCGAACTGCCGCGCCTGTTTCCCCTGCCAGGAACCGCAAAGGTGGAGATGGAAGAAAGCCTTCGCCTGAAGGTCGGCGAGGTCTTCAAGGAACGCGGTTTCGGCGTACAGCCGCCCAATTGGGCAATAGGCGGCGCTCAAGCGATCTGGATCGATTGGGATAACGGTACTTTGCTCGGTGCATCCGATCACCGCAAGGACGGTTGCGCGCTTGGGTATTGATCGGCCCTGGGCACTTGCTGCTTGAAAAGAGCCGATAGCGATGGAGCGACGCGGGCAGCCGTCGCCGTGCAGAAAACATGTTGCGGGCGACGAGGAAACGCGCCCGCCGCCCATCCCCTGTCAATTGGAGGAACAACAATGTCGAATTCGGCTATAGCCGCTCGCAGGGCCGACGCGATTTCGCGCGGAGTCGGCGTCACCACCCAAGTCTATGCTGACAATGCCCGAAATGCCGAAATCTGGGATGTGGAAGGCCGTCGATATATCGACTTCGCGGCTGGCATCGCCGTCGTAAACACGGGGCATTGCCACCCGAAGGTGATCGCTGCCGTAAAGGAACAGCTCGATAAGTTCACCCATACCTGCCATCAGGTCGTACCCTACGAAAATTATGTGCGCCTGGCGGAGCGCCTTAACCTTGCCGTTCCCGGTAATTTCAAGAAGAAGACAATTTTTGTCACCACCGGCGCCGAGGCGGTGGAAAACGCCGTCAAGATTGCCCGTGCGGCAACCAGTCGTTCGGCGGTAATCGCCTTCAGCGGCGCATTCCATGGCCGCACCTTCATGGGCATGACACTGACCGGCAAGGTCGTTCCATATAAGGCCGGGTTCGGCGCCATGATGCCCGATGTCTTTCACGTCCCATTCCCCGTCGAACTGCATGGCCAGACGATGGAGGCTTCGCTCGCGGTCCTGGACAAGCTGTTCAAAGCGGATGTCGATCCCGATCGCGTTGCGGCCTTTATTGTCGAGCCGGTTCAAGGGGAGGGCGGCTTTTATGAGGTGCCGCGCGCCTTCATGCAAAGGCTGCGCGAAATCGCCGACAAGCATGGCATCCTGCTGATCGCCGACGAGGTCCAGACTGGTTTTGCCCGCACGGGCAAGCTTTTTGCGATGGAGCATTTCGGTGTGGTTGCCGATATCACCACGATGGCCAAGGGACTGGGTGGAGGATTTCCGATCGCGGCGGTCACGGGTCGTGCCGAGATCATGGATGCACCGGGGCCAGGTGGTCTCGGCGGGACCTACGGAGGCAATCCGATCGGTGTCGCTGCCGGCAATGCCGTGCTGGATGTGATCGAAGAAGAAGGATTGACGGAGCGCGCAACGCAGCTCGGCAACCGGTTGAAACAAAGCCTGCAGTCGCTCACCGACGTCGTGCCGCAGATCGCTGACATTCGTGGTCCCGGTTTCATGAACGCTGTCGAGTTCAACATCCCCGGTTCGACGGTGCCTAATCCCGATTTCGCCAACCGGGTGCGCGAGAAGGCTTTGGAGAAAGGTCTGATCCTGCTGACCTGCGGGATCTACGGCAATGTCATCCGTTTTCTCGCGCCGATCACCATCGAGGACGGGGTTTTCAACGAAGCACTCGGCATTCTCGAAACGACAATGCGGCAATGCGCTGCGGAGGCCTGATCCATGACCATTTCTGAAAAACTTCTGTCAAAACTGAAGGATACGTCGCTCGTTACGGACAAGGCGCTCATCGGCGGTATTTGGGTCGGTGCGAGCGATCATGAAAAGACATTTGAAGTCATCAATCCCTCGACAGGTGACGTGATCGCCGTGTTGCCGGACATGAACCGCGCCGAGGCAGCGCGCGCCATAGACACTGCCTATCTGGCCCAGAAACAATGGGCGAAGAGGACCGGCAAGGAGCGGGCTGCGGTGCTGCGCAAACTGCATGACCTTCTGGTCGCCAATGCCGACGACCTTGCTGCGATCCTCACCATGGAAATGGGCAAGCCTGTCGCTGAGGCGAAAGGCGAGATACTTTCCGGAGCCGCTTATGTCGAGTGGTTCGGCGAGGAAGCCAAGCGCGTCTACGGCGACACCATTCCCGCGCACCAGCAGGACAAGCGCCTCATTGTCATCAAGCAGCCAGTCGGTGTCGTGGCGGCCATTACGCCGTGGAACTTTCCGAACGCCATGCTGGCCCGCAAGCTTGCGCCAGCAATCGCGGCAGGCTGCGCGGTGGTCTCGAAGCCGGCTGCCGAAACGCCGCTATCGGCTCTTTCGCTGGCCTTGCTTGCCGAGCGTGCTGGACTGCCGGCTGGCGTCCTGAACGTCGTAACGTCGCAGGATGCCTCGGCTATCGGCAAGGAGTTCACAGAGAACGACAAGGTGCGGAAGCTGACCTTCACCGGCTCAACCGGCGTCGGGAAGATACTGATGCGTCAAGGCGCCGACAAGGTCTTGAAATTGGGAATGGAACTCGGTGGCAATGCGCCCTTCATCGTTTTCGACGATGCTGACCTGGATGCGGCGGTTGAGGGCGCCATGGTCTCGAAATATCGCAACAACGGCCAGACCTGCATCTGTGCAAACCGGCTTTATGTGCAGTCGAGCGTCTACGAGGCTTTCGCCGAAAAGCTTGCGGCAAAAGTTTCCGCCATGAAGGTCGGCGATGGTTTCGAACCGGGGGTCAATACTGGTCCTCTCATCGCTGAGAAGGCGATGGTGAAGGTGGAAGAGCATATTGCGGATGCGCTGGATAAAGGAGCGTCTGTTCCAGTCGGGGGAAAGCGCGATGCGCTTGGTGGCCTATTTTTCCAACCGACCGTTCTTACGGGCGTGACGTCCGATATGAAGATCGCGCGGGAAGAAACATTCGGCCCGGTCGCCCCGCTCTTTCGTTTCGACACGGAAGAGGAGGTGATCGCTATGGCCAACAACACCGAATACGGGCTTGGCTCCTACTTCTATGCGAAGGACCTATCGAGAGTTTTTCGAGTGGCAGAAGCACTGGAGTACGGCATGGTCGGTATCAATACCGGGCTCATTACGACCGAGGTCGCTCCGTTTGGTGGTATCAAGCAATCGGGCCAGGGCCGCGAGGGCTCGAAATATGGTCTCGATGACTACGTCGAGATTAAATATTTGTGCTTGAGCATATGACTCCCGTCTGAGCGTGGCAGCGAGCGCTGTCTCGGCAGGCCGCGCCTCGGTCGGACTCTGCGATAATCAGTCTTCAGCCGCCGTTGCAACGCAATGGCGGCTGCCATTGACCCTGTCGCGCATTGGCG
Organism: Rhizobium sp. 01T437; assembly: GCF_056398505.1. Lineage (NCBI taxonomy): Bacteria > Pseudomonadati > Pseudomonadota > Alphaproteobacteria > Hyphomicrobiales > Rhizobiaceae > Rhizobium > Rhizobium sp. 01T437. Next base: position 121,599 of record NZ_JBFTPM010000010.1, read on the forward strand.
ATCAAGGCAGTCGCAGTCGAAATCCCAATTCCAAACCACGCCTCCGAGCGTGCAGACATCCCGTGGCGCGCCTGACGACTGTCAAGGCTGGCGTCGACACATACAAGGAAGTGGCGTCCACTTCCTTCCCATAGGATCTTCGTGTCGACCTTATGACCGCCTCGTCAGCGACTCTTGAGGCGCGTTACCAATGTCTTCGAGCGTCGGATCGCTGTGAGGGCTGCTCCCACCGCTATTACGCAGAGACCGATCGTGAGGATCTGGTTTTGCCCGCCCCACAATGGCTCGAGAAGGGATGCTAATCCCGCCGCCGTGATCGTCGCCATCCGGTGCTGCTTGGCCATCGGGCCGGAGAAATCGCTGGGATTGCCGGTGGCGCGGCCGAGTTCCCGGACATAGGCTGTCAACACGGCGAAGGCACCGGCCGCCCAGCCGAGTCCCGGCATGTCGATGCCGCACCCGACGCCGGCGAATATCATCAAGTCGGCGATGCGATCCGGAAACTCGTTCCAGAAAGGACCGTCAGCCTCTCCCTTTCCGCCTTCGACGGCGACCATGCCGTCGAACAGATTGCAAAGAAGGCGTGCCTGGCAGAATAAAACAGCCAGCAGCAAGTAGCCGGCACGTGGCAGGCCTGTCGTCTGTCCCGCCAGATAGAAAGTGCTGCCGGCAATCGCTGCAGCCAGCATGCTGGCTTGCGAGATCTGGTTCGGCGTGATGGCCCGCGCGGCCATCCATCGGGCAATTGCGCCCGCCCAGCGGGTATTGCGGCTCGCCAGAGGTCTCCTGTCTCCCGTCTCCATCATGTGTCGAAACCTCGCCGTGCGGAGATTGAATAATTGTAGATCGCTGCATAAGTCGTCGACACCAGCAGCGGCAGCGCGATGGTCCGGAGTATCTCCGGTGTGCCGCTCGCCGCGTGGATCGCCACGAGAATGCTGGCCGAGCCAAAGCAGGCAATCAGCGGCGGCGCCCAAAATCGTGTTGGACCGCTGAAGCGGCTGGAAAGCCAGTCGATCGCCGATTTCAGGAAAAGCGTCAGGCAGGCGGATATCGTACCCTGCACAAGACCGGCATAGAGCGGCGCCGGCATGAGATGAGCGCGATTGGCGAAGATGGCCCAGCTGCCCATCGCCAGAAAAGCGAACAGGACGTGTACCACTCCGCTACGCAAAAGACGTTGTAGCACAACGGGCATCAGAGCGACCACCAGTAGCGGGTAAGATGGAAGAAGATGGGTGCCGAGAAGACGACGGAATCCAGTCTGTCGATCAATCCGCCATGGCCTTCGATGAGATTGCCCCAGTCCTTGACACCGCGATCGCGTTTGATCGCCGACATCACCAGGCCTCCGAAGAAGCCCATCAGCGTGATGACCAAGGCGAGAAGCCCTGCCTGAAGCGGTGCGAATGGTGTAATCCACCAGAGGCCCGTTCCAATCAGCGTCGCGCTGATGATCCCACCGACAAAGCCCTCGACCGTTTTCGATGGCGACAGTCTTGGCGCAATCTTCGTGCGTCCGAACAGTTTGCCCCAGACATATTGCAGGACATCGCTGAGCTGGACGACGATGACCAGAAAGGCGATCAGCAGCACATTGCGGCCCTCATATCCCGGTATCTTCAAGGTCAGCAGTGCAGGCACATGGGAAGCGCAGAAGACACAGATCATCAGGGCCCACTGTACTTCCGCGATGCGAACGAGAAAGCGCTCCGTGTCGCCTCGGAGTACCGAGATGATCGGCATTAGCAGGAAGGCATAGACCGGGATGAAGATCGAAAAGATGCCGTATTGTTCAGCCCAGAGCAGAAAATACTGGATCGGAACGACGACGAAGAAGGCTGCCGCAAGCGCCCAATGATCCGCCCTTCGGGTATTGATGAGGGTTACGAATTCGCGAAGCGCGGCAAATGAACAAAAGCCAAACAGGATCAAGACGCCGATACGGCCCGCTATGAAAGCAATGCCAATCAGGATGACCATGACCCACCACGCCTTGATCCGCGCGTTGAGGTTTTCGACAGCCGCATTCGAACCGTTCGGCGAGAGGCGTTGCTGTAATATGTAACCGATGACTGACGCAACGACGAGCACGCCGAAGATCCCGGCTACGAGCGTCATAAGATCGGAATTCGCGCCACTCATTCCCCACCGCCTACAGTGTTCGGAGACAGTGCCAGGAGTGCGGCCTGCATCCGTTCGAGAAAAACATCCTTGTCTTCGCCCGGCGCGATCTGCAAAGCGCTGCCGAAGGTAACTGTGCAGATCAGCGGTATCGGAACGATCTCACCCTTTGGCATGACGCGGTTCAGATTACTGATCCAAACCGGCACGAGATCGACATCAGGGCGCGCCACAGCCAGATGGAAAATGCCGCTTTTGAACGGGAGGAGCCTTGCATCGGATTGGTTTCGTGTTCCCTCCGGGAAGAGAATGAGGGACGAACCGGCATCGATGGCCGAGGCCATCTGAGTGACGGGATCTTCCGTCCGCTTGTCCCGATCCCTCGCGATCAGCACCGCATTGAAGACATCTCTGCCGATGAAGCGATTGAGCCAGGACTTCAACCAGTATTCGGCCCCTGCGACCGGGCGGGCCCGATTGCGCAGTCTTGGCGGCAATACCGTCCAGACCAGAACGAAATCACCATGGCTGGAGTGGTTGGCATAATAAACGCAGGGTCGGGAAGGCAGCCCTCCCTCGGGCCACACGGCGCGGACCGCCGTGACCGCGCGTGCGAACAGTACGATTACCGTCGCCGCGGCCTTTGTAGGCAAAGCCTTCATTCATCACTCTGTTGATGTTAGCCGGATCACTAACGGAAACTCTAGCATTATCATCGGCGGAAGGAAGGAGCTTCGCGGGTTTTCAGCCGAAAGGCGTAGACAGGTCATCCGGCTCCAACCGAACGTGCAATCTTTATCGCATGGAAGACAAGGACTGGATTTTTAATTGAGCACATGACGCGATCAGCGGCAGCTCGTGCTGAAACAGTGACAATACCCGCGTGTGCCTCAGCAATCTGTGCCGGATGGTTATCGGTTCGAACCACGAAACACGCTGGGGCTTCGTCAAACCCGATTTTTGCGGCCATTGCCCAGCCACGTCCCTGGTCAATCACGTGAGTGCCACTCTTTTCGCAAGATTGCGTACTGCATCGTATTCTCGAAGATAGGATCGCCAACTTCGTTCTTATGAAACGACACAAATTCCTTGAATAATCCCTCCTGGCGCATTCCCAGGCGTTCACATAGACGCTGCGAGGCCGCGTTATGGTCTTCGACGTAAGCGTAGAGACGGCGAGCTCCCTTAACCTTAAAGAGATAAGCAAATAACGCGAACGCGGCCTCTGAAGCGAATCCCGCTCCGCTAAAGTCCGCGTTAAAATTCCAGCCGACAGAGAACGTATCCTCTTCGGGGATGGCGAACATGTCGCCAATGAGCTTGTTCGTAACCTTCAAGCATACGGCGATGTGATCGTCGCTTTTGCTTCGCTTTTTCACTTCGACTGCTGCTGCTTCCATGGTCTCAAGCGTAAGCGAGAGGAAACAGCTTGCCCGAGGCCTGTGTAAATACGCGAACAGATCGGTAGCATCTCCACCTTGGAAATTTCTCAGCACAAGTCGGTCAGTTTCTATCGTGTCCATCCGGTCTCCATTGTGATCGACAAACTTGTGCGTCGTCTCCAAGTCGCTCATGCAGCTGTCGCAAAAAACCGACATCGAAGCGGTGTGTGCCTCACAGATCACGGTGTCGCGGAAGCACGACCATCCTGCGGTCGCCCTCGGAACGCCATGGGCGGGGCGCCGATGATGCGTTTGAACGCCCGGCTGAATGATGCCTCCGATTCATAGCCGAGGCGCTCGGCAATCGCGGCCACGCGCTGTCCTTCACGCAGCCACTGATGCGCCTGGTGCATGCGCATGCGAGCGACGTATCGAGCGGGTGTTTCACCAACGGCCCTGGCAAAGCGCTCCGCGAACCCAGAACGGGAAGCGCCCATCTTGCGAGCGAGTTCTTCGACCGTCCAGTCATGGGAAGGGTCGAGATGGATCGCTGCCAGGACCCGCCCGACCTCGGGATTGCGAACGGCCGTCAACCATCCGGAAGCATCGCCGCAGCCGTGTTCCACCCAAGCGCGGATGATCGTCGCGGTCAGAACATCAGCAAGCCGGGCCAGGATACCGCCAGCGCCGACGCGGTTCATATCGACCTCGTGCATCATCGCATCGAGCAGGGAAGGGATGGAGGGCTCACTGGCTGCGAGATCGCTTGTCCGCATCACATTGGGCATCAATTGCAGCAAGGGATGCCGCTTGTCGACATTGAAGCGCATGACCGCGAAGAACAGCAGGTTCTTGCTATCCGCGCAGGGGCATTGCAGATCGACGATCCCATCGCAGACGGCCTTGCGCGGCATGGATTCGACGGGCGTCGGCACTATACCGGGCGCGCTTGCAAGGACATGGGCATCGCCCCGCGGCAGCAGGACCGCGTCCCCCGGGCGCATTTCTATCCATTCCCCGTCCGGCGTCTGCACAAATGCCTCTCCGGCTGCCAGAAAGTGAAACTGCGCTTCATCCTTGGTCGGAAACGCCGTCGCCCATGGGGCGGACGGCTGGCAGCGGCCGTAGTCGACGCCATCCAGACGAAGCCCTCGCATCATTTCCGTCAGTGCATCACTCATCGTGCCCTCGTCATTTGGACGAACAGTCATGTCTTGTGGATTTTCTAGCATAGAAACACCAGCGTGAGCCGTCTAGCCTTGTCATCACAATCTTTGGAGATGGCATATGAACATCAATCCCGAAGCCAATGGCTTCCACGCGAACGAGAAGGAGGCCGATCCGGCCTGGGCAGGCGTGGTATCGCTCTCGCTCGGCGTCTTCGGTCTCGTGACGGCCGAGTTTCTTCCAGCCAGCCTGCTTACGCCGATTTCACAAGATCTCCACGTCAGTATCGGTGCTGCCGGCCAGTCGGTCACGATGACCGCGGTCATCGGCGCGATCGCAGGCCCTGCAATTGTCATTGGCACCAGCCGATTTGACCGTCGTCTTACCTTGCTCGGATTGACAGCCCTGCTCGTTGTTTCCAGTCTCTTGGCAGCATTCTCTGATGGGCTCGCGACGCTTCTTGTTGCTCGTGGATTGCTCGGGATCGCGCTCGGCGGCTTCTGGGCCATGTCGCTGGCGCTCGCCATGCGGCTTGTTCCCGAGCGGTTAATGCCGCGGGCGATGGCGATCATCATGACCGGCGTATCCGTTGCAACGGTTTGCGCTGCACCTGTCGGCGCCTGGGTCGGAGAAGCCTATGGCTGGCGTTCTGCATTCGTCATCGCGGCTGCAGTCGGCGGCCTTGCCTTCATCGCTCAGCTCCTCACCCTGCCTGCGATGCCGTCGACCGGCGCCGCAGGATTGGGCACGATGGCCACGGTGCTGCGTCGCCCGGCAATCCGACTGGGCCTTCTGACCGTCTTGCTGGTGGTCGCCGGCCATTTCGCTGGTTTTACCTTCATTCGGCCTTTCCTCGAAACTGTGCCGCATTTTGGGGTTGAGGGGATATCTGTGGTTCTGCTGGCCTTCGGGATCGGCGGTTTTCTCGGCAATCTGTTCGGAGGCTTTGTTTCCGAGCGCAGCACGGCGCTGTCCATCGTCATCGCGGCCACCGGGATCGCTGCGACGACATTGGCGTTAGCGCTTGCCGGAAACCTTGCAAGCGTCGCGTTTGTCGCGACCGCGCTGTGGGGTTTTGCCTTCGGAGCCCTGCCGGTAAGCGTTCAGAGCTTCGTCACGCAGGCAGCATCCGATGAAGCGGAAAGCGCTGGTGCGTTGATGTTGACCACTTTCCAGGTCGCCATTTCGAGTGGGGCGGCCATTGGTGGTCTCATCGTCGAGGCGCAGGGGCTGGCAGGGGTGTTCGGCTTTGCAGCTATTGCCGCGCTTTGTGGATCCCTGGTGATTGGCATCCTGAGCAGAAGGGCGGTAGCGGTGGCGTCTTAAGGAAAGACCATCCGGAGCCGCTAACGCGCGAGAATAGCCACGATCAGGGCCGCCGGGGACCTGCGTTCCTCCTGACGGATGGAACAGTAAGGACGACGATCCCGGGACGGCTTCCCTCACATCATGCGCCAAATTGCTCTTGGTGTGACTGACCCCTATCGGTCACTCGATGCAAAGGGTTTCGGTGTTCCAGCCGTTTGGCAGAGGCTCCGGACGCCGGACTTCGATGTTGTCGAGCGTGAGGCCAGCGATATTGTGCGCAAAGAGCGCCGGCATGCCTGCCGGATAATCGATAAGGCCGACAATTTTTCCGTCCGCTCCCCGCAACCAGGCATTGCCACGACCCTCGTGGTCCTTGGGCGGGGAGAGATCGGCACTTGTGGGGCGCAGGTCATATTGCCTGGCTGTTCCCAGTAAGCCTTCCTCGATCGTCAACTGAATATTGCTGAGGCTCACTCCGGCAATCCCACCGTTTCTCGCCGCAAAGAGATTGATCGGACCCTGGCAGCGCCCCGTCACGTTCTCGACGCGGACATTGGTGACGACGCCAGCCGGTATCTCCGGCCGGCGATCGAGCTGGGTAATTGTGAGCGGCTCACCCGAGCCCCAGAAACCGTCGGGCGTTTCATGGCAATCGATCTCTATGTCCGAGAAGGCGACGTCTTCGATCACTCCGCCGTCACGCGAGAAAATGCCGAGGGCGCGATTGGAATCTTGGACCTTGCAACGCGTGAAGGCGACGTCGCGGATGTCACCAAAACTCTCCGTGCCGATCTTCAATGCACAACTGTTGCTCTCGACGAGGCAGTCCGAAACCTCGATTTCCACGCAGCGTGCGATGCCCTTTTCGCTTCGGCTGGTCTTGAGGCAGACGCCGTCGTCCGCCGTTTTGATGATGACGCGGCGCACTGCGACCTTTGCGCAGCTGTCGATGACGATCCCATCCGTATTCGGGAGTTGTCGGTTGTTGAATACCGCTATGCCCTCGACGATCACGTCACGGCAGCGCACCAGGTGGACCGTCCACATCGGCGAATCTTCGATGACAAAGCCTTCCAGCCTGATCTTGCTGCAGTCTTCGAACACCAGGACCCTCGGCCGCTGTTCGCTCGGCGTGTAGGTGCCGACGGTCTCGTCGAAGCCGGTGCTGAAGGCGCCGCCTGAAGCAAGGATCTTGCCTTCGCCGACGATCGCGACGTCATGGGCCTCCTGCGCGACGATATAGGCGCGATCGGATCCCTCGGCGATTACGCTCACCGAATTTCCGGCATAGAGCGCGTAGTCGGGGACGAACTCTAGCGTGGCACCCGGCCCGATTGACAGCGTAATACCGCTGAACAGGCGGATGGGTCCCGTAATGTGCCTGCCCGCCTGCAGGAGAAGTGTTCCTCCACCGGCGCTAACCAGCCTGTCGATAGATTGCTGCAGGTCAGCGCCATTCGGCTCGAGTGAAATATCCATTGCTTCTCCTCTGGCTCTCGGGATGATTAAGCTACGCCATTTTATTCGTCAACAGGACGAACTAATTGATGCGGTCAATCTTGTTTGTGTTGACACCACCGAAAACTCGTATTTAATTCGTCATGGTTACGAACAAACGATCGGCCAAAGGGAGATTTGGAGGCCGGTTGTTGCCAGAGTTTGAGGAGCAAAGAAGGGGAACCCTATGAAACCGCTCAAGACATTGATTATGACGGCAAGCGCCCTGGCGATGACGATTTCGCTTGCGGCAGCATCCGAACTGAAGATCGTCTGGTATGTCGACAACGATCAGGAAGAGGCGAACACGCGCGCCTTGCTCGATCAGTACACGAAACTGCACCCGGACACGACCTTCGACCTTGAGATCACCCCTTATGACGGGATGGTCCAGAAATTCCAGCAATATGCGGCCTCCGGCATCATGCCGGATTTGTCGCTTACTTCGTCGATGGAGCCGGTTATCCGTCCGTTCCTCGTCGATCTCAACAAGGAGATCGGCCCCGAATGGATCAACGACTTCGTCAAGGGCTGGGGCGATGGCGCCAAGCTCGACGACAAGGTTATCGCCGCGCCGTTGCGCGTAACCTCGACGGGCGTCTTCCTGAACGTCGATGCCTTCAAGAAGGCCGGCATTGCCATCCCGGACCACGCGACCGGTTGGACCTGGGATGAATTCGTTCCGAAGATCAAGGAAGTCGCCGAAAAGTCGGGTACACGCTATCCGCTTGTCTGGGACGTTTCGGCAAGCCGCTGGATCGTTCACGAGTATCAGTACGGAAATCACATCTACACCGAAAAAGAACCTGTGAAGGTCGTCATGGACGAGGCAGCGTGGACGAGCGCGCTCGACAAGTTCATCGACATCACGAAGGCTGCGATGCCGCCCGGGCTCTGGTCCGGCGCGAGCTCGGACAATCCGAAGGAAATCTTCACAGCCGGTCAGGCCGTAGCCTATATGTCGGGAAGCTGGCAAATCGCCGGACTGGCGGACAACGCGCATTTTGCGTGGCAGGCTGGTCCAACGCCGCGGGGTACCGTCGCGTCGTCGATCTACGGAGGCGACTATATCGTGGCCTTCAACACGAGCCAGCATCTTCCCGAAGCGATCGATTTCATCAAATGGGTCACCTCGCCGGATATCCAGGCACAGTATGCCAAGACCTTCGGCATGATCCCGGCCAACCTGAAGGCGGCAGCCGTCAAGTACGATAATCCGGCCGCGACCGATGCGATCAAGGCAATGCAGGCCGAGTTGAACGCCAGCCCTGCTTACGCTGCGACCGACCAGGCCTGGCCGCAGATGCAGGCTGTTTGGGGTACCGTGAAGACAGCCGTCACGCAGGCTGTTGCCGGTCAGATCTCCTCTGCCGAGGCCATTTCGCAGATCAAGAAGGCTGCCGATGCCTCGCTTGAGGCTGGCAAGTGACGACGGACATACTGGAAGACAGCCGTTCGGCACTGGGTCCCCACCCAGTGCCGAAAGGTCTGCGAGGCAGCCTGGCAAGCCTCGGTTGGCCCTACCTGCTCATGGCGCCGACAATGGCGCTCCTCGTCACCTTCACCCTCTACCCGCTGGTCCAGGGCCTCTTCATGGCCTTTTTCAAGCGGGGTGTGGTCGTCGTTCCGCAGGTGCCTAACACCTTGCCGCAATATGTCGGCCTGGATAACTTTATCGGGCTCCTGAGCAATGCCGATTTTCAGGTTTCATTGCTCAAGACGGTTCTTTTCGTCGTCGTCGCGGTTCCGCTGAACATCGTCGTCTCGTTGGCGCTGGCTCTCCTGCTGGCGCCACAGACCAGGCTGTTTGCCGTCGTACGCACAATCGTCTTCTTTCCGTCCATGATCAGCCTGCTGATCATCGGCGTCGCCTGGCGGTGGCTGTTCGGCCTCAACAACGGCCTCGTCAATTACCTGCTCTCGCTGACTGGTATCGCTCCGATCCCGTGGCTGGAGCAGGACACGATGGCTCAGATCGCCGTCATCATAGCCTGGGTGTGGGCGCAAGCCGGTTTCAACATGATGATCTTCATTGCGGGCCTGACTGCGATTTCCACTGATTACTACGAGGCGGCCTCGATCGACGGCACCAGCAAGTGGCGGCAGTTCACCCATATCACCTTGCCGCTCCTCAAGCCGACGCTCGCCGTCGTCCTGGTCCTGTCCTCGATCGAGGCCTTCAAGGTCTACGAACTCGTCGTATCCCTGACGGGTGGCGGTCCGGGCAAGGCGACGGTCTACCTCATACAGACGATCTACGACACTGCGTTCCAGAAACCGATGCAGGCTGGCGTTGCGGCCGCCCAATCCATGGTGCTGTTCATCATCCTGCTGTTCCTCACGATCTTCCAGTTGCGCATATCGCGGAGCGAGAAATGACACGCATCTACTCTCCCTGGCGACTGGCCTTTGTCGTGCTGACACTGTTCGTCTTCCTGATGCCGCCGATCTGGCTCTTCCTGTCTTCGTTGAAATCACAACAGGAGATCTTCCAGTGGCCGCCGACCATTTTGCCGGCGCAACCGACGTTGCAGAACTTCATCGATACGGTGTCGCGCGCGAAGTTCCTCATCTTCTTCCGTAATTCGGCCATTGTCTCCGTGCTCTCGGCGCTGCTGTCCGTCACCATCAGCGTCATGGCTGGCTACGCGCTTGCGAAGTTTCGGTTTAAAGGAGACACGCTCTTCTTCCTGCTCATCATGTCGTCGTTGATGGTGCCGCTGCAGATCATCATGATCCCGGTCTTTCTGGTGCTGCGGGATCTCAATCTTCTCGATACGCTGGCAGGCATCATCATCGCGCCGGCGGCAACCCCGACCGGGGTCTTCCTCATGCGCCAATACATCACCAACATTCCTGACAGCCTTCTAGAGGCGGCACGTCTCGATGGTACGCCTGAATGGCGGATCCTGTGGCGGATCATCGTTCCGCTTGCCATACCTGCAATCGGCACGCTGCTCGCCTTCAATCTCGTATGGCGCTGGAACGACTATCTTTGGCCTTTCCTGATCATCAGCGACCAGGACAAGTGGACGGTTCAGGTCGCGCTGGCCAATACGGTGGGGCGCTTCGGTATCAACTGGCCCAGGCTGCTGTCGATGTCCGTGCTTTCGGTGCTGCCCGTGCTCGTCATGTTTACAGCCCTGCAGCGCATGTTGATGAACGGCCTGATGGCGGGCGCAACGAAGGAATAGTGCTGCAACATGTCATGCAAAAAGGGCCGCCTTTCCGGCGGCCCTTTTTGCATTTGCTCTTTCAAAAGCCGCCTCGGTGGCGACCGGTCGCAAAACCTCTAGCGGATCGCCGCCGGCAGTTTGTCCTTGTGGGCGAGGGCTGCGGCGGCCGGCATGCTGCTCCATCCCTGAAGCAGCGAACCACGCCCCCAGGGTGGCGAGAAATATTCGACGGCACCCATCCAGCCCTCTTCGAGGCAGGTCTTCCACCAGCGCAGGAGCGGGTAGTCCGCGCCGTCCAGGCCGTAGGCAAGCCGTTGCTCGGCATAGAGGCCCGAAAGATAGGGCCAGTCCGAGCCATTGTGGTAGCGATACGCGAAATAGGACTTCTCACGCGTATCCTTGGGGCGCTTGAACGGCGGATAGGCGCAAAGCACGCCCCAGTCGCCATAAGGCTGGCCATCGTTGTTGCGACTTTCCAGGATCTCCTGGACCTTGGCGAGAACGCTTTTCGCTCGCTCGGGAGAAACCGCCTTGAAGCGAAGCAGCGTCAGGCTGTCCAGCGTCAGGTGGTCTTCGACGAAATCTGTCTTTGTCCCGTAGTCCGCATAAGTGCCACCCGGTTGCAGAAGTGCCTCGTCCAGCGAAGCGCGCGCCTTTTGCGCCACGGCTGCCGCCTTCGATGCAACGGCTTTGTCGAGCGAGGCGCCGTGCTGGGCGATGACGTCGAGGGCACCGATCCACAGGCCGAGATCATAGGCCACGTAACCGTGGCGGTAGACATTGTCGGCCCAATCGCGGTCGTGCCGCGGCTTGGTCGGCAAGCCGGTTCCCGTCTCGTCGAAGCTGCAGTAGCGATTGAAGATCGCCATCACCTTGTCCCAGTACAGGGACAGCGGTGAGCCGTCGCCGGTCGTATTGACATAGTCGCCGATCGTCAGAATGAAGAAGAGCGGGCTGTCGAAGTGGTCGCTCCACCAGTCGCCGGGCCGTAGGTGCTCCTCCTTGATCCGTGGATCAGTCAGACGCACCTTTTCCCATTCCTCGGCCTGCCCTGGTCCCGTGAGGATGACGCCGCTTGGCGCCTCGCCGTTTTCCTGCACACCCCGCGCAAGAAGATCGATCTGGGCGCGGACGGCCTCCGGTTCCCGATCCAGGAGAGCCTGGAGCGTCCAATAGCCGTCACGGTAATAGGTGCGAGCCGGCGCGCTGTAGGCCTGGCCGGCGGCGAGGCCGGCAAAGGCGCCATGCTCGTCCCGCCTTATGCTGGAAAGAGCGGCATGCAGGCTCTGCGAGATCATGCTGCGCATCAGGGCAGGCGCCTCCGGCATCGCATCGCAACGCGTGACATAGGCATTGGCCTCGGCAATCAGTTTCGTCTGGTCGAGCTCGAGCGCTGCAAGCGCTTCCTCGATCGTCGCGCCGGCGGTCACGAAAATGCCGTCCGGCCTCTGCTCCGCAATGGCGATGCCCCAACCGGTGCGGGCAATGCGGCGACCCTCTTGCCGTTCGATCGGTTCGCGCTTCGCCATTGTGCCCCACCAGGCACAGCGCCGGGCAGGGATGAAGGTCCGCAGCTTTGCGCCCTTCAAGAAGAGCGCAGGCACCGACTGCGCCACGTAAAGCCCTCCGCCATGCGCTTCCACCCGGTTCGGGGCATAGGTGAAAGGGGCGCTCCAGCCGGTGAACGTCAGATTGACCAGCTTGCCGGCGCCCCATAGCGAAAGCTCAATCCTGCCTTCCGGCCGACAATCGCCCTGCAGGCGCGGAGCCATGAACGGGACAAGCACCGGTGTCGTAGAACGAAGCTGTCCGTCATCAAGTGGTATCAGAACTTGCGGTTTTGCTGGTGCGGCGCTCATTGGATGGCTTCCTGTTTTCCTGCATTCTCAGTTGCCGCAAGATCGGTCAGGCCAAGCATAAGCGCCCCGAGCATGCCAGCTTCAGGGCCAATCCCGGTTGCCTCCATCCGTGTCTCAAACGGCAGCAGCGTCGACATGTGACGCCTGACGGCCTCGACAAACTCGCAGCGCGACCCGATGCCCCCACCCAGCACGATGAGAGCGGGGTCGAAGAGGGCTTGCACGGAGGCCAGGCCGACCGACGCTGATTTTGCGAGCGTCTCGATGGCCGCGACAGCGTCCTCGTCTCCGGCAGCAGCGCGAGCGAATATCTCGGCGACCGACAGCGTGCCATCGCCATACAGGCTGCGCACCGCAGGCGAATCAACCTGATCCTCGAAGAGACCAGCGCGGGCCTGCGGCGCCGCCTGATGAGGATTGGGGCCTAGCGGCAGAAAACCCAATTCGCCTGCCCGCCCATGCTGGCCGCGGAAGAGCGTTCCACCGATGACCAGCCCCATGCCGACACCGGTTCCGAAAGCGATAAATGCAAGCGAGTCCTGATCCTGTCCTTTGCCGAGAGTGGCCTCGGCGAAAGCTGCGAGATTGACGTCGTTCTCGACCACGACGGGGCATGGCAGGGCTCGTGCGAGCAGCGCGGCGAGCGGCTGGTCGGCAGGAATTGCCAAGTGAGGGGAAAGTGACGCAAGCCCCGTCAACGGCGATACCGCACCCGGTACGCCGACAACAGCCTTGCGCAACGGGCCTCGATCGCGATTGTCCTGCACTAGGGACAAAATCATCCGTGGAATTTGCCGCAATACAGGGGCTCCCGCGCCGTGTTCGGTCGGCTCTTCGGCCTTTGCCACAATACGCCCCTGCAGATCGGCAAGTCCCACCAGGACCTTGGTACCGCCGAGGTCAACACCGGCGACCATGCCTTGAGATCCGCCCGCTTCGTCCGAACGATGGACGCTGTTCGCCTGTCGCAAGCCAGACGCAATGGTTGAAATATTTGACAAATGCAGTCCTTTTGCGATATTTGTTCGGCAGGTTGACGAATTTATTATGGCCGCGCCCGCGAACTGTCAACAAGCTGTTTGAAATCGGGGGGCTTTCATGGAAAAAGCAAAACACCGGTGCAACGATGAAGACGGATCTGGCGGGGTAGCTCGACGATGGTATTGACCGAAAACGCGCCTCCCGTGCTGCGACAGATCTCCGTGCGCGCGGTCATGGACGTGCTGCTCCATGCCGGACCCACCTCGCGAGCCGAGCTTTCAAAGATCACCGGCCTTTCGAAGCAGACGATGTCCGAGGTCATCAGGGCGCTGGAAGAAGGTGGCTGGGTTCGGGAAAAAGGCGTCACGAGCGGTCGCATCGGCCGCACTGCCATTACTTATGAGGTCAATGGCGATGCCGGCTATGCTGTCGGTATCGACATGGGCGCAACGACGACGCGCATCGTGCTTGGTAATATCGTCGGAAGCGTTGTCGGCGAAGTCGACTATCCGTCCGACCGCCGCGGCGGCTATCATCTGATCGATCAAGCCGAGGCAATGCTGTCCAAGATGCTGTTGCAGCTGGGGATAGCCAGGGAGTTCCTCCTCGTGGCGGCGATAGCCACGCCAGGGGTTGTCGATCCTGCGACGGGTGCGCTCTCGATGGCGCCGAATCTTGCCGATATCGCCGGCATTGATATCGGCAGGACGCTCAGCCAGAGGCTCGGCTGTCCCGTCGTCCTGGAAAACGATGTCAACGCAGCCGTTATCGGCGAGTCCTGGCAGGGATGCGCGACCGCAATCGATACCGTGGCGTTCATTTCGCTCGGGACGGGTATCGGGCTCGGCGTGCTCCAGGACGGCAAGCTGATGCGTGGCGCAAACGGAGCGGGCGGTGAGATTTCCTACATGCCGTTCGGTGCCGATCCATACACGAAGGACAGTCTTGAAAGGGGCGCGCTGGAATGCGCGATCGCGGCTCGGGGAATTAGTGAGCTCTACGAGCGTTCGGGGGGGGAGAAGGACACCTCGGTCCGGGACATCCTGGAACTTGCCGAAAAGAACGACCCGATCGCGGTCGAGGTGATCGGCAAGGTGTCGGACATTGCCGCGCTGCTTGTCGTGTCCGTCAACGCGATCGTCGATCCGAAGATCGTCGTTCTCGGCGGCAGTATCGGTCGCCACCCCCTGATAGCCGAAGGCGTTCGGCGAGGTATCGTGAAAGCGAGCCGCCGTGCGATCGATGTCGAGGCAAGTGTTCTTGGCGGTCGGGCAACGCTGGTCGGGGCCCTCGCGATCGGACTGAACCACGTTCATAATCTGCTTTTTTCTCCCCAGACCTTGCCGGAGCAGCGGCGCTTGCCGCCGCCGCCGCTTTGATTGTCATGCAGATCCCCCGTGCCATACGACAATGGTCGCGGTACCGGAGTGGCCAGGCGCAATGACGGTCCCGCCACCGATAACGGTGACGGCGGCTGCACATCGCCAAAGGCCAGATAGCCGAGAAGAATGACCGCCAAGACCCGGGCAGGGGCACGCCGCCCAGAATGGGGTTTATTGAAAATCCTGTCTGCAGGCGGGAGGAAACTGATGGTCGCTAATAGAAAAATACGTTCGTCATCTTGACGAACTAATTGCTTCCACGCAGACTGAGCCGAGATATGAGGAGATCCGATTGCCTCGGTGTGGCTGCGGCCGCCTCCGGAAGAAACGTCAAAGGAATGGATTCATGGCCGGTCTCAAATTGAACGATGTCAGGAAGAGCTTCGGCCATCATTCGATTCTCCATGGTGTCGATCTCGATGTGGGTGAGGGCGAATTCGTCGTGTTGGTCGGCCCTTCAGGGTGTGGCAAGTCGACATTGCTTCGCCTGATCGCCGGCCTGGAAGGTGTGAGCGCCGGAAAGATCATCATTGGCGACGATGACGTGACGGCGTCGCCTCCGGGGGATCGGGGGATCGCGATGGTGTTTCAGTCCTATGCGTTGTACCCGCATATGACCGTTGCCAAGAATCTGTCCTTCGGCCTCGAAAACCTCACGATGAGCCGGGCCGAAATCGATCGGCGTGTGATGGAGGCGGCAAGAATGCTCGCGATCGAGCCTCTCCTCGATCGACGCCCGAAACAGCTCTCGGGGGGGCAGCGGCAACGCGTGGCGATCGGTCGTGCGATTGTCAGGAACCCCAAGCTCTTCCTGTTTGATGAACCGCTGTCCAATCTGGATGCCGCACTTCGCGTGCAGACACGAGGCGAGATCAGTCGCCTCCACAAGCGGCTTGGCGCCACTATGATCTATGTGACGCATGATCAGGTCGAGGCCATGACGATGGCGGACCGCATCGTCGTCCTCAATGCCGGACGCGTCGAGCAGGTCGGCACTCCTTTGGAGCTGTTCGAGGCCCCGGCCAACAAGTTTGTCGCCGGCTTCATCGGCTCGCCGCAGATGAACTTCTTCGATGGAATGCTTGCCGGGACCGGTCCTGGTCATGTTGTTGTCGACGTACCGGGCTTCGGCCGCCTGGACATTCCGGCGCAACTGGGGGATGCGACCGTCGGCGAACCCGTGGTCCTCGGTGTCCGGCCGAGCCATTTCGAACTCGCCAGGGGCAATGGCGCCGACGGTTATCCGATCCGCTTCGAAGTCGATTACGCCGAAAGCATCGGCACGGATACCTATGTATATGGCGTGGTGGAGGGCAGCGGGACTGCAACGATCGTCCACCTGCCTGATCATGTGGCGATCAAGGACCGTGCAACCCTGCAACTTGCGGTCCGGCCCGCGCGCCTTCATCTCTTTCGAACCAAGACCGGCAGTTCCATCACAAAACCGCCTGTCGGCGCCGCGGCTCTCGTTCATGCCGGCGATGTCGAGGCGTAAAGCGTCCCGCCGTTCCTGTGGCTGCGCCGATGAAGCGACCGGCGGGTCGTTGCAATTCTATCCTCACGGGGATCGGCGATTGACCGCTCCGATGAACCTATAAATTGCTGGGGCCATTGTGGCGATGCTCGCCGCCCTGCTGATCATCACAAACATCAGCGGGTTTGTGTGCCCTGATGGTTGCATGCGACTTGCCACGTAAAGCGGCGCATGGCCCCGAAATTCGTTTGCAAACCACATTAAATTGCATTAGCTTTCAATACACTAGAAAGTTATAACTTTAGCATTGCATTTCGGCTTTTACTTCCTCTTCCGTCGCCTCGGCACGTCAATCGGATAGGCCTTCATGCATCCAGACAGTCAATACATCCACGCCGACAATGCGGCGCTCATTTTCGATGAGCTGAAGTTTCGATCGCTGACGGTGAAGAACCGTCTTTTCCGATCCAATATATCCGGCCAGTTCGACGACTATAACGGTCACGGCGGGAATGCCCGGCTGAACTGGGAGGAGAAGTTCGCGCGCGGCGGGATCGGCTGCATCATTTCCTCCTTTACGCCGGTCTCCGTGCGTGGCCGCATCCTCGTGCGTTATGCGATGATCGACGACGACGATAAGATCCCCTTTTGGCGGGAAGTCGGCCGCCGCGTCCACGGCCATGACTGTCGGTTCATCATGCAGCTCAGCCATTCTGGCCGCCAGCAGGACATGGGCGGCGTCGAGAACCTGTTCAACAAGGGCCTGAGTTCGACCGATAAGAGCGACTACTTCCATGGGCTGCTCGCCCAGGCGATGACGAAACCCGAAATCGCGGAAGTGGTGGAGCAGTTCGCGCAAGGGGCGCGGCGCGCCCGGGAGGCGGGGCTCGACGGCGTCGAGCTTCACGGCGCCAACGGCTATCTGCTGACGCAGTTCCTGAGTTCCGGCATCAATGACCGGACGGATGAATATGGCGGCGGCTGGGAGGGCAGGGCGCGTTTCGTGCTCGAGATCGTCAGGGCGATCCGCCGCGAGGTAGGCCAGGACTTCCATCTGCAGATGAAGATCAACGGCGTCGACCACAATGACTGGCTCTATCCCTGGATCAAGAAGGGCAACACGCTCGACGAGACGGTCAAGATTTGCACGATGCTGCTCGACGGCGGCAAGGGCGTCGACTCCTTCCATGTTTCGAGCGGCTCGACCTTTCCGCATCCACGCAATCCGGCCGGAGACCTGCCGCTGAACGATCTCCATCGCTGGTACGACGGCATGCTCTCGCAGGGCACGCGTGCGCCGATGAATTATGCGATCTTTTCCAATCCCCTGCTGGGGCGCGCCTTCCAGGCGCTCTGGCGCTGGCGCAGGGGCAAGGTCATCGAGGGCATCAATCTCGATTATGCGCGCGCGGTTTCCGAAGCGATCGGCAAGATCGATCCCGAGATCAAGGTGCTCTGTACAGGCGGGTTCCAGCATGCCGACAGGATCGCCGAGGCCATCCGCTCGAAAGCCTGCGACGGCGTCACCATGGCCCGCCCGCTGATCGCCAACAACGATCTGCCGAAGATCCTCGCCGAGGCCAACGGCCCGGAGAAGGAATGCACCTATTGCAACAAGTGTCTGCTCAACGATCTCGAAAACCCACTCGGCTGTTACGATCTCAGCCGGTTTGACGGAGCGAGCTTCGAGGATCGCTACGGCAAGATGATCAAGCAGGTCATGTCGGTTTTCGAGCCGCCGACCTTCCATTGACACGCGCCATCACCCGCGCATTCGGAGTGGACCTATGAGCAGCGACAACGACCGCAAGACGCCCGTCGAGATCGCCGTCGCCCGCCATCGCCGCTGGTGGTTGGCGATCGTCGTGCTGCTGTTGCTCGCGCTCGTCTATTACCTGGTGTTCGTCAACCAGTATGTCGTCGCCTTCAAAAGCCAGAGCGAGCATTTCATGCACGGCTCGATCGGCAGCGAGACGGCGACGGGACCGCCTTACTGGGTCTTCAAGGCCTTGCCGGTCATGTATGCCGACAAGCTCGGGCCGGAAGGCTGGGGCCGCTTCGGCTTCCTCTACGAAAAGCCGGGCGACGACCTTCCGATCGGGGTGTCGCGCCGCGTGGTCTCAGGCGTCGAGCGGGTCTGGCTCAACTGTTCCGTCTGCCATGTCGGCACCTATCATCTTTCTGGCGACGCGGTTCGCCATCTCATCCCCGGCGCACCTTCCAATAATCTGCGCCTGCAGGAATTCATTCGCTTCTTCATCGATGTCGGCCGCGATCCCGGTTTTACCGCGGATGCGCTGATTGCGACGATCGATAGCCCCAAGGTTGGTGGCGATCTCAATGTCTTCGAGCGGCTGGTCTATCGCTACGTGGTCTTCCCACGGGTCAAGAACGCCTTTCTCGATCTCGGCACCCAGCTCGATTTCGTCAAGCGTCAGGAGGATTGGGGGCCGGGCCGCGTGGACACGTTCAATCCCTACAAGGCGCTGCAGTTCAACTTTCCCATGGACGAGGCCCATATCAGCGGTGCTGCGCTGAACGGCTCTTCCGACTATCCCGCCATCTGGCGCCAACGCCCGCGTGAGGGCATGAACCTCCATTGGGACGGCAACAATGATTCCGTGGCCGAACGAAACCTGAGCGCCGCACTCGGCGCCGGCGTGACGCCCGTGACGGTCGACCGGGCGTCGATCGCGCGCATCGAGGACTGGATGTGGGATCTGCCTTCGCCGCCGTTCCCCATCGCTGCCAAGATCGATCAGGCGAAGGCGGCAGAGGGCAAGACGCTGTTCCTGCACTATTGCGCCGATTGCCACGGCTTCAAGGATGCGAAGGACTACAACTACGACAGGCAGCGTTTCACGCGCCTCGGCAAGACGGTTCCGCTCGCCGATATCGGCACCGATGCGGGACGCTGGACCTCCTATACGGCAAATTTCGCCGCCGAGCAGAACCTGCTCTATGCCGGTTATCCCTGGCGCTTCAGCCGCTTCCACAAGACGGACGGCTATGCCAATCACCCGCTCGACGGCATCTGGGCGCGCTCGCCCTATCTGCACAACGGCTCGGTGCCGACCTTGCGCGATCTGCTTGAACCGAGCGCCAAGCGGCCGTCCGTCTGGTTCCGCGGCAGCGACGAGTTCGATCTCGCCAAAGTGGGCTATCGGTCGGATCAGTCTGCCGGCGGCGATCTCTTTCGCTACGACACGACGCGGCCCGGAAATGGCAATGCCGGCCACGAAGGATATCGCTACGGTACGGAGTTGCCGGCGGCGGCAAAAGACGCCCTCGTCGAATATATGAAGACGCTATGACCCAGTCGCGATCGCTCAGCAAATGGAAGACACGGCATGCGGTCCTCGTCTGGATCGGCATCCTTTTGAACTTCGCCTTCGTCCTGCCGCTCATCTTCTGTCCGGAATGGATCCTCAGCCTCTTCGGCATCACCGTCAACCAGCTGATCTGGCCGCGATTTGCCGGACTGCTGCTCGGGATCCTGTCGATCTTCTACATTCCGGCGACGCTCGATATCGACCGTTACCGCGTCTTCGCCTGGCTCGCGGTCTTCCCTTCCCGCACGCTCGGCACGGTTTTCTTCTTTCTCGCCGTCTTCGTCTTTGACCAGCCGATCGGCTATCTCGCCGGCGTCTTCCTCGACGGGTCGGTCGGCATTGCGACGCTTTTCTGTCTCCTGCGCATCCTGCGGCTCGAACAGAACATCGCCGAAGGGAGACAGGCATGAGGCGCGTCTTCTGGAAATGGCTTTTCGCCGTTCTGATCCTGCTCGTCTTCGGCGCTTTTGCGCTGTTCTTCCTGCTCTTCCGGCCGGTCGCCCAGCCGAGGACGAACGATCTGGCGGAAGTCTTCAATCACGGCTCGATCGGCAATGAAGAGGCGCAGGGAATTCCCTACTGGATCTGGCGCGTCCTGCCGCAGCTCTTTCCCGAACATCTGCCCGCAAACGCGGACGGTTATGGCGCCTTCGGCCTCTACTGGCGCGCCGGCGACGAGGTTCCGGTTGGCCTGTCGGTCAAGACGCTCGGCGTCATAGAGCGCGTTGCGCCGAACTGCGCCTTCTGCCACCAGGGCAGCTATCGGCTCCATGCCGCCGAGCCGGCGCGGCTGGTCGAGGCGGGCCCAGGAACGAGGGTCAATCCGCAGGCCTATATCCGCTTCCTGATCGATGTCGGCGCCGATCCGCGGTTTACCGCCGACCGGGTGATGACGGAGATCGGCAGGATCTATGACATGCCGGTCTGGGAGCGGGCGCTCTATCGCTTCGTCCTGGTGCCGGCGACCCGTGCAGCCCTCCAGGAACAGGGGCGGCAGTTTGCCTGGATGAAGGATCGGCCGGACTGGGGGCCAGGCCGGATCGATCCTTTCAATCCGGTCAAGTTCCAGAACCTCCAACTTGCCGATGACCACACGATCGGTAATTCCGACATGATGCCCCTGTGGTCGCTTGCCGACCTCGCCGCCACCAATACGCGCCGCTTCTCGCTCCATTGGGACGGATTGCAGACCGATCTCTACGAGACGGTGGTCTCGGGCGCGATCGGCGACGGCATGACCTACAAATCCTATGGGGGAAGCGAAGAGGGTCTTCGCCGCATTATGGATTTCATCCGCCTGCAGGGGCCGCCGCCGTCACCGTTTTCTCCCCTCAAGCCGGCAGGCGATCCCTATCATGTCGATGCGGCGGCAGTCGACGCCGGCCGTGCGATCTATGCCGCGCAATGCGCCGTCTGCCACGATGCCAAGGGCGCACGCTACCGGACGCCGATCCCGATCGTCGAGCTCGGCACGGACCGCCATCGCCTCGATATGTGGACATCAGCAGCCCGCGATCGTTATGCGGCCTATGAGCCGCGCTATGCCTGGGGTTTTGCCAATTTCCAGAAGACCGACGGTTATGTCGCCACCGGCCTTGGTGGCCTGTGGCTGCGCGGTCCCTACCTGCATAATGGCAGCGTCCCGACATTGCGCGCCCTGCTGCTTCCGCCTGCCGAGCGGCCGGGGCAGTTTTACCGCGGCTCCGATCTTGTGGATGCCGACAATGGCGGCTTCGTGAGCATGCCGGATAAGCCGGGGGAGCAATACGGCACGCTCTACGATACCGGCCTTCCGGGCAACGGCAATAGCGGTCATCTCTGGGGCACGGATCTGCCTGCGGAGGCGAAGGAGCAACTGCTTTCCTATCTCAAGACACTTTGACCATCAGGAGGGGGCAATGGCAAACGTCAGACAGCGCATCGTGCGATTTCTCGCCTGGACGGTCGCAGCCGTCGTCACGCTCGCCGTCATCGCCATTGCTGCGGTTGCGCTCATCGTCTGGTGGCTGATCGAGCCGGATGCGAGCCAGTTCGGCAATGTTGAGGACGAGGCGAAGACAGTCCATCGCAAGGTCGAGGAATTTCCCGGAGCCGGCGAGCCTTACTTCGCGGCGATGGACAAGGGGCTGCTGCTGCCGCCGGCAGCCGGCGCCGATTATCCCGACGAGATCAAGGAGGTCGCAACCGCCACCGGGCTCGATCCGGAGGCCGTCCGTAGGGCAGCGATCCGCGGACAGAATGCCTGGATCGTCTGGACCGGCGGCAACGACCGTTTCTGGGACTTCGCTGCCAGCGCGACGATCGGCTCCTTCGATCTCCTGAAGACCATCTCGTCCCATCCGACGATGGCCTATGGCCGCGACAACCGCTTCCGCTATCTCGGGCTCGTCAACGAACCCTGCTTCGACACCCCGAAGAGCGCTGATCCCGATCATTGGGGGCTGTGGATCGATCAACGCAAAAAGGACTGCGCGGCCGACAGTTTCGGCGGCAATGCCGA
Organism: Rhizobium sp. 01T437; assembly: GCF_056398505.1. Lineage (NCBI taxonomy): Bacteria > Pseudomonadati > Pseudomonadota > Alphaproteobacteria > Hyphomicrobiales > Rhizobiaceae > Rhizobium > Rhizobium sp. 01T437. The sequence goes on from NZ_JBFTPM010000010.1 coordinate 143,781, forward strand.
GGCGGATGCCCGCTATCCCGGCGTCCAGATCGGCGCGCGCGGCACCACGGTCAAGATAAAGGGTGAAGAGAAGAAAATCCCGGTCGGCTCTTATTACGGCGAACCGACGGGCGTGATGGGCCTGCGTCTCTTCCCCAATCCTGATTTCGACAGCAAGGCCGCCGAACATTGGGATGCGGTGCGCTATTACACCGATCCCTCCTATTACAACGACAAGGATCTCGTGCGTCCCTATCGCGTCGGCATGTCCTGCGCCTTCTGCCATGTCGGTCCCAATCCGATCAACCCGCCGAAGAATGTCGAGAGCCCGGAATTCCCTGAAATCTCGTCCAATCCCGGCGCCCAATATTTCTGGGTCGACCGCATTTTCTTCTGGAACACCAAACCGCGCGCGACGCCTGGGGAACCGGCCGAGAACGAGAGGAATTTCCTCTTCCAGCTGTTCCATACGAACCCGCCGGGTTCGCTCGACACATCGCTGGTCTCTTCCGATTACATGAACAATCCCCGCACGATGAATGCCGTCTACGACGTCCTGGAGCGGCTGCGCATCGGGGCGAAGACGGGCAAGGAGATCATCAAGGGGGACGAAAAGGACAACAAGCAGGCGCAGGACTATCCGCAGACCGCAGCCTTCGGTTCCCTCTACGACAAGGCGACCGGCACGGTCGCCTCGATGCGCGTCCTGAAGGACGGCGCCGATTCCGTCGGCACGCTCGGTGCGCTCAATCGCGTCTATCTCAATATCGGCCTTTTCAGCGAAGAATGGCTGCTGCACTTCCGCCCCTTCCTCGGCGGGCAGAAGATCTCGCCGATCCGCATCGCCGATGCCGAGAAGAACTCGGTCTACTGGCAGGCCACTGAGGCGATGACGCCTGACATGGCGATATTCTTCCTGGTCGCGGCCCGCGCCGATCACCTGAAGGATACGCCGGTCGGAGAAAAGGTACTCGAAGCGCGCGATGCGGCGGAGGTCGAGCGCGGGAAGATCGTCTTTGCCGAAAATTGCGCGGCCTGCCATTCAAGCAAGCAGCCGGAGCCGGAGCCGGAGCTCGGCGTCGATCAGGGCATCTGCGCAGGCGGCGGTGCCGGCCCGCATTATCGCGAATGCTGGGACCGCTATTGGGCCTGGGCGCAGTCGGATGCCTTCAAGCAAGGCATGGCAGATCTGGTCACCGACAGGGTGAAGATCGACAACAAAAGCTTCCTCGACGGCAATTACCTATCGACGGAACGGCGCGTGCCGATGGATGTCGTGCGCACCAATGCCTGCAGCGCGATCGCCACCAACGGTCTTTCGGGCGACATCTGGGACAATTTCACCTCCTCCACCTACAAGTCGCTGCCGCCTCCACATGAGGTGACGGTCAATCATCCGGTTTCGGGGGCGGCAACGCCGCTACAGGCGGCAGGCAACGGACGCGGCTATCTAAGGCCGCCCTCGCTCGTCAGCCTCTGGTCGACCGCGCCCTTCCTGCTCAACAATTCCGTTGGCCACGAGGACAGCTATTACGGGACGGACTATTATAATCAGGACTATGCCGGCGGCTACGGCGCCGGTCGCGGCACCGCCTGCCCGGCGGCGGATGCCGGCGATCCCTATCTGCCCTGCGTCGAAAACAGGCTTGCGGTCTTCGACCGGTCGATCCGCCAGATGCTCTCGCCGCAGACGCGCCGCATGGATAAGATGACCGAGGCGCCGGTGCCGGGCTATATCTACCGCACCAGCGCTCCCTCCTGCCTCATCGTGCCGCCGGGCTTCGTGCCCGACAAGGTGAAGCCCTTCACCGGCCTGCTGAACAAGGTCGCCGGCTGGGCCTTCAAGAAGGACGGCTCGATCACCGTCGGCCCGTTCCCAGCCGGTTTCCCTGTTAACGCGCTGACCAACACCGAGCTGTTGCCCGACAATGACGAGGAGAGCAAATTCGCCAACTACAAGCGCCTGATCGCCAACGGCCCGGCGCTGATCGCAGCCTTCTCCGAGCTCGGCGGGCAATGCACGCCGGAGGAACTCGCAGATCCCGCCGTGCTCGCCAAAGCCGAGAAGGTGGTGCGCGACACGAAGCTCGTCGACCGCCTGGTGGGCTTGAGCAAATGCCCTGACTATGTGGTCAATGGTGGGCACACATTCGGCGCCGGTCTGCCGCAATCGGACAAGAATGCCCTGATTTCCTATCTGACGCAGTTTTGACGATGTCCGGCGGGCCGACCCACGATTATATCGTCATCGGCAGCGGGGCGGGCGGCGCCGTCCTCGCCGCGCGGCTGGCCGAAGAGGGGCGGACGGTGCTCGTCATCGAGGCCGGCGGCGATCCGCTGGCGAAGACCGACGACGGCTCCGACATACCGCTTCCCGATGCCTGTCGCGTGCCGGCCTTTCATGCCTTTGCCTCCGAACATCCCGGCATGGCCGAGAATCATTGGGTGCGCCACTACGAAAATCAGGAAATGCAGGAGCGCGACTGGCGATACTGCAAAGAAAAGGACGGCGTGCTTTATCCGCGCGTGCGCGGGCTCGGCGGCTGCACCGCCCATCATGCGATGATCATCGTGCGGCCCAATCATCGCGACTGGAACCACATCTTTGCGATCACCGGCGATGAAAGCTGGAAGGCTTCGCACATGCAGGGCTATTTCGAGCGCATCGAACGCTGCCGCTACCGCTTCTTCCTGTGGCGGTGGCTCGCCGCCGCAACGGGCCTCAATCCGACGGGCCACGGATGGTGGGGGTGGATGACGACGGAGCGGGCCCTGCCACTGCGGGCTTTGCGCGACTGGCCGCTGTGGCGGGCGCTGCTACGCTGCATCGGCGCGGCGGCCGATGCGTTCGGCAAACGGGGCTCCGACTGGGAGACGACCGAGATCGATCCCAACGACCACCGCAACTGGAACGTCGGCGCCTGCGGCGTGCGCGTCACTCCGCTTTCGACGCGCCGCCACACCAGGCACGGGCCGCGCGAGCGGTTGCTCGACGTGATGAAGCGGCACCCCGACCGCTTGTCGCTTCGCCTGAACACTCTGGTCACGCGCATCGAATTTGACGGCAAGCGCGCGGTCGCGGTTCGCTGCATAAACGGGGAGGGGCTCGAAGAGGTCATTCGGGCTAGCCGCGAGATCATCCTGTCAGGCGGCGCCTTCGCCTCGCCCCAGCTTCTGATGCTCTCCGGCATTGGCGATCCCGGCCATCTCGATGAGCACAATATTCCCGTCGTCGAGGCGCTTCCGGGCGTCGGGCGGAACCTGCAGGACCGCTACGAGGTCGGCGTCGTCAGCCGGATGAACGAACCCTGGTCGGCGCTCAAGGGCGTCACCTATACGGCGCGTGATGCCCATTACCGGCGGTGGCGCAGATTTCGCATCGGCAACTATACGAGTAACGGCGTCATGTTTTCCCTGACGCTTAAATCCCGCGACACGCTGACGGAGCCAGACCTGCATTGCTTTTCGCTGCTGGCCGATTTCCGCGGCTATTATCCTCGTTATTCCGAGCGCATCCGTAAGCCTGATTACATGACCTGGGCGATCCTCAAGGCCTATACCGAAAATCAGGGCGGAACGGTGCGGCTGAAAAGCGCCGATCCCGCGGCCCTGCCTGCGGTCATGTTTCATTCCTTCTTCGAGGGAAGCGGCAATTACGACCTCGATTTCGACGCCGTCGTCCATGCCATCCGCTTCGTCCGGAAGGTCAACGATGCGATGGACGATCTCATCGCAAGCGAAGAGGAGCCCGGCCGGCAGAACGAGAGCGACGAGGCGCTTCGCCGCTATGTCGCCGAAAACGCCTGGGGCCATCATGCCTGCGGCACCTGCGCCATCGGCCCCCGCGAAGATGGCGGCGTGCTCGACAGCCGCTTCAGGGTGCACGGCATCGAAGGCCTGCGCGTCGTTGACGCTTCGGTCTTCCCCCGCATTCCCGGCTACTTCCTTGCCACTGCCGTCTACATGGTCGCGGAGAAGGCGGCCGATGTCATTCTCACCGACAGCTGACTGGAAACACGCTGATGAGCGAACACCCCATTCATCGGGAAGCCAGCATCTACAATTGGCTCGGCGAACGCGTCCGGGGCTTCGTTCGATGGTGGCGGGAATTCGATGCCTGGCTGAACCAGCCGCTGCCGAAGGGGCGGGGCCTCGCGTGGCGATGGCTCGCCCCCGACGGCTATGCCTGGTTCGTGCCGCTGCTCGCGGGCATTCTGACCCTTGCCATGGCGCTCGGTCCGACCGTCGAGATGCGCTGGGGCAATCTCGGTCTGCTTGCGATTGGGTTCGCGCTTCTTTTCCTGCTGCATGCGGCTGCTAGCCGGCAAGCGGTCTTCAACCAGTATCTGCTTGCCGGACAGCTGGTGATCCTTGCGGCCCTTGCCGCGCTTCTCATCATCAATTCGCGCCCGGAAACCTACGGCATGATGACGGCGCGGCCCCGCCTGCATATCGGCGCCGTGATCGTCTGCGCACTCGTGCTTGCGCTGCCGGCGGCCTGGATGCTCTCGCGGTGCCTATTCCGCTCCAATGCAGGCGGCGGGCTTGCCGACAGCCTGCCGAAAGTGGAGCTTTTCCTGCCCAAGAATCGCTACGATTTCATGGGCCGCGGACCGATTGCCGCGCTGGTGTCGGCCCTTGTCATCGCCCCAATCCGCTATCCGGTCGAGCTGCTTCTGCCCGGATCGCTGCTCACCCTGTTCGTGCCGGATCACTATCTCTGGTACGCTTTCTTGGTGACCGGTATTGCTGCATGGATCGCCCTTTTCCTCGGCATCCTGTTCGACCGGTTGATGGAAATCCTGCAGACAATCGGGCGTCTTTTCTTCATTGGCCCACAGCGGGTGATCAGCGTTCTCGTCATTGTCGTCGCAGTGCTTCGCCTCGCCGACGTCCATTACATCACCTACCTCTTCAATGCCGGCTCCGAAGGCTACGGCAATACGACCCTCATGCGCTATATCGCCTTCGCCTATGCCGTCGCCTGGTACTACGCCTTCTGGTGCGATCACTTCGTCGCGCGCCGGCTCATGCGTCTCATCGACAGTGAGCAGCAGGCGATCACTCCAGTCGAAATTGCTTACGACTATGAAGGCAGCGAGACCTTGAGCACGGTCCGCAACCAAGGCCGGACAATCGCGCTGCATGGCGCGGGGCGCCTGAAGATCGAGGGCCGCTATGAGGATCAGTACCAGCGGCGGACCAAGGCCGCGTCTGACCGGGCGATCCAGTTCATGACGCCGGCGGAAGTGCTCGCGCAGTTTCGCGCGCAGTTGGAGCGCCTGCCCGCCGAGCAGGCGCCGGCCGGGGATCTGCTTGCGAGCCTGCGCAATTTCCAGCGCTCGACGCTCGTCTATCCCGCCCTCGTCGGCGCGCTGGCCTATGGCCTCATCGGCGGTCCTGCTGTCTTCAGTTTCCTGCGGGCGATCCAGCCTCCGGAACTTGCAATCCGCTCCGAACGACATGTGGGCAAGCAGCCGGCATCATTCCTATTCGAAAGCGGCCAACCCAACGGCGGCTGCGGTCCGCTCCAGCCCACAACGCCGAGAATTGCAGTTATCGCCTCCGGTGGCGGCACGCGTGCGGCGATCTACACGGCCTCGCTCCTGCGGGGGCTGGCCGAGCACGACCAGATCTGCAACGTCGTTCTGGTCAGTGGCGTCTCCGGTGGCAGTGCTGCGCTCGGCTATTTCGCGCTTCATGAGCAGGAGCTTCGCCGGCCACGTGAAAGCATGGACGTCAAGGCATGGGATGATTTTTCGCAGGCCATGGCGCTGCCCTTCATCGAACAGGTGATCGATGGTGCGAGCGACATGCGCTTCGCCTTCGGGCGCTGGCATTGGGCGTCCTCGGCCTGCCGTGAAGCTCAAAGGCCGGATGAAGACGTGACGGGCTGGATACCCGCGCGCTCGAGACTGGGCGCGATTCTTGCTGAATCCTTCGTTTGTCATATGGGTGCCGGGACGATGGAAGCGCCGTCCTTCGGCCTGATGCTCAACACCGCGATCGTCGGATCTTTTTCCGATGACAGCCCCTCCTGCCAAGCCGATCGGAGCCTTTCGCTTCCCGAGAGAGCGACACGCTGCCGCCAATTTCTGGATGCTGCCCAGGCGGGCGGGCGGCTGGTGCTGACCAACCTTGCCGCGCCTGCGTCTCCGCCGGACGACGGATCGCTGCACATGCAGCTCGTCGCACTCGACAATGCGGACATGTCGATCGCGCGCGCCGCAGCCCTGAGCGCAAACTTTCCGCCGGTCTTTCCCGACGCTGCAATCGACATCGAAGTATCCGGCCAAGCAAGGACACGATACTGGGTGACCGATGGCGGAGCGGTCGAAAACCGTGGCGCCATGACGCTCTACTACGCCATCCGCGATGCGTTCCGCTCAGCGCCGCAATCGCTGCAGGCACTGCCGCCGCTGCACGTCGTCATCGCCGATGTTTCAGCACCTGCCGGCCGCTATAGCGAGAGCTTCGGTTTTGGCTCGGTGCTCGGCGCCGGGGGTCAGTTGGGCCTCGGCCTCGAGACGGAGCTTCGCTCGGCGATCGAAAAACTTTACTGCGATCACAATTCTGAAGTCAGCATCCACGAGATCACCATGCCGCGCGTTTTCCGGGATGGCGGAATCGGGACGCATTGGCTGCTTCCCAACTCGCTCTCGTTCACCAATCCCAAGAACTTATCGGAGACCGAGATCCTGTCTGCCCGAGACGTCGAAACGCTGGTTCTGACGCTGCACAGCGATGTCGCGGAAACCTATCAGGACGAGGCTGCAGCCAAGAAAGTCAAGCTTTGGGCTCAGCAGGACGACGTCGCAAAGCATGACGCGCGGTGGCAGGATCTTCTGGCTAGTCTCGCGGAAGCAGGAGGCAAGCACGTTTGCCGGGGCATTCAGGCAGGAATGACGGGGCAATAGAAAAGGCAAACCGGTGTCGCTGGCTCTCGGTTTGATCTAACACAGTGCCCCACAAAAAGGTGGTTATCCCTAGGGTCAGGACACGTTGATGTGAGGTGCGCGATCTGATTCAGGCTGATGACCGACGAGTGTTGAGCGGCATCGTTTTCGTCAACCGCAGCGGGCTGCGATGGCGCGATGCGCCCAAGGACTATGGCCCGCATAAGACGCTGTACAATCGCTGGAAGCGGTGGGGAGCGTCATTTCGATGCGAGCCTAGAGAGATGATCAATGGCCACAAGCCGTCCACCGCTCCACTGACGAGATCGTGGCAATTTCGGCCAGCGCGCACCATCCTCATACGCGCGCTGGCCAGACAGAAAGCCCAGGAATTATAGCTTCACGCCGACACTCGCCAGGAAGCTTTCCATACGGTTGTCAATCTCAGCCTTCGTCTCCGCCCACGCTGGGAACGACTGGAGAAGATTGTCGTGCCAAGCGATTAGGTTCGGATATTCCTTGAACGGAAACTTTGCCCGATCGACCTGGGAGAAGGGGGCCGCAATATCGATATCAGCAAAGGTCAACGCATTGCCAACCATGAACTCACGGCCTTCAAGATGCTGGTCGAGCACCTTTGCTGCGGCGCGAATCTTACCCTCAGCGAATTCGATGAGGGCGTCGTCACTCGGTAGGCCCATGACCGTCTTCCCGACCCGCTCATTGAAGATGGTGGTGGTGAAGGTGCGCCACTGCTCGCCTGACCAGAACATCCACTGAAGGACCTGGAAGCGCTCCTGCCGCGTGGTTCCGACCAGCGGCGAATTCACCTTGTTGGCCAGATACAAATTGATCGCCGAAGACTCCCAGAGAATGGTGTCTTCGTCTTCCAGAACCGGCGTCAGACCGTGGGGATTGAGGCGCGATTTGAACTCGTCGGTCTGGCTCTCGCCTTTGAACAGGTCAACGTTAACGCGTTCGAGTTCAATGCCCATGATCTTCGCAGCCGTGTTCACGCGACGCAAGCTGCCCGAGCCCGCATCACCATAGATCTTGATTGCCATAACTGTTCCTTTCGGTTCGGGGCCCGTGACCGGGCGGCCGAACGCAAATTCCCATATTCCCTACAAGAATGACATTGATGTTTATGGAATGTCATCTATTACTGAGCGGAATGGCTTGAGATCGGAAACGGTTATGCCTTCAATTCTTGTTTGGAATAAAAAGTAATGGATAAGCTAGAAGCGATGCGGATGTTCGTGCGCGTCGTCGAAAGCGGAAGCTTTTCGCAGGCAGCGCGGGACTTAAATGTCAGCCAGCCGACGGTCAGCAAGCAACTCGCTGCTCTTGAGGCGCGGCTCGGGACGCAACTCCTCGCGAGAAATTCTCGTGCCCTTGCCGTGACGCCCGCAGGACAGGACTATTATGAGGCCACCGTCCGTATCCTTCAGGATCTCGACTTCATCGAAGAGAGGATCCTTGAAGGGCAGTCGGCCCCTTCAGGGCTGGTTCGCGTGACCCTCTCGCCAGCCTTCGGGAGGATGTTCGTTATTCCCCGGCTATCGGAATTTAGAAACCGTTTTCCCGACGTCGCGATCGAGATGGAAGTCTCTGGGCGGCACGTTGACCTTATCGAAGAGGGAATAGACGTCGCGATCCGTATCGGTCGGCTTTCGGATTCGGCACTCGTCGCCCGGCGCATCGGCGACATGCGGATGATAACCCTGGCCTCCGCCGGCTATCTTGCCGAACACGGCACGCCGCAAACGTTAGACGAACTGCGCACCCACCAGCGTATCAGCTATGTCCACCAAGGCGATATCATAGGGTGGGGTTTCCACGTAGACGGCCGGCAGGTCACGGTCGACGGTGGGGGAGCGTTCCGCACAAACGACGCCGAGCATGTCCGCGGCGCGGTCCTCGCGGGCCTCGGCATCGCCCACCACGCAAGTTGGTTGTTCACGGATGTGCTGGCCTCCGGCGAGGTTGTACAAATTCTGGACCAGCATGCGCCGCCGCCCTTTCCGATCAACGCAGTTACCGCTGCCGGACGGCGCATGCCCTCCCGAGTGCGGCAATTCATCGATTTCCTCGCTGCGATTTGCGCCGAGGAGCCGGAATTAAAGGTCGGCGACAGCTAGGGTCAGGACTTCGGTAACGGGGCCGTTCCAGTCAAGCAAAAGGTGACGACCGCAGCAGGCTTCATCCGGCGAGTTGCAGCACAACCTTTCCGAAACGGGAAGCGGCTGAGAAATAGCGCATCGAATTTGCAGCGTCTGCCCAATCGAATACGCGATCGATTACCGGCTTGAGGTCGAGGGCTTCTATGGCTCGGTTCATGGCTTCGAAGGATTCACGCGATCCTACGGGAATGCCGCGAACGTCTATTTGCTTTCGAAAGATGTCGAGAGGATTGATCGTGCCCTGCGAGCCACCAAGGTAGCCGATCACATTGATCTGGCCGCGACGGGATGCTGCCTTTAGCGACTGCTCAAAGCTCTGTGGTCCTCCGACCTCGATGATGTGGTCGACGCCACGACCATCAGTCATATCGAGAACGGCGGCAGACCATTCCGGTGTGCGCCGATAGTTGATCCCACCAAATGCACCGAGACCCTTTGCGCGTTCCAGCTTTTCGTCGCTGCTGGAGGTGACAATCACACGAGCGCCGCTCGCGCGGGCGAACTGCAGTGCAAAAAGCGATACGGCACCGGTTCCCTGGACAAGAACGGTTTCTCCGGCCCTGATGTGCCCCTCCGTTACAAGGGCTTGCCACGCCGTAACGGCGGCGCACGGCAAGGTCGACGCTTCAATATCGCTCAGATTGCGCGGCGCGAAAACGGCTGCTTGTTCATCGAGAATTGCATATTCCGAAAGAAGCCCGTCGAGCGGGCCGCCGCGTTGGTAGGACGGTTCTGCCATCCGAAAGGAGCCGCCGGTCCAGCGTTGCCAGAACGTGCTGCAGACCCTGTCGCCGATTTTGAAACGAGTTACGTCACTACCGACGGCAATCACCTCGCCGACGCCGTCCGACAAGGGGATGAGCGGCAGCCTGAATGCCGTATGATAATGTCCCTGCGCAATTTCGAGATCCCGATAGTTGAGTGCCGTTGCTTTGACGCGGATCAGGATTTCCTGGCGCTGGGGCTGTGGCATCGGGCGCTCTTCCAGTGTCAGATTGTCGAGGCTGCCTGCCTCGTTGAGGACGATCGCTTTCATGAAATTTCTCCGGGCTGATTTATCCGTGCCCGCAAAATGACCTTGATCTCTGTGATACTCAAATTCATAATATGCAAAATAATTATGTGGAGTAAACATGTTTGACGAGATGCGGACATTCGTGATGTTTGCCGATGAAGGATCGGTTCAAAGGGTCGCGCAACGTCTGCCGCTGACCCAGCCAGCCGTCAGTCGTCAGATCCAGAGATTTGAACAGGCGCTCGGCGTCACGCTGCTCGACCGTCGGCAGAAGCCGCCGGTTCTGACGCCGGCAGGACGTGAAGTGCTGGCCCGTAGCCGCGATATTCTCGCTGCTTTCGAGAACATGAAGGCCGTCGTGTCGGCGCCGGAGGCGCATGGCCTTTTCCGGCTCGGCGTGGCCAAGGGCCTTGCGCATGACAGTCTCGCCGGAGAACTCGGTTCGGCGACGGCACGGTTTCCGAAGGTCTCGATGCGGCTGAAATCGCAATGGAGCCAGGAACTTGTCGAGCAGTTCCGGCTGGGGCATCTCGATGCCGCCATCGTGTTGTCTGAGCGCTCCCGATATCCGCACGCCGAAAATATCGGAGACGAAAAACTGATCGTCATCGGCGCCAGCGGGACCGGCAGCGCCGATCATCCAGCGAACAGGACGTGGATATTAAGCCCAGAACCCTGCGACGCCCGCCGTTGTCTCGCAGAGTTGTTGGCCGGCCAGCGCCAGCCCTTGACGATTGCGGCCGAAATTGAGGATGCGGGCATGCAGCTCGCGCTGGTGCGCAGGGGCTTCGGCCTCGGGTTGATGCCCAGGCGCCTGTTTGAAAGCTCGCCGCCACATGGCATCGAGAGGGTCAACATCAGCGACCAGGATCTGCAGCTGGACGTCGTGATGCTGCGCTCTCCGCATCTCGGATCCATGTCGAAGGTTGCCGATGCGATTTCGGCCGTTGCGCGCAGTTTTATCACTGGCACGCAACCCGAAATCACCTAGACCTACGTTCTGAGGAAGACTTGTAAGCTCACCGGATCTTCCACCTCGCGCATCATTATCCGGGCAAGGGGCGTCAACCGTTGCAGCAGAGTCCATCCGGAAAAAGCCCAATAAGATTTGATCGTCGGGAAAGCGGAGACCGATGGGGCCGCCTTCAGGCTGTGGAATAGCTTAGGGCAAAAAGAGCTGCCTCTCAGCCGGATCAACCCTTCGCTGCGGTGGCAGCTTCGCCAGCACGGCGCATGAGGAAATCACGCTCCCTCTTATTTTCGGCAAGCGCTGCTGCCGCTTCAAAGGCTCGCCCCGCTTCGTCGTATCGGCCAAGCTTATAAAGAAGATCGCCGCGGACGCTGGGCAGAAGATGATAGTTCTTCAATGCAGGCTCATCGCGCAGGTTTTCAATGATGTCCAGTGCCGCCTTGGGGCCCTCGACCATGCCGATGGCCACGGCTCGATTGAGTTCGACGATCGGCGAATGCAGAAGCCCAGCAAGTTCAGCATAGAGATCGGCGATCCGCCTCCAATCGGTTTCATCGGCGCTCATCGCTTTTGCGTGACATGCGATGATCGCGGCCTGCAGGGCATAAATCCCGCCAGCCCCGTCAAGCTCCTGTGTCCGTATCAACGCCTTCAACCCGCGCTGAACCTGCAACTGATCCCAGCGGCCGCGATTTTGTTCGAGCAGCAGGATCGGATTGCCGGCAGCGTCCGTGCGCGCCGCAGTACGGGACGCGTTCAGCTCCATCAATGCCAGCAAAGCGTGCGCCTCCGGCTCCTGCGGTGCCACGGACGTTAAGACCCGGCCCAACCGCAGCGCCTCATTGCACAATTGCAGCCGAAACCAGTTGTCGCCGCGGGCAGCCGTGTAACCCTCGTTGAAGATCAGGTAGATGACCTCCAGCACCGAGGCGAGACGTTGCGACAGCTGCTCGCCATGCGGCGTCTCATAGCCCAGCCCCGATTCCGACAACGTCTTCTTGGCGCGGACGATGCGTTGGGCGATCGCCGCTTCCGTCACCAGAAATGCCCGGGCGATTTCTGGTGTCGTCAGGCCGCAGATCATCCGCAAGGCCAGAGCCACACGCGCCTCGCGCGAGATCAGCGGATGGCACGCGGTGAATATCAGGCGCAACATTTCATCGCCGATATCGTCATCCAGAGGCGTGTCTAGATCGGGCATGATCTGCTCTTCTGCTTCCATTTCCCAAATAATCATCTCGTGCTTCTGATCCAGCATCCGGCGATGCCGCAGATGATCGAGCGCCCGACGCTTGGCAGTGGTCATGAGCCATGCGCCGGGCCGCTCGGGGATTCCCGTCTTCGGCCATCGTTCCAGGGCTACAGTTAGCGTTTCCTGGGTAAGATCCTCGGCCAGCGGCACGTCGCGCAGCAATCGTGCCAGGCTGGTGATAAGCCGCGGCTGTTCGATCCGCCAGACCGCCAGGATCGTTTGATGGGTGCCGGCGACCGTCACGATCGTCCGTCCCGATTACAGGTCGACAGGATCATGCCCTTGCTTCGGCGAGCGGGTCGCAGATCCCCTCCGCACCCGGTTCAAAATAGGCGCGCACTTCACACGTGCCTTCCCAGCCGGGCATGAGATCCTTGTGCAGCTGCATGAACTCGACCGCCAGCGCCACGGCCTCCTCCTTGCTTTGCAGCTCGAAGATCGCATAACCGCCGACGACCTCCTTGGCCTCGACGAAAGGCCCGTCGATCACATTCAGCTTGCCCTCACGGATCGTGACGCGGGCACCGGTCGCGAGCGGCATCAGCCCTGCGGTGTCGAGCATGCGGCCGGCCTTGATTTCCCGATCGGCAAGCTTGCCGATAGCCTCGCCAAGCTCCGGCGTCGGATGCATGAAATCGGTAGATGTGACGATAGACATGAAACGCATGGGAAGATCCTCCGGTAGCGAGACGCCGGCACCATTGCCGCTGAACAAGCCCGCTCATATTGACAACGAAGCAGCCTTTCGCAAATCGACAATAATCTTGAAAAAATCGGATTGGAGCAAAGCGCCGTCAAACCTGCATGGTCCCCGGAGCTTTTCAAGATCGCCATAAACGAATTCACCGCAGAAAATCCTTGGATCGAACGATCCGCCAAGCCATCGCTGCGCTTTTGACTTCCTCTGGGCTCCTTGCGACAACCAGCGGAATAAATGTCGTAGTTCACAAGAACGTCCGATCCTGGACAGATCACGCCACGTCGAAGGCTGGCCTTTCCTGGCGTGAGTGGGTAAATCCTCGCAGCTGATCACAGGAGCCCGGCGCATGAACGATACAATCAAGATCGATAACCGCGGCGATTTCGGACTATGGGCAATCGAAATGGCCAAGCAAATCGTTGGCGACCAGGGCTTCGAGCTTGCGAGGGCAGCGCGGGACGGCACCGATGACGATGTTCGCCAAGCCGGAAACGCGCTGGGTCAGGCGATCACCAACGCGCTCATGGATGTCTATGATGGCCTTCTTGAGGGCGTGCCCGAGGAATGAACTGTCAGGTCTATTGAGCCTTGATTGTCACCCAATAAAAGGCCGGTGCTAACTGGGACCTCTCCGCTGCCCAAACCAAACGGGGTGGTGGGACCGTTGCTTGCACGCTATTCCAGCGGGACGAACAGGCCGAGCTTGACGTCTCGCAGCACGACATTCGTGTGCATGCGGCGGATCTGCGGGTTTTCCGCCATGATCAGGGCCGCGATGTCGTCATAGTGCTCGACGTCGCGGGCGGTGACGATCGCGATCAGATCGACCGCACCTGTGACGTAATAGACCTGTTGTATGTGATCCTGCTTCTCTGCCCAGAGGCGGAACTTCGCCAGCGCGTCGTAATTGTCCCGCTCGATCTCCATCCCGACGATGAACACCATCGATGTCCCCGTCGCCTTGCGGTCGACGACGGCCACCTCCGCCTTGATGATCCCTTCCTCGCGCAGGCGCTTCAACCGCCTCTGCACGGCCGAGACCGATAGCCCGACCCGTTCGGCGATCGTTTCGGCTTTCAGCTGGCAGTCGCGCTGAACGATATCGAGAATGTCACGGTCAAAACGATCCAGTTGTTCCATTGTCCAGTCCAATTCTTGCCGCGACACTTCACGCATTCTGCCGCATTTGCCGCACGGGGAAGATTATTTTGCATAAAATATGCATAATGGATGAAAATTGCGCGAAAAAACCGCGTTATTTTATCATTATCCTTCGCAAATTCAGTTCAGCCGGAACCATGCATGTCGGATCAACCCTTTCCTGCTCTTCGCGTCGAAGATCTCCATAAAAGCTTCGGCACGCAACAGGTTCTCAAGGGCATTTCGACTGAGGCCCACAAGTCCGATGTGATTTCGATCATTGGTTCGTCGGGCTCCGGCAAGAGCACCTTCCTCCGATGCATCAATTTCCTGGAAATGCCGGATCGTGGCCGGGTTGCGGTCAACGGCGAGGAGATTGCGCTGAAGATCGGTCGGGGCGGACGGCTGCAGCCGCGCAGCTGGCGGCAGATCGAGCGGCTGCGGACCGGGCTCGGGATGGTCTTCCAGAGTTTCAATCTCTGGGCCCATCGGACGGTGCTGGAAAACGTCATCGAGGCGCCGGTGCACGTCATGGGCATTTCGCGGCGTGAGGCAATCGAAAAGGGAGAAGCACTGCTCCACAAGGTCGGGCTCTTCGACAAACGTGACGTCTATCCCGCTTTCTTATCCGGTGGTCAGCAACAGCGGGCGGCAATCGCAAGAGCGCTCTGCGTGGACCCTGATGTCATGCTGTTTGACGAGCCGACATCGGCGCTTGATCCGGAGCTGGTCGGCGAAGTTCTGAAGGTCATCCGTGATCTCGCGGAAGAAGGCCGGACCATGCTGATCGTCACGCATGAAATGCGCTTCGCCAGGGATGTCTCGAGCCGTGTTCTCTTTCTGCATCAGGGACGGATCGAGGAAGAAGGTCCGCCGGAGCAGATATTCGGGGCGCCGGTGAGCGCCCGCTGCCGGGAATTTACCGGTCTGCGCGCCCACTGATGCGCGAACTCTCGTCGACAACACAAACCAGGAGAATCCTGCGAATGAAACTGCTCCCCACGCTT
This sequence comes from Rhizobium sp. 01T437, assembly GCF_056398505.1. Lineage (NCBI taxonomy): Bacteria > Pseudomonadati > Pseudomonadota > Alphaproteobacteria > Hyphomicrobiales > Rhizobiaceae > Rhizobium > Rhizobium sp. 01T437. Next base: position 158,923 of record NZ_JBFTPM010000010.1, read on the forward strand.
TTCGCCGGCGCGGCACTCGTGCTTTCCGCCGTCACCGCACAGGCCGAAGTCCGCTTCGGCGTCATGAACGAATCCTATCCGCCCTTCTTCGCCAAGGACGCGTCGGGCCAATGGCAGGGATGGGAAATCGACCTGATGAATGCCGTTTGCGAAGAGATGAAGGAGAAATGCTCGATCGTCGACATTTCCTGGGATGGTCTCATTCCGGCCCTCCAGAGCAAGAAGTTCGACGTGATCTGGTCGTCGATGTCGAACACCGCGGAACGCTCGAAGGTGATCGACTTCACCGACAAATATTACAACACGCCGAGCACCTTGATCGGTCCCAAGGACCAGAAGCCGGGCGCCACTGCCGAGGACGTGAAGGGCAAGACCATCGGCATCCAGGTGTCGACGATCCAGTCGGAATATTACAAGAAGTATTTCGCCGAGGCTGCGGAAGAAAAAACCTACCAGACGCTCGACGAGGCTTTTCAGGATCTCGCCTCCGGCCGTATCGACTATGTCTTTGGCGATTCACTGGCGCTTGACGCTTTCCTCAAGAGCGATGGCGGCAAGGATTGCTGCGCCAAGATGGGTGACGTCGCCGACGACAAGGAAATTCTCGGCGCTGGCGTTTCGGGTGGCCTGCGCAAGGAAGACACGGAGCTGAGAGCCAAGCTGARCACGGCCATCGCTGCCGTCCGGGCCAGCGGCCAGTATGACGCCATCACCAAGAAATACTTCGATTTCGACATCTACGGCGCAAAGTAAGCAGTCCTGATAATGGCGACCACGCAACAAGGTATTCTGGACCTGCTGTCTCCCTATCCTCCGGGATGGGGCGGCGTTCTTCTGGCAGGTGCAGTCTCCACGGTCGCCATCTCGGCTTGCGCCTTCACGATCGGCCTGCTGCTCGGCACGGGTGGTGCGCTTGGAAAGCTTTCGGGCAATCGCGGGCTCTGCTTGCTGCTCGATTTCTACACCATGGTGATCCGCGCCGTTCCGGAGCTGATCCTGATCATCGGGCTTTATTATGCCGGCACCGATGGCCTGAACCGGCTCCTGGCCGCCTTGGACCTGCCACCGGTCAATGTGAACGGCTTCGTCGCGGCCGTCATGGTGCTGGGCTTCGTGCAGGGTGCCTACATGACGGAGGTGCTGCGCGGCGCGATCCTCGCCATTCCTGTCGGCCAGATCGATGCCGCCAAGGCCTTCGGCATGGGACCGGTGCTGAGGTTCCGCCGGGTCTTGCTGCCGGCGCTCCTGCCAAACGCCCTGCCGGGTCTTGCCAATCTTTGGATGTCGGTCACCAAGGACAGCGCGCTGGTCGCGGTCGTCGGCTATCAGGAGCTGGCGCTCGCCACCCGCCTTGCCGGGGCAAGCACCAAACACTACTTCGTCTTTTTCCTTGCCTCGGCCCTTCTCTATCTCGCCATCACGCTCGTTTCCAACGTCATCGTCAAACTGATCGAGGGACGGGTACGGCGAGGGCAGCCGCGCCTTGCCTGAAGAAAGCGCCCTATGAGTTTCACCTGGATCTCTTCCTATTGGCCGCTGCTTCTGACGGGCGCCTGGCAGACGGTTTGCCTGCTGGTGATTTCCGTGGTGTTCGGCTTCGTCATCGCCATTGGTCTCGCCTTCGCGCAGGTCAGCGGCGGCAGGCTGACGCGGCTGCTCGCCCGCAGCTACTGCACCTTCTTCCGTGGCACACCTTTATTGATACAGCTGTGGCTTCTCTACTACGGCGTGGGCTCGCTGCTCCCCATGATACCCGGCATCCGCCAGAGCCTGTTCTGGCCAGTCTTGCGCGAGGGCTTCTTCTTTGCCGCCGTCAGTTTCACGCTGAACTATGCCGCCTATGAGGCAGAGGTGTTGCGCGGCGCGCTGCTTGCCGTCCCTAAGGGCGAGCTCGAAGCCGGCCGGGCCTTCGGCCTGTCGCCCTGGAAACTGACCCGCCGCATCTGGCTGCCGCGCGCCATTCGCATTGCCCTGCCGACCATTGCGGGAGAGATCGTCATGCAGCTCAAGGCGACGCCGCTCGCCTTTACGGTGACGGTGATGGATCTCTATGCTGTGGCAAACAAGGTTCGGCAGGACACGCTGCTCGTCTATGAACCGCTGCTGGTCGTCACCCTCTTCTATCTCGCCCTGACCGCAGTGATCGCCCGCGTCTTTCGAGGTTTCGAAGCGCAGGTGCCGGTTCGTCGTTAGGCCGATGGAAAAGGTCTGGCCATGAACTCGCTTGCGCACGAACCATGTGCACCTTGCCCACTTTGTTATGAAAAGCCCGCTGCCGGTGACGGTGCGACAGCCTGAATGGAGACCTCTTCATGAGCACGACCCGAATTCTCGATGGCGGCATGAGCCGCGAGCTGCTGCGGCTGGGCGCGGAACTGAAACAACCGGAATGGTCGGCATTGGCGCTGATCAACTCGCCGGATATCGTGCGCAAGGTACACCAGGAATTCATCGCCGCCGGGTCTGAGGTCGTTACGACAAACAGCTATGCGCTCGTGCCCTTTCACATCGGCGAGGACCGGTTTTGGAAGGAAGGGCCGGCGCTGATCCGTCTCGCAGGTCGCCTGGCGCGTGAGGCAGCCGATGCCGTCACGGATCGGAAGGTGCTGGTCGCCGGTTCGCTGCCGCCGATCTTCGGCTCGTACGAGCCGCAGAACTTTCAGCCTTCGCGGGTGCAGGATTATCTCGAGGTGCTTGTCGAAAACCTCGGCCCCTTCGTCGACATATGGCTCGGCGAGACGTTGAGCCTGATTGCCGAGGCAGAGGCTGTCCGCAAGGCGGTGGCGACATCAGGCAAGCCGTTCTGGATTTCCTTCACCGCGGCGGATGACGAGGCAGCCATAAAGGGTGGAGAAGCGAAGCTCCGCTCCAACGAAAGGGTCGAGGACGCGGCATTCTGGGCGGCGTCATCGGGTGCTGAAGCCCTCCTGTTCAATTGCAGCAAGCCCGAAGTCATGCAATCGGCCGTGGAGACGGCAGTGCGCGCGTTCCGGAAGGTGGACGCTCACCTCGAAATCGGCGTCTATGCCAATGCCTTCGAAGGGGAACAGGGCGACGCAGCCGCCAATGAAGGCCTGCACGACACCCGCAACGATCTCAATGACGATGCCTATTCGCGTTATGCCTGTTCCTGGGTCGAAGCGGGTGCGACAATAATCGGTGGCTGCTGCGGCATCGGTGCTGCTCATATTCATCGCTTGAGGAAGACGTTTTTGGATTGAAGCACCCGCCGAAATCGCTCATAGCCTGGGAATTGGCAGCGGCAGCTTTGCTTCAGCGGCCCCTGCCGTTGCTGATCTGACCCAGCCGATAGGCGAACTGGGCCCGACTGAGCCCGAGCATACGGGCTGCCCGTGCTACGTTGCCATCTGCTTGCCGGATGGTCATCTGGTAGATCTGGCGGTTAAGATCATCGATGGAAAAGCCACCTTGCTCGATTGTCTGCGCCAGAACGACCGCCAGGGCTTTGTCTGTCGCTAGAGGCTGTGGCAGCATTCCCATATCCCCGGCCACGGTTTCGAGCGTCGATGCAGTCACCCGATCTTGCTTCGCGGTCAGAATTGCTCCACGCATTAATGCTTCGAGTTCGAGCAGGTTTGCCGGCAATGGAAGCGCCTTGAGCCATGCCGTGGCATCCTCTGCCAGCATAGGCTGGCTCTTGCCGTATCCGGGCGCCAAACACCTGATGATGGCTTCGGCCAGACGGCCGATGTCGTGGGGCCGACTTGCAAGCGCAGGCATGGCGACGGGCAGAGCCATGAACGAATAGAGCAGATCTTTGCGGAGATGTGGCAGGCTCGCCAACTCCTGGGGAGAGAGGGTTGAGGTCGCAATAAGTCTCGAATGAAGACTGTTTTCTTGCCTTCTTCTTCGGCCGGAAAGCATTTCGACGATTTCAAGCTGGGCCGCCTCGCTCAGCCCCTCTATATCTTGCAGCACGATCGTTGTTGCAGCTTCCCCGCCTGCCGCCGACTTGCGGCCGCGGCGCTGCTGGGCAGCCATCATGTCGGACAGGTTGCCATCGGCAATCGCAGAACAGGAAAAGCTTTCGAACCGCGCCGCGGTACCGTGAACGGCATCGTGGATATGACGTGCGGCCATGCATTTTCCGCTGCCGCAGGGACCGGTTATCAAAACGGGGATATTCGCCATCTGGACGATCTGCTCCAGGCGCTGCCGCACCGGCTCCAGAAGGATGGCGGCGACCGGATCCGAGGTGTCGTGTCCACCATCGTGCCCATCCTGCTGTATTGTCGTCGTCCGCATCGCCTGCGGTTGGAGCGTGGACGGCTTTCCCTCAGCCAAAACGTGGCGGCGATAGAGCCGGACCGTCTCGTCGTCTTTGTCCCATGCCTCCGCCGGCCTGCCAACCACACGACAGCGTTTGTCACCGCGCGCGATACACTGAATCTCTTTGTAGACGATCAGCTTGCCGAAGAAATGGGAAGCATAGCCGGCGGCGTAGCCGACCTGCGTCCAGCACATGGATTCATGAGCGATATTGTGGCGCTCGAGATATTCGGTGGCTTCTATGCTGTCATTCCAAAAGAACTCACCCGAGAACTTACCCTTTTTGAAGTCGAAGTCGTTATGCACCGTTTCAACGCGAACCTCGCCCTTCAGCATGTGAAGCCTGGTCCCGGCTGTGAATGCGTCACCCTGATCAAGTGCCGGCCATGCCTGTCGAATGAACTCGGCATCTTCCTTGCCTGCCAGATAGCCCAGGCGGGTCAGAATGACAAAGGCGTCATCACGACCATACCGGCGGACAAGCTCGTCTCTTAGCGCGCCGCGTGAGGTGGCGCGCTGCATGATCAGACGACGCTCGTTGAGCTTGATCGTGCCGTCGACGGGATTGTAGGTGAGCTTGCTCAGGAATTCCCGGATCGTCGGATTGCCGCCCCGATCGAGCAGGGACTCCTGGTTTACGGCAAGTTTCATGAATGCATCCTCCCCTGACGGTCCACTCTAAATCTATGCGGGCTCCCCGCCGTCAGAGTGCTCGAGTTTATGATTTGAGCAAGTGGAATTTGCCATTTGATAAATTCTGCAGCGCATCATGAGGCGTTGGCATCGCAACAACGAGCGTTCGAAATGCGATTTTCCATAACAGTTTCAACGGGTGCTATCGATGACACCCTCCGCGCAGAAATCTCTGAAAGAAAGAATTTGACGGGATTTTTGGCCGCTTCCTAAGCTTCGTTGCAGTTGTCGGATGGAAAATATTCGGAGGAGATTTCCATGAACGAACGACCGAAAATCGTGAAATTGCCCGAAGAGCCGTACGAGGAGGCCATCCGCCGTTTTGCCCGCGACGGCGCCCATATTCCCGGCGACGACGCTTCGACACCGTGGGTGCCTTTCGGCGATTCCGCCGCAATCAAACATCTCTGTTTCGATGTGCGTACCAATTCCGTTGCCAACATCCTCTGGGTCAAAGGCGGCGGTCGGATCGGCACCCACAAGCATCGCGGCGTAGTCTCGGCGGTCACGCTCGAGGGTTCGTGGGGCTATTACGAATATGACTGGACGGCGCGTCCGGGTGATTTCGTCTACGAGCTGCCGGGCTCGGCGCACACGCTCTACTCAGACGATCCCAACGGCATGAAGGCGCTCTTCTGGATCAATGGGCCTATCGAGTTTTTCGACGACGACGCCAAGTTCACCTTCACCGCGGATGTGTTCTGGTTCATCGAACACTACACCAGTTACTGCAGGGAAAAAGGTCTGAAGATCAACGAGCAGATGTTCATCTGATCCTTCGTAAACCCCTTGAGAATTGCAGCATCGGGAGGAAGCATGTCGCTTCAGGAAATGTTCGACGTATCGGATAAGTCAGCAATCGTCACTGGTGGCGCCTCGGGTCTCGGCCGTGCCTATGCGGAAGTGCTCGCAGATGGGGGGGCGCGCGTTTGTATTTTCGATATGAACCAGAGCGAGCTCGACCGCACGGTTGGAGAACTCTCGCGGGGCAGTGGCAATGTCTGGGGCATGCGGGTGGACGTTACCGACCGCCCGGCCATGGCGTTCGCCTTCGATCAAGTGGTCAAACGCCATGGCAGGATCGACGTGGTGTTCGCCAATGCGGGCATCGATGCCGGCCCTGGCTTCCTCACACCAGACGGAGACCGCAATCCCGATGGCGAGATCGACAACCTCAATGACAATCATTGGGACGAAGTAATCGCCACGAACCTGACGAGCGTTTACAACACGATCAAGCTCGCTGCCCGCCACATGAAGCGCACTGGCGGAGGCCGGATCATCGCAACATCCTCCGTCGCCGCCCTCTACAATGACGGCATCGTTGGCACGCCTTATATGCCGGCAAAGGCAGGTGTCGCCCATCTCGTCCGTCAGGCAGCGATGGAGCTCGGCCGTCACCGCATTCTTGTCAATGCCATCGCGCCGGGTCCTTTCATCACCAATATTGCCGGCGGCCGAATGCGGTTCGAGGAGGACCGCAAGGCGTTCAGCATGTGGTCGGCCCTCGGCCGGGTTGCCGAAACCTCGGAGATCAAGGGTTTGGCGCTCTATCTCGCCTCGCCTGCATCATCCTATGTCACAGGTGCGCATATCGTGATCGACGGAGGCCTGGTTCTCAGGCCCGCCGAGGACGCCATTCAATTCACGCCACGGGCTGCGGGAGGCAGCGTGACGGCGTGAAACAACAAACAAGTGGAGGAGAACACAATGAGCAGGATCGAATTTCTGAAAGGCGGCATAAGCCGCCGCACCGCACTCAAGTCTATGGGCACCGCGGCCGCCACGCTCGCCATGCCCGCCGTCCTGCGGGCAGGCACGACCGACACGATCAAGATTGGCTTCGTCTCGCCGATGACGGGGCCGCTGGCGCCCTTCGGTGAGGCCGACAGCTACACACTTGACAAGATGCGTGCGCTGCTGGCCGGGGGCATTGAGAACAAGGGGAAGAAATACGATATCGAGATCATTCCCCACGACGCCCAGTCCAACCCTAACAAGGCCGCCGAAATTGCCGGCAATCTCATCCTTAACGATGAGGTGCACCTGATCATTCCGGCCTCGACCACCGATATCAACAATCCGGTGGCGGATCAGGCCGAACTCTACGGGTGTCCCTCGATCTCGACCGCCGCACCCTGGCAGGCTTTCGTCATGCCGCGTGGCGGCGCCGAGAAGCCCTTCGAGTGGAACTACCATTTCTTCTGGGGCCTCGAAGATGCGCTTGCTACATTCGTTGGTCTGTGGAAATCGGTCGAGACCAACAAGAAGGTGGGGATGCTGTTTCCGCGCAATGCCGATGGGGAAACCTGGGGCAACAACGACTATGGCCTGCCGCCGACGGTGCAAAAGGAAGGCTTCACGACGGTGATCCCGTCAATGTTCCAGCCGCGCACCAACGATTTCTCCGCCCAGATTGCCGAATACAAGGCGCAGGAGTGCGATATCATCGGCGGCATCACCTACCCCTCGGATCTCAAGACCTTCATCACCCAATGCAGCCAGCAGAATTACAGGCCCAAGGTGGTGACGGTGGCTGCGGCGCTGCTCTTCCCATCAGGTATCGCGGCCATGGGTCCGCTTGGCGAAGGGATGTCGACGGAGGTCTGGTGGACGCCGGCTTTCACCTTCAAATCGTCGCTGACGGGCCAAAACAGCGCCGACATCGCGAATGAATGGGAAAGCTCACAAAACAAGCAGTGGATCCAGCCGCTCGGCTATGCACATGCGCTCTGGGAAGTTGTCGTGGACACGCTCAAGCGCGCCGAAGACCCGCGCGACCGCGCTTCGATCCGCGACGCGGCGAAGACGACCGATCTCAACACTGTTGTCGGCCCCATCAAGTTCAGCGGTGGTCCGCACCCAAACATCTGCAAGACGCCGATCTTCGGCGGCCAGTGGGTGAAGGGCGCGAAATACCCCTATGACCTGAAGATCGTCGACAACGCGGTCTCAAAGCTGATCGCGCCGGAACAGAAGCTGTCCCTGCTCAACTGGTCCTGAGCGAGAAGATTGACATCACCATGGATGATCAAGTGCTCCTCAGCGCAGTGGGCGTTTCCAAGTCCTTCGGCGCCATTCGTGTTGTCCAGGACGTAAGCTTCGAGGTGCGCACCAATCAGGTCTTGGGTATCCTGGGACCGAATGGCGCAGGCAAGACGACGCTCTTCAACCTGATCAGCGGCGATCTGAAACTGGATGCCGGCGAACTCTTGTTCGCTGGCTCCATCTTGCAGCACGAGCCGCCCTACAAGCGCTGCAAGCGCGGCATAGGTCGTACCTACCAGATTCCCAAGCCCTACGGGGGCATGACGACATTTGAGAATCTGATGGTCGCGGCGATGTTCGGTGCGTCCCGCTCGGAGAAAAGTGCGAACGGTCATTGCGCTGAGATCCTCGAGGATTGCGGGCTAGCCGACAAGGCCAACAAGACCGCAGGCTCGCTGACGCTGCTCGATCGCAAGCGTCTGGAAATGGCACGCGCAATGGCAAGCGATCCGAAGCTGCTGCTGCTCGACGAGATCGCTGGTGGCCTGACCGAGCATGAATCGCATGTCCTGGTTGATCTGGTGAAGAAGGTTCGTCGCCGCAACGTCACGGTTATCTGGATCGAGCACGTGCTGAACGCAATCATGGCCGCAGCCGACCGGATGATGGTGCTGAATTTCGGGGAGAAGATTGCTGAAGGCAGCCCGCAAGCAGTCATCGCCGATCCCAATGTCCGCCGGGTCTATATGGGGATTGAAGCATGACGACTGAAGTACCGATCCTATCCACCCACGGGCTCTGCACCGGATACGGTGATTTCCAGGCACTCTTCTCGGTGGACTTCGAGGTCATGCGCGGCGAGGTGGTTGCCCTGATCGGCGCCAACGGCGCCGGCAAATCGACTTTGCTGAAGACCATTATGGGCTTGTTGCCGAGCAACCAGGAGATGATTCGCCATGCCGGCGTGTCGGTAGGTGGCAGCGCACCATATCAGATGGTTCAGAAAGGCTTTGCCATGGTACCCGAAGGCCGCCGGCTTTTTGCAGGCATGACGGTCGAGGACAATCTCCTGGTGGCGCTCGATCATGGCCGCAGGAACGGCACGGCGACCTGGACGATGCAGCGCGTCCTCGATCTCTTTCCGGCCCTGGCTTCCATGCGAAAGCGGTTGGTTGAGAAGATGTCTGGCGGCCAGCAGCAGATGGTGGCCATAGGCCGCGCGCTGCTCAGCCAGCCGGAGGTGCTACTTTGTGACGAGATATCGCTTGGGCTGGCTCCCAAGGTCATCGGTGAGATCTACGATTCCATGCCGGCCATAACCAAAGCGGGCACGGCGGTGATCCTCGTCGAACAGGACGTGTCGCGGGCGTTGGCCGCGTCCAACAGGCTCTATTGCCTTCTGGAGGGCAGGATCACGCTCTCGGGAGATTCCGCCGATGTCTCGCGGGAGGATGTCGCACGGGCCTATTTTGGAGCAAATCATGCAGTGGCTTGACGCCGTCATCCAAGGGATATTGCTGGGGGGCATGTATGCCCAATACGCGCTTGGCATGGCGCTCATGTTCGGTGTGATGCGCATCGTCAACATCGCGCATGGCGACCTGGTCATCCTGCTCGCACTGATCGGAATCTCGCTTGCGGGCATCCTCGGTTTCGGGCCGTTTACGCTAATGATCCTGCTAATCCCGATGGCCGCGGCCGTGGGTTGGCTGTTGCAGCGCCTCATTCTCAATCGCGTCCTCGGTGACGATCCTCTACCATCGCTGATCGCGACGTTCGGCCTGTCTATCGCGCTCCAGAACCTGATGCTGCAGATCTGGTCGGCCGACACGCGTTCGCTGCCGGGCGGGGGCATCGAGGCGGCGTCGGTCAACGTGGCCGGGCTCTACCTCGGGGTCCTTCCGCTGATCGTACTGCTGGTCGCCACACTTCTCACCGCGGGCATCGATCTGATGTTGCGCTCTACGCGGTTCGGCCGTGCGCTGCGCGCGTCCGCCGCCGATACCGAGGCGGCGGCTATCAGCGGTGTGAACCCGCGCAAGGTATACGCCCTGGCGACGGCGCTCTCCGTCGGCATCCTGGGTTTTGCCGCCGTCTTCCAGTCCTTGCGCTCCACCGTTTCGCCGGCCGACGGTCCGGCGCAACTGATCTACGCTTTCGAAGCCGTGATCATCGGCGGGATGGGCTCGATCTGGGGAGCTTTCCTTGGATCGATGGTGCTCGGCATCTCCCAGGCCGTGGGGTTCCGGCTCGACTCGGGTTGGGGAATTCTTGCCGGCCATCTGGTTTTTCTGCTCGTGCTCGCGACCCGCCCGCAAGGCCTGATTTCGAAAAGGTAACCCGTCATGAACCAAACGATCTTGCAGGCCACGACAGGTGAGACGATGAAGAGAGCTTTTGCGCCGGCTCGGGTTGACCGGCACACCCTGTCGAGCAGGGTAGCTCAGACGATCGCCGTTCTCGTTCTCGTTGCCATGCTCGCCATGCCATGGTGGGCCGGTTCGGGCAGCATCCGCTGGGCAATCGAGCTTTCTTGTCTGATTGCCATCGCCCAGATGTGGAACCTGCTTGCCGGCTATGCCGGGCTGGTGTCGGTCGGCCAGCAGGCATTCATCGGCGCTTCTGCTTACTTCATGTTCGTCCTGGCCTCAAACTTCGGCGTCAACCCGTTCCTCGCCGTCGGACTCTGCCTCGCCCTGCCGGCTCTACTCGCCGTGCCGACCTATGGTCTATTGCACCGGCTGGACGGCCCGTATTTTTCGATCGGGACCTGGGTCGTGGCCGAGGCCTTGCGGCTGTTGACCAGCAATCTCGATTACGTCAATGCCGGCGCGGGTCTCACGCTTCGCGTGCTCGCCAAATATAGTCTGCATGAGCGCGAAGTCGCGATCATAACGCTATGCGTGATCATGCTGCTGGTGACAGTCGGCGGCAGCTATCTGCTGCTTCGTTCTCGTTACGGGTTGGCCCTGACTGCCATGCGCGACAATCCAGTCGCCGCCGAAAGCCAGGGCGTCAACGTGAAGCGCCTACGCTTCCTGATCTATGTTGCAGCAGCTGTAGGCACGGGGCTTGCGGGCGCAATCTACTATTTGGCGCAGCTGAGGATTACACCGTCATCTGGCTATGATCCGAATTGGGCCTCGATCTGCATCTTTATCGTCATGGTCGGGGGCATCGGCTCGATCGAGGGTCCGATCATCGGCGCTCTGATCTACTTCTTTGCCGACCGCTATTTCAGCCAGTATGGCGCGATCTACATGGTGGTCCTCGGCATCCTCACTCTGTTCATGGCGCTCTACGCCCGGAGCGGTATCTGGGGGCTTTATTGCCGGTTCTTCGATGCGGCCTGGTTTCCTGTTGGGCGCAAACTAATCCGGCAATCCGACGAAGGTAGGAACTGACATGATGAAGGCTGCACTTTTCGACCGGCTCGGCGCGCCGCTCAAGATCATGGAAGCGGAGGACCCGAAACCAAAGACAGATTATCTTCTGCTAAAAGTCTGCCGCTGCGGCATTTGCGGTTCAGACCTCCATATGACCGAGGATCCAGTCTTTCGCGTCGCGCCCGGCGACATTCTCGGCCACGAATTTTCCGGCGAAGTGATCGAGGTTGGCTCAAAGGCTGGAGCCTTCAAGGTCGGCGACCAGGTGACGGTCGCGCCCAATCGTGGCTGCGGCCATTGTTCGAACTGCCTGAAGGGGGAACCGGCCTGGTGCGATAGCATGGCGTTGATCGGCGGCGGCTATGCACAATATGCCGCCGTTGCCGGCCGGCAGTGCCGTAAACTGCCTTGGGGCATTCGCACTGCCGATGGCGCACTGGCGGAACCGCTGTCTGTGGCCCTGCATGGGCTGATGCGGGCTGCCATGGGGCCGGGCGACCGCGTGCTGATCGTGGGTGCAGGCGCTATCGGACTTGCAGTCGCCTTCTGGGCGCGCAGACTGGGAGCAGGGGCCGTCGCCGTCACCGACATCCATCGTCATCAGGAAGCGCGTGCGATGGACGTCGGTGCCAGCGTCTTTGTCACCGCCGACCCCGATCAGGCAGCCAATGTCGAGGCCGCTCTCGGTGGTCCGCCTGATATCGTCTTCGAATGTGTTGGCAAGCCGGGTCTCATCGACCACTGTATCGAGCTCGTCCGGCCTCGCGGCAAGGTAGTCGTGCTGGGCCTTTGTACCGCGCGCGACCATTTGGACAGCTTCCGGGCAATTTCCAAAGAGGTCAACGTCATTATGTCGGTGTTCTTCAATATGCGCGAATTCGCGGCCGCCATCGACGCGTTGGATTCCGGCCGGTACGCGCCGCAGAATCTTATTTCCGAAACAGTCTCGCTGAACGACCTGCCCCACGTTTTTGAAGCTCTCCGCAAACGAACCACCCAGTGCAAGGTGTTGGTGGATCCCTTCGGTGCGTGAACGACAATGGTCTTAGAAGTTCCCGGTCTGGCAGTTCGAATCTCATCAAGACCATCACGCGATGGGTCGGGGCAGAGGCTCGATCGAATTGCACATCAGCGTGAGATTGCAGACCAGCATGGCCTGCATGAACCCGAAACGTCAGTCTGATCCCACGTGCCTCTTGTTCAAGGATGCTCCGTAAATCCGGTTCATCTCCCAGGTCGGGTCCGTCAGCGTCGTGGATGCCGTTGGAGAGCGTTCGTAAACGCCTCACCTTTCTCGGAAGGTCTTCAGCAATGCGATATTGGAGGCATGCACATCTTCATAGGCGGGGATGTAGATCAGCGCGCCGCTTTTCACATCCTCGCTGACCGCTTCGGCCAGAGGCTTGCGCCAGATCTCCGGCTCTGGCGCCTCGTCACTCATCGCCTCGACATACCGGATCGTCGCGTCGATGAAGGAAGGCTCGTAGCCGCCTGCGAAAATACGATCCGGATCGCCATGGCAGGGGAGGATACGGGCGATGGGAAAGGAGCGCAGACGTTTCAGTTCTTCCAGATGCTGCGGCAGGGCGGCAGCATCCGTTATGTAGGTGACGGTGTCTTCGAGTGTGTCGCCGGCAAACAGAAGCCGCTCCTCAGGCAGCCATAGGATCGTCGCATCGGGACTGTGGATGTTGAACTCGTGAAGTTCAATCGCGCGGCTTCCGACCGTGATCGACCGGTTGCCGTCGAACAGGCTGTTCGGCATGATGACAGGATCGATCTTCGGCAGGCGGGCGGCGATGAGCGGTTTTTCCGCTTCGAGAAGCCGGGCGGTCGCGCCATTCGCGACGATGATGCAATCGGCAAATACCTCGTTGCCGGCGATATGGTCGTTGTGGAAATGGCTGAGGACGACCATGATCTTCGATATGTCTCGCGCTTCCAGATGGGCGCGGATGGCGCGGGCATGGTCTAGGCTTATGTGGGTGTCGTAGACCAGCGCCTCATTGCCATCGACGATCGCATAGGATGCGATGCCGAGGCTGAAGGCGCCATCGTCGAGCCAGTTCGGCCCTTCCGAATAGAGCCGCTTGCCGGCGATGCGCCCGTCATAATAGGCGAATATGCCCGGATAGGGCTCGAATATCCGGAAGTCGTCAAGCATGCCCTTCATTCGGTTCCTCCTGGATATCAGCCTTTACATTATGATGAGCGGGGCGCTTCAGCGCGCCCAGGTCGCGTCCCAGAAGGACTGCGGATCCTTTGCCAGCACGTCGGAAATCGTCGGTGCCGGTCCGGGAATACGCTTGCCGCCGATGCGTTCGCTGAGTTCCGCCTTGGCGGTAGCGATCGTTTCCGGCGATGCGAGCAATGTGATCGCGCCCATGGCAAGCGCTTCCGACGCCATCAGCGGTCCCGGACTGCTGGACGAATGTCCTGACAGCGCCGTCCATGCCCAGTGATGGATCGGCACATTGTCGGGATAGGCCCAGTTAACCCGTCCGAGCGGGATATGCCAACTGATGTCGCCGTCATCCTGGCCGTAATAATCGATGCCAGTGTCGAAATATTCGAGTTCACGATGCAGCTTGAAGGGTTTGCCGGGATCACAGGCGGCGGAAAGCTGCTCCATCCATTCGATATCGGCTTCGGTCCAGCGCGGCGGGCCGATTTCCCTCAGGCACGTATCCAGCACCCGTCCGACGGTGTCATTGCCGAGATAACCGCGGCAATTGGCGATCTGCTCGGCCATCAGTTCGACGCCTTGTTCGGCAGCGATCCGGCTGTAGGTGTCGAGCATCAGCTGGTAACCTTGCTGCACTATGTCGAAGTCATGATGTCGGACGGAGGACCAGAGGCGCACTTCCTCGGGCGTCACGCCGGGTGTGATGCCTGCGAAGCGATAGACGTGCTTCAGCTGGAGGCCGGGAACCTCCTTGCGGAGGCGGTCGAATTCCGCATAGGCAGCTTCTGCGGCCAACAGCGCGTTGCGGGTGGCGGTCTTGCCGCCATGGGCGCTTTCGCCGATGAACTTGAATTCGCCGCTCGCCATGGCGTGGCATGGCCGGGCAAGCGAGCCGTTCTGGTAGTCGCCGTGCGAGGTCAGGACGAGGTCGAGCCCGTCAAACACGCCGGCCGCCTGCAGCGCAAGCTTGCCCCAGCCGATCTCCTCGGCCGGGCAACCGACGATGACGATCTCGCCGGGCAGGCCGAGTTCGATCATCGCCTTTGCGGCGGCGATGCCGGCGCCGGTATTGGCCGGGCCGATGTGGTTGTGGCCGCAGCCATGGCCGGGCAGGCGACGATTGCCCTGCCGGTAGGGAACCGCGTCATTGTAGAGGCTCGGCAGCGCATCGTATTCGATCAGGATGCCGACTTTCGGGCCGTCGCCTTTGGCAATGCGGGCGATGAATGAGGTCGGCACGCCGCCGACGCCGCGCTCGACCGAAAAACCGTGCCGTTCGATGAAGCCGCAGAGGATCGCCTGCGACTTGTATTCCAGCGCCGGCAGTTCCGGCACTTTCCACATCTCCGCAAACAGTTGCTCTATTTCTGCGGCAAGCCCCGACCAGATGCGGCGTGTTTCCGTCTTCAAGCGATCCTGCATGTCAGGCAGCCTTCCCCTGTTTGAAAGCTAGGAATGCCTGGTTGATTTCTGCAGCGGTACGGCGGGCGCCATGCTGCAGGTATTCCATATTGGCGAGCGCGGCGTCATGCGCCTCGATCGAGGATCCCGCGACGCAATCCTCGACGACGCGGCAATGGTAGTCGGACTGGTGGCCGTCCGCGAATGTATAATGGACGCAGATATTCGTGAGGCCGCCGACGAGGATCAGCGTCTCAGCTTTCAGGCCACGCAGCAGGATCTGCAGGTCGGTACCGATAAAGCCGGAATAACGGCGCTTGACGATCACGTAATCGTCGTCGCGCAGGCCGACTTCCTCGGCGGCGATCTTGGTGCCCTCCCAGTCTTCGCGCAGGTGCATGTCTTCATCGCCATCCATTTCGCGGCCGTAATCGACGCCGCTCTTGCGGTGGCTTTCCTGCAGGAAGATGATCGGCACGCCGCCTTCGCGGGCGGCATCGATGACGGTACGCGCCTTGCGCATGCGCTCGACTATGCCCGGCATCAGGGGGATCGAGCCATCATCGTCGAAACCGACTTTCTGGATGTCGACGACGATCAGGACCGGCTGGCCGACGATCATGGGGTTTTGCTTCTTTGGCATGGGATGCTCCTTCGATCTAGAAACGTGCACCGAGAAGTTTCGGAAGATTGCCCAGGCGAGCAACGGTGATGAAGCCGAACAGGCCGATCAGCATGAACAGGACGGCGCCGACGCACATGGTCGGCGAGAAGCCGGTGCGCATGTTGGAAAAGATCTTGACCGGCATCGTCTCGGCAGTGAAACCCGCCACCATGAAGGCGATCACATATTCGTTGAGGCTGAAGATCGCGACGAAGATGAAGCTTGAGACGACGAAAGGCAGGACCATCGGTATGGCGACAGTTCTGAGGATATCGTTTTCGCGCGCGCCCATCGTCCGGGCGGCCTCGACGAGCGACTTGTCGATCCCCGAAAAGCCGAGCGAGATCATCACCAGCGGCACGGCGATGAAGGTGACGGCATGGCTGATGACGATGTTCTCGATCTGGCCGACATGGCGGACCGTGCCCCAGAACAACAGGAACAGGACGGCGATGACGACGGGCGGCAGGATGAAGGGAACGCCCGCCATTCCGGCCAGCAGTTTTGCAAAGCGCGAATTGGTCTTCCACTGGATATAGGCGATCGGAAAGGCGACAGTGATCGTCAGAAGCGAAGAGGCGATCGCGATGATGACGGAGCGCAGGAAGGCCGAGGTCCATGCCGGGTCTTCCATGAAGGTCCAATACCAACGCAGGCTGATATTCTGCGGCGGAAAAGTCATCTGCGCTGTGGTGTTGAAGCTGACGCCTGCAACGATGATGAGCGGCGCCGCCAGGAAGAAGGCCAGGCAGAGGAGGAAGAACTGGCGCACGAATTTGAGAGCAAACCGGCTCATGACGTGTATCCTTTGCCGCCGATGCGGTTGATCACCAGGATCATCGCGCCGGTGACCATCATCAGGAAGACTGCGATTGCCGAGGCCTGCGGCAGGTTCTGGGCGGAATTGGCGACTTCGCTGATGATGACGCCGATCGTCCAATTGCTCGGGCCGCCGAGCACGAGGGGCGCGACATAAGCACCGATCGTCATCACCACAGTCGTCAGATAGGCGGTGGCGATCGGTTTGCGCATCAGGGGCAGAAGCACGTTGAAAAAGGCTCGGATCGGAGGCGCGCCCATGGTGGACGCCGCTTCCATATAGGAAGCATCCATGCGCGACAGGCCGGGATAGATGGTCATCACGTTGAAAGGGATGACGACATAGATCAGGCAGCTGACGACCGCAAAAAAGCTTGGTGTCAGCGATACCGGCTTGTCGATGAGGCCGAGGAAGACGGCAAAATTCGAAATGCCGACCCGCTTGGAGAGGATGATCTGCCAGGAGAAGGTGATCAGCACTTCGGAGAGCGCAAGCGTCGTCAGCAGACCGATAAGCCACACGATCTGCGCCTTGCGGTTCATCCGGGTGATGAAATAGGTCGCCGGAAAGGCGATGATCATGCTGAGCGTGGCGACCGTGAGCGCAAGCCAGAGCGAGAAAGCGAGGCCGTTCATCACCATGGGCTGGAACAGGCTTGCCATCGCCTCAAGCGACCAGCCGCTGCCCTGATAATAAGCAGGATCGACATGCGCGACGCTGACGCGAAGCAGAAGCACGAAGGGCACGCCGAAAAAGGCAACGATCATGAAGAATGGCCAGAGCAAGCCGAATGCCACCGACAGACGCTGCCGGTTCATGCCTTCCTGTCCGGATATGAGCGACATGGTCAATCCTCCAGCACAGTCACCGATCCCGGTGCGAAGGAAATCGAAAACTCGTGGCCGCCGTCGAGTTCAGCCCAGGCGGCCGGTGCGAGCGAAGCAACAACCTGGCGGTCACCGCTTTCGAGAAAGACTTCGACGCTCGAGCCGAGGTCGCGCACGAAGGTGACTGTTCCGAAGGGGCCGTCGCTGCCGGCGGACGGCCGGCTTATGAGTGTGCTTTCCGGCCGGGCGCAGACCGTCACGCGATCCCCGGTCTTCAGCGCAGCGGAAGCGGGGCTGGTGGTGACGACGCTTTCGCCGATCCGCACATGCTCGCGATCGACGAGAATGCCCTCGGCAAGATTGCTCTGGCCGATGAAGTCGGCGACGAACCGGTTGACTGGCTTGCGGTAGATATCGACCGGGCTGCCGACCTGCTGCACCTTGCCATGCGCCATGACAACGATCTGGTCGGCAATGGTCATCGCCTCGCGCTGGTCGTGCGTGACGAAGATCGTGGTGATCTTCAGCTTCTGCTGCAGCTGCCGCAATTCGACCTGCATATGGTCGCGCAGCTTCGCATCGAGCGCCGAGAGTGGTTCGTCCATCAGGAAGAGAAGCGGCTCCTGGGCCAACGCGCGGGCAATCGCGACGCGCTGCCGCTGGCCGCCGGAGAGCTGATCAACCCGCCTCGACTGCATTCCGGGCAGATCGACCAGCCTCAGAAGCTCGTCGATCCGTTCCTGCTTGTGGTGCTTCGCCATCGTGCGATAACGAAGGCTATAGCCGATATTACCGGCCACATCGAGATGCGGGAACAAAGCAAGGGCCTGGAACACCATTCCGAAGTTGCGTTCGTTCGTCGGAATTCCGGTGATGTCGCGACCGTCGAGGCGTACCGTGCCGCTGCTGGGCTGTTCCAGACCGGCGACGATGCGCATCAGGGTCGTCTTGCCGCAGCCGGACGGGCCGAGAAAGCAGACGAACTTGCCCTGTTCGATGGCAAGCGAGACGTCGGAGACGACCGTGTTTGCACCGAAGGACTTCGTGAGGTGTGAAATTTCCAAGCCTTGCATCATTCCGTCCAGATTTACTGACCGAGCATCTTGAGCATCTGCGTCGAGATGTAGTCGGCGTTCTTCACCTTTGCCGCGGAAGCGACGACAATCGGGTTTCCAGTGAAGGAAACCGCGTTGAACTCGTCATCCGTCAAGCTTAGCTTCGAACGCTCGATCAGCGGAGCGGCGCCGACATTGCGGGCGATCAGTTCGTGGCATTCCGGCGTGGCGCTCCAGTCGAGGAAGGCGATCGTCGCGTCGCTCACCTGGGCGACCTTCGGAACGCACCATGCGTTGTAGCCGAGCACGGCACCTTCCTTCGGGAAGATCGAGGCGACGTCGGTRCCTTCCTTTTTCATGATCATTGAGACGTCGTGGAAGTAGAGGCCGCCGACGACCTCGTCGTTCTGATAGGCGCTCTGCATCGAGCCTTCGTCGGTCCACCAGAGCTTTGCATTGGGCTTCAGTTCGGCGATCTTGGCGATGACCTTATCGATGCCTTCCTGGCTATCGAGCGTCGAGGCACCGTCGAAATAGACGGAAGCGACGATGTCGAGCAGCACGCTGTTGCCGCCGCCCTGCAGGCCCCAGGCCGAAGCACGCGGCTTCCAGAGTTCCGTCCAGCTGTCGGGTAGCTTTTCGAATTCGGATGGATTGGCGATCAGGGTAATGTACCAGGCCATGGCGCCGACACCGTCGACCTTGCCGTCTTCGCTATAGACGAAGCCGTCCATCAGGTTGCCGAGGTTCTTCAGCTTCGAGCTTTCGACCGTTGCCCAGAGGCCGCGCTGGCGGCCGCGGATGACATCCGCCTGGCCGGCGCAGCAGATATCCATCGGGGCCGAGCCTGCCTGGATCGCCTGGCCGAGCTGGACCAAGAACTGCGAGCTGCCGGATTGCGGGATCGACTGGACCGCGATGCCGGTCTGCTTGGTGAAGGCCGGATAGACGCTCTTCGCGAAAGCTTCCTCGAAGAAGCCGCCGAAGTTCGAGACCCTGAGCGTCGCTGCTGCATAGGAGGGTCGCACGAAGGGCGCCGAAAGGATCGACGCTGCGGCAAGGCCGCCGGCGGCCTTCAGGACCGATCTGCGCGATATCGCCGAGTTGCTGTCCTGACCGGAAGGCGAGGAGGGCTTTCTGGATGCCATGCTATGTTCTCCTTAACTGTCCTCTTGAGCGGATGACCAATTGCTATGCAATGGTCGTGCCAGATAAATAAATCTGTTTATATACAGACATGTAGTGAAATTTGTGCTCTTTCATTTCTGCCTTGGGAGACCTATATATTTGAGAAGAAGTAGGCATATGCACAAATAATAGGCGTATTGTATGCAATATTGCATACTGAATTTCGGCGTGTATAATCGCGGCCGTGAAAGCCGTTCCCATCGGTTTGATGGCTGAAGAAGAGAATGGCGACAGTGTCTATTCAAAGCGAGCGAGTGAAAATGTCTGAAAAGCCGATCGTGCCGAAGCCTATGATCGTTGGGCGTGCCGCCCTGATCGTTGTCGATATTCAAAAATCGGGCTTCATGCCGCGTCCGAAGACGTCGCGTCTGGAATTCATGGGCGATCATATCGAGCGCAACTGGCGTGCGAAGTCGGTAGTGGATGCGGCCCGCAAGGCCGGCATCCCCGTCATCTTCGTGCAGGAAGCCCATCGCGACAGCCTGATCGACTTCGGGCGCGAGCTCGATGGTTCGGAAAGCATTCATTGCCTCGAAAGCTCGCCGGGCACGCCCTTCCCAGTTGAGGAAATGGAGATGCGTGCGGATGACCTGCGCATTACCAAGCGCCGCTATTCGGTCTTCTACGGCACCGAAATGGAAATCCTGCTGAAAGCTGTCAAAGCCGAGACCCTGTTCTTCGTCGGCGGCTTCACCGATGTCTGCATTCATTACAGCTTTGTCGATGCGCACCAGGGCGATTACTACTGCCGCGTCATCGAGGATTGCGTATCCGGTTCCGGGCAGGCTGCACATGATGCGGCGCTGGTCGCCATGGAATATCTGCAGGCCGGCGCGCGCCGCTGCGCCCAGGAGGTCATCGATACCTTCGCCGGTCAGGTTGCTGCAGCCTGATCGAGACAAGCATGAGCCGTACGACATGGAATGAACTGCGATCGCTTGCAGGCATCGCAGCTCCCCTGGCTGTGACCCAGGCGAGCCAGCTCGTCATGAGCCTGGCGGCGAGTGTCATGCTCGGCCGCCTCAGCGGCTCGGCGCTTGCGGCCGGTGGCCTCTGCGCCATCTTCATCCAGGCGCTGACGGTCGTCTCCCAGGGTGTGATCGCCGGCGCGCACCCGCTGATGGCGGCCGCAAAAGGAAGAAGCGAAACGGGGACGGTTGAGGAGGATGGCGCGGCCTATGCCTATGGCGGGGCCGTGCTGGTCGGCCTCGTCTTTTCGTTCCTATCGGTGGCGATCCTCCTCAATCTGCCGTCCGTACTTGCGCCGTTCGGTGTCGCGTCCGAAATTCTTGGCGATGTAGAGCAGTTCATCAGCCGGGCGGCCTGGGCGCTACCGGCTATCCTGTGGATCGCGCCGATCCGTCTCTATTGCTCGGTATCGGGGAAATCCTGGCTGATCATGGTGTCGGTCGGGCTTGGGGCGCTCTCCTACGTGCCGCTTCTCTCGGTTCTCACCTTCGGTGCCTTCGGCGATGCCGGCCATGGGATTGCGGGTGCCGGCCTCGCCTATGTGATCGCCTGGTGGCTGATCGCTGGTGGTTTGACGGCCTATGCAATTGCTCGAGGACATTTGCCGCTTTCGACGTTCCGCAGCGCCGTTCCGACGGCGGCAAGGGCGGCGAGGGATGTCTGGTCGATCGGCTGGCCAATCGCGCTGATCTATGCTGCGGAGCTCGGTATGACGCTGGTTCTGACGCTGATTACCAGCGGCTTGGGGACGGTTGCGATCGTTGCCAACCAGATTGCCTATACGCTGAACAACATCGCCTTCAACCCGATCATTGCGATTGGCCAGGCGGCAACCGTCCGCGTCGCCTACCATCTGGGTGCCGGCAGAGACGCGGTCGCCCGGCTGGCTGGCAATCTCTCACTGATCGCCGCAGCCGGCCTGATGGCGCTGTTCGGCGCGATCCTGCTGCTGGCGTCGGAAGACATTGCCAGCATGTTCCTCGCTGAAGAGGCCGCCGATTTCTCGGCAATCCAGGCGCTGGCGCAAAAGCTGATCATGATCCTCTCGGCGTTTCTCATCTTCGATGGCATGCAGTCGGCAGCCAATGGAGCCCTGCGCGGTTTGAGGGACACGAGAGTGCCGATGATCATTGGTCTCTGCGGTTATTGGCTGCTCGGCATGCCAATCGCAATCTTTCTCGCCTTCGGGCTCGGTCTCGGCGCCGTCGGCATCTGGTTCGGCGTATTGGTGGGCATTACAAGCGTCGCCTGCACGCTTCTCCTGCGCTGGAGGAGGCTTGCCGATAGCGCGGTTATATCGGTGACGGGTCCGTCTAATACACGCCGAGGTCGAAGCATGTTGCGCAAGCTCACCAGTCCGACATAAGAATACTCGCAAAGATGGCTGCTTTGGACAACATAATGAAGACTAGACCCAGCCGGGGCGAAGACAATTCCTTGATCAAGGAAGCCGGATCGCGGCGGAAGCTGACGCGTGCCGAGGAAGTGCGCACGCGCCTTGCAGACGATATCGTCGATGGCAAGCTCTCGCCGGGAATGCCGCTAGACGAGACCGAGATTGCCGCAAGCTACGGCGTTTCGCGAACTCCCTTGCGGGAAGCGATCCGGGACCTGGCAGCCATGGGCCTCGTTGAGACGCGGCCGCATCGTAGCGCAATAGTCACCCGTCCTTCGCCGGAACATCTGCGGCAGATGTTTCACGTCATGGCGGAGCTTGAAGCGCTCTGCGCAAGCCTCGCCGCCGCCAGCATGACCCTTTCGGAACGGCGCAATCTCGAGACCATTCACGAAGGCCTTGCCCAGATTCTCAAGGAAAACGATCCGAGCCATTACCATGTGCTCAACGAGAAGTTTCATGCGGCGATCTATGCCGGCAGCCACAATGCCTACCTTGTGGAGATCACGCTCGCGACACGTCGGCGGCTATCGCCGTTTCGTCGCGCACAGTTTCTGACCACAGGACGTTTGGCGAAATCGTACAAAGAACATGACGCGATCCTTGTCGCCATCCTGCAGGGCAACCGCGAGCTTGCCGCCGATACGATGCGAAGCCATATCCTCACCGTCGAGGATTCCTACGAGGAATATGCCGGCTTAAAAGCCCCGTCCGTTTCTCTGTAGCGGCGGTGCTTAGAGCTCTTGCCGATCGCAAAATAGTACGATTGTGACCAGATGCGATTCGGCGGGACTGGTCGTCTGGGCCGCCAAAAAAAGGGCCCTGACGCGCATTTGCTGATGTTTTCGAGCGCGTTTTGCTGATTCAGTAGAGGATCAGTAGATGTGCCCTCATGATGGGCGCAAGGACAGTTGCCGTCCGGACCGCGTGGAGGGCTATCACGGTAGGGTCGGAGCGCTGGAGATCGACGCACGTTCAACGAACTCTGTCTGAAGGACGACTTCGCGTCCTGGCCCAGCAAACCCGTTCAAGCGCTCGACGAGAAGACGCGCAGCCATTTCACCAAGCTGATAGACCGGTTGGCGCACGACCGTTACGGGAGGAGAGGTGACCGCGGTCCAGTCAGCATCATGAAATGAGATGAGTGACAGGTCATCTGGAATTGCCAGCCCGATCGTGCGGCTCGTCTTGAACACTTCCAGCCCGATCACGCTGTCGGAGGCGATGATTGCAGTTGGACGATCCTTTCCCTCGAGCAGCCGCTCGGCGATCTGACGCGTTTGCTCGGGGATCACGGCGCCCATGTGAATCCAACGTTCGACCGGGCCAAGACCGGCCTCGCGACAGGTGCTAAGAAAGCCCTCAATTCGCCTGCGGACGGAACCGGTATTGATGTCACCAGGCGTTCGGAAAAGGTGATCGGGCGTGTCGCAGGCCGTGAGATAGGCGATATGGCGGTGCCCCAATGCGATAAGCTGGCGTGTGACACCCTCGGCTGCCTGCCGGTCGTCGGCAATGACGGTATCAACCTCGAAAGCATTGATGCCGCGGTCCAGCAACGCCAGTGGCCGTCCTGAACCGACAACCTCCCGAAGATGCTCAACGTCGGTCTCCTTGGCCGGAGAGACGATCAGGCCGTCTACCCGCTTGGCAATCAGTGTCCGGATCGCGGCTTTTTCTGCCGATACGTCTTCACCCGAATTGATAAGGATGACGGTAAAGCCGGCTTGCCGGGCGACGTCTGTGATGCCGCGCATCGCGAGGCTGAAGAAGGGGTTTTCAATATCGCCCACGACCACGCCGATCGTGCCGGAACGTCCCGTCGTCATACTGCGTGCAAGTTCGTTGGGCCGATAGTCGAGCGCGCGGGCGGCGGCGGTGACAGCATCGCGCACCCGATCGCTGACGGTCCCATAGCCGCCCAGCACGCGCGCAGCGGTTGCCTTTGATACGCCCGCCTTGCGCGCGACATCGGCCACCGTAACGGAGGCGGTTTGAGGTGAGTTCGGATCCATGAAAACTAGCCTTACAAGAGATATTGACGACTAGCAAATGCGAAGATAACAATTGATAAAAGCCAATGAGACCGGTCTCAATTTAAAAAGAGACCGGTCTCATATAAAAATCCATCGAAATCCGACATGCGATCGCATGGGCCGGACGTGCGGTTTCGGCCGTCGCCCGGATGGGACCCCTGCGTCGTGGAAAATCGTAATCGATACCACCAGAGGAGAATGAAACGATGAAATTTCCCGAGATTATCACGTCCCCCTTCGCCAGAGTTCGCGTCACCTTTTTTGCCATCGCCCTTGGCCTTTCAGCAGGTGCGGCGCCGTCCTCTGCCGAAGATAATCCCTATGGCCTGATCGATCCGGGCGTCATCAGCGTCGGCACGATGGGTGACGCCAAGCCCTACGCTTTCACGACCGCTGACGGCAATTTCACCGGCTTTGACATCGAACTCTTTCTCAATGTCGCCGAGCGCATGGGCTTCAAAAAAGAGCAGGTGGTCTTCACCGGCCAGG
Organism: Rhizobium sp. 01T437; assembly: GCF_056398505.1. Lineage (NCBI taxonomy): Bacteria > Pseudomonadati > Pseudomonadota > Alphaproteobacteria > Hyphomicrobiales > Rhizobiaceae > Rhizobium > Rhizobium sp. 01T437. The sequence goes on from NZ_JBFTPM010000010.1 coordinate 183,310, forward strand.
AATTCTCGGCCCTTATGCCATCGGTCGCCAACAGCCGCTTCGACGTTGCGGCCGCAGCGATCGGTACCACCGCAAAGCGCAAGGAGACGGTCGATTTCTCTGATGGCTACCTTGCGGGTTACCTCACCGTGTTGACGTCGGATGCCGGCATTACCGACGTTGCGGGCCTCAAGGGCAAGCGGCTCGGCGTCGTGCAGGGAACGCTGCAGGAAATCTATGCACAGAAGAACTTCACGAGTGCCGACCTCGTGAAATTTCCGGACAACAACTCTGCTGTGTCGGCCCTCAACAACGGAACGGTCGATGCGCATTTCCTCGACTACGAGGCTGCCAAGGACTATTCGGCGCGTTACCCAGCGCTGAAGGTGGCGATCAACATCCCGAGTTTTGATGCGCCGGCCGGCTTCGTCGTCCGCAAGGGCAACGACGCACTGCGCGAAGCTCTGAACAAGGGTCTTCATGCCGCCATGCAGGACGGAACATGGAAAAAGCTCCACGAAAAATGGTTCCCCGGCACCCCCATGCCAGACGCCTATCTTCCCAAGCAGTGATGCCACCTTCCGGTCCGACCTCTGTCGGTCGGGCCGGCCTTTCTTGCAAGGGACCATTTGATGAACTGGCTTGAAAATCTGCGTCGCAGCTTCCTTGACTGGAATGCGATGGCCGAAGTTCTGCCGACCATGATCACGGTCGGCCTGAAGAACACATTGATCCTGGCCGCGGCTTCGACCGTGCTTGGCGTCGTCATTGGCATGGTGCTTGCCATCATGGGCATCTCTCGCTCACCTTGGCTGCGCGTTCCAGCCCGCGTCTATACCGATGTCTTCCGCGGTCTGCCGGCCATCGTCACCATTCTTCTGATTGGCCAGGGCTTTGCGCGCATTGGACGCGAACTCTTCGGCCCGTCGCCCTATCCCCTTGGCATCCTGGCGCTCAGTCTGATTGCCGGTGCCTATATCGGCGAAATCTTCCGCTCAGGCATTCAGAGCGTCGATCGCGGCCAGATGGAGGCGTGTCGGGCGCTGAGTATGAGTTACGGTCAGGGCATGCGGCTGATCGTCGTGCCTCAAGGCGTGCGCCGCGTGTTGCCGGCGCTTGTCAACCAGTTCATCGGCAATGTGAAGGATTCGAGCCTTGTCTACTTCCTCGGCCTGCTTGCATCGGAGCGCGAGATTTTTCGCGTGGGGCAGGACCAGGCGGTCGTAACCGGTAATCTTTCGCCACTGCTGCTCGCAGGCATTTTCTATCTCATCGTCACCGTGCCGCTGACCCATGTCGTCAACGCGATCGACAATCGCTTGAGACTTGGCAAGCAGCGCCCTGCGATCATCACCAGTGGGCTGGAGGAGGTCAGCGAACTCGACGGCACCGGCAGCATATCTCAGCCTAAATTCAAGGGGGGCAGCCTCGATGTGTGCCGGCTTGGCATGGCCTATGGCGAACTCGATGTGCTGAAGGGCGTCGACCTTACGGTGAAAGCTGGTAGCGTCACCTGTATCATTGGTCCGTCCGGCTCGGGTAAATCCACTCTTTTGCGCTGCCTCAACCGATTGGTGGAGCCGAAGAGCGGGGATATCCTTGTCGACGGACAAAGCATTCTCGCCATGAAGCCGGAGCGGCTGCGCAGGCGTGTCGGCATGGTCTTCCAGCACTTCAACCTCTTCCCCGATCACACCGCGCTCGAAAACGTCATGCTGTCGCTGACGAAGATCAAGGGCCTGCCAAAGGCTGAAGCCGAACGCATCGCCAAGGCACGGCTTGCTGATGTCGGCCTTGCAAGCCGCCAGCATCACCGTCCCGGTGGTCTGTCGGGCGGTCAACAGCAGCGTGTTGCGATCGCCCGCGCGCTGGCGATGGAGCCTGAGGTCATCCTGTTCGACGAGGTGACAAGCGCGCTCGACCCCGAGCTGGTCAAGGGTGTGCTCAACCTTATGGCCGATCTTGGAAAGCAGGGAATGACCATGGTCGTCGTCACTCACGAGATGGGCTTTGCCCGTCGGGCCGCCGATCAGGTCGTGTTCATGGACGAGGGCCGCGTGGTCGAGGCGGGAACGCCCGAGGCGATCTTCGACAATCCCGAAAGCCCGCGCCTCCAGCGCTTCCTTGCGGAAGTGCTCTGACCAAACGGCGCATGGAGATGACAATGACACGAACGATACGGTGGGGCGTGCTTGGCTGCGCAGCGGCGATCGAAGCGGTTCTTCCGGCGATCCAGTCGAGCCGGCTGGGTAGGGCGGCGGCCATCGCCTCGCGCGATCTGGGCCGGGCGCAGGCTACGGCGAGCAGGCCGACGCCTTTGCCTCAACCGTTTTAACGGGGGACCGCTCTTGTCAGGGCTGGATGATGCCATCGCCAACATGAAGGCGATTGACGCTCTCATTCGCTCAGCGACGACCGGCCGCTGGGAAGCCTTCTAATCTCTTTCCAGTTCATCACGAACAACCATTGAAAGACACGAAAATGAACGACAACATCATCAGCTCAACGGCCATCATCGGAGCTGGCATCTTCGGCGTTTCCACCGGTCTGCAGCTGGTCCGGCGCGGCATCCGGGTGACCATCGTCAATGACGGTCCGCCGGCCAACGGCGCTTCGGGCCGTTCGCTCTCCTGGCTCAATTCTGCGCGCATGCGCTCCAGACCCTATCATTTGTTGCGCATGGCAGGGATCGACCGCTATCGCACACTGGCTGCACGTAACCCCGATGCGGACTGGCTCCGCTTCGAGGGCGGCCTGACCTGGGACGCCGAGGGCGAGGGGAATGAGATCGTTCGCGCCTTCGACTACGAGACCTCGATTGGCTATGACGCTCAGCATCTTTCGGCCGACAGGATCGCGAGTGTGACCCCGGGCGTTGATGCAAGGGCCGTCACGTCGCCGGGCGCCATCTTCAATCCAGGGGAGGGTTGGGTCGATTTGCCGAGATTGATCGACCATTTGCTTGAGGAGTTTCTTACGCTGGGGGGCGTGCTCATTACGGATCAGGGCAAAGCCAAGGTCGTGGTCGAGGGCGGGCGGGCCATCGGAGTCGAAACGACATCCGGTACCCGTTTCAAGGCGGATGCTGTCCTTCTTGCCACTGGCCCTGCCGTACCGAAAATGGCGGCCGACTCTGGGCAGACGATCGGCGATGGGACGCCGATTGCACTTCTGGTGCAGACCAAACGGCTTGACCATCCCCTCAAGGCCGTCTTGAACACGCCGCGTGTCGCGGTGCGTCCGGCACCAGACGGAACCCTTTCGCTTGATGCCGACTGGGCGGCAGATCAAGGCGTGAAGATCAATCCGGATGGCAGCTATGAGATCGACCACTCAGTCGTTGCGGCTTTGCTTAAAGAAGCGTCGAAGGTATTGGAGGGTAATCCAGAACTCGAGGTTGCTTCCATCGGCGTCGGCGGCAAGCCAATCCCCGGCGATGGAGAACCGGTCCTCGGTGCATTCAAAGCCATTGCAGGCTACCATGTTGCCTTCAGCCATAGTGGCGCAACGCTCGGCCTCATCGTAGGCGAGCTGCAAGCTTTCGAAATCGCCACTGGAAGAGAGCATCCTATGCTTGCTTCGTTCCGACCTGAACGGTTTTCTGCGCATTAGGCGGGCGCGTGGTTTTTGCATGTGGTTCCGCCACGAAATACGGCGGGACCCTTAGCACAATTGTCGCGCCAGGGTGAACGGCGAGGTAATTCCATTGATTTGACACAATGCCGAGCCGCAATCCGCTGGCCAGGACAGTTTGCGTTTCCTCGTGGCGTGACAGCGTCAAGGCATTGAACAACGAGGTGGCGTCCTCGCTGCTTCGAGCCAATATGCCGAGATGGTAGCGTGGAAGGGCTTCGGACAGCCCGCGGAAACCTTCGCCGGATTTCGGCCTCAATCGAGACCGAAGAAGCAAGTTGAGAGTTGAAATCGCAAGGACGCGGACGTGCGCATACTCCTGGTCGAAGATGATTACATTCTCGGCTCCTCGCTGAAACGCGCATTCGAGAAGCACGCCTATGGCGTGGATTGGTTCCGCGATGCCGAGACGGCGCTTGATGCGCTGCGCGACAGCCAATTTGGATGCGTGATCCTCGATGTCAATCTTCCCAAGGCAAGCGGCTTCGAGGTGGTCCGTTCGCTCAGGGGGGGAGGCAACGACGTCCCAATCCTTATGCTGACAGCGCTCGACAGCGTGCGCGATCGCGTCAACGGCCTGGACGAGGGGGCGGACGACTACCTCGTCAAGCCCTTTGACCTTGACGAACTGCTCGCCCGACTGCGTGCGCTGATCCGGCGACGGCAGGGCCGCACCGAAACCATCATTCGATGCGCCGACGTCGAGCTCGACCCTTCGGCCATGGTGGCGCGTCGAAATGGCGTACAGCTTCACATGCCCGCCAAGGAATTCCATCTGTTGCGGCTCCTCATGGAGCGGAGCGGACGTTACGTCACGAAGAACGATATCGAATATGCACTCTACGACACGGATGTTTCGGTCGAGAGCAATACGATCGAAGTGACTGTCTATAATCTGCGCAAGAAGCTCGGTACCGATTTCATCCGATCGATCCGCGGCGTCGGCTACATGGTCGAGCGGCAGCAGTGACACTCAGCCAACGCCTTTTTCTCCGCATTCTCCCGACCCTCATCATCACGATCGCAATCGTCGGCATCTTCGCCTATCACAGCGCAACGCGCGAGATCGACAACATCTACGATGCGCAGTTGATCAACGATGCCAACGTGCTCTGGTCGTTGATGAAGCACCCCCTCACAAGAATGACTGCGAGGCCGACGGTGCAGGTTCCGGATCTTGATTTCAATATGGACAACCAGCTTGCGCTCAACGAGGACGCGGACGACTATGCCGACGCCCATTCGTTTCGCGCCTGGAAGGGGCCGGCGCTGGCCTTTGCCAGCAGCAACGCCTTTCCAGCCGAGGTCAAGCGCTTCTCGGCCGGTTTCTCCGATGTGACCTATCAGAATGAGCTCTGGCGGATCTACTCTCTGCCGATCCCGAATAGCGACGTGACCATCGAGGTCGCCGAAAAGATCATCCTTCGGGAAGGTCTTGTCGATAACATTCTTCTCAATCTCGCCTTTCCGCTGCTCGTCCTTGTGCCCGTCAGCGCCATCATCATCTGGCTCGCCATCAATAACGGGCTTACCAATGTCCGGGGGCTGGTCTCGCAGATCCGGGCTCGCACGCCGGATGATCTGTCGATGATTGCGACGGGAAGACTGCCGCGGGATCTGACGCCGCTTGTCCACTCGCTCAACAACCTTTTGCGAAAGCTGAGCCACTCGCTGGCAATGGAGCGGCGCTTTTCCGATCTTGCCGCCCATCAACTGCGAACACCGCAGGCCGGCATCAAATTGCTTCTGCAACTGTTCGATCGTGCCGATTCCGACGAGGAGCGCGCCGCCCTGCAGAAGGATCTTGTTGTCAGCAACGAGCGCGCGATGCATCTCATAGAACAGCTGCTGCGGCTTGCACGGGTCAGCCATCAGCCGCTGCAGCTGGAGGCGTTGCCGCTGCGCCAGATTGCGGCGGCAGCCCTGGCGGATTTTGGGGTCATGCTCAATCGCCGCGGTTTCAATGCCGAGTTGGTCGGAACGCAAGATCCCCAAGTCTTGACCGACCGTGCCCTGCTGCGCGTCATGATCGATAATCTCCTCGACAATTCGATCAAATATTCCCCTGCCGGCGGCCGGATCGAGGTACGCATCGAACCTAGCTCGCGCGGCTTTCGCCTCTCCATTGAAGACAGCGGCCCCGGTATCCCACCCGAGCAGCGGGAGGCCGCATTTCAGCGGTTCAACCGCCTTGACGCTCGAGGCGGGGAGGAGGGCGCGGGATTGGGATTGCCGATCGTCGCCGATATTGGCAACCGTCTCGACATTGGGATCAGCCTCGGCACGCCTGCCTGGGGATCCGGCCTGAAGGTGGATCTCGATATTCCTGCCGCGTAAGCGGTCAATTCAGTTTCGCTTCACATTCGCCTCATCTCGCCTTCAGGTAGCGACGCTAAATGCTTCCTCACATTGAAGGAGCATGCGATGCAGGTGTTTTGCGATTTCGACGGAACCATATCGAAAGAAGACGTGACCGATCTGGTTCTGGACCGTTTCGCGCGTCCAGAGTGGCGCGAGATCGAAGATCAGTGGACTAACGGCAGGATCACAGCTGCCCAGTGCATGCGCCGCCAGATCCAGCTGCTTCAGGCAAAACACGAAGACATCGACGCATTCCTGGACACGATCGAAATCGACAGTGCCTTCGGAGCTTTCAAGGCATTCTGTGAAAAGAACGGGTTAGGCCTCACCATCGTTAGCGACGGTGTCGATCATTTTATCAGGCGGGTCCTTGCCAGGCATGGTCTTGAAGACATTCAGATCATCGCAAACAAGCTGATTTCTCGCCCGCACGCTTGCACTATGCCCGATTTCGATCTCGGCTTTCCGTTCAAGAGCGCAGCCTGCGCAGCAGGCGCCGGCGTGTGCAAATGCGCCCAGGTGAGGCCGTCCGGCAACCATATCTATATCGGCGACGGCCGCAGCGACTTCTGCGTTTCCCATGAGGCACTACTTGTCTTCGCCAAGGCCAAGCTTGCGGATTACTGCCGCGCGAATTGCCTTCCTTTCATCCCCTATAGCGGTTTCGCCGAAATCCAGGCGAGTGTCGCAGCCATCCTTTCCAGCCCGTCACGGCAGCCTGTTGCGCTGCCCGTGGCAAAAACTGCGTGAGAAGAGGACTTCATGCGTTCCAACCTGAAACTTGCTGCAAGCATGCACCCCATCGCCTCCGAAGACGAGCTGCGACGGCTCGAAGAGACCTATTGCTCCCACGGCGATACGGTTCACTATTCGCAGAAGCCGAAATTCTTCGAAAGCTGCGATGGTTCATTCGTCTTTGACGCAGCCGAGACACCATTTCTCGATCTCCAGATGTGGTATTCCGCCGTCAATTTCGGCTATCGCAACGAGCGTTTGAACAATGTCGCGCATCTGCAACTGGATCGATTGCCGCAGGTTGCCTCGCAATATCTCCATCGCGAAAAGGTCGAACTCGCAGCGCTGATCGCTCGGGATGCCGAACATAAATTCGGTTCGAAAGGCCGCGTTCACTTCAATGTCGGCGGCTCGCAGGCCGTCGAGGATTCCTTGAAGCTCGTTCGCAACTATACCGGCGGCAAGAGCCTGATGTTCGCCTTCGAGGGCGGATACCATGGGCGAACACTCGGCGCGTCATCGATCACCTCGAGCTACCGCTATCGCCGGCGTTACGGCCATTTTGGCGAGCGTGCCCAGTTCATCGAATTCCCCTATCACTTTCGCGGGCCGAAGGGCATGTCGAAGGAAGAATACGGGCATTATTGCGTCCAGAAATTCGCGCGGCTGTTTGAAAGTGAATATAACGGCGTCTGGGATCCGAAGGCCGGAAAATCGGAATATGCCGCCTTCTACATCGAACCCATCCAGGGCACCGGCGGCTATGTCATTCCGCCGATGAATTTCTTCAAGGAGCTCAAGAAGGTCCTCGACGATCACGGAATCCTGCTTGTCGTCGACGAGATTCAGATGGGCGTCTATCGGACCGGAAAGCTCTGGTCGATCGAACATTTCGGCGTGTCGCCAGATGTACTCGTCTTCGGCAAGGCGATCACCAATGGTCTCAATCCCCTCTCGGGCATCTGGGCCAAAGAAGAGATGATCAACCCGACGATCTTCCCGCCAGGCTCCACCCATTCGACCTTTGCCAGCAACCCGATGGGCACGGCCGTCGCTCTCGAAACACTGAAGATGGTGTCTGAAACCGACTTCGGCGCGAATGTGATGGAAAAGGGCGCACATTTCCTCGAAGGCTTGAAGGACCTGCAGTCGCGGCATGCGATCGTCGGAGATGTCGACGGCCTTGGCCTTGCCCTTCGCATGGAAATCTGCGGGCCCGACGGCTTCACCCCCGACAAGGCGACGCTCGACTGGATGGCGGACGAAGGCATGAAGGGTGATCTTGCGGTCGATGGCAGGAAATATGGATTGGTGCTCGACGTCGGCGGATACCACAAGAACGTCATCACCCTTGCACCGAACCTGATGATCAGCCACGAGGAGATCGAGCTTGCGATCTCGCTGCTCGACCAGCTTCTGACGCGCGCCGAGCGGAGATAGGACCTTGCAGCTCYTCCTTCTCCATCTTGATGATGCGTTGGAGTTGCAGCCCGACTTCGTGCATTCCTGCCGGATGGCAGGGGCGCGCGAAGTCGAGGCCAAGGATAGCGGCCGCGCCATCAGGCTTTGGGGGCGACGGCCGGACCTTGATACCGTCTGGCGCAACCTGGCGAAGGCACGGCCATCAGCCCGTGAGGGAACCCGCCTTTGTTTCATGGGATCGGGCGACTTCCACCATGTGACGGCTCTTCTTCTGTCGCAGGCTCTGGAAAATAGCACCAAAGCCGTCACCGTCATCCATATCGACAATCATCCCGACTGGGTCCATTTCGACCCAGGCATGCATTGCGGTTCCTGGGTCAACAAAGCGCTCGAACAACCCCTGGTCAAAAAGGTGATAACCCTCGGGGTCTGCAGCCGCGATCTTAGGTCGCCGGAGCGCAAGGGCGCCAATCTCGTGCCGCTATCCGATGGCCGCCTGGAACTCTATCCCTATCAGCATCCGCCGAGCAAAGTGAGACTGCACTACGGTTCCGGTCCGAGTTTCAGCCAGATCGACGGCGCCCTGCACTGGCAATCGATATCGGAACTCGGCGAGAGCAATTTCCTCGACCGGCTTCTAGGCCGCATCCAAACCGAAGCGGTCTATGTCACGATCGACAAGGACGCTCTCTCCGATGCCGATGCCGTGACCAATTGGGATCAGGGTTGCATGCGGCTACCCTACGTCCTTTGGCTGCTCAGCGAAATCGGTGAACGGTACCGCGTCATCGGAGCCGACGTGACCGGCGATTATTCGACGCCGCACTACGGCGGCGATCTCTACACGCGCGCGATGAAGAAGGCAGAGGTGCTGATCGACCAGCCCTTGCGCCGTCGCGACATGAAGGTTGTCCGCAACATCAACAGCGCGGCAAACCATGCACTGCTCGAAGTCCTGTCGGAGCTGATGGCATGACGACGGGACTGACAGGATGGACGTTCGCCATCATTGCTTTTTGCATTCTTGCCGAAACCGGCCGCGAGCTGTGTTTCAAGCATGGCGCAGCAAGCGTGCTGGTTGAGACCCTGCAGAAACCGGTCATCTGGCTCGGGATCGTTTTCTGGGCGGTCGAACTGGTGATGTGGACGCGCGTGCTGGAACAGGTGGCGTTGTCGGTGGCCTTTCCGCTGATGGCGCTGAGCTATGCGGCGATCGCTTTTGCAGGCGCCGCCATCTTCAAGGAAACCATCAATCTTCGCCACGCTCTCGGCATCGTCCTGGTGACGGCCGGCGTGGTCTGTGTTGGAGCGACGGGACTATGAAAATCTTCGCGCACACGAAATGGGATATCGTGCCGGTGCTTGCCGCGACAGCGCATCTGGCATTCAACATCTATCTGATTGCCGGCTTCCAAAGCCGGCCGCTCTGGCTGTCGGCGGCGCTCGGTGCGGTCTATGCCGTGTCGATATCGTGGAACATCAACAGCATCTCGCACAACTTCATCCACACGCCTTATTTCAAGCCGAAGTGGATGAACTACGCATTCAGCCTGCTCGAATCCGTAACGATCGGCTTTTCGCAGGTCTATTATCACTGGGTGCATATGCGTCACCATTCCGGCAATAGCGACCGTCCCAACGAAAACGGTGAGACGGTCGACCTCCTGTCGATCTACAAGCATGGCAAGAACGGCGCGCCGGAAAATGTCTTCTCCTATACCTTTCTCAGCTTCTTCCGCGATGATGTCGGCGACATCCATCGAGCCATTGCGAAAAAAAGGCCATTCGATGCGAGATGGGGGCGTATCGAGCTCGTCTCGTTCTTTGCCTTCGTCCTCTTCGCTCTTATCTACGACTGGAGGGCGGCGTTCTTTTTCCTGCCGTTTTATTATCTTGGCAACTGCCTGTCCTCCCTCAACGGCTATTACGAGCATCTGAACGGCGACCCCGATGTCCCAATCGCCTGGGGCGTCAGCAGCCATAACAGCTTCTACAACTGGCTCTGGTTCGGCAACGGCTACCACGCCGAACATCACTATCGCCCGAAGATGCACTGGACGAAGCTCAGGACCTTCCACGAGCAGATCCAGCAGGAGCAGGAGGCGGCGGGCACGCATGTGATCAGCACTTGCCATGCTCTCGGTTTCATGGCGAAGGAGAACCGCCAGCAGGGGGAATTCCCGCATGTCGGCTGACAGTCTTTCCTTCTTTCTCGAGGGCACGAACGGCAAGGGAGTCATCCTCGTTCATGGACTGACGGGGGCGCCGGCGGAAATGCGGCTTGTGGCGAGGCAATTCCATCGCCGCGGCTTCAGCGTCTACGCCCCACTGCTGGCCGGCCACGGCGAAGACGAAGCGACGCTCCGTCGCTCGCGCTGGGAAGACTGGCTCGGCAGCGTCGAAACGGCGGCTGGTTGGCTTTGCGAACGCAGCGATATGGTCTTTGCCGCCGGAATTTGCGTTGGCGGCAAGCTGGCGATGATGGCAGCCGATCGCAATCCCATGTCGATCCGTGCCGTCGCTGTCTATTCGCCCTGTTTCCATTACGATGGATGGGACGTGCCGCGCTATTATTCGCTGTTTTCTCCACACATTCGTTGGATCTCGTTTATCCCATTCATCGATCGGCTGAATTTTCGCGAGACGGCCTCCCTCGGCATCAAGGACGAGCGCATGCGCCGAATGGTGGCCGGCATGACAGGCGAGGGCATGCTCGAAACCTTTCCCGGCCGCGGCTTGATCGAGATGCATGAGCTTGGCCGGACGCTGAAAGCGCGGCTTCCCGAGATCAGGACACCGACCCTAATCCTCCATTCGCGCGAAGACGATCTCAGCGGTCCCGCACATGCCCAGTATATCGCCGCGCATATTGGCGGGCGCCGGGAGCTACGCTGGCTCGACGACAGCTATCACATGATCCATCTCGATCGGCAGCACAGGCGTGTGGCTGACATGACAGCGGAATTCTTCGAGGCAGAATATGCAGCAAGCGCTTAAAGTGCGGTCACCTGAAGCGCAGGTCTCAAGCGATACGTCATCCGTGGCGGCGATGATCGTTCCGAGCATTCGAATGCTCGACCGCGATGACTGGAACGCCTGCTTCCCCGGCGAGGTCGAGACCTATGACTATCTGCTCGCGGTCGAGGAAGCCGGTATCGAGGGTTTTGAGTGGCGCTATGCGGTCGTGCGCGAAGACGACGAGATTGTTGCCGCCATGCCGGCATTCCTTTGCAGCTATGCCCTTGAGACGACGCTGGAGGCTGGGCGTTTGCGGAAGGCGGTGGAAAGCATCCGCCGCATCTTCAGCGGCTTCCTGAAGCTCCGCCTCGCCTGTCTTGGCTCACCTTGCACGGAGACGGCTTCCATCGGCTTTCATCCTGATATCGCACAGGCTCGCCGGTCGGCGCTTTTTACCGAACTCCTCGACGCTTTTGAGGCGCATGCGCGCATGGAAGGCTGCTCGCTGACGGCGCTGAAGGATCTGTCCTACCCCATTCCGTCAGGCGTCGAACCGGTATTGTCGGCGAGAGGTTACGCCGAGATCGGCGGACTGCCGACAGCATGGATGAACATCGGGTTCGGTACGATCGACGCCTATTTTGTCACCCTGTCTACGGCGACCCGCAAGGATATGCGTCGGAAACTGCGGAGCCGGCAGGAGGTTCGGGTCGAATACCGCACGGAATTCGGTGATCTTCTGCCGCGCGTCATGCAGCTCTATCGTGAGACGCGCGAGCGGAGCGGATTACAGTTCGAAGAGCTGACGCCGGCCTATTTCGAAGGGGTGCTGAAAGGCATGCCGGGCCGATCTTTCTGCGCAATGTATTTTGTGGGCGACGAACTGCTTGCTGCCAATCTGCTGATCCACGACGAGGACAGGTTGATCGACAAGTTCTTCTGCATGGACGGTCAGAAGGGCAGATCCTACAATCTCTATTATCTCAGCTGGTGCGCCAATATCGAATATTGCCTGAACCATGGCATGGGCCGCTATCAGAGCGGGCAGGCCTACTATCGCAACAAGGTTCGGCTTGGAAGCTGCTTGACGGCAAATGCGATGTATTTCCGCCATTCCAATTCGCTGCTGCAATTCATCCTCAAGACGGTCTCACCGCTTTTTGCCGCAGACGATGGTGGCGAGGTGCAAGTGTGAGAACGATGCGGCCGATCTGGCTGATGGTGCCGCTCCTGAACACGGCGCAACAGATATTGCTGAAGCAGAGCGCGGTCGATGCGGGCAGGGCGGGCGGAGCTTGGCTGGTCGATATTCTGTCGTCACACTGGTTCCTGGCGGCGATTGTCGCAGAGATCGTCTGCTTTGCCATCTGGATGAGCGTGCTATCCGAGCTCGATCTCAGCAAGGCCTTCCCGCTCTCGGCCATCAGCTATGTTCTCATCATGGGCGTTGCCTGGGCCGCCTTTGGCGAGCCATTGCCGTTGCTTCGGCTTGCTGGCAGCCTCCTGATCTTGGTCGGTGTCTGGTTGATCGCAACGGCGTCGAGACCGGCCGGCTGAGCGGTTGAATTACGGATTTCAGAAGCTGATGTTGAAGGCCTTGGTGAGCGAGATGCCGATTACATTCTGGTTCTCACTGCCGAGCTTCGATGTGATCGGGCTGTTGGCCGCATCTCCGGTCAGGCGATCGAAGCGATCATAAATCTGCAGCGTCCAGGTCGGGGTCACATTATAGGCGGCGGAAACCGTAAAGCCGATCGACTTCAGGCCGCCCTTTGCATCGAAGGCGGGTAGGGCGCCGTTCTGCAAAGCTTCGCTCGACGAAATGCCGAAATAGGTCCGCATGTAAGCGCCGTTGCCGAACGAAGCGCGAGGGCCTGCCGAGAGCAGCCATCTGTCGCCGAGCGGCTGGAACCAATCGGCGCCGATATCGACGACGAGACCGCTGCCATTCGACACGGCCTGGCGGATCTCGGAGCGGAATCGAAGCTGGTTCGGAATCGCCCAATATTGTGCAAAAACCCCTGCATCGATGTCCCAATCCACCGAGTGGATGCCTTTCAAGCGGTCATCATCGGATTGCGAACGGCTGTCGCGCAAGCCGACTACCGGACCCGCTTCGAAGCCGCCGAAGTCGATAAGGCCATAATCGATATTGTCGTCCGGCGCGCTGTGCTCATCCGGTTCGTCGAAACGCCTGATATCGAAAGAGGGCAAGGCGCTGAAGCCATCATGCTTCGAGCCCGGAAATTTTGGGCCGTACTCGACACTTGCACCCAATGTCACGATCCAGCTGCCGGAATCGGGATGGTTAGGCGTGCCTTCGCTATCGGCGGCGCCCGCCAGTGACGCGGTCAACAGCACCCCCGAGGCGACAAAAAAAAGCGTAAGCCTCTTGGCTCTCATTCTCAACGAGATTGCTCTCCGGATAAAGCATCGCCCCTAGGCGCCACGATGCAGCCGAAAAATGGCTGGCAAGGCGAGGCTAGTCAATAGGTGACTTGCGCGAGAGGCATGCCGGGGCGTGATCCTGCGCGACCATCGTTCCGTCGGTCGCCGTCGAGACGATGCAGACTGTCTCGAAATTGCCCATCATATTCGACATCCGCTTTCCTCGACTTGTTTGATATTCCTGCACACCTTACATCGCGCTGGCTCGCCTCAACCCGAACGGGGTTTGACCGATCTCGCGTCGCATCCATTGGGCGAGGTGGGATTGATGTGCAAAGCCTGTTCGATGGGCAATCTCGCTGATGCTGAGGTTTGTCGAGACCAACAATGCACGAGCTCTTTCTATTCGACGATGCAGCACATAGCGATGTACCGTCAAACCGGTCGCGGCCTTGAACCACGTACGCAGGTGCGAATTGCTGACACCGGCGACTCTGCTCAGAGTGTCGAGGCTCAAGCTGGTTTGAATCTGTTCCTCGACGAAGTCCATCACCCGCTTTAACTGAGCATCAGATAGCCGACGCTCCATAGCGGGAGCCGAGCATTCAAGGCCCAATAGGCGCACCGCTATCGCGATTCCAATGCTCTCCGCGTACAGTGGTCCGCTTGGCGAACCAGCTTCGTAGTCTGCCTGGACTGCACGCGTCAGGTGCTCGATCTGCTCGTCTCGGAGGAGGTGGCGCGTCTGGAGTCGGCCGGATCCTTTTACACCGGCACTGTCAGCGACGTCCTGGAGGAGCGATTTGGGAAGGCTCAGTATGATTGTGTCGAAAGCGGACTCAGCATCGAATCCGCCAAGCTCTCCTGCAGCCAGCACATCTATGTCCCCTGAGCGACGCACGAAGTGTCTGCCCACCTGACAACAGTACGAGCGTGTCGCGGGGCTCGCGTGGACAGCAACGCGATGCCGATCCGCCTCAGGAAGAAGAAAGCTTCCGGCCCCAATCTTGAGAGACGCGATCGATACGCTACCCGACTGATATGTGGTGGAATGTAGGCCCACGGTGCCCTCCATGATTGGCGGAACGTGCTCAAAATTTGGCGATTACAGCGCGATTTTCAATCTGCTCTTTTGCAAACTGTGCTCATCGCAATGGTGAGCAGAGGTTGATATGAGCGCTTATGTTGTTGTCGGAGCCGGTCCGGTTGGAGTTGAAACGGCGAGGCTACTTGGTGACGCAGGTCATGATGTTACGATCACAAGCCGAAGCGTCAATTCGGAGGACCGGACGAACGTAAGGACTGTCCGGGCGGACGCTACCGACGCGGAAGCTTTAACGCAGGTGTGTAAGGGGGCAGATGCGATCTTCATGTGCGCGATGGCGGCATATGATCGCTGGCCGACGGATTTTTTCCCGATCATGGATGGCGTCACTCGCGCCGCTGAGAATGTCGGCGCAAAATTGATTGTCCTCGGAAATCTCTATGGCTACGGCTCGAACCCTGAGGGATTGCTCAGGCCCGACCAAACGCTCGACCCCAGCTCTCGCAAGGGCGCCGTCCGCACCATCATGTGGCAGCGGGCATTGCGGGCCAGTGTTCCCGCCATCGAGGTACGGGCGAGCGATTACCTCGGGAAGGGAGCAGTGACATATTTCTCGCTATTGGCGCTGCCGTCACTTCTGGCGTCGAAGCCCGTCGCGTTCCTAGGCGACCTGGACGCGAAGCATGCTTGGTCATTCACCAAGGACGTAGCCCGCACGTTGGTGGCCGCTGCAGAATATAGAGGCGCATGGGATCGCGCGTTCCATGTTCCGTCACAGCATATCTCGCCCCGCGAGTTGATCCTGAGAGTCGCGGCTTTCCTCGGTCAAGAGCCGCCCGCGCTCGGAACGTACTCACATGCGCAGATGGAAGAATTCGGCATGCACGAGCTTGTGGAGATGAGCTATCTCTTCGAAAGGCCGCTGCTGCTAGATGCCTCGGACACGGAGTCTCTCCTCGCCGTGAAGGCGCAAGAGATTGATGTGATGATCGCGGATACGATTGAGGAGCGCCAAAGATAGCTTTCCTTCATTCGCAATTCCTTCCGAGAAAACCGTGGGATTGATATGTGCATCGCCGCCGCTCGCTTCGGTACTTCGCATGAGGCGGGCGGCTTTGTTATAGGCGCTCTCCTGCGATGCTTTGCGCCAATTTAAGACTCCTCCGTTCAACCGGATCCGCGCTGCGGCTGCTTCCACCGAAGTAGGATTTCGACCTGCCAGAAAGATCATGGCGCCTTCGTTGGCAAATGTTTGTGCAACGGTGCTCTGCACCGCGCAGCCCGCGCCATAAACGACTGCAACTTTCTTGTTTAGTCTCATCTCTAACGTCCTCTTGATATAGTGGCCACCACGGCCACTTAATCCAAGGACTGACCGATGAGCTAAAACTCATCGGTCGCATGCGAGTTAGTCACCCTCAAGCAGTTAGGCGAGCAGGATGTTTGCGGTTCAGAAATGAAGCCGACAGTCACAGTCGACCCAGCCCATCGCGAAGTCGCTACCAATCCAACCGAATTGCAATTTTGCCGACGGGGCCGTGTGATTGCGCATGATACGCTTCCGCCACTTCTCCGATCCCGAACGTCGTGGCGAGGACGGGTTCGATCCGCGATGCCCGTATCGCCTGCATGGCCTTGGCAAAATCTTCGGCAGAGCCCGTATTATTGCCCTGCACCCTGAGCGCTTTAACGATGATGGGCATCAAGTCGATTTCCAGGGCGGTGCCGGTGACGAATCCAATTGTAAAGACGACCCCTCCATAGCGCGTCGCGGACAGAGATCGGGGGAAGGTCGCCGTTCCCACGGTATCGAGGACGAGGTCTGCGCCAAGACCGTTCGTCAACGCGACGACGTCCTGATCCCAATTAGGGTAGGCCGTGTAATTGATTGTTTTGTCGGCGCCGATTTCGCGGGCAAACGCAAGCTTTGCATCGGATGAGGACGTCACGATCACGCGGGCGCCTCGGGCCTTGGCAAGTTGAAGAGCAATCATGGAGACGCCACCGGTTCCCAGAAGCACAACGTTTGAGCCTGGAACGATATTGGCGCAGGAAAGCGCGTTCCAGGCGGTTGTTGCCACAATTGGCAGTGTTGCTCCTTGCTCCCACGAAAGGTGGTCAGCAAGTTTAACGACTGATTGAGCATCTACGGTCGCGATCTCCATCAAGGATCCAGGAAGCGTAACACCGCGGGTGATCCCAGCCTTTTCCACTGATCCTCGGCCAGAGAACCATGTCGCTTTGGGATGTAGTGCCACCCGGTCACCGAGGGCGACGCCGGTGGCGCCATCACCGATCGCGATAATTTCGCCGACGCCATCGGCCACGGGCACCAGCGGATAGACAATGCCAGGATATTGTCCGAGCGCGACAGCAAGGTCGAGGAAATTGAGGCTCGCCGCGTGCATGCGGACAAGCACTTGCCCATGGCCGGGTAGTGGCGGATCGGGAAGGTCTATTCTTTTCAACTGGTCCAACGACGGGCCGCCGAGTGATATTGCGAACATCGTAGCTTGCCTCTTTTGAGTTTCAGCGGGGACGATTATGATGCTGCAAGAAAAAACTGGAATATGGATAATCAACAGGTTATAACTGCAAAATATGCAGCAATCTTTCCATCTTCCTGATATCGAATGTCTGACTGCGTTTGTGGCCGTCGCAGAGGCCGGATCGTTTAACGCGGCGGGACAGCGGCTGCACCGGGATGCAACCGTAGTGTCGCGACGGGTAAATTCACTCGAGGAGATCCTTGGCGTGAGGCTTCTGGAGCGTTCGACACGTCGGACGGCACTTACAGAGGCAGGGGAGGCCTATCTTCACAGGGTTCGCCCGCTGCTACAGGAACTGATTGCTGCGGGCCAAGAAACCGAGCGATTCTCGGACGGTGAACCGCGCGGGAGGCTCAGGCTGGCTTTGCCTGGCAGCTTTGGCCGAATGTGGCTGATGTCCCTTCTTGTCGAGTTTCGCGAGACGTTTGCGGGGGTCTCGATCGACGTTTCTTTCTCAAATCGCTTCGTGGATCTTATCGGTGAAAACTTCGATCTCGCAATTCGTCTGGGCGTTTTGCCGGACTCGCGGTTGGTGAGCCGTAAGCTTGCCGACCGGAAGCGAATGATTGTCGCTTCACCGGACTATCTCTCCAAGAGAGGCACGCCGGCGACGCCACAGGATATTCTGGCGCACGATTGCCTGATCTTCACGGGAAAGGCCAACCCCAGCGTCTGGGAATTTTCAGCGCCGCGGGGAGGTCAGCTTTCCATCCCGGTCACCGGCCGCTTCGCGTCGGATGATGCGGAAGCGCTGGTGCACGCGGCGGTCGCAGGACATGGTTTGCTCTATGCGACGGACTGGCTCGTCGGCCGCGAGCTTGCCGATGGTCGTCTGGTCGGCGTCCTGGATCGATTCCCAATCCCCGACGAGGGCGGCATCTACGTCGTTCATCCGTCCACGCAGCACATCCCAAACAAGACGCGCGCCTTCGCTGACTGGATCACGCAGCGATTTTCGCAGCCCCTTTCTTGGCAGTTGCGACAAACGTCGTGACGCCGCCGTCTCAGGTTCGGTGCGGAGCGCCGGAGACGGAGTTGGCCGGCAGGGTCACGGGAAGGCCAAAGCTTCGAACAGGCGCGTTTGAGCAGGTTTGTGGAAGAGAGTGATCCTTGAGATAGGTTCGTCCTCCAGCGTGAGCACGTGAATGGAATGAGCTAACCAAGGGCCATCGCGAAATCTTCCCACTTCAGCTCATGCAAAGGGCCAGCCGGCGGAAACGCACCGGCCGCAATAACAGGTATATCGGGGAGCACTGCTCTGAAGACCGTTTGCGGTGCCTCGTCGTTCGTCGCGTCGAGCTGCAGGATGTCGACCGAAGGGAAATCCTCGGCCAGTTTGTCGAGGCCGTCGCGGTTTCGCGCCACCCAAAGGGCCTCTGGGCCAACATGACTAAATACAAAGCTGCAAGTTGCTAAATTGTGTCATTTTCGCATCACTTTCCATAAGGTTGTAAAAAACCGGTTGGCAATGGCGAATTGGTTCGGTACAAAACGCTGAACCGCTCCAGATCGAACATAAGGGAGGCGTTGCATGAGACCAGCAATCATCGAAACCTTCCTGTGTGGAATGTCCCGACACTAGGTCATTTCCATTCGCGGCCCGCCTCGAGCGCGCGACACGCGGTTTATCTCCCTTCATAGCCCGATTGATCTGACGGGATCATTTCGTCTCCCGCACGGGCTGTGCCTTTTAGCTCTCGATTTTGAGGACCGGTTACCGAGATATGGGCCGGGCTGGTTAAAATGACTCGTAAGAAGCTCGATTTTCGCGCCGATGCCTATCGCCACGTGCTCGGCTTTGTTTTCCATCATTGGACCCATCGGCCTCTCCTGGTCGGCGGCATCATCGTGCTGGTGATCCTAAGCACGCTGGCCGAAGTGATGGTGCCGGTGTTTTCAGGCCAGATCGTCGATGCCATCGCCGGCGGCAATGCGGCCGACGGCGCTTTGCGCGCCTTCGTCATAGTCGTGGCTCTGGGCTTGACCAGCGTCGCGCTGCGCTGGTTCATCTTCAACGGCATCGTCCGGCTGACGCTGCGCACCATGGCGGATGTGGTCAATAACGGTTTCCACAAGGTGCAGCGGTTTTCGACCGACTGGCACGCCAACAGCTTTGCCGGTTCGACGGTGCGCAAGATCACCCGTGGCATGTGGGCGCTCGATTCGCTCAACGACCTGCTGCTGGTTGCCCTGCTGCCGTCCATCGTCATGCTGGTCGGCGCCAGCATCGTGCTGGGCAGCTACTGGCCGATCATGGGTCTGATCGTGAGTGTGGGTTCGCTCGTCTATATCGGCGTGACGGTAGCGCTTTCCATGGGCTTCGTATCGCCGGCGGCACAACTTGCCAATGCTTGGGACACCAAGCTCGGCGGCGCGCTGGCGGATGCGATCAGCTGCAATTCGGTGGTCAAGGCCTTCGGAGCCGAGAGCCGCGAGGAAACGCGGCTGGGCCATGTGCTGGCCAGATGGGACAGCCGTACGCGGCGGACATGGAAACGCGGCAACCTGAGCGGCACGATCCAGGGCTTCCTGATGGTTTCCATGCAGGCGGGCATCCTGGGCACGGGCCTCATCATGTGGCGGCAGGGGCTGGCGACGCCTGGCGACATCACCTTCGTGCTGGCGATGTTCTTCGTCCTGCAAGGCCATCTGCGCGACGTCGGCCAGGACATCCGCAATCTGCAGCGGGCCGTCAACGACATGGAAGAACTGGTGCTGCTCGACAGGACGCCGCTCGGCATCGAGGACAGGCCGAACGCCACGCCCATCAAGATTGGTAGGGGCGAGATCGTCTTCGATCGCGTCACCTTCCAGTATGGCGCGCATCCCAACCCGCTCTACGAGGACTTCTCGGTCACCATCAAGCCGGGCCAGCGCGTGGGGCTGGTGGGGCATTCGGGCTCGGGCAAGACAACCTTCGTCAAGCTCATCCAGCGCCTCTATGACGTGAACGCCGGCTCGATCCGCATCGACGGGCAGGATATCGCGCGCGTCAGGCAAGCAAGCCTGCGCGGCCAGATCGCCATCGTGCAGCAGGAGCCCATCCTGTTCCACCGCACGCTGGCGGAAAACATCGCCTATGGCAGGCCGAATGCCTCGCGGCGCGAGATCGAGCAGGCGGCGAAACAGGCCAGTGCCCACGACTTCATCATGGAGCTTCCCAAGGGCTATGAAACCATGGTGGGGGAACGCGGCGTCAAGCTGTCGGGCGGCGAGCGGCAGCGTGTCGCCATTGCCCGGGCGTTCCTGGCCGATACGCCGGTGCTGATCCTCGACGAGGCGACGTCGAGCCTCGACAGCGAGAGCGAAGTGCAGATCCAGCAGGCCATGGAACGCCTGATGGACGGCCGCACGACGCTTGTCATCGCGCACCGACTGTCGACGGTGCGGGCGCTGGATCGGCTGCTGGTCTTCGACAAAGGAAAGATTGTCGAAGAGGGCGACCACCAGGCGCTGATCCGGCTCAATGAAGGCATCTATCGCCGGTTGTTCGAGCGGCAGGCGCTGGAGTTGACCAAGGGTTTGGTGGCCTCATGACCTGCCACTGAATTTTTGTCCGGCAGCGATTTGAGCCTGGGCGGTTTTGGATATGCCACATGGCGCGGTGAGCAACCGGCGGAAACGCAAAGCTCTCATCTCGCCTAACGTTAAAGCCGCTTACGTCGATGATCCCGGCAGACCCTGCCGGGGTCTGGTGTCCGAGGGCACCGTCGAATAGTCCACGATTGGGAAATGTCATCGAATGTCCTGCAGACGACTGATCCTACTATTCTGTAGACCAGATGGATCAGATGCATTCAAAGTTCTGTCGTTCTACCAATTGCGAGAGGGAGGCCTTAAACGATGAAGCAGATCTACACGACTCTGGGACCAAAGCGCCGCGACGAACTCGGGATGATCCTCCCGCACGAGCATGTGTTCGTCGACCTTAGGACGCCCGACCAGCTTGGCTATGCCGAAGCGGAGACAGACGCCGTTGTGGCACTGATGGTCCCGCAGATTGAGGCGATTAAAAAACAAGGCATTACGCTGCTCGTCGAGTGTACGACGGGTGGCGTTGGAAGACGTGCTGACATAGATCTCGCTGTGTCGAAGGCAGCCGACTTTCCGATCGTCGTCCCGACCGGCAACTATCGTGAACCATGGATACCCGCTTGGGTAGCCGAGGCCAGTGAGAGTGATCTTGAACAATGGATGGTAAGTGAGCTCACCGAGGGAATCGAGGACACTGGTGTGCTGGCGGGATGGATCAAGCTCAGCGCTGGCGACGATGGGATTACGCCGCTCGAAACCCGTATCCTCCGCGCAGCGGCAAGAGCATCCGTGCGGACTAATGCGGTAATCGGCTCGCATACGATCCGGGGAAGGGTTGTGATGGAGCAGTTGGACATCCTTCAGTCAGAGGGCTGCGCACCAGAACGCTTCATATCCATTCATACCCAGGAGGAAAGGGACTTCGGGCTTCACCGGGCATTGGTGGAGCGTGGTGCGTGGATCGAATACGACCATGTCGGAAGGGCCCCCGACGAGGATCTGGTCGCAATGATAATGCGCGCTTTTGAAAACGGGCTGGCCGAGCAGCTGCTCATAAGCCACGATCTCGGCTGGTATGATCCGGCGCAGCCCGGTGGTGGAACCCCGAGACCTTACACGCACCTTGTCGAGAGCCTTCTGCCGTTGCTCAAAATCGCGGGTGTAAGCCAGGACACGGTCCGGCAACTCACCGAAGTCAATCCGTTCGAGGCATTTGCACGCTGAAGCAAGGCGCAATTCTCGCTTCTGGACGTTGCTGCGATTGTTTTGCCAGGAAGAGCGAAGGCTTCCTGTATGGCTTTGTACGAGGGGTTGCCGAAGCGCCCAGACCTATCTCATCTGGCTCCGGGCGGTTAAGGAAGGACTTTAAGATATAGATTTTCTTCTTGCTGCACGGACCAACGTGTCTCCGCTGACCGGGATCATCAGGTGTTTGGCAATGCCGGGTGAAGGCTGTCCTCTCAATGCCTCGCCTCCGCGCAACCAGCGATCACGGGTGTTACGGGTCGTGGTGAGAAGATGTGACAAGATGTGAGCAAAATTCCTGAATTGTGGCAGGTGTTCGCCAATTTCGATGAACACATACGGATAGTGGCTACACAGAGCCGCTTTTTAGGAAAACCACCATGTCTATGCTTCGTAAAATCGCCGCAACAGGTCTTATCTCCCTGACCCTCGCAGTTGGCTCCATCGCAACGCCCGCACTGGCTCACGGTGGAGGCGGAGGTCACGGAGGCGGAGGCCACGAGGGAGGGGGGCACATGGGAGGGGGGCACATGGGAGGGGAGCACATGGGGGGGGAGCACATGGGGGGATTCGGTATGGGCCATTTCGACAGGGAAGGTAACCGCGGTGCGTTTTTTGCCCACGACCGCTTCGATGGACGGTTTAGGGATCGCGGGCCGTTCTTCCTGGGCAGCAACGACGACTATGATCGCTGCTATTGGCAATGGGACGCTGAGCGCCCCGGGCGTCCGGTCAGGACCGAGGTATGCTACTAGTGGACGCGAAACGTAAGGTCCTTCTGACCAGCCGATGACTGGCACGAACCAAAACCAGCAGTCCACCGTGCTTGGCCTTCCAGCTCAGACCTTGCCGCAGCTTTCTTCCTATAATGCTGCGGCAACGGCGATCGGCGGAGTTTAGGACAAGTGTGTCGTGCGCCTCGAGCGTGCGGCATCCCTTACAGGTTCGCAGTGACACCAATGTGTTCGCCCACGGCTCCCCGGACTCAATCCATTTCTCTGGCGCGGTGCAACGACGGCCGTGCTTTTCAAGCGATATAAGGTCTAATCGATGTCAATGCGAAATAGCCTCAATCCCGGACATCATGTCGTCGATATCGACGGAATTCAGCAAAGCTTTCATGTCGCGGGCCAGGGGCCGGTCATGGTCGTTCACCCTGGCGGCCCAGGGATCCACTGGCAATATCTTCGCATGGGTTTTTTGGAGCGGCATTTTACCATGCTCTACCTTGAGCCGATCGGCACCGGTGGCTCGGGCCGGTTGGCGGAGCACCCCCATGGCTATACCGTCGAACGCTTCGCCAAACAGCTTGGCAGGTTGCTCGAAACACTCGATCTTTCAAACGTTGTGCTTCTTGGTCATTCCCACGGAGGATTCGTCATCCAGCAATATACGATCGAGCACCCGGATCGCGTATCGGCGATGATCCTGTATTCCTCGTCAGCGGTGACAGGGAGTGACTTCATGGCGGCGGCCGCAGACGGTGTGCGGAGTTTTGCTGATCGCCACCAGGTGGAGGGACGGGCAGTACTGCGAGCGTGGCAGTCGGTTCCGAAGATGTCGAGCGACGAACACTATACCGAGATCATGCGCGACCTGCTTCCCGCTTACTTTGCCGACGATGTTCACGAGAAGCTTGATCTTGGAGTATTCCGCTTGCGGATAAAGGCGACAATTCTCATCGGCAACAATGAGCCGTTTGACGTCCGCTCAAGACTTCAGGACCTTTCCGTACCGGCGCTTGTTCTGGTCGGAGCTCACGATTTCATATGCGGTCCGAAATGGGCGAAGAACCTGCATGACAGCTGCTCGAATTCGGAGCTGATACATTTCGCCCAAAGCGGCCATTTCGCGCACTTGGAACAGCCGGAAGAATTTTTAAGCGCAGTCCTCGCATTTTTTAAAGCTCATAAGCTGGTCTCGCGATGAAGTCGTTCCTAATCTGCCCTCCCAGCGGGAGAGGATTCATTCAAAAGTAGTTCTCGGAGATTATAGGCATCGGCAGCCTTGGTTGTTTTTCGGTTTGACGATGGATCTTGCTACAGTTCTTCTTCTTCACAAGTGCTCGTTCATAGTCGGCGCGATCTGTTTTTTTTACGTTAGGTGGCGCTCCAGCGAGCCAGGCCTCGATTTTCTGGCAATCGGCGAAGGCCTTCTTGCTTTTGCATCCACGCTTGCCGGAGTGGGAGAGCAGGGCATACTGCCCTATGAGGTTTGGACTTTTGGAAGCTTTTCCATCGGCGTCATAGGTTATGCGCTGATGGCGATGGGATTTGTCCAGTTGAGCGGCCGCCGGCGAAAGCGTACGGATTACCTTCTGCTCGTTGTGGCCCTAACCTTGTCGGTCGCTGTTGGCTCTATGCATTGGTACGCCGACAACCAAACGCGCGCTGCAATATTCAATGCGAACACCGCGGTTTTCCTTGGGGTCTCCTGCGCTGTCATCTTAAGGGATTTTTTCCTCGACCGCTTGCCCGCGAGATGGTGTCTGCTTGCATCACTCGCGGCTGCGATGAGCTTTTCGACGCTGGTCGCCGTCGGAATGATCTTTCCACAGTATGGGCCGGTCGAACCCCGCTATGCCTTTTTCATGCTTATCATTTGCCATTTCTCCGTCGCGCTCTTCGTGGTTGTCCTGGTCCAGGAACGAGCGGAAGCTCAGCTCAAACGTCTGGCATACACCGACGCACTGACGGGAATCCCAAATCGGCAGCACTTCCTGGCATCCCTTCCGAGCGAGCTCAGGGGAGGCGACGCCTTCATCATGATAGACATCGACCACTTCAAGGGTGTCAACGACCGCTACGGCCATGAAACTGGCGATGAGGTTCTTGTCGGTGTAGCGCAAGCCATCGCCATCGCCACGGCCGCTGGACGCAAGATCACGCTCGGCCGTCTTGGTGGCGAGGAGTTTGCGCTGTTTCTGCGTGATCAAACCGAAGAAACTGCTGTTGCCAAGGCGGATCAAATCCGCAGGACGGTCAATGCCTTGGCATTCGCATCTGGCGCGGAGACGATAGTGCCGAGTGTGAGCGCGGGCGTTGCCGTTTGGAGAGGCGATTGCAATGCACAGAAGCTGCGGGATCAGGCAGACCAGGCACTCTACCTTGCGAAGCGAGGCGGCCGTGACCGAGTCGAGCTATATGCAAATCCACAAAGCATGGAAGAACACCCTTCAAGCGCGACGGCAACGACCGCAACCCAGCATTCGAGCGGACCCGAACATCCCCTGGGGGAGCTTGCCGCTTAGCAGCAATTATCAGGCAGCCGGCTCTGTTAGCGTCGCTCCCATATCCTGTGTAGCGATCAATAACGGGGTGCGTTCGCCCCCCAAGATCGCCCCAGTTGTCCCCGGAGACGCCAACGCTCGACAAGCACCGACACCGTTTCGGCTACGCATCACAGCATGCGTGAAAGGACGTCGTTCTCCTTGTTCCGATCGAGGAAGCGATGCTTCAGGACTGCGAGAACGTGTAGCGCGACCAAGGCAAGCAATGTGTACGCCAGAAGCCGATGCAGCAGCTGGAACAGCCTGAACTGCGTATCGTCTTTGGGCAACAACTCCGGCACCGTGATTCCAAAGAAAACGACTCCGTCACTCTGAGTGAATGAGCTCGACATCGCGTATCCCATGAGGGGGACGATAATCATCAACGCATAGAGAGCAATATGGGCTGCCTTGGCGGCCGCGACCTCCCACTTGCTGAGACCGTTCGGCAACTCCGGTACTCCCGCCCATATGCGAAATACGAGTCTCAGAGCTACGAGAAGGAATATTAGCAATCCGAATGACTTGTGAAGCGGGTACAACGCCTCCGGCCCGGACTCGCCAGCCGTCGTCATTACCCAACCAAGTGCGATCATCCCCAACACGATCGCCGCCATAATCCAATGTAGAACGCGAATTGCCAGCGGGTATCGAGCTTCTCTCATACTTAATCTCTCCGTGGATGATGCGAGGTTTCTCGGCCAATCTTCATCAGTTGTGGGGCCGACCACGTTCACCTGCCGGCGCCGGATCGATCCGCCGCCCGTGGTTGGAAGACTGTTAGCGACGTATTGCAGGACATTACCGAGGTGTACAGGCATCAACTGCCTCGAATTCACGCATAATGGCGATCTTCACCGAAGCTCCACGCTATCTGCACAGACGCCGAACATACACCAGCAATATCAAGCTGATAGAAAGGAGCGAGGATGCTTATCTGCCGCTTGATTATCTTCTGCGTCATCATGGCAGCCTTCGCCATCATGTTCTCGACTGTGGTCACAGACGCGCATCGAGACGAGTTCATGTCTCGCTCGTTGTATATCCAATGAGGTGGATCAATTCTCCCCGCGACATGGACTGGGCGCAATTTTCTGCGAACGCAGCGATTGGATCACGGCAGCATGAGGTGGGTCTGGATGCTGGAATTGCGGCGGCGATGTTCGTGATCGCTTCGGCAACCGGCGTTGGAGGGAAAGAGGCCCGATTCTCACCTAGCCGACCCCGTCGTTCTCGGCTCAGTCGAAGAAACGATGCTCGCCAACGGCACTCTTGAGGCGATACGCAGGATGGTGAACTAGTTAGCGGAAATGGCTTCTTCCGGCGCTCGACAGCGTGGAGGCGCGCTGAGCTTCCTTATCGTTGGCTTTGTCGTGCCACGTGATCCCGAAAAGCCAATGCTTCCTGAAAGTATTGGTGGCCCCCCGGTCAATCTCTCCAAGATTAAATCGTCCACCAAACATTCATATGCCGTCCACGAATCTGCAACATGTCGGCCATATGAAGAGAGGTCATTTGGCACACCCGGGGGGGTCTTAATGCCTGTCAATTTGCAAAGTATCGACGCGGGTGCGAGAAGCACGAACTCCTCGTCAGGTTCCATCGATGGAAAGGTTTCATCTTCGTTCGGCTGCGGTGCGATGCGCAAGCTACGCATCCTGCATCTGCTTTTCGCAGACGAAATTGCAGGATCAGAGAGGCATTGTATCGACCTCGCCAACGGACAGGCAGCTCTTGGGCATGAGGTTCACGTCGCCGGATTTTGCCGTTCGCCGATCATCCCGCTCCTCTCCGATGGGGTCATTTTTCACGGATTCTCGACTGCGTTACTGCGGGGGATGAGACTGCGACAGTTGATTGCGAAGGCTGGAATCGAGGTCGCGCACGCACATCACAGCCCAGGATGCGGGGCCCTTGCCAGCGTTCCCGACGGCGTGACGACGATTGCGACCCTGCATGTCGGGTTCAAGCCGAAGCGACACGCGCGGATGGACGGCGTGATCTGCGTGAACCACGATCAGTTGTCGCGGCTTGACGGTTACGCCGGTCAAGCAGGTTTAATTTCGAACTGGTTACCAGATGCAGTAAGTGGGGAGGCGGTAGACCTACGTTCCGAATTGAATCTGCCTCGTGAAACGCGGTTGGTGGGCGCCGTAGGACGATTGCATCCCAGCAAGGGTAACGACGTCCTCATCGCGGCCTTCAGACAATCGGCGCCGGAAAATGCGGCGTTGGTTATAGTAGGCGAGGGGCCGCAGCGCAGCGAGTTGAAAAAAATTGCAGGAGGCGACAGTCGAGTTCACTTGCCGGGTTATACAGACAACGTGCCCGGATTTCTGCGCAATTTGGACCTGTTCGTCTCTCCATCTCGCGAGGAATCGTTCGGTCTGGCCATATTTGAGGCCATGCGTGAGGGGCTCCCTGTGATCGCAACAGCGACGGAAGGACCCTCAAAATATCTGCGTGGCCACCCAGTGACGCTTGTCCAACCTGGTTCCATCGACCAACTGTCCGTGGCCCTGATTGACGCCCTCAAGCCTCAGGGCGTTGTGGGCGAGGCGCGCGTCGGGTATGACTTGAGTGCTTTTTCTCGCTCGACGGGTATTGCAAATGTGCTTGATTTCTATCGCGAAGTTGCCGACAGAAAACAGCGCGTCGACACGAACCTTGCCAAGGCGCCGTTGCTATATGTTTGCCAGACCTAGGTGATTTACTGAAAGATCCGCGTGGCCTTTCACTGATCAACGCTTTCTCGAACTCCGCAAACGCACCGTGATGTGAAAGATCAGCCTGCCGCCTGTGGAGAGCTCTCATGCCACCGCTCCCCGCGCCAGCCAGCCGAGAACTCCGCCGAGGACCAGTGCAGCGTAGGCGACGCCAGCGAGCGCGAATTGACCGGCAAATACAAAACCTGTCACAGCGCCGGACAGGCCGGTCAGAACGCAGATGAGGATGGTGTCCGCTCCCCCTCGCGGACGATCATCCGCAGTGCGACGCTGCTTGTCGTCGGCAGCTTCCTCGACAACACAAAGATCGTTGCGAGAAGGCACAGTCCCGTGGTCATGTGGATATTGCCCATGGTCGCAATCATCCACCCCGTCGTTTCGCCCATGTCCAACCTGCATCGAAGGGTCACCTTTCTATCCGTTTCCCGAAAATCGCTAATGTTTTCAGTGTGAACTCTTCTCGACGAACCCCGGTAACCCCTTTACGGAAAAGGACCAGATAACAGGCTCGCTTCACAGCGAGGCCTCCCTGTTCCCGACTTCCTGCTTCAACAGCGTGGGCTCGCTCCTTTCCCGCGCAAAAGCTTCAAACTGTGCGCAGATCGTGCCGGGACCGATGCAACGCACTTTCGTCATCGCCCCCGCGACCTGGAAAATCCGAAGCCAGCGATAAACACCGCGTCTATATCCTCGGGAGTGGCGGCTATGTCTTCGCGCAGCACTTCGAAGCTTTTGTTGATGAGCATTCGTGACCCTTTCTCTCACTTCAATATTGAGGGCTCGCGTTCAGTTTGTTCGCAGACATGGTGGAGTTTTGATGGAGGTCACGGCTGGTTATCGACGCAAGCCAATGCTCAGGAAAGAGTGCAACCAAAGGTCGGAACTCAAGTTCATTCCTCCTTCGAACATCCACACAACTTCCACGCATCGGCAACATCGTGACGTTATGGAGGCTTCCATCCAGCGGTTGGAAACTCGATGTCCTTCAATTCACGAAATAGCGGCACAAGTCGCGTTGCAACTTTTGAGAACTTTCCCCATCCTTCGAAAGATCAGGGAGCGTCATCCTCCGGCAGCCGGAAAGCGACAAGCAAGCACCGAATCCTGCATCTGCTTTTTTCTTCTCGGATAGCGGGATCGGAAAGGTACTGTATCGACCTTGCCAACGGACAGGCCGCCCTTGGGCACGAGGTGCATGTTGCGGGAACATTTGCCTCCCCGATGGCCGCCCTTCTCTCCAGGGAAGTCGTCTTTCACGGCTTCGCGACGCCTTTCTTGCGCGGCATGAGATTGCGACGCTTGATCGCAAGCGCAGCGATTGAGATTGCTCACGCACATCTCAGCCCTGCCTGCAAGGGGCTTGCCGCTGCTCCCGCCAGCGTGACAAAGATTGCAACGCTGCACGTCGGCTTCAAGGCAAAGCAACACGCTCGGCTCGACGGCGTGATCTGCGTGAACAGTGCCCAATTGTCGCGTCTTGGCAATTATGCCGGCCAAGCGCGCCTTATTTCGAACTGGCTGCCGGCCGTGGAAGAGGACGAGTGTTTCGACTTACGTTCGAAATTGAAGTTGCCGCGTGAAACAACACTCGTCGGCGCCGTAGGGCGGTTGCATCCGAGCAAGGGTTACGATGTCCTGGTCTCAGCCTTTCGACGGGCTGCTCCTGATAATGCGGCGTTGGTCATTGTAGGCGAGGGACCGCAGCGCGCAGCATTGAAAAATCTCTCCAAAGGCGACAATAGAATTCATTTGCTGGGCCATAGCGATAATGTCTCCGGATTTTTACGCAATCTGGATTTGTTCGTTTCTCCGTCCCGCGAGGAATCGTTTGGCCTTGCGATACTTGAAGCCATGCACGAGGGGCTTCCCATAATTGCGACTGCGGCTGAAGGACCATCGGAGTATCTGCGTGACCATCCGATAACCCTCGTGGAGCCTGGATCTATCGACTGCCTTGCTGCGGCCCTAGGTGACGCATTTCGCACAGAAGGCGCCGTTGGCCTGTCCCGTGTGGTTTACGATTTGCGTCCATTTTCTCGAACAGTAGGCATTGCCAATGTTCTTGATTTCTATTCCCAGGTTGCCGAAAGGACTGCAGCGGCCGGGATATCTGCCGATTTGTGAGATATGTACCAAGCTCAGCCGGAGGAAGGCTGAACTATCATCGCTGCAATGAAACGCAATAACCGCGGCGTTTGCCCGCACGTGATGTTGAGCGTCAGTGCGGAGTGTCCGCTGGGCGTCAAGTTGCCCGTGGCAAAGAGATTTCGAACACTGCGCCTCCACGTGAGGAATTGCAGCACGAGGCCTGACCACCGTGCGCTTCCGCAATGGCGCGAACTATGGACAGGCCGAGACCGGAACCACCGTAGAGGCGCGAGCGGGAAGCGTCGGCGCGGGTAAAAGGTTCAAATGCACGCTTGTCAAAATTGGGCGGCAGCCCGGGGCCAGAATCTTCAACCCGGATGACAACCGTGTTTCCCGACGCCAGCGTGAATACTTCAATACGACCAGGCTTGGCGTAGCGTTGGGCGTTGTTCAGGAGCGACAGAAGCACCTGCCGGAGCCGGACCGCATCCGCCGGAACGATCATATCCACAAGGGTAAGCTCCAGCGAAAAACCTGCTTGCCGAAGCGACGGCTCGACGACATCTGCGACCTTCCTTATCTCTGCGGCGAGATCGACAGGCTCGATCTGCAGGTCCAGACGGCCCGCATCCGCAAGGGTGACCACGCGCAGGTCGTTGACCAGCCTTGTAAGCCCTTCGGTCTGAGCCATGAGACCGTCGATCAATTTCTCGTCGACGGGAAACACGCCATCGGCAACACCCTGCAGCCTGCCCTTGAGTATTGTAAGCGGAGTTCTGAGCTCGTGGGCAATCGCCGCATTCCAGAAGGCGACGTTGTCGGCCATGTCCTGAAGCTTTTGGGCCATGATGTTGAAGTCCGCGACCAGATGGGCGGTCTCGCCAAGCGAGCGGTCACCGGGGGTCGCGCGGGCGGTGAGGTCTCCGTCGGCGATGCGGCGAGCGCTCTCCGCGAGCGAGTTGATCGGCACGAGGATGCGCGCAGCGAGTTTTAGGGAGACAAATCCGGCAACGAGCAAGGCCAGGAAGGCAAGGGCGGTGAGAACCAGAAGGTCGGTACCCGATGGGAGCCAGCTATCCTCCTCCATCAGGGACGGAAAGAGCGAAATTAGAATGGCATAGATGATATAGAGGCCGAAGAACACGACCATGACGGCAATCATTGTGACAGCCGCCATCGACAGCAGGATCTGACGGCTGAGAGCGGGGCGCCGGATCATTGCTCGGCGGCCAGTCTATAGCCGACGCCACGAACACCCGACAACATCCCGGGAGCGCCAGCCAATTCAAGCTTCCTGCGGAGATTGCTGACATGGCTGTCAACCGTTCGGTCGAGCGCATCGCCTCCCGGGAGACAGGCGTCGACAAGTTCTCCCCGCGCGAAGACCTTCATCGGTGCCCTCGCCATATGCGCAAGAAGTCGGAATTCCGTGAGCGTCAGCGGCACGGCCTTGTTCTCTGCGTCGACTTCGACCCTTGCCTGATAGCTATCCAGATCGATCGTCAGCCGGCTTACCCGCAGCACGCCCGCCGCGTTGCCCAGCCCGGCGCGGCGAAGGACCGCCTTGGCACGAGCAACCACCTCAATTGGGTTAAAGGGCTTTACGATGTAGTCGTCGGCGCCGATGCGAAGACCCTGGAGGCGGTCGATATCCTTATCAAGGGCCGTGATCATGATGACTGGGGTGTCGCCTCTGCGTCTGATCTCAGCGAGCACTTCCCAGCCGTCGAGGCGCGGCATCGTCACATCGAGAAGCATCAGGTCCGGCTTTAGGACGAGGTGCAGGTCAAGGGCTGTTTTCCCGTCGGCAGCACGCACCGTGCGAAACCCTTCACGCGTCATGTAGGCGTCAAGGATCTCGACGATCTCCGAATCGTCTTCGGCTATGATGGCAAGAGCGTTCATCTAATAAGGCACCACTTTCTCAAGCTTTGATAATATTCGATGTCGCAGCGCCACGTCGAGCTATCAACCGCTGCCTGCGCGATACGTCCACACAATCTCCACGGTTTGCCAGCGTCCGCAGGCAATAGCGCCTGATGAAGAAGCGCGGCTGGCGCGCATGCCGATTGGATCTGACATATGGCTTATGGCTTGCGAGTTTCGCTCGTTGTTCTCGGTGCATTGACAGCCGGCGTTCTGTCTGGATGCAGTGACGAAAATTCCGGAGGAGCAAATAGCAAACAAGGCGGGCTGCCGCCCGCGCTGGTGACGGTGACGTCCGTCAGGCCGGAAACGGTGACGATCGTCGACGAGTTGCCGGGGCGCGTCGCAGCTCTCCGGACGGCCGAGATCCGCCCCCAGGTGGGCGGCATTATCGAGAAGCGATTGTTTGAGCAAGGCTCCAAGGTCGAGGCGGGTCAGCCGCTGTTTCAGATCAATCCGGAGCCCTTCAAGGCGGAGGTCGACAGTGCTGCGGCGGCACTTCAGCGGGTCGAAGCCGTGCTTGCCCGCACACAAGCCAAATTCGACCGCTCCAAGGAGATGATCGGCGTCAAGGCGATCAGCGTGGAAACCTACGACGAGGCCGTCGCGGATCTCGCTCAGGCCAAGGCGGGCGTCGCCGAAGCCAAGGCAACCCTGCAGCGTCGCCAGCTTGATCTGGCGTTCGCTACCGTCAAGGCGCCGATTTCGGGCCGCATCGGTCAGGCACTGGTCAGTGATGGCGCGCTTGTTTCTGCCTCCGGCACAAACGCGCTGGCGATCGTCCAGCAGATCGACAAGGTCTATGTGGATGTCCGGCAGCCCGCTTCGCAAATCGACGCCATTCGCGATGCGGCCAAATCGAGCGAGATCGACGATAGGTGGAAGATTCCCGTCGCTATCTTCTCAGCCAGCGGAAAGCCATATCCGGTGTGGGGACGGACGCTGTTTTCTGAAATCAGCGTCGATCCGGGCACCGGCAACGTCACCGTACGTGTCGAGGTCGATAACCCGGCTCAAGTGCTCCTTCCAGGCATGTATGTCCGGGCCAGGCTTCCGCGCGCCGTTCGCCACGGCGCACTTCTCGTGCCGCAGGAAGCCGTCGTTCGCGATCCGGCCGGCCGGCCTCAACTGGTTGCCGTCGATGACAATAAGCACGGGAAACGGCGCGACATCGAGCTTGGAGAGACCGTCGACGGTCGCGCCATCGCCACGGCCGGCCTGAAAGCCGGTGAGACGGTCGTTGTGCAGGGTCAGGACCGCGTTCACGACGGCGTCCTGCTGGAAACCGTTCCGTTCACCGCTGGAGGCAATGCCAACGCCTCCACGCAGCAGTGAGGGGAAGCATCATGCCTCAGTTCTTCATCAGCCGCCCGGTTTTCGCCTGGGTCATCGCCATCTTCATCGCGCTTGCGGGCGTCATCGCTATCCCGCAGCTTCCTGTCTCGCGCTATCCGACGATCGCACCGCCGAGCGTCAGCATCAACGCAACCTATACGGGCGCCACTCCGCAAACAATCAATGACAGCGTTATCAGTCTGATCCAGCGTGAATTATCGAGTGCCAGGAACCTCCTTTACTTCGAATCGACCGCCGAGACGTCGGGAAGCGCCAGCATTACAGCGACATTCAAGCCGGGAACGGATCCGGATCTGGCGCAAGTGGATGTGCAGAATCGCCTAAAAGCCGCAGAGGCGCGTCTGCCCGAAACAGTCCGACGCGCCGGTGTGAATGTCGAATCCGCATCCTCCGAGTTTGCGATGCTGGTCGCACTCAATTCAAAAGATGGCCGGTATGATGCGCTCGCCCTCGGTGACTACATGACCGGCAATATCGTTGAAGAGCTGAAGCGCGTCGAAGGGGTCGGCCGTGTACAGTCCTTCGGTTCGGAAAGAGCAATGCGCATCTGGGTCGATCCTGCCAAGCTCGTCTCCTATTCCCTTTCGCTATCCGACATCACCCAGGCGATCGAGAGCCAGAATGCGCAGATTGCGCCGGGACGTGTCGGCGACGAACCGACCGTCCTTGGGCAGAAAATCAGCATTCCGCTCACGGTCCACGGCCAGTTGGCGACACCGGAGCAATTCGCGGCGATCGTGCTTCGTTCCGAACCCGACGGCTCCAAGTTGCTTCTTGGCGAAGTCGCCCGTATCGAACTCGGAGCCCAAAGCCTCGCCTTCTCGATCCGCAACAATGGCAAGCCCGCCGCCGCGGCAGCCATCCAGCTGGCGCCGGGAGCAAATGCGGTGCGCACCGCCGAAGGTGTTCGCACGCGCCTCGCCGAGCTTGCCCAGGCGATGCCGGCGGGGATGGAATATACGATCCCCTACGACACCTCGCCATTTGTAAGGATTTCGATCCAGAAAGTAGTCCAGACCCTCCTCGAAGCGATGGTGCTGGTCTTCTTCGTGATGCTGCTCTTCCAGCAAAAGATCCGTTACACGTTGATTCCGGCGATCGTCGCACCGATCGCCTTGCTCGGCACCTTTGCGATGATGTTGGCTGCCGGCTTCTCTATCAACGTACTGACCATGTTCGGCATGGTGCTCGCCATCGGTATCATCGTCGACGATGCCATCGTCGTGGTGGAGAATGTCGAGCGCATCATGGCAAAAGAGGGCCTGCCGCCCAAGGAGGCCATGCAGAAGGCGATGAAGGAGATCACCGGCGCCGTCATCGGTATCACGCTGGTGCTGGTGGCCGTTTTTATTCCCATGGGGCTCGCAAGCGGTTCGGTCGGCGCGATCTACCGGCAGTTCACGCTATCCATGGAAGTATCCATCCTGTTCTCGGCCTTTCTCGCGTTGACGCTGACGCCGGCGCTTTGCGCGACGCTGCTTGTGCTGATTGATCCGAGCCATAATGAGAGGAATGGCTTCTTCGGCTGGTCCAATCGCAGCTTCGACAGGATAACCAGCAGTTGCTAAGCCACAGTCGTTCGCGGCACGCTATGAAGGATCATGGCGGCGGCGCCGAAAGCAACGGCGTCGATCGCTGAGATTTGCGGAATGAGGATTTCTGGTTGAAGGATATGCGCCCCATCGAACGGATCCGATTTCGAGAAATCAAGCCATGTTGCGAGCTTTTCCCGAACCAGTCTGGGCAGCGTTCCACCAATGTATATCGCCGATGGCGCAAGAACGGCTGCCACCACAAAGGCAAGTCTGGCTGCCTCCGGCCCGGCTCTCTCCAGCCATTCGTCAAGAACGATCGGGTTCGCTTCGAGATATGCCGTCCAGGGGGCCGAAGATCGGCCTTTCGGTATGTTTCCGTGATGCTCTTTGCACCAGGCTGCCAGATCGTCAAAAGATGGGCGAGATAATCCGCGCGCCCGAAGAGCGCCTACCTCGCCGGCATTTCCCAGATTGCCGCGATAGAGTTCCTTGCCGATAATGATGCCGCTGCCGATGCCTTCGGAGAGGTACAGATATGCAAAGTTGTCGTGTTCGGTGGCGTTGCCGAGAGCAAGCTCGCCTATGGCTGCGGCATTGGCATCGTTTTCAATCATCACCGGGCAGCCAAGTGTCTCACGCAGGGTCGAGGCAAGATCCGAACCCGCCCAGGACACGACTTCCTCTGCAAGGTCGAGCACCGCCGTGCCCTGGCGGAAGCGGGTCGGCATGGCGACGCCAGCGCCGATCAGCAGCCGTTCATCGATGCCGTTTGACGCCAGGAGGTCGGCTTTGAGACCGTCGAGGGTCGTTTGGATGTCGGAAAATGTATCGTATGGCCCGTCAAGTTGTTGCTCACCAATCCGTCTACCGCAGAAATCGAGCAGCGTCAGGGTCAGCGAATAGCGATGGGCGTGTACACCAAGTGCATATCCGGTGCCGCCGTCGAGCATCAGGTCGATGTGAGGCGCGCCACGCCGACTAAGACGTCTAGCCCCTTCGATGACGATACCCCGTTCGATCAGGTCACGCGTCATCATGCTAACGGCAGCTGGCGTAACACCGCAAAATTCGGCGATTTCCGCACGCGATGCAATGCCTTTGCGGCGTAGGTGCCTAAGCACTGCCGCTTGTGTGTTGCCGATGCCGTCTAGGGGCCGTCGTTTGTTCAGCACAGGATGTTGTACCTCCACATCAATGATATTGGCGATGTCATAAATCGGTTACTTAAGCAACTTAATTAAAT
Source organism: Rhizobium sp. 01T437 (assembly GCF_056398505.1). Taxonomy (NCBI): domain Bacteria; kingdom Pseudomonadati; phylum Pseudomonadota; class Alphaproteobacteria; order Hyphomicrobiales; family Rhizobiaceae; genus Rhizobium; species Rhizobium sp. 01T437. Next base: position 219,301 of record NZ_JBFTPM010000010.1, read on the forward strand.
AATTATCACCCCACTGGAGCGATAGTTATGAACAAATCCCTCGCCTTCCTCGCCACCGTCGCATTTTCCACTCTTGCCGCCGGACTGGTTCATGCCGAGGATATTAAGATCAAGATTTCCACTCTTGCAGAGCGCAACGCGCCGGGTCGCGTGACAAATATCGAAGGTGCCGCCGAGATCATGAACCGGCAGTTCAAGGCTGCCGGAGTCGACAAGCGTATTGTCATCGAAGCCAATAACAGCGCCGTCAAGGGTTGGGATGATCTGGCGCTGGAAACGCTGAAGGCGTTTTCCGTGGGCCAGGGTCCGGACATCTACGTTGTGCCGCATGAGTGGATCGGCAAGTTTGCCGAAGACGGCTATGCGCTGCCGATGGACGAACGGATCGCTGCCGCCCCGTGGGTCTACGGCGACATCCTGCCAGTGCTGTGGAATTCCGCTAAGGGCAACGATGGCAAGATCTACGGCGTACCGCAGGATGCCGAGATCCGTATGTTCTTCTACAACAAGGATATGCTGCGCAAGATCGGTAAGGATGAGGCCTTCATTGAGGGCCTCCCATCCAAGGTCGAGGCCGGCGAGTTCACGCTGGACGACCTGACCGCGCTCTCCAAGGAAGTGGTCGATGCAAAAGTCGCCCAATACGGCATGCTGCATCGCCCCAATGTTGGCATCGACTACCTGATGGTCTTCCAGTCCTATGGTGTGAAATTCATGGACGAAACGACTGGCAAGCTGGTCTTGCCGAAGGCGGAGATGGAGCAGGCGCTTGGCTGGTACGAACGCAACGCCAAGCAGGGCGTCACTCCGGTCGACAACACCGCCATGAGCTGGGATGCAATCCAGGGCGCCTTCAAGCAGGAAAAGGCGTTTGTTTTCCATCAGGGCGTCTGGGCCGTCGCCTGGCAGCTCGGTGAAAAGAACGGCGCCACGTGGCCGACCGACAGGGAAGGCTATTTCCACAAGATCGGCTGGATCCCGGCGCCTGCCGCCGAAAAGGGCGGCAAGCCGGCTAATTTGTCGCATCCGCTGCTTTATACCGTCAATGCCAAGAGCAAGAATACCGAAATCGCCGCCGACCTCGTCGCTCTGGCGACACTGCCGTATTTCAACAACGAGCATGCCGTGACATCTTATCATACGGCAATCAGCAACGCCCAGACGGCGATGCCGAAATACAAGGACAGCTGGGTACTGTCGGCTGCCTCGCCGATGATGGCGCATGCTCGGTTCGTGCCGAACCACACCCAATTCGGCAGCTACAACAAGATCCTGTTCAGCGGCCTGCAGGCTGTCGAGACAGGCAAGATGACGGCTCCTGAAGCTGTCGAGTTTATCGCTGACGAACTCGAACTGCAGTTCGGTTCGAACATCGAAATCCGCGACTCCGCAAGCAATTAAGCTTGCCCCGCTCCAAGCCGCCCGGCTTTTTGTCGGGCGGCACCGTTGCTCTCACTGGTACTCCACAATGTCCCAATTCCAGCTTCGGCAACATCGGCCAGCCCGACCGATGCTCTATCTTGCGCCGGCGATCGCCCTTCTGGCGTTGTTTTTTCTTGCGCCAATCGTTGTCAACACGGTGATCGCCTTCACCGACATGGGCGCAAATCTTCGCATCGGCAAGTTCACCGTCGAGAATTTCCCGCGCATCGTCCAGCGGGACGGACGGTTGCCATTGGTGCTGCTGACGACGCTGATCTACGTCACCGCGACGCTGTTCATCTTCAACATCGGGCTCGGTGCGCTGCTGGCAATCGCCTCGACGGCGATACCCGACAGGCTCGGCAACTTTTTTCGCGGACTATGGTTGCTACCGCGCATGAGCCCGGCCGTTCTTTACGGCATTCTCTGGATCTGGATCGTCGACCCTACGTCTTCGGGTCTTCTGAACCAGGTCGCGGGTACGTTCGGCTTTCAGCCAATGAACCTGCGCAACGACTTTCCGTTGTTCGTGGTGATCCTGGCAAATGGGGTGGTCGGCGCATCCTTCGCAATGGTCATTCTGACCTCCTCGATCCGCTCCATCCCGTCGCATCTGGCCAATGCGGCCCGCGTTGACGGAGCGAGCGAGTGGGGCGTGCTGCGTCATGTCGTGGTACCGGCACTGGAGGCGCCGATCCGCTTCATCACACTCTACCAGGCACTGTCGCTGATGACGACCTACGAATACATCCTGCTCATCACCGGCGGTGGTCCCGTCTATGACTCAACGCCCTACGCGCTCTACATCTACCGTCGTGCCTTCGAGAGCGGCGCCTACGCCTACGGCGCGGCGTTGGCGCTTGGCCTGATGGTCATCGGCGTCGTCGTGACCTTCATCCAATGGCGTATCAGCAACATGCGCTCGACCTTTGCTCATCCGAAAATCGAGGTGCTCTGATGACGCTCGTCAATTCTGCTTCAACCATTGCGGCTGACTGGTCCCGGCTGAAGCGCCGCGGCATTGCCAACCGAGCTCGTTTTCTCTCCACCATCATCGTCTTCCTGACCGTGGTTTCGGTTCCCATCCTGCTGCCTTACCTATGGCTGCTGGTAAAGTCGTTCACCTCATCGGACCCAAACATCAGCCAGATGGTCCTGTGGCGCAGCAGTGCGATTGCCGTTGTCGGCTATCTCGGCGCGATCGCGATTGCACTATCGTCCACACGGATGCGCAGTCCGGCCATGCTTTGGACGGCGCTTGGCGTGGTGGTCGCCATTCTCGCGTTCGTGTTCGTTGCTCCGTACCTAACGCTCGACAACTATCGCTTCCTGTGGAACCGCGACATCGCCGGGACCGGCACAACGCGTATGGACCTGATGCCGTCGATCTGGGCGGCTCTCGGTAGTTCTTTGCTGTTCGCCGTCTCGCAAACCCTGATCGTCATACTCGTTGCGACGCCGGCGGCCTACGCGCTGTCACGTTTCGCCTTTGCTGGTCGGGAATCGTTTCTGCGCGGGCTGCTCCTGCTGCACGCCTTTCCGGCCCTGGCGCTGACGGTCGCGATCTTCGTGCAACTGCATTACATGGGCCTTCTCAACAATCTCTTCGGCGTCGTGCTGGTGATGAGCGCCTTGGAACTGCCCTTCGCCATCTTCGTTCTCAAAGGCTTTTTCGACAACGTCCCCTGGGACATCGAAATGAGTGCCGTGACCGATGGCGCGACACGCGCGCAGGCATTCCGCATGGTGGTGCTGCCGCAGCTTCGAGGCGGGCTGATCGCTGTCGCCACGTTCACGTTCCTACGTGGCTGGGAGGAGTATGTATTCGTCCAGACCCTGCTCATCGACAAGAGCCAGATGACGATGAGCCTCTACCTTTTCTTCGTCGCACAGGACAACATGGGGGCTGATTACGGTATGATCGCCGCCGTCGGCATCATCTATCTCCTGCCTGTGCTGATCCTCTACATCTTCACGCAGAAGTACATCACCCAGATGAGCTTCGGCGGGATCAAAGGATAACACCGATGGCCAAGATCACCCTCGACAATGTCACGAAAAGCTGGGGCGACACCCAGGTCCTGCAACCGATGAACCTGACAATTGCGGACGGCGAGTTCGTCGCCATCCTCGGGCCGTCAGGTTGCGGAAAATCGACCACGCTGTTCCTGTTGGCCGGGCTTTACGCGCCGACCGGCGGCCAGATCGCCTTCGATGGCCACAATGTCAATCGCATCGATGCGCGCGACCGCAATGTCGGCATCGTCTTTCAGTCCTATGCGCTTTACCCGAACCTGACGGTCCGCGAAAACATCGCCTTTCCCCTGCGCTTCAAGAACATGCCGCGAGACGAGGTCAACCGGAGGGTGGCGGACGCCGCAAGCCTTGTTCAGATCCGCACGCTTCTGGATCGTCGCCCCGCGCAGTTGTCTGGTGGCCAGCAGCAACGCGTCGCCCTTGCCCGCGCGCTGGTAAAAGAGCCCAACATACTGTTGCTCGACGAGCCGCTGTCCAATCTCGACGCCACCTTGCGCATCGCCATGCGGGCGGAACTGAAGAGCATCCAGAAACGACTGGGCATTACAACGCTGATCGTGACCCACGACCAGATCGAGGCGATCACCATGGCGGACAGGATCATCTGCATGAACAATGGCGTCATCGCGCAGATTGGCACGCCCGATGATCTCTATCGCCGACCGAACAACCTCTTTGTCGCTGGGTTCATCGGCACACCGCCGATGAACCGGCTTCAAGGTGCCGCGAGCGGTCGCGAATTGCGGGTTGGCGAAATCACAATCGGGCTGAACCTGTCCTGCACGGGTGAGGTCACGCTCGGTTTTCGCCCGGAAGATGTCGTCCTCGTTGCAGCGACAGATGCGTCGTTGAAGGGTGAGGTGATAGTGGTCGAGCCCATGGGCCGCGAGGTCTTCTACACACTTGACACGCCTGCCGGCATCATCCACGCGCTCGAATATGGCGAGGCGGTGCGGCATCCGCCCGGCGCCCGGGTTGGGCTGACCTGCAAATCCGGTCTGACCCTCGTCTTTAATGCGGACGGCAACCGCATTGCCGGCCTCAACGCCGAGCTTTCATACCAGACCGATATCCGGGCCAGAGATCTCGAGCCGACATACTGACAGGACTTTTCCCAATGACCAGGATCGTTTCCCACCGCGGTGCCAATCACTTTGCGCCAGAAAATACCTTTGCGGCGGCGGATCTCGCGCTGCAGCAGGGTGCCGACTACATCGAACTCGACGTACGCGAGAGCGCCGATGGCGTACTTTATGTGTTTCACGACGAGACCCTTGACCGCACCACAAACGGCACCGGACCCTTCGGCTATGCATCCGCCAGCGAAATCGACGCGCTCGACGCCGGAGCCTGGTTCGACAAGCGGTTCGAAGGTGCCATCGTGCCACGTCTCGATGCCTATCTCGAACATCTTCGGGGTCGCGCGGGCGTCTATATCGAACTGAAATATTGCGATCCGGCCAAGGTCGTTGCGCTTGTGCGCGATCTCGGCATGGTGCGCGACACGTTCTACTTCTCCTTTTCCGAGGAAATGCGCCGTGATTTGCAATTGATCGCGCCGGAATTCCGCAAGATGACGACACTGAACATCGCCAAGTCGCCGTCACTGGTAGGCGCCGTCCATCACGCCACAATCATCGAGATTACGCCTGAACAGATGCGGCGCCCGGGCCTGCTTGCCGCCTGCCGCAAGGCTGGCCTCGAAGTGATGGTCTATTATGGTGGCAACGACATGGCCGTTCACCGCGAGATCGCCGCTGTCGGCGTCAATTATATCAACTTGGATCGTCCGGACCTGTTCGAGACCGCCCGCCGCGACCTGCGCGGAGCTGCCACCTGATGAAAATTCGGTCGTCGCCGACGTTCACCTGCATGATCTGCACGGCGGCTATGGGATGGTGGAAGGGGCAGGAACTCGACGCTTTGGCTGATGTCCTGCCCGTCTTCGTCGCCGCCGTTCGCCCCTTGCGAACCTCTCCTCACGAAAGGAGGGGGAGGCGGTTGTTTTTCGGTGCTGGGCCAAGCTTGGACCGCTCCAGCCGGTGTGGCCGCGCCCAATCGCGCCGCGCTTCCTCGGAAAGCACCAGGCCATGACCCAAGCGGTCTGGTGCGTAGGCGAAGCCGCCGCGGATCTCGATCGGTGTCTCGACCAGGTGGTCAAAGTTCTGGAAGGAATATTCCAGCCATTCGACCTCCGGCAGGGCGACAGCCATGTGCACGCCGATCTCCAGGAACGTATTACCGAGGCTGACCGGGACGCCCAGTTCGGCGGCCAGCCAGCCGATCCGCATAACGTCCGTCACCTGGCCGTGAACGTTCAGAATGTCGGTGCCGTGATGGTCGAGCAGGATCCTCTTGCCGGACAGGTCGAGATATTCCCCGCTATTGATCTGCGTCCAGTTGACGGCGTGACGCAGGGTTTGCAAACCCTCGAAATCGTGGCGCAGAATGGGATCCTCCACCCAGAGGAGATCGTGTCCTGCATCGCGTATTGCCGTGAGCTTGACCAGGGCTTCCTTGGAATTCCAGGCTTCGTTCGGATCGATCATAATCTGCGATCCCTCCGGCACGACCTTCTTCAAGAGTTCGAGACGGCGAAGGTCGCGGGCAAAATCAGGATGGCCGGCCTTAATCTTGAAGGCCGTGTAGCCGACGCTTGCAGCATGCGCAAACAGCGCGCTGAAGGCGTCGTCGCTCAGGTGGAAATCAAGGCCGCTCGCATAGGCGCGGACGCGGTTGCGTCGGCTTCCGAGAAGATGGTGCAAGGGCATGCCCGCCTGCTTGGCGGCGAGATCCCAGAGAGCCACCTGCAGCGCTTCGTGGAACGGCAGGGAATAGGCGCGCTGGTTGCCGCCGCGCGGCCTGTTCACGCGATGAACCAGTCCGATCGCCTTTTCTCCCTTGATCGTCGGCCAGACCTCACTCTCAAAAACGGCCTCGATCTCCGCCTGATCCGGCAGAGGATAAAAAAGGGTCTGGATGAATCCGAGCCCCACCTCGCCTGTGTCCGAGATCAGTTCGAGTGCTGCGACGTTGGTCTCGTCGGCGCGAACCTGACTGTCGCCGATTACGCGGTCGCGGGCAAACTGAAATCGGGTTATACGGAAGTGGGAGAGAGACATCGTAGCGCTCACTGATCGTTTAAAACGTTGATCTGATCGATCAGAAAGGTGATATCGGACCTATGAAGAAACTGCAAGAGCCGCATGTCGCGAAGTCTGCGATCGGGGATGCCGCAGCAATGCGCCTCAGCGACATAGCCTATGAGCGCATCCTGGAAAGCCTGTTCGAACGGAAGGTGCCTGTGGGTGCCTTCATCTCGCAGAACGAGCTGTCGGCAATCGTTGATGTTCCCGTGGCACCCTTGCGCGACGCGCTGCGGGTGCTGGAAGCGGAGGGCATTCTGACCATCCATCCTCGCTCGGGCATCCAGTTCGTCCGGCCGGGCATGGAGCTGACGCGCTCCACCTATCAGTTCCGCTCGATCGTCGAGCGCGCGGCTATTCGGGTGTTTGCCGAGGAGGGCGATGAGCACCTGATGAATGCCCTGGAAGTCAGGCATTCCAGGCTTATTCGCCAGCTTGAACGCAACGGCATAGGGCCGGAGCAGCTTCTGGAGACGGACGCGCTCGAGCTGGAGTTGCACGGCGAGATCATCAAGGCCCTGCGCAATCCGCTGATCGACAGTGCTTACAGGCGCATGCACAACTATCTGCGTCTTCTGCGGCTGGAGCGAAAGGTCACGACGCCGATCCTTGTGCGCACGTTGAAGGAGCACCTCGATATCCTCGAAGCATGTAGCACGAGGGACGCGGATGCTGCCGAAAAGGCCCTGATCGCGCACTTCCAAGCTGCCGTACAACGCAATCTCGGTCTCGTCTGAGCGTTTCCATATTCGCTGTCCTCTTGCGAGTGTGTTGCGGGATCTCCAAAACGATGATATTGCCGTCTGATCGATCAGATTGGTGGTCTGATATCTCGGGAGGAGATGGTAGTGCAACTAAGCAAGCGTGAATTCCTGATAGCCTCGGCAGCTCTGAGCCTGGCGGCCAGCCTTCGCAGCGCCAACGCCGCCACCGCCATCAACTACTGGCACCATTTCGCCAGCCAGTCGGAGATGGCCGGACTCGCAAAGATCATCCAGCTTTTCGCAGCAGCAAATTTGGATGTGACGGTGACGCAGGAGGGCATCCCGAACTCCGAATATATGGCGAAGGTTTCGTCGGCGGTCGTTGCCGGAGGGCGCCCCGACACCGGCATGGTGATCGCCGAGCGTTTTGCTGACCTGACGGCGATGGGAGCGTTGGTTGACATCAGCGCGCGCGTCAACAATTGGGCCGGCAAGGCGAACCTGCCCGACAACCGCTGGACAGGAATGTCGCAGGATGGTGCCATCTACGCAGTTCCAGCCTACGCCTTCGTCGATTGGATGTACTACAGAAAGGACTATTTCGAGGAAGCTGGGCTTTCCGCTCCCCCCAAGACCTTCGAGGAATTCCTGGTCGCTTGCCGAAAGCTGACAGATCCTTCCAAGAACCGCTATGCATTCGGGATGCGCGGCGGCGCCGGGGCTTTCAAATACGTCATCGACGTGATGGAAGCGTTCGGCTCGCCGCTCGTCAAGGATGGCCAGGTTGCCATCGACAAGCCGGCCGCCGTCGAGGCGATCACCTTCTACGCCGACCTCTTCCGCAAGGAGAAAGTGGTTCCGCCGAGCGCACCGAACGATAGCTACCGGCAGATCATGGAGGGCTTCAGGACCGGTCAGACGGCGATGGTCTGGCACCATACCGGCTCGCTCATCGAGATCTCGGCAGCGCTCAAACAAGGCGAGCAGTTTTCCACTGCACCAATGCCTGCGGGTCCGAAGGCGCATATCGCCCGCGTCGCCTACGCAGGCAACGGGATCTTCAAGGAAGACAATGTCGAAGCCGCGTGGAAATGGATCAGCTTCTGGGGCGAGACCGATGCGGCCATCGCGCTTCTCGAGGCAACGGGATATTTCCCGGCTTCCACGGCAGCATTGAAGGACGAGCGCATTACGGGCAACCCGATCTACAACGCGGCAACGCAGACGCTGGAGTTCGGCCGCTTGCCCAACAGTTTCGTCGGCGCCGCCGGCTGGTCGGAGAACGTCGTCAATCCGACCTTCCAGGCAGTCCTTACTGGTCAGTTGACGCCTGAACAGGCCGTGGACCGTATCATCGAAGGCCTCGAAGCCGCCCTTCGCTAACCTCGTTCAGGCGCGATGTCCCGCAAGGGGCACGCGCCTTAATCAAGGACGGCGCATCGCCGACATCCAATGACATCAGCCTCACGCCGCCAACCGTTTCGCCGCCTTGGTGAACTCTCGGAAACACGCTCCTGGGTCTACCTTCTCCTGTTGCCGAGCCTCCTTCTGCTACTCCTCGTCGTCGCCTATCCGACGATTTATGGCTTCGTCATCAGTGCGCGGGAAATGCGCCTCACCCGGCCCGGCCTCAACGGCTGGGTGGGGATGAAGCACTACGTGGCGATGATGTCCGATCGCGTGTTCTGGATCTCGTTGAAGAACACTGCGATATGGGTGATGGCGGCGATCGCCATCGAGATGACGCTCGGCTTCATCGCGGCCGTTGCACTGAACCGAAATCTGCCGGGGACGAAGATCTTCGGCGTTTTGATCCTGCTGCCCTATTTCCTTCCGAATGTCGTGGCCGGACACATGTGGGCCCTGCTTCTCGACCCGCGGCTTGGCGTCATCAATGACATCCTCGTCCGGATAGGCGTGCTCAGTGCCTACAAGGCATGGTTTGCCGACCCGAGTACCGCGCTTGCGGCCACGATCCTCGTCGAAGCCTGGCACGGGTTTCCGTTCTTTGCTTTGCTGTTTCTCGCTGGTCTTAAGGGGATTCCCGAGGACCTTTACAAGGCGGCTGCGGTAGACGGCGCCGGATCCTTTACGAAATTCAGGTTGATCACGGTTCCGATGCTGAAAACGGTGATTGCCGCTGCAGTCATCCTGCGTGTCATCAGCCTTGTCAATTCTCCTGATCTTCTGCTGGTCCTGACCGGCGGCGGCCCCGGAAACGCGACGCAAGTGCTGTCACTCTATGCCTTTCAGACCGCCCATCGGGATTTCAATTTTGGCTATGCCGGCGCTCTGTCGGTCGTGATGTTCCTGATCCTGATGATCTTTGCGACGATCTACATCCGCCTGTCGCGCATAACGAAAGAATGATCCATGTTTCGAACCAAACACAGCAGGCGTTTGGCAGCCGATGTTCTCACCTACATCGTCCTGTGTGCGCTCGGGGCCTTCTGCCTTGGGCCGATCCTCTGGATGTTCCTGACCTCGCTGAAGGCAGAGACCGACATCGTCACCTCGCAGATGCAGTATATTCCCCAGCACGTGACATTTCAGAACTATGTGGCGATCTGGACGCAGTCCAATTTTCCGGTATTGATCACCAATAGTCTGATCGTAACCATCGTCACCGTCGCTATCTGCGTCGTTGCCGGCACGCTGGCCGCTTATGCGTTTGCACGGATGACATTCCGCGGCCGCAACAGCCTCATGCTGGGCTACTTGCTGATCCGCATGTTCCCCGCCGTGATGATGATCATCCCGCTCTATGTGATGATGAAAACCGTGGGCCTGGTGGACAGCCGGTTTGGCCTCGCGCTTGCCTATACCAGCTTCCTGCTGCCGCTTTTCGTGTGGATGCTCAAGGGCTTCCTGGACGCCGCGCCCAAGGAGCTGGAAAGCGCTGCGCGCATCGACGGGTCGACGCGTCTCGGCGCCATGGTCCGCATCGTCTTGCCGCTAGCGCGGAATGGTCTCCTCGCCAGTTCCGTCTTCATCGCCATCGCCGCCTGGAACGAGTTCATTTTCGCGCTCATGTTGACCACCGGGCAGGGGTCACGCACGTGGCCCGTCGGGCTCCAGCTGATGGTCGGTGAATTCCAGCTTCCCTGGGGCGTTCTGGCCGCCGGAGGCATCCTCAGCATTCTGCCCGTCATGCTTCTTTTCGCAATCGTCCAACGGGCGATGGTCCAGGGGCTCACTGCCGGTGCGATCAAGGGTTGAAGGGGACAATATCGAATGGCAACGCTCTCACTCAAAAACATCCGAAAGTCCTACGGGGCGCTTGAAGTTCTTCACGGGATAGACGTCGAGCTGGAGGACGGCGGTTTCCTTGTTCTGCTCGGACCATCCGGCTGCGGCAAGTCGACCTTGCTCAACATCATCGCTGGGCTCGACGATTCCTCCAGCGGCGATATCGCCATCGGCGGTCGCTCGGTATCGGCTCTGCCGCCGAAAGACCGCAACATCGCGATGGTCTTCCAGTCCTACGCGCTCTACCCGACGATGTCGGTCGAGCGTAACATCGGTTTTGGTCTGGAGATGCGCGGTGTGCCTGCGGATCAGCGGCGCGAAGCCGTGGCGCAAGCGGCCGACATGCTGCAGGTCACGCATCTCCTCGATCGCAAACCGGCAAATCTGTCCGGCGGGCAGCGCCAGCGCGTGGCAATGGGCCGCGCAATCGTCCGGAATCCGGATCTGTTTCTGTTCGACGAGCCGCTTTCCAATCTTGATGCCAAGCTCAGGGTGGAGATGCGCACCGAGATCAAGAGGCTCCACGAGCGGCTCGGGACCAGCATCGTCTACGTGACACACGACCAGATCGAAGCCATGACACTCGCCACCAAAGTGGCGGTCATGAAAGGCGGCCACCTTCAACAGCTGGCCGATCCGCGAACCGTCTACGAGCGCCCCGCCAACATGTTCGTCGCCGGCTTCATCGGCTCACCGGCCATGAATTTCCTCCACGGGCGCGTGGTCGGAAGCGAGGGTGGCTGGCAGTTCAGGGCGGAAGGCGTAGCGCTGGAACTTGGATCCGGCAACGGTGGATTGACCGAGCGAGACCTCATTCTCGGTGTTCGTCCGGAGGAGTTCAAGATTGTGCGAGGACATGGCGCCTTCAATGGGATCATCGACGTGGTCGAGCCGACGGGACCAGATACGATCCTGACGACTGTCATCGGCCGCCAAACCGTTATCGCCCGGGTGGAACCACGTTTTGCTGGGAAAAGGGGAGAGCCTGTTGCCTTTGCTGTGGACCCATCGAGCGTCAGTCTCTTCGATGCAGAGACGCAGATGAGGCTATAGTGCTGACGTCGATTGGCTTCTTGTCGCGTCGCAGCATGGAGGCGAACGGCATCATTGATGGACAGTTTTGGATTGTCCCGCCTACTTCGCGAGACGTTGCCGGTTGGAAGTCTCAGAAAAGAACGAGAGACAGCAAAGACAAAATCAGTGCCGGAAACATGACGACAGTTCCGAGCTTCAGAAACTGCCACGCGCTGACGTGCAGTCCCTCGCGGCGAAGGACAGTCAACCACAATATTGTTGCCAGGGATCCCGTGACGGAAAGGTTAGGGCCGAGATCGACTGCGATCAGCACCGCTCCGGCAATTTTGTCTGAGACATGCGCCGCCTGCACCGCGCTTCCCGCAACCAAGCCTGCCGGGAGATTGTTGACGAGGTTGCAGACAAGCGCGACAACCATGCCTGCGATGCCGGCCGCCTGTGTTTCCGATGCTGCCGCGAGCAGGGCCAACTGGTTGGAGAGCATGGTCGTGAGACCAGTGCGATCCAGCGCTTCCACGACGACGAACAGGCCTGCGACCAAAGGCAGGACGCTCCAGCTTACCCCCTTGAAGGTCTCGATCGGGCTTTGCCGGGTCAGCGCCAGGACGAGCGCGGTGGTAATCGTGCCGGCGATAAAAGTCAGCATACCCAAATCAATATGCATCGCCGATGCCACGATAAGAATGACGGCCGTCAGGACAATTCCCCATCCGGCTAGCCGAGCGCTCGCGGAAAGGATCGGCCGCGGTACATTTTCGGCAACGCTGTCCTGGGCAAGAGCCCGGCGCTGAGTCCAGTAAAGACAGACGAATGTAACCACGATCGAAACGATCGATGGAAGCATGAACGTCGACATCCAGCGCGCCAGCGGCGGCATCTCGCCACCCGCGAAGATCACCAGATTGGCGGGATTGGAGATGGGAAGGACAAAGCTTGCGGCATTGGCGATGAAGGCGCAGATCAGGAGATAGGGCATCGGGTCCCGGACGCGGGCAGCCCGGCAGGCCGCAAAGACGGCTGGGGTGAGGACGACGGCCGTCGCATCATTTGAGAGAAAGACCGTCACGACAACGCCGACCAGATAGACAAGCACGAACAGGCGTCGGGAGGAGCCACGAGAGTGCGTTGTGGCGATCGCTGCAATCCAGTCGAACAGGCCTTCCCGGCGGGCGAGTTCCGATAAAAGCATCATCCCGATCAGAAAGAGATATACGTCGCCGCCTTTTAAGACGCCCGTGATGACATCCTCTGATCCAATCAGGCGAAAGGCAAAGAGCAGCAAGGCGCCAAACATGGCCCATACCGCTTCCGGCCATCGGAATGGGCGAATGACCACACCCATGGCGGTCAAGCCGGCAATGCTCCAGGTAATGGCGTGTTCTGTCATTCAGTCGCTGTTTTCAGTTGGAAGGCCGGCTTTTATCAGCCGAGACGGCAGGCGCAAGAGAATTATCTCGGCGGCCTTTTGCCTAAGCCAATCGCAAACGCCGAGCAAGAAGGTCGATTTCAGTTGAAGATCGACCTTTCGACATCACCCGACAGATGCAATCATTTCACTGAGGATTCGACCGATAGCCGTTTCCGGCAGGCCAAGATCGCGAACGCTGCTCATGTGATTGGAGCCTTCGAGGCTTTCGCTGGTGACCGACAGTCCTTGTTGTTGCAAGCGCAATGAGAAGGTGTCCGCCTGTTGATGAAACGGCGGCGTTTCTTCAGCGCCGACCGCGATGATGGCGTGACAGCCCTGGTCAAAGGAGTGCAGCATCGGCGAAAAGTCGGCAACCTCTCTATCGGTGATGGCTATCTCTGAGCGCAGAAACGATGACTGCAGGGGCTTCAAGTCGTAAAGGCCGCCAAGCAGGAGAGCGGCCGACACGCCTGAGAAAGCCTCCTGTCGATGAAACAGGAAGCTGGCAAGATGCGCACCGGCGGAATGACCGCTGACCGTAAAGCGCGATCCGTCGCCGCCGTGGCTCGCGATATGTTTAAGCACCCATTGCTTGGCCCGTCGAACTTGGTCGACAAGCACGTCCATCCGGACATGCGGCATCAGGGCGTAATCGACAATAACGGCGATTGCCCCTGTGCCGGTAATGGTGTCGGCGACATAGGAGTAGTCGCGCTTGGAAAACATCCGCCAGTAGCCGCCGTGGATGAACATGTGCACCGGCCGCCCTTCGAGTGTACCGTCCGGGTAGAAGAGGTCCAGGGTTTCGCTTGCACCGTCTCCGTAGGAGATTTCTTTCATGCGGAGCCTTGCGCGGGTAGAAGCACTCCTTGCCTTGATCTCCGACACGATGGCGTCGAATTCCGGCACGTGTCCCCGTATGCGGAACGGATCGGTTTCCAATGATTTCTCCTCTGACGTGTCAGAAGCTCGTTGCGATATATTTGGCTTCCATGAATTCGGCGATGCCGTGATGCTGTCCGCCCTCACGACCGAGACCACTCTGCTTGACGCCGCCAAAGGGCGCCGCCGGATCGGAAACCAGACCCCGGTTGAGCGCGATCATACCCGCTTCCAAAGCGGAGGAAACGCGCAGTCCCCGCGTAATGTCGCGCGTGAAGACGTAAGCGGCAAGGCCGTATTCGGTGTCGTTGGCACGTCCTATCACCTCGTCCTCGGTCTCGAACCTGTAAAGAGGTGCGACCGGTCCGAAGATTTCCTCATGCGCCATCTCTACGCCATCAGGCATGTCGACAAGAACTGTCGGCGGGTAAAAGTAACCCGGCCCAGCAGAGACCTCGCCGCCACACATGGCGCGCGCGCCCTTTTCCTTTGCGTCACCGACCAGGCGATCAATCTTCTCCACAGCCTTTGGCGTGATCATCGGCCCGCATTCGGTCAGGGTGTCGACGCCCGGACCAACGGTCAGAGCTGCCATTCTTTTGGTCAACCCTTCAGCGAAGGCCGCGTAGATTCCGGACTGGACGTAGAGGCGGTTTGCGGCGGTGCAGGCCTCGCCGGCATTGCGCATCTTGGCAACCATCGCGCCGTCGAGCGCTGCCTCCAGATCGGCGTCATCAAAAACGATGAACGGAGCGTTGCCGCCGAGCTCCATGGAACATGAGACGACATGCTTGGCCGCTTCTGCGAGAAGCAGGCGACCGACGCCTGTCGAGCCGGTGAACGATAGTTTTCTGACACGTGGATCCGCCAGAATGGCGGCACTGAATGGGGCAGGGGCGCTTGTCGTCAGAACGTTGACGACGCCTGGTGGTACGCCGGCCTCCTCGTAGATCGAGGCCAGTGCGTAGGCCGTCAGCGGCGTCTCGCTTGCCGGCTTCAGGATGACGGTACAGCCAGCGGCGAGGGCGGGGGCGATCTTTCGCGTTGCCATCGCAGCCGGGAAGTTCCAGGGCGTGATCAGCAGGCAGATGCCGATCGGCTGGTAGTCGACAATGATCCGATTTGCTCCCGACGGGGCGACGCCGAATTCTCCCGTTATGCGGACGGCCTCTTCGGCGTTCCAGCGAAAGAACTCGGCGGCATAGGCGACCTCGCCGCGGGCGTCGCGCAGCGCCTTGCCGTTCTCGAGAGAGATCAGGGTAGCAAGCATTTCGGAACGCTCGATCATCAGCTCGAAACAGCGTCGCAAAATCTCCGAGCGCTTGCGTGGCGGTGTCGACCGCCAGGCAGGCGCAGCCTGGGCTGCGGCCTCGACGCTTGCCTGTGCATCCTCGACGGTCGCGTCCGCTACAGCAGCAAGAAGTGCCCCGGTCGAGGGGTCGATCACATCGATCTTGCGCCCGCTTTTTGGCTGCCGCCAGCTCCCATCGATATAGAGACCGCGGGCTGCAGCCTCGATGTCTGGCAGGTGGCGGTCGGCCTGTGGCACTTGCTGGGCAATGGTCATTTTGTTCCTCGAATGTTTAGAGGGCTGAGGCGGCAAGATCGCCGTCATAGGCTGCACGAACGAGACGCTTCATGGCGTCGATGTCGAAGGGCCTCGGGTTGTTCTTGATCAATCTGTCGATGCTGAGCGCCTGTTCGGCAGTCCAGTCGAGCTTGTCGGCGGAAAGCCCGAGATCGGCGAGCGTCGGCGTGATGCCGATGGCCTGAAAGAGCCTGCGGATCTCCTCAATGGCCGCCTCCGCCATCTCCTGCGTCGTCTTGCCGGTTGAATCCAGACCCAGCGCTTGCCCGATCTCAGCCATTTCGGTCATCGAGGCGGAGCGGTTGTAGTTCATGACATAGGGCATCATCGTTGCGACGCCGAGCCCATGGGCCGTATGGGTCAATGCGCCTGCGGGATACTGGATGGCGTGCGCTGCGGCAGTGCCTGCCGTGCCGAATGCACAGCCGGCGGCCAGCGCACCCATCATGACGTCAGCGCGCGCATCTTCGTTCGATCCCTCCTTGCAAGCCGTTTCCAGGCTGCGTCCCAAGAGCTTGATGGCGAGAAGTGCGAAATGATCGGTAATTGCGCTCTTACCAATGAAGACGTGGTTCTGTGGCAGCGACGGGTCGGTGCCGCGTCGGGCGGCCGTGAATGCCTCGATTGCATGGGTCAGTGCGTCTGCGCCTGCGACAGCGGTCAGGCCCGGCGGGCAGGACATCGTCAGCTCAGGATCGCAGATGGCCGCTGCGGCGATGAGATATGGGCTCGATATGCCGACCTTCAACGTCCGGTCCGGGTCGGAGATGACGGCAACCGGCGTCACCTCGGAGCCGGTCCCCGCCGTAGTCGGGACAGCGATGATCGGGATTGTCGGACCGGGAACCTTGAACTCACCGTAATAGTCGGCGAGGCTTCCGCCGTGGCTCAGCAGAAGGGCGGCGCATTTTGTCATGTCGAGGCAACTTCCTCCGCCTATCCCGATCACCATGTCGGGCGCGAAGCTCCGCGCCTCTTCGACGCATGAGGCAACAGTGTCGCGCGGGACATCCGGCAGGACCCGGTCGTAGACCAATGTCTCGATCGATGCCGCGTTCAACGCGGCAACGAGTTCGGCGAATATGGACGTTCCTGCGAGGCGCTCATCCGTGCAGATCAGCGCCCTTCGACCAAGCCTGCTGGCGACCGCCGGCAGCGCAAAACGTTGGCCTTTGCCGAACAGGATTTCTTTCGGGAGCCTGATGGCGGCGAAGAGGGTCATTGTGCTGGTCCTTTCACCAGTTGTGGGATGAAGAAAGACCGTGAGGAAGTGTCGCAAAATTGGCGTGCGATTTCTTTCGCGCCCATCCAAATGACCCTCATGAAACCTCCGATATAAAATCCTATAGGATATGGGATTGCATATCGCCGAGCATCGTGTTAGCGATTGTTCCTGTCAAGAGGCAAAAGAAATACAGGGCCGGAATACGATGATGCTCAATGCCACGCCTGATCCGAGTGGTTTCATCCAGCGTAGCAACAGTCTCGCGGACAGCGTCTACGAGGTGATTTTTGCGCAGTTAATGTCCTTGAAGATCGCTCCGGGCGCGCGCATCACCGTCGATAATCTCGTCAAGGAGTTCAACGTCTCCCAGACCCCGATCCGCGAAGCGCTCGGCCGCCTCGAAGGAGAGGGACTTGTCGTCAAGACGCATCTCATCGGTTACAGCGCGGCCCCGCAGATCACTCATCGGCGCTTCGACGAGCTTTACCATTTGCGGTTGCTTCTCGAGCCTGATGGTGCGGCAAGGGCGGCAAGGGCGATGGACGATGAAAAGCTCGCCATCCTGAGGGAGGCGGCCGGTGTCATGGGGCGCCGGGAAGGAGGCGATGAACGGCTGCGCTATTCGACCTTCGCGCGGCAAGATGCCCTTTTCCATGACAGGATCATGGAATTTGCCGGCAACGAGCTCATCCGCCAAACCCTTAGCCACCAGCACACGCATTTTCACATCTTTCGACTGATGTTCCATTCCCGCGTCACCGAAGAGGCGTTGGACGAGCACGAGGCACTTCTCGCCGCCTTCGCTGCAGGCGACCCATCGGCCGCCGAAAAGGCAATGAGAACCCATCTCGAACATTCACGGGACCGGCTCGTGCCGGCCTTCGATTAAGAGGCGGGTAATGTCGAACGTCATGACCATCGAGAGGAGAGGGAGGAGCGTGGTGGCCGAGACAGAAGACCTCGCCTCTCATCCGGTCCTTCGTGCAGAGGGCATGTCGAAGCAATACGGATCCGTCACCGTACTCTCGGAGGTCACGCTCGATATCCTGCCCGGCGAGATCCATGCCATCATCGGCGAGAATGGCGCCGGCAAGTCGACATTCATGCGGCTCCTCTCCGGTTATGCCGAACCCACTGCCGGAACGCTGTCGATGGACGGACGCAAGGTCGGTTTCTCGAAGCCTGAGCAGGCCCAGGAAGCGGGTATCGTTCTGGTGCACCAGGAGATTCTGCTTGCCGACGCCCTGACCGTTGCCGAAAATCTCTTCCTCGGCCGGGAACTGATGCGCCATGGCTTGGTCGATGATCGGACGATGCGGCGTCTGGCCGTCGAAAAGCTTCACGACCTTGGCTGCCACGTGTCGCCGAATGCTCTGGTGCGCGACATCTCGCTTGCGGATCGCCAGCTCGTGCAGATCGCGCGCGCACTCCTCGACGACTACAAGCTTGTCATTTTCGACGAGCCGACCGCGGTCCTGACGGGTGAGGAGGTCGAGCGGCTGCTTGCAATCATCCTGCAGCTGAAGGAGCAGGGTGCTGCCGTGCTCTACATCAGTCATCGCCTGGATGAGGTCCAACGGCTTGCCGACAAGGTGACGGTGCTCAGAGACGGCAAGATGGTCGGCACATATCCCGGCCATAGCCTGACGCAGATGGACATGGCGCGGCTGATGGTCGGGCGCGATCTCGCCGCACTTTATCCCGAGAAGACCGTAAAGCCGGCTTTACAGGCGATGCTTGAAGTCCGGGACCTCAGCGTTCCTGGCTTTGCAAGCGAAATCTCGTTTACAGCCCACAAAGGCGAAGTCCTCGGATTTGCTGGCATGATTGGTGCTGGCCGCACCGAAGTGTTCGAGGGCATCATGGGCCTGCGTCCCGCCACGGGAACCGTAAAATTGCAGGGCAGGACGATCGACATCAGGCGCCCCCGGGCGGCGATGGATGCCGGCATCGGTTATCTGACTGAAGACCGCAAGGGCAAGGGGCTGCTGCTGCAAGAGCGGCTCGCGCCGAACCTCACGCTGTCCGCCCTCAGCAGGTTTCATCCCGGCCTTCTGATGCACCGCCGCCGCGAGCAGGGCGCGCTTGTCGAGGCCATCAAGGCCTACGACATCCGCCTGAAAAGTTACGCGGTCAAGGCGGGCCAACTTTCCGGCGGCAACCAGCAGAAGCTTCTGCTTGCCAAGGTGCTTCTCACCGACCCTTCGGTCGTGGTCATCGACGAGCCGACGCGCGGGATCGACATCGCCAATAAGGCCCAGATCTATGCCTTCATCGAGCGCCTCGTCGCAGAGGGCAGGACTTGCATCGTCATCTCGTCCGAGATGCAGGAACTGATCGGGATCTGCGACCGGATTCTTGTGATGCGGGAGGGGCGCATCACAGGAGAGGTGACGGGCGACAGAATGACGGAACATGAGATTGCGCTTCTTGCCACCAGCGAAACGACGCTTGTGGCGAAGCAGGGAGGAAGGCAATGACTGTGATTACGGGTTCGACACCGGTTCGGCCGGAGCGAGAATGGAACATCGGCTGGTCGGATGTCGGTCCGTTCCTTGCGCTTCTGGCGCTGCTGGTGATCGGTTTTTCGATCAACTCGGATTTTCTCTCTGCGACCAATCTCGGCAATGTGATCACCCGAAGCGCTTTCATTGCCATCATCGCGGTCGGCGCCACCTTCGTCATCTCGTCAGGCGGGCTGGATCTCTCCGTCGGTTCGATGGCCGCATTCATCACCGGCATAACCATCATGTTCATGAATAGGATGGCTCCCGACTGGGGTGTCCTGGCAATTCCCGCCGGCATGGCGGTCGCGCTCGTCGTCGGGCTCATCTGCGGGCTGATGAACGGGGTCATCGTTACGGTCGGAAAGATCGAGCCCTTCATCGCAACGCTCGGCACCATGGGGATCTTCCGGGCCCTCATTACCTATATGTCGGACGGCGGAACGATCCCGATCGATCGCAGCCTCCGTGACGCCTATCGGCCCGTCTATTTCGGGACCCTTGGCGGTATTCCCTTTCCGATCCTCATCTCGATTGCCGTCGCCGCCATCGCATCCTTCATCCTCTACAAGATGAAATATGGCCGGAAATGCGCCGCCGTTGGTGCGAACGAGGACGTTGCTCGCTATTCAGGCATTTCTATCATCAAGACGCGCACGATCGCCTATGCGATCCAGGGCGCTTGTGTTGCGATCGCCGCGATCTGCTACGTGCCGCGCCTGGGTGCGGCAACGCCGACCACCGGCGTGCTGTGGGAATTGCAGGTCATCACTGCAGTCGTCATCGGCGGAACCGCCCTGCGGGGTGGCAAGGGCCATGTCTGGGGCACGGTCGCCGGCGCGGTCATCCTCGAACTCATTGCCAACCTCATGGTGCTCTCGGATTTCGTGTCCGAATATCTCGTCGCCGGCGTTCAAGGCGTCATCATCATTATCGCCATGCTCATACAGAGGTTCTCGAAGTAACCGCGTCCGGACCGCGCGGATTGATGTTTGTGGTCCGATTCTGGGAGGAATGAATGTCTAAAAAATGGATTGCGGCCTTGGCCGTCAGTACGGTGCTGCTTGCCAGCCAGGCCCTTTCGGCAGACAAAAAGGTCGTCGCAGTGTCGATCCCGGCAGCCGACCATGGCTGGACGGCGGGCATCGTCTATCACGCGCAGGCCGCCGCCAAGGAAATCAATGCCGCCTTTCCGAATGTCGAGGTCGTCGTGAAGACCTCGCCCTCGGCAACGGCGCAGGTGAGCGCGCTTGAAGATCTCTCCGCAGGACGCAAGCTCGATGCGCTGGTCATCCTGCCCTATACGTCGGAAGAACTGACGACGCCGGTCAAGGCGGTCAAGGATGCAGGCACCTTCATCACCGTCGTGGACCGTGGCCTGAACGACCAGTCCATCCAGGACCTCTATCTTGCCGGCGACAACATCGCGGTCGGCCGCAATACGGCGAAGTTCATGATCGACAAGCTGGGCGGCAAAGGCAACCTCGTCGTCTTGCGCGGTATCCCGACCGTCATCGACGATGAACGCATCCAGGGCTTCCAGGACGCCATCAAGGGAACCGATCTCAAGGTTCTGGACATCCAGTACGCGAACTGGAACAGTGACGACGCCTTCAAGCTGATGCAGGACTATCTCGCAAAATACCCGCAGATCGACGCCGTCTGGGCAAATGACGACGATATGCTTCTTGGTGTGCTCGAGGCCGTCAAGGAATCGGGCCGCAAGGACATCAAGCTCGCCCTCGGCGGCAATGGCATGAAGGACATCGTCAAGAAGGTCATCGACGGCGATCAGATGACGCCGGTCGAAACACCCTATCCGCCATCGATGATCAAGACCGCCATCTACATGACCGTTGCCAATATTGTCGGCCAGGCGCCGGTGCGAGGCACTGTCAAGCTGGATGCGCCGCTGATCACGCAGGAGAACGCCAAGGAATATTACTTCCCCGACTCTCCGTTCTGACAATACCTGAAACCGGGGCGGCCGCAGCCGCCGCCCCATTGCATGAAGAAGAGGAGCAAATCATGCCTGGTAAGAAGATACTGATGCTGACCGGTGAGTTCACCGAGGAATATGAAATCTACGTCTATCAGCAGGCGATGGAGGCGGTCGGCCATACGGTCCACGTGATCTGCCCCGACAAGAAGGCTGGCGACCTGATCAAAACCTCGCTCCACGATTTCGAAGGCGATCAGACCTATACGGAGAAGCTCGGGCACTTCTTCACAATCAATAAGACCTTCTCGGAGGCCGAGGCGCAGCTCGACCAGTATCATGCAGTCTATTGCGCAGGCGGTCGCGGCCCCGAATACATCCGGACCGATAAACGCGTCCAGGCAATCGTGCGCCATTTCCACGAGAAGCAGAAGCCGATCTTTACGATTTGCCACGGCGTCCAGATTCTGATTGCCGTCGACGGCGTGGTTCGCGGCAAGAAGGTGGGTGCCTTGGGGGCTTGCGAGCCGGAAGTCACGCTTGCAGGGGGTACCTATATCGATCTGTCGCCGACAGAAGCCTATGTCGATGGCACCATGGTTTCGGCGAAGGGATGGACTGCACTTGCGGCATTCATCCGCGAATGCCTCAAGGTGCTGGGCACGGAAATCCGCCATAGCGACGATATTGCCAAGGCTGCCTGAGCCTTCTCTCTTGCTAAAGCTTGTTCCTTGGTTTGATGATCAGGCAATCCTCGCAGGGCGCGGGGGTTGCCTTTCCAGGGACGGTCCTTGCCTGCTCTCGGGCGGCAGATAAATGCGCAGCATCATCTGCCGGCAGCAATCACGGCGGCGCCGAGAGCGCCTGCCGCGATCCGCCGGCTCTCGCTTCAATCCAAACTATAAATCCCATCTAGAAGATTCTGGGCGAGTGGTCGCGATGCCGATCCACGGTTTGAGCAATCCGAGCGACTTCCCTCATGATCTGAGGGAGGGATCCAAAGATAAGGTCCTTCCGTTGTTGCTCGCACGCTCCAGACGATCGGCGCCCTCGGAGCCGCGTGCGATCATCGCCATCGCGATATGCCGCGCCTCTTCGGCGAAGCCGCCAAGGATCGCGTTGGCGAGCGCGAGATGGATCGTCGGGTTTGGATCGTAGATCAAATCGTGCTCGTCGAGTGCAAGGTCCGCGGTAAAAAGCGTCCGCAGCATGATTTCGAGCGAGCGCCCGATCCCCTGCAGCAAGCTGTTGTGACTGGCCCGCAAGATCGCAAGGTGAAAAGCTATATCCTGCTCGATTGCCGCAATGGACGGCAAATCCTGCATCGATCTGGCCATTGACAGGATCGTCTGCCGTTCCTCGATGGTCGCGTTTCGAGCTGCCATTGCGGCTGCGCCGGGCTCGATCATTTCGCGCAGTTGCGCGACTTCGCGCCGGAAGGATGCATGCGATTTCCGGTCTTTGAGCCTCCAGCGGATGATGTCGACATCCAGGCCGTTCCAGTCCTCGGTCGTGGCGACGCGCGATCCGTAACGGCGCGCGGTCCTGATCAGGCCCTTGCCCGCGAGGACTTTGACTGCCTCTCGCAGGGCGTTTCTCCCGACGCCGAAGCGGGCGGCGAGTTCCGGTTCCGGCGGCAAATGCTCCCCCGGCTGCCAGTCACCTTCGACGATTGACCTGCCGAACCTCTCGACCGTATCGGCGATCACCCCCTTCGGCAGCATGATATTGTCCTTCTTGCAAAGTCTTTAGATCCCATCTATAAGCCCGATCAAGCTTGAGGAGGCTTCGCGCGTCGCAGGCAATGATGCGGTGATCAATCGATATGTCAACCGGATCAGACATTCAAACGGGGGAAGAAGCATGGGTTTGAGAATATCCACGATGATCGGTCTTTCAACAGCTATAGCCGGCGCTGCAATTTCGCTGTTGCCGTCTGCGGCGGCGGCCGAGACCGTGATCAAATGGCTTCATCCAGAGGCCCAGCCGAAGGTTGTGGCGGTCTGGCGGGGAATTGCCGATGCGTTCGAAAAGGATCATCCGGGTGTCAAGATCCAGATGCAGTTCCTCGAGAACCAGGCCTTCAAGGCCAAGCTGCCGACCCTGTTGCAGTCGTCTGACGCCCCGAGCATGTTTTACAGCTGGGGTGGCGGCGTGTTGAGAGCGCAGTCTCAGACCGGGATGCTTCGCGACGTGACGCCGGCGCTGGACGCTAATGGCGCGGCCTGGAGGGCATCGCTGAACGCCGCTGCAATTGACGGCCTTTCGAGCGGCAACAAGGTCTGGGCAGCCCCCTTCAAGGTCAGTCTGGTCTCTTTCTACTACAACAAAGATCTCTTCGCCAAGGCGGGCGTTGATGCCGGCTCGATAACGAGCTGGGAGAAATTTCTCGACGCCGTGAAATCACTCAAATCTGCCGGCATCACGCCGATCGCGGGTGGCGGAGGCGACAAGTGGCCGCTGCATTTCTACTGGGGCTATCTCGCCATCCGCGAAGCCGGCAAGGATGGGTTCAATCAGGCAAAGTCCGGCAACGGAGACGGCTTTGTCGGGCCCGCATTTGTGGAGGCCGGCAAACAGCTCGCCGCGTTGGGCAAGATCGAACCTTTCCAGAACGGTTACCTCGGCGCGACGTGGAACGATGCCCTCGGTGCCTTCGGCAATGGCAAAGCCGCAATCATCCTCGGATTTGAAAACACGCCGGGAACGCAGGCCGTCAACGCGGCCGACGGAAAAGGACAACCCCTGTCCAACATTGGGCGCTTCGCATTTCCTGCCGTCGACGGCGCACCCGGTCTTGCAACCGACAATCTTGGCGGCATCAACGGCTGGGCGATAACCAAAAACGCTCCACCCGAAACGGAACAGTTCCTGCAATATCTGAGTTCCACCGGACCGCAGCGCATCCTGGCAAAGGAAACCCGTGTTCTGCCTTCGGCAAAGGGCGCGGCCGATGCCATCGACGAACCGACGGTAAAGGCTGCGGCCGACGCCGTGGCGGCCGAAACCTGGCATCAGAATTTTCTTGATCAGGATCTCGGGCCGAACGTGGGTGCGGTGGTCAATGACATGTCGGTCGAAATCGTCTCCGGCGCCGTGAGCCCCGCTGATGCGGCCCAGCAGATACAGGACGCTTTCTCGCTCGAGTAGTCTTGAGCTCTGAGATCACCAAAAGTCAGCCGCCTCGCGAAAACAGGCGAGGCGGTCAGCTCGTCCCCGTCAAGCTGGAATTGCATTCGATAGCGAGCAAATCTTAGACTGCTTGAAACGGCCTGATCAATCTGACGGATGATGCCCGATGAAAATCGAACGAATTGAGTGCTTCACGCCAAGGGTGGGGCATCGAAACCAGTTCCTCGTCAAAGTCACGACCGCAGATGGGATTCATGGCTGGGGAGAATCCGGTCTGACGGGTCGGGAACATGCCGTCATTGGAGCGATCCGGCATTATCAGGAATTTCTCGTTGGGCGCGACGTCCGCAGGGCGGGTGCACTATGGCAGGAAATGTACCGCAGCCAATATTTCGAGGGTGGGCGGGTCCTGACAGCGGCGATTGGTGCACTCGATATTGCCTTCCACGACATCCGCGCCAAGGCGCTTGGCGTGCCTGTCCACGAGCTTCTCGGCGGCAAACACCGTGATCGTGTTCCGGCCTTTGCCACCGCGCCGGCCGATCCCGGTCCCGAGATGATGGAGCAGGCCAGGATACTGATGGATGCGGGCTGGAACTCCATCCGCTTCGTGCCGTGGGGACAGCATTCCCTCGACGTCTTCGAGCCGAGAGAGTCGATTGCGCGCACGGCGCCGTGGATGGTCAAGGTCCGGGAGGAATTGGGCGCCGAGGCAGTGCTCGGTATCGACTACCATCATCGGCTCAGCGTCGCCGAGGCGGCCTCCTTCTGCCAGAAAATGCCATCCGGAACGCTCGATTATATCGAGGAGCCGATCCGGGACGAGACGCCGGAAGCCTATGAAGCGCTTCGAAGGATGACGGATGTGCCATTTGCGATCGGTGAGGAGTTTTCCTCCAAGTGGCAGTTCCTGCCCTATATCGAGCGCGATATCCATCAGTTCAATCGACTGGACATTTGTAATGTCGGCGGGTTCACCGAGGCCATGAAGGTCGCCGGCTGGAGCGAAGCCCACTATGTGGATCTCATGCCGCACAATCCGCTTGGTCCCGTCTGCACGGCGGCGACAGTGCATCTTGCCGCTGCGGTGCCGAATTTTTCCTGGCTCGAATGCCGCGCTTCTCCCGTCGAGCAGCTCGGCTTCGATTCCCGCGAGCTCTTTCCGCAGCAGGCAGAGTTGAACGGCAGTTACTACGATATTCCGGAGGTTCCGGGCCTGGGGATCGAGGTGAACGAAGATGCGCTGAACAAGCTCGACTTTCAGTATTTCGAGCCCCCGCATCTGCGCCGTCGCGACGGCAGCTTCACCAACTGGTAGTGACAAACAGGAATGGCGATTTCAGCATCCTCGTTGCGTGAACGCGGACGGCGACAGGGCTTTTAAGCCTGATGCGCAAAATCTCCCTTCAATCATCACCTGTTTCCTCAGCATTGGCGGGTAAAAGCCGCGGACGGACCCCGGCCTTCCAGGGCTATCGGCTCATGCGTCGTTTGCGAGGCGGTGGCCTTGCGCGTCGAATAGGTGAACTGCCGAGGTATCGATGGAGATCTTGATCTTGGCGCCCGGCGCGAATCTCATCCGTTCGCGAATGAGTGCGATCAAGTTCTGGCCACCCAGCCTGACAACGACCTGCGTTTCGGAACCGGTTGGCTCAACCAGGACGACGTCCACTTCCAGCCCCGATGGATCAAGACCGATCGCTTCGGGGCGAACACCCAAGACTGCTGCTCGTCTATTCGTCGAGTTGACCGGTAGAAGAACGCCATCGGCTGTACGAAACCCCTCTTCGGTCATAAGTCCCTCAAGAAAGTTCATGGACGGCGAACCGATGAAACCGGCGACGAAGGTGTTGCAGGGACGATCATAGAGTTCGAGAGGCGTGCCGATCTGTTCGATGACGCCGCCGCGCATGACGACAATCCTGTCTGCCATCGTCATCGCCTCCATCTGATCGTGCGTTACACAGACCGTTGTCGTGCGCAGGCGTTGATGCAACTCCTTGATTTCGGTACGCATCTGTACGCGCAGCTTCGCATCGAGATTGGAAAGCGGCTCGTCGAACAGGAAAACCGCAGGGTTGCGGACGATGGCGCGGCCGATGGCGACACGCTGGCGCTGCCCGCCCGACAATTGTCGCGGATAGCGCTCCAGGAGGGGCTGAGGACCCAGGATCGCCGCCGCTCTCTCGACTTTCGCGCGGACCTCGCCACTCGTCTCTCCACGCCGTGGACGGCGCCGCCGTTCGAGTTGCTAGGCCGTTGCAGCGAAATCTGCGCTCAGCACGGCCTCCTTCAGCGCACGCGAGTAGGGGTGCTGAGGATTGTCGAGGACCTTGCGCGCCTCGCCCTGCTCGACGATCTCGCCTTTGCACATGATGATGATCCGGTCGCTGATGTAGTAGGCGGTGGCGAGATCATGGGTGATGTAGACGATGGAAAGCCCGAGCTCGCGTTTCAGTTGTTCGAAAAGACTGACGATTGCCATGCGCAGTGACGCATCGACCATCGATACCGGCTCGTCGGCGATAAGCAGGCGTGGCTGCGGGATCAGGGCACGGGCAATTGCGGCGCGCTGGAGCTGGCCTCCCGACAGTTCGTGCGGAAACCGGCCCTTCACTTCCGCAAGACTGAGGCCCACATGGCCGAGAGCCTCGTCGGCCAATCGTTCGATCTGCTGCCGATCCAGCTTGCTCGCGCCAGCTGAGAAGTTCCGCGCTGTTTCGAAAAGGTAGCGATCCACGCGCTTGAGTGGGTTGAAGGCTTCGAAGGGGTTCTGCAGGACTGGCTGCACTTCCCTCATGAAAGCGCGACGCTCGGCCTTGCCGTGGAGGGCGACCGCTTTCTGACGAAATTGGAGTTCGCCTTGCGTGGGCGCTGTCTGTCCGAGGATCATCGCTGCGATCGTTGATTTTCCGGAACCGGATTCTCCGACGATGGAGAGAATCTCTGGCTCGCTGCCGATCTCGAAGCTGACATCCTTGACCGCCACAATCTGCCGCCGGCCAAGCATGCCGCCCTGACGGTAGATCTTCGTGACATGAGAGAGAGTGAGAAGAGCGCTCAAGCCTGATCTCCCGTAACCGCAAAGCAAGCCACTCGCCGATCCGGCTCAACCGTGATCATCGGCGGGACCTTCTGCGAGCAGATCTCCATCCGCTTCGGACAGCGCGGATGGAACCGGCACCCCTCGGGTGGCATGGCAAGGTTTGGCGGACGTCCCTCGAGCGAAGGCCGGGCCTTCGCATCGCCGATACGCGGCAGGCTGCCGACCAGATGCTGAGTGTAAGGGTGCAGCGGCAGGGCGAAGAGCTTGCGGGTTGGCGCTTCTTCGACGAGGCGGCCGGCGTAGACGATACCGACGCGGTCAGAAACCGTCGCATGCACGCCCATATCGTGCGTGACGAATAGGAAGGAGGAGCCTATCTCGCGCTGGATTTCGCGGATCATCGACAGCACGTCGCGCTGGACGATGACGTCGAGCGCCGTCGTCGGCTCGTCGGCAATGATGAATTCGGGTGTCAGGATCGTTGCGAGCGCGATCGTCATACGTTGGCGCATGCCACCGGAGAGTTCGTGCGGATAGGCCTGGAGCAGATGCGGATCAAGTTTCAATCTTTGGAGATGCGAGCCGACTTTTGTGAAGAACTCATTCTTGCCGACCTTCATGTGACGGAAGGCGAAATCGGTGAAGGAGTGATGGATGCGCCGAACCGGGTTCAGCACATTCATCGACGCCTGCATGATATAGGATAGGTACAGCCAGCGAAGCGCCATACGCTCGTCCGCCGTCATGGCGTACATGTCCTGCGTGCCACCGGCGAAATGGAATATCACCTTGCCCGATACGACCTTGAGCGGTGGCCGGATGGCGCCGGCAATCGTCTTGATCAAGGTCGTCTTGCCACTGCTGGATTCGCCGGCGATCCCATAGATTTCGCCGCGCCCGATCGTCAGGGTGATGTCGTCGACGGCGCGCACCTCACGATCGACACCGTAAAGGAAGGCGCGGTAATAGGCTTTCAGGTTCTGGACTTCGACCAGGGCATCCATGGCTAACCTCCCATCCGGTTCAGCCGGCTGCGCGGATCGTTGTATTCGTTCATCGACATGGACAGGAGAAACAGCGCCAGGAAGAGAACGACGATGACGGCAACGGGTGCGGCCACCCACCACCATATTCCCGCTATCAGCGCCGAATGGGCATTCGCCCAGTAGATCATCATGCCCATGGTCGGCGTCTCGATATCGGTGAAGCCCAGCACCGACAGGGTGATCTCCATGCCGATCGACCAGATCATGTTGTTCATCGTGGTGGCGAAGACGATCGGCAAAACATAGGGCAGGTGCTCCTGGATGAGGATCTTGCGCATGCTCATGCCGGAATAGACGCTCTGGGTGGTGAAGGGTCTCGTCTTCAGACCGATCGCGACCGAACGGATGAGGCGGGCATCGTAGGACCAGCCGAGCGAGGCCATGATGACGATGAGCGCAGTCCAGGTCATGCTGTCCTTCAGCACGAAATAGAACAGGATCAACAGAGGGAACTGCGGGATGACCATGACGCTGTCATTGATGGCCATCAGGACCCGGTCGACCGCGCCGCCGGCATAACCGGCGACCAGACCGACGACGAGCGATATGATGCGCGAAAGGAAGGCGACGCCGATGCCGAAAAACAAGGTGTTGCGAAGTGCGGTCGTCAACTGCCAGAAAACGTCCTGGCCACGTGATGTCGTGCCGAGCCAGTAATCGCCGTCGGGCGGCATGTCAGGCGGCAGAAGATAGATGTCCGTGGCGCCGTAGGGCGAGAAATAGGACACGATTACCAATCCGACGATGACGGCAAAGAGCAGCAGGCCACAGAGGAACTCCATGTTCTGGCGTGCGAGGTCACGGATGATCGTAAACATGCTCTATTCCACCTTGATGCGCGGATCGATCAGCGGGCTCAGAATGTCGATGATGAACACGGCGGCGGCGACGCCGACGATCGACAATGCGCTGAGGCCGAGCACCAGGCTGTAGTCGCCGGCATGCACCGCCGAAATCAGCAGGTTTCCGATGCCGGGATAGCCGAAGACGATCTCCGTGATGACGGTGCCGTTGAAGATAGCGCCGAGTGACATGGCAAGCCCGGTGAATTGCGGCACCATGGCATTGCGGGCGATGTAGGAGCGGAGAATTTTTCGCTTCGGAACGCCGCCGAGTTCGGCGAAGACGACGTAATCATCGGTGATGATGTTGGAAACAAGCGCGCGCATCCCGATCAGCCAGCTTCCAGCGCCGACCAGGATCAGCGACAGCGCCGGCAGGATCGAGTGTTTCAGGATATCGAGGACGAGCGCGAAGGAGAGGTCCAGATTGGTGTTCATCTCGTAGCCGCCATTGATCGGCAGCACCGGCCAGAGATAGCCGAACACGATGAGAAGCACGAAAGCAAGAATGTAATAGGGAATGGGAAGCAGGGCGATGAAGACGAGGCTGACGGCCTTCAGCACCATATCCTTCCTATAGTAGCCGGCGAGCGCGCCGATCGCATTTCCGAGCACGAAGGAGATCAGAGTGGAAACTGTCATCAGCCCGATGGTCCAGGGCAGGGACCGCAGAATGATGGTGGAAACAGGCGTGGGAAAGGCCGAGAGCGAGGGGCCGAGATCACCGGTCGCAAGCCGCAGCCAAAAATGCAGATATTGCTGCCAGATCGAACCCTCCATTCCGTAGAGCTCTCGCAGCGACTGACGCATCAGTTCAATCGCATTTGGATCGGATTGCCCCATCTGCGTGATGGCGCCTATGCTTTCTTCGACCGGATCGATCGGGGTCAGGTGGGTGACGAAGAATGTTATGGTCACGCCAAGAAATACGACGAGCAGAAACTGACCGAACCGCTTCAGCACAAAGATCAGATAGGACGTCATAGAGCAGTGGTTCCTCTCTGGTTCCCTTTTTCGAAAGGATTGACGGACATGGGGCGCATGCCCGTCAATAGGGGGCCGGCGCGACATGATCGCGCCGGCGTTGGGAGGATTATTTCGGTTGTGCCGGCTTCAATTTGACCATCATGAGCCTGGAATTCGCCCAATTCGGAACCGGGTCGGTATAGGGGTCTGATATCGTCGGATATCCGGTCCAATACGTCGTATCCATCGAGGTGAAGACGTTATAGGACATCAGCGGGATCGTCGGCATTTCACGGGCGACCAGCTTCAGATAATCGTTGCCGAGCTCGATGCCCTTCGGATCGTCGGCGCTGATGCCGCGGATGCTTTCGATGATCTTATCGAGCTCCGGATTGCTCCAACGCTGCCAGTTGCGCGGCGGCTGATTGTCACCCTTCTTTGCCACGAACTGCGAGTGCCAGCTGTCGAGGAAGAACGACAGGTCGGGATCGCCGCCCCAGGTCTCGACGCTCCAGGCAATCGCTACCTGGAAATCGCCGGGCTGCAGTGCAACCTGCCAAAGTTTTGCGGCGGGCACGGCTTTGGCGTCGATGCCGAAAGAGGCCCATTGCTGTGCGATCAGGGTGCCTGCTCGGGTGAAGACGGAGCGCGTGTCGCCCTCAACTGTCATCCGGATCTTGAACGGCTGGCCGTCCGGGGTCATCCATTTGCCGCCGGTTTTCTTGAAGCCTGCCTTTTCCAGAAGTTCGGCTGCTGCCTGCGGATCCGGTTTCCACCAGCCGTAGCCGAATGCCGTGCTGATCGCTGCCGGATCGGTCGGGATCTGGTCCTTGAACTTCGGCTGCTTGCGCAGGATATCGGCAACCTGTTGTCCGATTGTCGGATCATAGGGTTTGATCTTTCGTTTGCCGGTATCGATCTCGAAATTCTTCAGCCAATCCTGCATCGGCGCCTGGTAGTCTTTCATGGTGGCCGCCGTGGGCGGTACGCCGAGTGCCGACAGCGTGGCAGCGCCGCGGTAGCTCGCCATGTCTACGGCCTTGATGTCGATCAAAAGGGCAAGCGCCCAGCGGACATCGGGATTGGCAAAGGCCGGATCCTGGTTGTTGAAGATCACCGCCGGAAGCGTCGGATCCGGATGGGCAAAAGGAAAGCCCGGGAACCAGGTCTCGACCGACTTTGACTTCTCCTTGAGGGTGAACATGCCTTCGGGCGTGTTGTCGTGAATGATATCGAGATTGTGTTCGAGCTGCGCGATGGTGCGTTTATCCGGCGGGCCGGGATCGACATAGGTCACGTATTTCGGGCCCGGCTCGCCGAAGCGCGCAAGCGATGTTCGCTGCCAGTCGTCGCGCTTCTCCCAGGTATACCATTGGCCCTGAGGATCGTAGGCCTTGAGCTTGTAGGCGCCGAGCGAGACCGGATTGGCGAAATCATAGCGAAGCGGATCGGCCACCTTCTCAAAGACATGCTTCGGCATGATCCAGGCTCCGTTCCAGCGCACGGTGAAGATCGCGTGGAAACGGGAATTGGGCTTTTTCAGCTTGAAGACGACCGTATAGGGATCGGTCGCTTCAACGCTCGCCACCTGCACGGAAAAGGCAGCACCCCAGACCATGCTGGGATGGTCCATCTGTGTCTTGACCGTATAGACGAGGTCGTCGGCGGTGAATTCCACGCCGTCGCTCCAATAGAGCCCCTTGCGCAGTTTCACCGTCATCTCGGTGAAGTCGGCATTATATTGCGGTTTGTCGGCGGCAAGGGAATTGTCCCAGGTCGAGCCGCCGAGGCCTTTTTCCGGATCGATGTACCAGAGCGTGTCCATGGTCAACTGCTGCAGGCCGGTTGAAACGCCACCGCCGCCGTTGACCCAAATATTGAACCAGCCGGGATTCTTGATAGTGCCTTCCGGATTTTCGACGATGAGGGTGTCCTTGCGAGGCAAGGATTTATAGTCATCAGCCTTAGCCGCGGCCATCAGGCCGAGCGTCGCCAAGGCGACGCCGAATGCAAGCTTCTTCCAATGCTGCATAATCTCCTCCCTTTGAATGCGACGAGCGCGCGGCCGCAATGGACGCATGGGACGTCGCGGTTTTGGGTTCGTAGCCGCATTGGGACTTGTGCTTGTCAGGTCCGATGCTTCTGCGAACCATTCCTCCGGCTCGGCTGCCTCCTCGCAGCGAGCGGATATTCTCCAGGCCAGCACAAGTGTGATGGCCGGAAAAGTGTCAGACCGACAGCCGGATGACGCTGTAGGACTGGGGCTTTAGCGTTGCGCGCAATCTGCCATCCTCGATTTTCGCGTTCTCGACCTTGACGGGGGCGACTGTCTCCGGCTGCCGAGCCGTGTTGACGGCCTGCAGGTCCGGATGCGTCATCTCCACCTGTTCCAGCACGCGGGCGTTGGCAAAGCCATCCAGCCGGGCGTCGAGGTCAAGCGCGTTTTGCGGATGACGGTTGACGACAAAGAAGGTCAGCGTCCGGCTGTCATCGGAAAGGACCGCTGATGCGTCGAGATAGGGGACGTCGTCCGCTTCGTCGCAGTCATAGGTCGGCGCGTCGGTGATGAGCTGCAGGGCCGATCCACGGCCGTATTTTGATGCGAAATAGAAGGGGTAGTAGATCGTCTGACGCCAGGCCGGACCGCCATTCTCGGTCATGATCGGAGCGATGACGTTGACGAGCTGGGCGATGCAGGCAATGCGCACGCGATCCGAACGGCGAATGAAGGTATTGAGAATACCGCCGACCTGCAGCACGTCCTCGAAATTATAGACGTCTTCGAGAAGATGTGGCGCATCGGGCCATTCGTTCTTCGCCAGGATATCCTTGTCCTGCTGGTTGGAATGATACCAGACATTCCATTCGTCGAAGGAAATGCCGATCGTCTTCTTCGACCGCTTCTTCGCCTTGATATAGTCGATCACGCCGCCGATGGTGGTGATGTAACGATCAAGCTTGGTCGTGCGGGCAAGATAGTTGAGCGTATTTTTCTCGCGGTTTGCGAAATACATATGCAGCGAAATATAGTCGGCGCTGTCATAGCACTCGTCGAGGACCTGCGCTTCCCAGTCCGGATAAGTCTTCATATCGGAATGTGACGAGCCGCAGACCACGAGCTCCAGCGATTTGTCGAAATTGCGCATGGCCTTTGCCGTTTCGTCGGCGAGCCGGCCATATTCGTGCGCCGACTTGTGTCCGACCTGCCAGGGGCCATCCATTTCGTTGCCGAGGCACCACAATTTGACATTATGGGGCGCTTCCCAACCATGCTTGCGGCGCAGGTCCGACCAGTAGGTGCCGCCAGGATGGTTGCAATATTCGAGGAAATTGCGGGCCGAATCCAGCCCGCGTGAGCCGAGATTGACGGCGAGCATCGGCTCGGTCTTCGCCTTCTTGCACCAGTCGACGAATTCGTTGACGCCGATCTGGTTGCTTTCACGGGTGCGCCAGGCAAGGTCAAGACGGACAGGGCGCTCCGAACGCGGGCCGATGCCATCTTGCCAATCGTAGGCGGAAACGAAATTGCCGCCGGGATAACGACAATAGGGCGTATCGAGCTGCTGCACGAGATCGATGACGTCTTGACGGAAACCGTCCGCATCGGCTGTTGGATGCCCCGGCTCGTATATGCCGCCGTAAACGGCTCTCCCGAGGTGCTCGAGGAACGAACTGTAAAGTCTGGGATCAATGTTCGCGACCCGAAAATCGCGATGAACGACAACATTCGCCTTCAACGAACCCTCCCTTAAATATCGATTTCTTCGTTCTTATACAGCTATCTTGATGGCTTGATTGGAGGGAGTCAATTGAACAGCGCGTGCGCTATGCACCGCTCGGACGCCAGAAATAATTATTAGTTCACAGTGATTTAGATCGGAATTGTCGTCTTTTGGCGAAAAAAATATCGTACTATTGAAATCAGGATTTCCGATATTGTTCGTTAAATGTAGAGCCGCATAACGATGTCGCGGCCATGATTCCCAAATCCACGGCCGAATATATTCACGCCGCCGGTATGGCTGGCATTCTCGGCAATGCCGACGCGCAGGCGGATCGAGGAATGCTGCGCGAGGGCAAGGTCTCCAACCGTGACGTTGGAGGTTGAGACGCCGTCGATGAATGTGCCTCGTGTGGAGATACGCCAGGTTTTCAGGTTGCCGTATTGGGACCCTTTAAGCTTCCACCAGTCAGGCGTATAGGCGCCGCGCTTGTCACCATAGTCGCCAGGGGAAGTCCAGGTGCCGACCGGCATTCCATTGACCCAAAGCGTGATGTCGGAGGGCCAGTCGAGATTGGTTCCCGGCACTTCCGAAGACAGTTCCATCGAAAACTCGATGGCGCGTACGTCCTTGTTCAAAACCTTGGCATTGTTCGGGAACTTGTATTCGACAAAGCCCCTTCCGAACCACACGAGACCGGCCTGCATACGCTGTGGATCAAGGAAATAGTCAGGAACGTCGAGCAGGCCGATGACACTGTCACTTGAGCAAAGGCCACAAGGGGCGTGGATGTCGCAACTCGTATAGAGCCCAACCGGCATCTCAACCTCGATGACGTCGTCTGCCTTGTTGACGGACTTGTCCTCAAAGCTGATGAGGATTTCATCATAAACTGCAGAGCAGATTTTCTGATTGCCCTTCCGGCCTTTGGCGAGGCGAGATTCGACTAATCCCACGTCCTCCAGAATTTGAATTCCGGTTGCGACGGTTGACTGCGGCAGCGACAGAGTTCGGGCCATGTCGTTGACGTTCATGGGGCCTTTTGAGCACAAAAGTTTGAGGAGCTGTAGGCGTCCTGGTGCAGAGAGAGCTTTGATAACGGTGTCATTGACTCCGGCATCGATCGTCAAAAACGAGCGTTCCATGATCACTCCATGCTGCGTCACACACGGCTTTATATCGACAATGCTGATACAGCAAGTTGCCAGAGGCCGATATAAATCGATTTCTTTGATTTAAATCTCAGTATTCGTTTAAATTCATAGGCGCGGTTTCTCCGTAGCCATCTGGCCGCCGGCTGGAGTGGCGACGCAAGCTATACAATCCCCGTAATCTCGGGGACGAAGGCGGTGATCTTGCTGACCGATGGAGCGTCCGGCGCCATGGAGCCGCGTGCCAGACGCGCTGCGACTTCGCCGATCATATGGCGCGGCGATCTGGATGTGGCGATCCTCACTGGAAGCGCGGCAGCCAGTTCCAGTCCGTTGAAGCCTGCCATCAGAACGTCGTTGGTGCGAGAAGCCTCCATGCCGGCGAATGCGCCTCCGGCTGCCATGTCGTCATTGGAGTAATAGATGCAGTCGAGGCTCGGCTCGGCACTCAGCAACTGGTGCGTCAGATATTTGCCGAGGCCGACGGAGGAAAGGGTGTCGCCTAGCCTTTGCCCGATGAAGGCGAGACGGTTCTCATGCAGGACGCGCTCGAAGCCGGCCTTGCGTTTTCCGGCGCGCAGGTCCCGGTCCAGTGCACTGCCGATGTAGCCGAAACGCTTCCGGCCGGCCGCAATCAGTGCGCTTGCCATCTCCTCGCCAGCCTTGCCGTGCGAGAGCCCGACATTGAAATCGATCGGCGTGCCATCGAGGTCCATGATTTGAATGACGGGAATAGCCGCGTTCTTCAACATCCTCACGGTCTCATCCGGCTGGTCCAGACCCGTGACGATGATGGCAGAAGGCCGCCAGGACAGCATGTCTCGGATAACGTTGCGCTCCTTGGTCGCATCGTAATCGGAAATGCCGAACACGGCCTGCATGCCCGACCCTTCCAGGCCGGTCGAGATGCCGGCGAGGACTTCGGGAAAGACGATGTTGGACATGCTTGGAACCACGACGGCGACAAGGTCGGTTCGCTGCGACGAGAGCGACAGAGCCAGGCGATTGCCGAGATAATTCAGCCGCTCAGCCGCTTGCAGCACCTTGTCCCGCGTTTTTATCGAGACGTCGGGCGCGCCGCGCAGGGCTCGCGATGCGGTCATCTTGC
Organism: Rhizobium sp. 01T437; assembly: GCF_056398505.1. NCBI lineage: Bacteria > Pseudomonadati > Pseudomonadota > Alphaproteobacteria > Hyphomicrobiales > Rhizobiaceae > Rhizobium > Rhizobium sp. 01T437. The sequence continues at coordinate 255,453 of NZ_JBFTPM010000010.1, forward strand.
TGACGCCGGCTGCCGCAGCGACCTCTTCCAGAGTGGATTTGTGCGTATGCAAGGGATCTCCCGATAGCAGGGCTTCTGAGCGCCAGTATTCATAAGCTTGTTGAGGTTGAAGTGGAACTGGCAGCGCTTGACATCTGTGGCGATTCTAGCGCTTGGTATCGATACCGGTATCGGTAACACAAGATCAATCGACGGATTGGTATTATGAAGACAACTTCACAGGATGTCGGCAAGGCTGCAGTCATCGGCCTCGGCTCGATGGGATGGGGTGCTGCCCTGTCCCTCTTGCGGGCCGGATTTGTCGTCAACGGATGCGATGTCCGCCAGGATGTTCTTCAGCGCTTTTCACAGGCCGGCGGCAAATCGTGTAAAACGCCGTCCGAAGCCGCCGGTACAGCCGACACGGTTTTCGTGTTTGTCGTCAACAGCAGCCAGACCGAGGACGTGTTGTTCGGGCCTGGCGGCGCGCTGGAGACGGCTCGTGCCGGTACCGTCTTCCTGCTTTGCGCAACCATGGCACCGAGCGCAACGGTCGCGATTGCCGATCGGCTCGAGATCGCCGGCATGCTTGTCGTCGACGCGCCGGTTTCCGGCGGTCACGCCAAGGCACTTTCCGGAGAGATGGTCGTCATGGGTTCTGGTTCGCCGGAAGCTTTTGCGCGTGCCAAACAGGCGCTCGATGCGGTCTCCGGCAAGGTCTTCCGGCTTGGGGACAGGCCTGGTCCCGGCTCGCAGGTGAAGATGATCAACCAGCTCCTTGCCGGAGTGCATATCGCCGTGACCGCCGAGGCGATGACGTTTGCAGCCAAGACCGGGATCGACCTGAAGACGCTCTACGAGGTGCTGCGGGTTTCGGCCGGCTCCTCCTGGATGTTCGAGAACCGGGGCGAGCATATCGTCTCGGGTGACTATGCACCGCGCTCAGCGGTCGATATCTTCGTCAAGGATCTCGGTATCGTCACCTCTGAAGCAGATCGGGCAGGTGCCTTCACGCCGCTCGCAGTGACCGCGCTCGATCTCTTCCGGCAAGCGTCCGACGCTGGTCTCGGCCTCGAAGATGATGCTGCGGTGGCAAAGATCCTCGCTGAAAAGAGCGGTGTCGTCCTGCCGGGCATGACGGTTCTGGGCTGATGGCGGTACTGGCGCAAAATGCGCATGAGACTTGGGTTCGATTGCTGCCACCCGCAGATCATGCGAGGTAAGTTGACCTGCAGGTTGCAGTTTTGTTTGGTTTCGTCTGGCCGCTAACGTTCCGGAGTATCGGTCCGAGGCAGTGGAAATTTGAAGGAGCAGATGGCGTTGCGCCTGGCGTGACGTGCGCGGGATCAGACTGGGGAGAACGGATTCGGATCAAACATCGAGATCGTCTTGAAAAAATGACGCCGGCAGCTCTGGGAGGTAAGCCAATATGCATGTGATGATTTTGGGTGCGGCAGGCATGATCGGCCGCAAGCTGGTCGAAAGAATTGCCCGCGAACCCGGTGTGCTTGGCGCCGCGATCAGCCGACTGACGCTGGTCGATGCAGTTCCGCCGCCGGTTCCCGAGGCTCTTCGGTCCGTGTCGAGCACCCTGACGATCGACCTCGCCCAGACAGGTGTCGCCGACAAGCTGGTCGAGACCCGGCCCGGTCTGATTTTTCATCTGGCGGCGATCGTTTCCGGTGAGGCGGAGGCCGATTTCGATAAAGGCTATGCCGTCAATCTCGATGGTGTGCGCGCACTGTTCGAGGCGATCCGCCATCAGGGCCTGAAGTCCGCCTATGTACCGCGCGTGGTCTTCGCCTCCTCGATCGCCGTGTTCGGCACGCCTTTCCCTGATGTCATTCCCGACGAGTTCTTCTCCACGCCGCTCACGAGCTACGGCACCCAAAAGGCAATTGCCGAGCTGCTGCTTGCCGACTATTCGCGCCGTGGCATTTTCGATGGCATCGGCATTCGCCTGCCGACGATCTGCGTGCGGCCGGGTGCACCGAACAAGGCGGCCTCCGGCTTCTTCTCCAATATTCTGCGTGAGCCGCTCGCCGGCAAGCCAGCTGTGTTGCCGGTCAGCGATAGCGTCCGGCACTGGTTCGCGAGCCCACGAGCGGCAGTCGGTTTCTTCGTTCACGCGGCGAGCATTGACACGGCAAAGGTGGGGTCGCGGCGCAACCTGACCATGCCGGGTCTCTCGGCCCTGGTTTCGGAAGAGATCGAAGCGCTGCGCCGGATTGCGGGCGACAAGGCCGTTACGCTGATCAAGCGCGAGACCGATCCGGTGATCGAGCGCATCGTCGCCGGCTGGCCGACGCAGTTCGATGCGAAGAGAGCGTCCGCGCTCGGCTTCAAGGCGGAGGCGAGTTTTGACGAGATCCTGCAGGTGCATATCGAGGATGAACTCGGCGGGAGGATTGCATGAGTGAAGGTACCGGCACGCAGTCGAAGATTGCCCTGGTGACCGGTGGCGGCACGGGCATTGGCCGCGCGATCGCCAAGGGGCTCGGGGCTGCCGGCTACAGGGTCGTCATCTCGGGACGGCGTGCCGAGATTCTCGAAAAAGCCGCCGTCGAACTCGGCAGCGAGACAGGTGCGGAAGTTACCGCAATCCGGGCCGATGTCGGCGATCCGGTTTCGGTCAGAGCACTGTTCGATGCGATCGAAAATCAGCATGGCCGCCTCGATCTGTTGGTCAATAATGCCGGTGTCTCGGTGCCGGGCATGCCGCTGGAGGATGTGTCTTTCGAAGACTGGAGCGCCATCGTCTCGGCCAACCTGACAGGCGCCTTTCTCTGCACGCAGCAGGCGTTCAGGCTGATGAAGAGCCAGACGCCACGCGGCGGCCGCATCATCAATAACGGCTCGGTTTCGGCAACGACACCCCGTCCCAATTCCGCGCCCTATACGGCGACCAAACACGCCATCACCGGCCTGACGAAATCGACCGCGCTTGATGGGCGCGAATTCGACATCGCGTGCGGCCAGATCGATATCGGCAATGCGGCAAGCGACATGACGAAAAGAATCTCCACCGGCGTTCTTCAGGCCAATGGGACGACTGCCGCAGAGGCGACCATCGACCCTGCCCATATCGCCGATGCGGTCGTCTATATGGCGGGCCTGCCGCTCAGCGCCAATGTGCTGACGATGACTGTGATGGCGACCAAGATGCCCTTTGTCGGGCGTGGATGACCGGCGGTGCTCCGGCGGAAAAGTCGTGAAAATACGCATACATAGCGTGTAATGCTCGATATTCGTCCTTCGTGGACTATTACGTCTCGTCGATGACAGGCGCCGTCAAGGAATGAAAAAGGGCAGAAGCCGCCCCTTTCCGCGCCTATCGGTTATTCCTCTTGCGCCATTGCGCAAACTTTTCGCGCGGTGCTTCGCTGGTCGCCGGATAGAGCCCGATGATGGTCGCGCCGCCGAGCACCTCCTCGGTAACGAAATCCTCGTAGGCCGTCATCTCGACGGCCTCGTCGGCGATCTCCTCGGCAAGATGCAGGGGGATGACCACGACGCCCTCATTGTCGCCGACCACGATGTCGCCGGGGAAGACAGGAACATCGCCGCAACCGATCGGGACATTGATCTCGATCGCCTGATGCAGGGTCAGGTTGGTCGGTGCCGATGGCCGGTGGTGATAGGCAGGAATATCGAGATCGGCGATTTCGGGGCTGTCGCGGAAACCACCGTCGGTAACGACGCCGGCAACACCGCGCACCTGCAGGCGCGAGACGAGGATCGAGCCGGCGGAGGCAGCACGCGCATCCCGCCGGCTATCCATGATCAATACGGCGCCCGGCGGGCAGCGCTCGACGGCGGCGCGCTGGGGATGTTCCGGATTGCGGAAGACATCAAGCGTGTTCAGGTCTTCGCGCGCCGGGATATAGCGCAGCGTGAAAGCCTGACCGACCATGTTGGTCTTCTTCGGTGAGAGCGGGCGCACGTCCTGGATGAACTGGTTGCGCAGGCCGCGTTTGAAAAGAGCGGTACAAAGGGTCGCAGTCGAAACGCCCTTCAGCTTCTCTCGCGTCTGCTGGCTCAAGGTGGTGGTCATATCTTGTCCTCCTGAAATCAATAGATATCCGGCTCGTCGGGGGTGGCCCCAAAGCCGGTTTCCAGAAAATCGAAATCGCAGCCAGTATCGGCCTGGGCGATGTGGCGGGCAAACATCCAGCCATAGCCGCGGCCGAACTTTTCCGCCGGCTTGACCCAGGCTGCACGGCGGCGCGCCAGTTCCCCATCGTCGACAAGCATGTCGATACGGCGGGCTTCGAGATCGAGGCGAACGATATCGCCGGTTTTCAACAAAGCGAGTGGGCCGCCGACATGCGATTCCGGTGAAATATGCAATATGCATGCGCCGTAGCTCGTGCCGCTCATGCGTGCATCAGAGAGGCGCAGCATGTCGCGATAGCCCTTCTTCAGCAGCGCCTTCGGCATTGGCAGCATTCCCCATTCCGGCATGCCGGGGCCGCCCTGCGGGCCGGCGCCCCGCAGAACCATGACGTGATCCGGGGTGACGTCGAGGGTTTCGTCGTCGACAGCCTTCTTCATATCCGGATAGCTGTCGAAGACGAGGGCGGGGCCTTGATGCCTGTGGAAGCGCGGATCGCAGGCCGCGGGTTTGATCACGGCGCCGGTCGGTGCAAGATTGCCCTTCAGCACCGCGAGCGAGCCTTCATGATAGAGCGGATTGTCGAGAGAGCGGATGACATCGTCATTGTAACATCTGGCACCCTCAAGCGTTTCGCCGAGTGTTACGCCGGTGACCGTCATCGTCGAGAGATCGAGCTTGGAGGAGAGCTTTGCCATTAGCGCTCTCAGGCCGCCGGCATAATAAAAATCCTCCATCAGAAAGGTCTTGCCGGTCGGGCGGATATTGGCGAGCACAGGCGTTGTACGGCCCGCACGGTCGAGATCGTCAAGCGTCAGCGGTATGCCTGCACGGCGTGCCATCGCGACCAGATGCACGATGGCATTGGTGGAACAGCCTGTCGCCATGGCGACTGTCACGGCATTGTCGACTGCCGCCTGTGTAACGATCTTCGCGGGCACGAGGTCTTCCCAGACCATCTCGACGATGCGCCGGCCGACCGCCGACGACATGCGGATATGGTTGGAATCGGCTGCCGGAATGGAACTCGCGCCCGGCAGCGTCAGCCCGAGCGCTTCGGCGATTGCCGTCATCGTGCTCGCCGTGCCCATGGTCATGCAGTGGCCGTAGGAGCGGGCGATGCCGGCCTCCACCTCGACCCATTCGGTTTCGGAAATCGTGCCGGCACGGCGCTCGTCCCAGAATTTCCACGCATCCGAACCGGAGCCCAGATATTCACCGCGATAATTGCCGCGCAGCATCGGGCCAGCCGGCAGGTAGATCATCGGCAGGCCCATGCTGAGCGCACCCATGACAAGACCGGGCGTGGTCTTGTCGCAGCCGCCCATCAGCACGGCGCCATCGACCGGATGTGAACGCAGCAGTTCTTCCGCCTCCATGGCGAGCAAGTTGCGATAGAGCATGGTCGTCGGCTTGACGTAGCTTTCCGACAGCGACAGCGCCGGCAGTTCGAGCGGGAAGCCGCCGGCCTGGAAGATGCCGCGCTTCACATCCTCGACGCGATGCTTGAAATGCGCATGGCAGGGGTTGGCATCTGACCAGGTGTTGAGGATGGCGATGACGGGCTTGCCCGCCCATTCCTCCGGCGCGTAGCCCATCTGCATGGTGCGCGAACGGTGGCCTGAACTTCTGAGGTCGTCGGGCGCGAACCATCTGGCGCTGCGCAGCTTGGAAGGTGTCTTTCTGGCCTTCATCGTTTTGAAGTCCTGTCTCGAACTGAAGAAAATGCCGTCCCGCTTCTGGCGAAACGGCTTTGCATTGGCTTGACTAAAGCACTAATGTATCAGTGCATCAAGCCGCAAAATATGTTTAAACGGTCGGCAGTGCTTCGACAGGATGGATGGCCAGGCGTGAAAGTTAATCGGACGCATTTTGCCCTTGACCGAACGCGCCAGGTCGCGCCGCAAATTCTTGAAATCCTTCGTTCCCGCATTCTCTCCATGGATCTGACGCCGACAACGGTTCTGTCCCGCATCGCGCTGCAGAGCGAGTTCAATGTCAGCCAGACGCCGGTGCGCGACGCCCTGATACGGCTTGAAGAGGAGGGACTGGTCGAGGTCTATCCCCAATATGCGACTGTTGTCGCCAAGATCGATATCGACCACGCCACCCAGGCGCATTTCCTCAGGCTGTCGATCGAACTCGAGGCGGTCCGCCGGCTGACGCTCGAAAGCCCGGCCGAGACGGCGCAGGTATTGGAGCGGGTGCTTGGGCAACAGGAGGCGGTGGCCTCGCCGGATCAGTTTGACGAGTTCGATTCACTCGACAGGGATTTCCATCGCACGCTCTTTGAGCGCAGCGGCATTCTGGGCCTCTGGGCAACGGTGCGGCGTCTGAGCGTCCATCTCGACAGGCTGCGCCGCCTCAACCTGCCGATGCCCGGCAAGTTGGAGACGGTGCTTGCCGATCACCGTGCGATCGTTGAAGCGGTTCGCTCCGGCGAGCCTGAAAGGGCGGTCGCGGCTATGCGCAAGCACTTGTCCGGTACGCTATCGATCATCGATCTCATCTGCGAACAATATCCCGATTTCGTCCAGCGCTAAGGGCAGCCTCAGACAAGCAGGCAGCGCAGGAGATGGCCGGAGGCGTCGCTCTGATCCGGATCGGCGATGCGTCGCGTGGTGACGAAGACTGCGCGCGGCATTGTCCGGTTCATCACGAGCTTGGTCGGATGGGTTACCGGTAGCTCCACCGGCTCAAGCGGTTCACCCGATGGCCCAAAGCGCAGCAACTGCGAGCCGCCGACACCGGCAATCCAGTAGACGCCGTCCTCATCGACGAATGCGCCATCGGGCCGTCCAGTAAAGGCATGCGTGGTCGCAAAGACCCGCCGGTTGGACGGCGTGCCGGTGGCAAGATCATAGTCGCAGGCCCAGATGGCCTGAACCGAAGGATGGGAATCGGAAAAATACATTCTCTGCCGTATCGGATCGAAGGCCAGGCCATTCGGCGTCCAGAAATCTTCGAAGACCCGGCGGTGGCTRAAATCGGGCTCGATGCAGAAGATCGCTCCGGCCGGCGCTGCCATCTCCCGCTGCATCGTGCCGGCCCAGAGCCGGCCGGCCGGATCGAGCGTACCATCGTTGAAGCGGACATCCGCGCGGCTTTCCGGCGCRCAGACGCGCGTGAACAGGCCTGTCCGCCGATCAAAGAGGAAAATGCCGGTCGCAAGGCCTGCGAGCAACGTTCCATCTGTCCGCAGCGCAATGCAGCCGACTGCTTCGGGTGCGTCCCATGTCGAGGTCTTGCCGGTTGTCGAATCGGTGCGAAGCAGCCTGCGGCCATCGGTATCAACCCACCAGATGCAATTTTCAGTCTCCGACCAGATCGGGCTCTCGCCGAGATGCGCCCAGTGGTCGGAGAAGACTTCGAATGTGATCGTCATTTCGCCCCAGGCTTGCCTCGCCGTGTCCGCACCAAAAGAAGGGAATTCTGGATCAAAAAAAATCGTAATTCTAGCTAAGCTTATTGGAATTCCAGAATCGTATTCTCAAACGCCGACTGCGTAGGACCAATAACTTAGGTAGGTGCCCGCGACCTGCGTTTCCAGTTTCAGCCCTGCGATGACATCCAAACTAATTGAGATTTTATCCAAACGAACGGGATTTTGGCGTGGGCGGCGGACAAGGATCCTCTGGGCCTCAGGGATGAGGTTTGCGCGGCAGCTTTTTACGCGACGGGTGGTAGCGGCTGTCAGGACTGCGGGTGTGGGATCCGCCACGATGAATGGTTGTGTTTTCCCCATCCATGTTCTCGGTAACCAGAAGATCGGTCACCATCAGTCCTTCAAGCGACGACATAATCTTGTCGTCGCTTGTCGCACCAGCAATTCGTCTCAGACTGCCATGTTCGAAGCTGCCGACATCACCTCCCGCGGGGCGGGGCCGCCGAACATATGGCGGCCACCATCCTCGACTTCGGTGAAACACCAACGCACGACGCCATCTCGATCGAGCAGAAATTCGCCGACAAGTTGGCCGTGGCCGGTGGCGATCATCTGCGTGTCGTCCTCGGTGAATTCATAGCCATCCGCCTTGTCGAGATATTCCACCGCCTCCATCACGCCCATGGGCGCCGGAAGCTCGCCCGGCATGTCGATCTGCATCGAGGACACAGTGCTCATGCTGACTTTGTGCGGCCAGTCGTTCTCGTTTTCCGTGAACTGAAGGTTCGGCAGGCCGAAGGCCTTGTGCGATACCCGTTCCGGATCGGAAGCCGCCAGCAGATTGGGAAGCGGGTGGTAGCGGAAATAGAGGCGGGCGCGATCGATCGGCGTGTTGACGACGGTCAGGCTATCGATGCCTTTCTCCTGTAAGGCATCGGTGAGTTCGGCCATAGCGGCGATCTGCCGGCGACAGAAGGGGCAATGCAGTCCGCGGAACAACCCGACGAGCACCGGCTTCTGGCCGCGAAAATCGTCAATGGCGATCTTGCCCTGGCGGGTGATCGCATCCAGCACCACGTTCGGCGCGCGATCTCCTGGCTGCAATGGTTTTGCTACGTGGTTCTCCTGCATCTTTCATTCCTCCCTTTATGCGTTGGATACGATTCTCCTCATCGATCTCCTGCAGTCGTTGCAACGGGGACAGTCAGTCGAGGAACGGCAATACGACGAGCGTGGCTGGATCGAGGTTGTGGCGGATGCATACATCCTGTGCCAGCGTGAAATACCGTTCCGCCTCGTCTATGTCGTCATGCTCGAGGCTGAGTGTCGCCAGACCATCATAGCACGGAAAGAGCAATTGCGGCTCGTCAATTTCCTTCGCAACCTCAAGGGCTTCCTCGTAATACTTACGAGCTAGCTTCGGCTGCCCATGGCACTGATGAATCTGGGCGAGCACAATCAGCGGCACGGAGAGATGATCGCGCTGATCGAGCGCCCGGTCGATTTCGACGGCCTTTTCCGCCGCCGGCACGCCTTCGGCGGCGCAGCGATCGGTGAAAGTGCAGCAGGAGACTGCGAGATTGGCGAGAAGGCGCGCCTGGAAGCCGAGATCGCCGATACGGGTCGCCACCTCCAGTCCGCGCCGGCAGATCCTGATGGCGTTGCCCGGATCGACGATGGTGTAGAGGACACCGAGATTGGAATAGGCGCGACAGGCGGCACTTTGCAGATCGGCCTTTTCGGCGACGGAAAGACTGTGTTCCACTTCCTGCACGGCATCGCGCCGCCGCCCGAGCCGCGCAAGTGCGGCACCCTTGGTGTTCAGCGCCTCCGCCATCGCGCGCGCTGCCTCCCGTCCGGCCTCAGTCGTTCCGTCGATCGGTAGCGTTTGCAGGCGTTGTAGGGCTTGCGTGGCCCACTCGGCGGCAGCGGCCTGATCCCCCATGCGGAAGGCCAGATGACCGCGCTCCTGTAGAAGATGCGCATGTTCGACCGGCGCATCGATCGCCGCGATCAGTGCTTCAGCCTCGGCGCAATGTGTCTCCGCTTGATCGCGGCGCCCGGCATCGAGATGCAGGCGGCCGATCTTTCGCAGTATCCTCGCTGCGGCGATAGGGTCGTCCTTGGAGCGATGGATCGCAAGCGCGCATTGGTAATGGTTCAAGGCAGCGTCGCGCAGACCGGCCGGGCCGCAGAGATCGGCAAGGCGCTCCAGGAGTGCCGGTTGCTCCGGCGTCACCTCCGCTTCGTTTGCGAAGGCAGCAAGCGCCTGGCGGTAAAGGCGCATCGCATCGTCATTGGCGTAGGTCTTGCGCGCCAGATCGCCCGCCGCCATCAGATAGGCTGCTCCCTTGGCTCTTTCGGTGGTTAGGCTGAAGTGGTGGCCGAGCAGCGCCAGATGCTCGGGCCGGTCGGGAGAGGCGCCATATTGGCGTTCCAGAAACTGGCCGATCCGTCGATGAAGCTCCATGCGTCTTTGCAGCAGGAGATTATGGTAGATGACGTCATGCATCAGCGTCTGGCTGAATCGATAGCCCGGCGATACAGCGGCATCGGGGCCGCGCAGTTCCTCGATGATATTGGCGTCGCAGAGGTAATCCAATGCAGCATCGATGCCGGCCGGATCGGTGGCGACGGTGCGCAGGAGCGCGGTATCGAACTTCGGTCCCACCACCGCCGCCTCTTGCGCCGACCGCCTTATCTCCTGCGGCAGACGATCGACGCGGGCAAGCAGCAGCGCTTGCAGATTGACCGGGATATCGACATCCGTGTCTTCGGCCGCAACATGCCAGTGCTGACCGTCATGATGCAACGTGCCCATGTCGATCAGTCCCCGAAGGATTTCCTCGATGAAAAGCGGATTTCCGCTGGCCCGCTCAAGGATGCGCTTTCGCATCGAGACCGGCAGCTTTCCGTGAGCCTCGCCGAAAAACGCGGCAAGCAGCTTCTGCCCGTCGGCTGCCATGAGCGGACCAAGGCGTTGCACGGTGACGCTGACACGATCGGAATTCAGCGGGTCGGTCTGCGATGTCGGCCGGTAGATCGCAAGCAGCATCAGCCGGCTGCGCTCCAGCCGGTCCATCATGAAGCGAAGCACTTCCAGCGAGGCGGCGTCCGCCCAATGCAGATCCTCGATAACGAGCAGCAGCGGACCCTGTCCCAGCCGCCGCTCGAAGACGGTGCGGACCGCATAGAAGATCTGCCGCCGCAACTGCTCCGGCTCGATATGCCGCAACGCGCCGTCGGGGTCACCGAGGCCGAGGACATGCAGGAAGAGCGGCAAAAGCCCCTCGACTTCCTCCTGCGTGAAATCCAACGCGCGAAACCCCGTCGACAGCAGTTGCCGCGTCCTGTCGGGATCATCCCGCTCGCCGACGCTGTAGGCGCTCCGCACCACGGCGGCAAGCGTACCATAGGATTGTTCGCCGAGGGGAGAGCAAGTGGCTTTGCGAATGGCGAGGCCCGGGAAACGGCCGGCATTGCCGGCGATTGTCACGAATTCATTCGCCAGGCGTGATTTGCCGATGCCCGCTTCGCTGATCAAGCGAACAAGCTGTGCCGTGCCGCCGCAGGCAAGATCGAGGCATGTCAGCAACCGCGACAGTTCCGCGTCCCGTCCGATCATCGGCGCTTGCAGGCCGAAACTTTCGAGCCCCCGCGCGGTATGCGGCGCTTCCAGGAGCCCTGTCAGTCGATGGACATGGACGTTACCACTTTTGCCCCGAAGTGTCTGCGCGCCGAGACTATCGAAGGCAAAGGCATGACGGGTGAGGCGATAGGTCAGCGGCCCGACGAGGATGTCGTTTTCGCCGGCCATGGACTGCAGGCGCTGTGCCGTATTCACCGTGTCGCCGGTGACAGAATAGGACTTTGCGCCAACCGCACCGAAACCGCCGGTGACGACAGGTCCGCTATTGATGCCGATATGCAGCCGCAGCGGTACGCGGGCGCGTGAACGCCAGCGCGTGCCGACCTCGGTGGCCCGATCGATCATGTCGAGCGCCGCGTTAAGCGCTCGGATCGGATCGTCCTCATGCGCCACAGGCGCGCCGAACAACGCCAGCAGCGCATCGCCGACGAACTTGTCGACGAAGCCTCCATAAGTTTCAACCGCCCGGGTCATCTCTTCGAACAATTCGTTCTGCAGCGCCCGCATGACTTCGGGGTCGATCTGCTCGCTCAGAGTGGTGAAGCCGCAGAGATCGGCAAAGAGCACGGTCACCGGCCGCCGATCGGCATCGCTGTCTGATTTTTCCGGTACCGCCACCTCGGTACTTGACTTCAGGACGGGCTGCATTTTGCTGGCAAGCGACGCGCCGCAACGGGGGCAGAAGGCGAAATCGGGCTGACATGAGTAGCCGCAGCCAGCACACAAGAGCGGCTGCTTTGCGCCGCATCGCGGACAGAAAGCAAAACCGCTTTGAATGTCGAAACCGCAGCCGGCGCATTCCATCGCACGCGTCTCACGAAGAGCCCACTTTGTTCGGCTGATCAGCCGCTACTGGCGGGCTTCAAAAGCGAAGACAAGCATGAACCTGCTGCCACTTGCCTGCAAGCACTAAACAAGTGGTCGGATTGACGTGTCAACGTTGAATATCAGGCTGCGAACGGGATCTGAAGCGCACGTCAAACGGCGTCGCCTCGCCCTGACAGAAACTGCCGAAATCGTTCGGATTTCGGCTGCGTGAAAAGCTCGGCAGGCGCGCCGGCTTCTTCGATGACACCCTCGTGAAGAAACTTTATTGGAAACGTCGCGCGTAAACGCCATCTCGTGCGTCACGATCAGCATACTGCGGCCATCGGGACCGTCGACCACCGTCACCATTTCAGATTTCGCAATAAAATCGAAACTATTGGCGCAATTGTGAGCGCCCCACGCTTGCGGCACTATCAGCCCGTCAGACGAACTCAGTGTCGCCTGATGCCTCAACGAAGAAGCCGCAGGCAGCCGAAAATGACCCAGACCTTTTCTTCCATGACACGCAGGAGCGCACTCCTTTCCGCCGGTGCCGCCGTCGCAGCCATGGCGATTTCACCGCCTCTCAAAGTGTCGACAAGCTTGCGCTTGCGGGCAGGCCTCAGAGCTTTTTTGACAGCACGTCCTGAAGCATGGCTTTGTCCAGCGACAGGTCGGCCACCATCCGCTTGAGCTTGGCATTCTCCTCCTCGAGCTGCCGCAGACGCTTCATCTCCGAGGGCATCAGCCCTGCGTATTTTTTGCGCCAGTTGTAGAAGGTCGCGTCCGAAATTCCTGCCTTGCGGCAGACTTCACCGATCGGCGTTCCGTCCTCTGCCTACTTCAAAACGAACGCGATCTGCGCTTCTGAAAACTTCGAGGCCTTCATCGAATTCTCCTCTTCTTCCGAACGGGGATCATAAGTGGAAAATCCCAGGTCTGAATGGCCCAATTTGACGGGGGCACGTCATGCTACGCAAAGAGGTTCTAAAGCGCTAATGCATCAGTATATCAATACGACATGCGTCGGTAGGCGGTCACTTGCCGAACCCGGGGTGAACTGAAGAAGGTGAGGCAGTGCTGGCTGGTTGGCAGGTGTGAGGATCGCGACTTGTGGCGAGCGCGGCCCGAAGGCGGAACGCGAAGTCCTAGGGCAGTTGGCCCCGCTTCCCTGCGGACCGCTATCCTGAAGCTCCTGCGGCTGCCCTTGTCACGACCTCGTGTGACGCGAATTCCCGCTTTCCCGCGCGCTTTGCGTGGTGCTATGCTGAAGCCCCGATGGGCTTCACTGCCTCCCGACCGATCGTGCCGGATGGTTTTTCGCGGCTTTGCAAACCATGCCGTTTACCATTTGGTTGCCAAAAAACCATAATTACCCGCCTAGATCGCACATCGATAACAGGCACTAAGAATTGGATCGAAGCTGAATGCGCATACCATACCTTTTTCTTGCTGCATTTCTTGCAGTCGCGCAGTCCGCCTATGCTGAAGTCGCATCACCTCCTGTTTTGGCGCCGCTAAAGCAACAGGCGCAAGCCGCGCAGTTGAGTGCACAACTTCTCACGCGATACAGTTACAGGCCCATTGCACTCGACGATGCCTTGTCGGCCAGAATTATGGATCAGTTTATCAAGTCACTGGATCCGGACCATGTGCTCTTCCTGCAAGCCGACATCGACAGGTTCATGTCTGACCGCAGCGAGATCGACGACGCCATCGAACAGAAGGATTTGAAGATCCCGTTTGCGATCTTCAACGCGTATGAACAGCGTATTGTCGATCGCATGAACTACGCGCGCAATTTGCTTAAGCAGGACTTCGATTTCAGTGTGCAGGAAAATTATTCCGTACTGCGCGACAAAGAGCCCTGGCCGCAGTCGGAAGCCGAGAGCAATGAGCTTTGGCGCAAGCGCGTCAAAAGCGATTGGTTGCCGTTGAAACTCGCCGGCAAAACCGACACCGCTATTCGCGAAACGCTCGACAAACGCTACGCAAACGCTCTCGAGCGCGCCTACCAGTACAAAAGTGACGACGTTTTCCAGTTGTTCATGGACGCCTATGCGACGTCGATCGACCCGCACACCGACTATTTTGGCGCGAGCGCTTCGGCCGACTTCAATATCTCGATGAAGCTTTCACTGTTTGGTATCGGTGCGGTACTGCAGGAGCGCGACGACTACACGACGATCCGGGAACTCGTGCCTGGCGGTCCGGCCCAGCTGTCCGGCAAGCTCTCGGTCGGAGACCGCATTACCGGCGTCGGTCAAGGAAAGGACGGTGCGATAAAAGAAGTTGTAGGCACGCGCCTTGATGAAGTCGTGCAATTGATACGCGGGAAAAAAGGCTCCGTCGTGCGCTTGGACATCCTGCCGGCGGATGCCGGCGCAGATGGCACGCACCGCGTTGTCAGCCTTGTGCGCGATAAAATCAGTCTCGATAAGCAGGCCGCCAGGAAGACCGTGCTGTCCGTGAACGTGGGCGACGTCACGCGCAAAATCGGGGTGATTACTCTGCCGACATTCTACGAGGATTTTGAGGCCCGGCACAAAGGCGACAAGGACTATAAAAGTGCAAGCCGCGATGTCGCCAAGCTTCTTGACGAACTGAAGCAAGAAAAGGTCGATAGCGTTCTCATTGACGTGCGCAACAATGGCGGCGGTTCATTGGACGAGGCGATTGATCTGACCGGTCTGTTCATCGGCAATGGCCCGGTGGTTCAGCAACGCGGCAGCGACGGCAAGGTCGAGGTCAGAAGCGCTGAGTTTGCAGCGCCTGTCTGGACAGGCCCGATGGGTGTTCTGATCAATCGCGGGTCGGCATCGGCTTCAGAGATTTTTGCTGCGGCAATTCAAGATTACGGTCGAGGCGTGATCATCGGCGAACCCAGTTTCGGGAAGGGGACGGTTCAGACCGTCGTCGATCTTGACCAGATGGTTCGCAACAGCAAACCCGAATTCGGGGAGCTGAAAGTGACGATTGCCCAGTTTTTCCGGGTTAACGGCGGTACGACGCAGCTGCGCGGTGTGACGCCTGATATCAGTTTGCCTGGACTTTCCGATCCGACGAGCTTCGGCGAGACCAGTTATGACAATGCCCTGCCGTGGGCGCAGATCAAGCCCGCAAACTACACGCCCGCCGACACGGTCACGAAGTTGCTGCCCACATTGCAAAGCCGCCACGATACGCGGGTTGGGAGCGATCCGGACTTCCAAGGTCTTGTGAAGGACATTGCCGACCTGAAGGCGCAGCGCGAGAAGGGAATTATCTCTCTCAATGAAGCCGAACGCCGCAAAGAAGCGACTGCTCGAGAAAATCGACGGAAGTCTCGAGCCGAGTTAGGCGATGGCGAAGGTCCCGGTGGAGATGATGGCCTGGAGTCAAACGAGCGCAGCCTGAGTGCTGATATTGCCATTGAAAATGCACGCAAGAAAGCAAAAGACGTCTTGCTGAACGAGGCAGCGGCCATTCTTGCCGACGAGGCGGATTTGCAGAAGGGCGTGTTGCGGGCAGCTACGAAACAATCTGGGGACACGAACGGGAAATAGTCATACCCGATAACGGTGGCGGTCGATCACCGGCATGAACTATAGCAGATGATCGAGATTCCGGCCGGCGAAAGGAGTGATTACCGCCAGTCGCGATCGCGATCCGAGCGCTCGTAGCGCCTGTATTCGCGCCAGCCGCGATGGGGACGATCCCAACCGTAGCTGCGATCCCAACCGTAGTAGCGTCGCGGCGGCGGTGCCCACCGATTGGGTCGGCAAAAACCGCGCGGGCTCAGGTGATAACCGCGGCCACATGCAAAATCGACGGTTATGATGTTCGAGGCTGCTGGCGCCGTCATGCTGCCGACAGGTGCGGCATTGGCGGCTCCAGCCGTTATTCCGGCTGCGAGAAGGGCTATAGTGACGAGCAGTTTTCGCATCTTCTTTTCTCCGATTGTCGGAGGGATTTAGCGCCTGTCCTGGTGAACCGAGGCTGAAAACGCCGTTCACCTGAGGGACAGCTTCAGCTGCTAGTCGCGCTCCCAGCGATCACGTCGGTCATCGCCGCGTCGATCGTTGTTGCCGGAGTTGGATGTTTGCAAATGCTCCAGCACCTGCAGAACTGCGTCGGCGCAATCCTTCGTGGAGTCCCCGTCGGCGCACCTGAGGTCGATCCTGGTCTGGCCGTTCTCGATGTGGAACCGGGCGCCGCGCTCCCTCGGCTGCGACCGCCAATCAGCGTCCGCGCGCTCTTCGTTCTTGCGTGAAGAATTCGTCGGAAGTGGCGGATTCTCCCTACTGGATTCTGGCGATGGGGGTGGAAGCGGCGATGGTTCAGCTGGGGCCTGCGCAAAGGCGCAAGTGGAGATCAATCCAAAGATCGCCGCCGATAGTCCTATGATTTTCTTCATGACGTTACCTCGCTTTTGTGCGGAGGTAACGAAGGGTCGAGACGATAGTTCCTATCGTGAAGCTTTGACCGGTACGCGACAATGCAGACGACTATATCGTTCAGTCCGATCTTGCCCGGCACGAACAGATCGCATGCTGCAAGCACTGTCGCACCTGTCGGCTCGCAGAAAGATCTTGCCTTGCGGATTGGATCTCACACAAGAGATTGCATACTTCCTTTGTGTCTGATCAACAAGTCAATGAAGGCCTTGCAGCCGATTTCGCCGCTCATTCAACAATTCATGTTGGACCAGGTCTCTCGCTTCGTTCGAAAGACCATTCGGCCCGGATAGTCCGAGCTCGGTTAACCTCGCTTCGATCGCCTTGGGAATGCTATCAGCTTCGTGCTGGCAGAGCCGCACAAGCCACTTCCATTCGTCGCTTGTCATGTCCCTTCGCGCGACCATCAACTGCCTCCCAGCCAAGGACAACCGTAATTTTGAGAATACCATAATTCTCGTCGAAAGGCAGCAATGTCAGCCGCCTCACAATCGAGCCTTCCGAACTCGTCCGATCGCTTGCCTTCCACGCTGACACTGGCCAGAGCCATTGGGTCACCGATCATGACGACATTGTCTTGGGGTCCCGATTTCATGAGCCGGAACCCTTGGCCAGCAATCTCGGAAAGAGTGTGTTAGTCCGCTAAATCGGGTTGCAGAGAATGGGAGGAGTGGGGCGGCTGCAACCTATCCTTGACTCTGATAGCCTGCTATCCGACAGTGCTGCCTGTTAAATCCATGGGGATTCGATGGGCCTCACGAAAGGCTTCACGATTGTCGGCAGGGCTGCGATAGCCGCCCTCGTGTCAATGTTCCTTGCGCTCTCGCTTGTCTTGGGCTTCTGGCTGCATTCGAGCTACATGTCCGCCGTTACGCGTGGGGAAGATCAGGTCACAGCCACGGCCAAGATCGTTGCAGCCAACGCGATCTGGATCAACTCCCTGGCGCGCCAGACCCTTCACCGCATGGACGATGCCTTCGGAACGGCAGAGGACTTGTCAGACGGAGAGCGCATTCGAAGGTTCAACGCCGCGACGGCCGAATTGCCGACCACGGCAACCGCCTATGTGGTCGCCGCGGACGGGACCTTGCTTTATTCGACCGACCGGGAAAGCAGCCCCGCCGACATCGTCGACCAGACCTTTTTCCGCCGCCTGGCCAATGGCGCTGAGGACCATACGTCGGCGATGACGGTCATGCGCAACACAGATCGCCACGTCTTCCTCTCGGCTGCGCGCATCGAGCGGAACGACAAGTTCGAAGCCGTCGCGATCCTGGCGTTTGATGTCGGGATGCTGCGATCGATCTGGGACGCTGCGTCGCTCGGGCCAAGCTCGACGGTGAGCTTCCTGAGGCGCGATGGAAAGCTGATCGCCAGATATCCCGAGCCGAAAGAAGCTGTCGATCTCGGCAACTACGTCCTGTTTACCGACTATATGCGTAAGGCAACATCGGGCTCTTATGTGTCTGTCTCCCCCGTCGACCAGGTCGAAAGGTTGGTGGCATACCGCATCGTCGAGCGCACACCCTTCGTCGCCATCGCATCGGCCGACACCGCGGCAATCCTCAAGCCCTTCTGGACCGATGTTTCGATTGCTGCGCTGATCGTTCTTCTGGCCCTTTGCGCGGCCGTGGTCGGCGGATTGAAGATCTTGAGGCTGGCGCATGCGGACGCGCGCCACACCGCCGAACTTGCCGAGGCGCTTCGAACCAATCAGGTGCTGATGCGGGAAATTCATCACCGGGTGAAAAATAATCTGCAGACCGTGATGGCGCTCATCCGGCTGCAGGGCTTGCGGCCTGAAACCGTCCGGAGGGTGAACGAGCGGATCGTCGCCATGTCGGCGGTGCACGAACAAATGTATGGCTTCGATCAGTTCAGTAGCGTCACTGCACGGCAGTTCGTCCCAAACCTGGTTCGCACGCTGGTCGGGCTGCATGATCGCGAAATCAAGCTGACCTTCGAGATCGACGACATTAGGATCGATGCGGATAAGGCCACGCCATTTGCATTGCTGCTCAACGAACTTCTGACAAACAGCATGAAATACGCCTTTGTCGGCCGGGCCGACGGACATATCCGCATCAAACTGCTTCAGCGTCCCGATGGCAAGGTCCTGCTTGAAGTGGCGGACGACGGCGTCGGATATGAGCCGGTTGCAACAGAAACCGGCATGGGAAGCAGATTGATCAAATCCTTCGTCGGCCAGATGGATGGGACCTACGATACCGAGCGGGCGCAAGGTACCGTCTTTACCGCTCTATTGTCGATTACCGCACGGTAGCTGAGTGCCGGACATTTGGAGCGGCGGACAACGTGTGCGGCGTTCTGACGCCACACGTCCATGGACCTCAGATCTACGGTGATCTGCTGGCGATCTGGAAGACTTAGACAAATGACGTGCGTGATTCGCATCGACAGCCGGCTGGCGACGCGGTCTGACGGGTTGAAGCATACCCATTCGGAAGCCGAGTTATGATACCAGCTCTGCTGTCACCGCGTATCTTTAGGGGGAAAGTTCGGTCTCTTCGCAGCTTGGCATTGCAAGTTTCGTGCCCTGGATTATTTGATAGGGCTCGAAGAACACATCCGGAGTGTCTGTTGAACAAAACCCGGCCAGCACTCCTTCTCATTACGGCGTCGCTCATTCCGGTCATCATACTGGCGGCGCTGATGGGAAGGTTCTTCATCAAGGAGCAGCAAGCCGCTCTCGACGATGACATTCGCGGCCGGGCAGCAACGCTGGCCGCCACTCTTCAACGTGAACTCAAGAGCCAGATCCAGTTGCTCTCGATCGTCGCCGACTCTCCCCGCCTCGACCCACCGATTCCCCGCGCGGCTTTTGCCGAGACTGCGCGGCGTCTGCGCGATCGGGTGCCTGAATGGGAGCAGATCCGGATTTCGAACGAGAAGGGCGAGGTGGTTCTGTCGTTTCCACCGCTCGATCCGTCGGCCGATACGCGCGTTGTGGACATGGAAAGCCACGACGCCCTGGTTCGCACAGGTGTCGCCCTGGTCGGCAATATCGCCATCGGGTCGAAAGGCGAGGCGGCCTTTGCGTTGCGCGCTCCGATCCAGAGAAGCGATCGTTTGAGAGCCGTCCTGTCGGTGGTGATCCGTCCAACGATCGTGACCAAGCTGCTTTATGCCAATGGACTTCCAGGATCCTGGTCGGCCTGGATCGTCGATGGACAGGACCGTCTGGTGGCATCGACCGGCGCTCCCGCGCTTGCCGGTAATCCGGCCAGCGAATTCGCAACCTTTTCAGGCCAGGACATCGGCGCGGCCACCCTCAAGGACGGGATGGAGCTTCGGGTCGCCGAAGTTGCGCTCGCCGACACGCCCTGGCGGGTAAGGGTTGGTCTACCGGTCTCCGACTATGAGCGGCTAGCGCGCAGGGCCACCATGCTGCTCGTGACGGCGAGCTGTTTCACGCTCCTGCTGTCCGGCTCGGCTGTATTTCTCTTCTATAGGGAGGTGCGCGCCAGAAACCGGGAATGGGAGAGCATGGCCAACTGGCAGCGGATGGATGCGCTTGGAAAGCTGACGGGGCAGGCGGCCCACGATTTCAACAATCTCCTGATGGTTTTCCAGTCCGGGGTGGAGGGCATCAAGAGGCGACGAAATGACGAACAGCGCGTGACGCAGCTTCTGGCGCATATGAGCGATGGCGTGGCCCGGGGAAAGGCGATCACGCAACGGCTGCTGTCGTTTTCAAGGCGCTCCAACCAGGGCGCCTCCCAGGTCGAGCTGGACGTCAGGCTTGCCGAATCGTCTCCGCTGCTGCGCCAAGCCGTCAACGACGCGATCCTGATGGAAATCAGGGTGCCGGAAGATACCTGGCCGGTTCACGTCGATCCTGCGGGGCTTGAAATTGCCCTGATCAACATCCTGACGAATGCGCGCGAAGCCATGACGGGAGGTGGAAAGGTGACCATTTCCGCCCGCAATGTGCTCGACGCCGCCACGGAGGATTCCGGGCTGGAGGGGCCGTTCGTCGCGCTGACGATTTCCGACACCGGGACAGGTGTTGCCCCGGAAAATCTCGCACGGGTGTTCGAGCCGTTCTTTTCTACCAAGAAGGATGGTGGCTCGGGCCTTGGTCTGACGCAGGTCCACAGTTTCGCCACCGGCAGCGGCGGTGCAGTCAAGGTCGCAAGTCTGGCCGGCCACGGCAGCGCCTTTACCTTGCTTCTGCCGCGCTCAAACGAGCCGCGGGCGGTGCGTGCGGATACAGCTCCTTCGGTGAGCCTTCCCCGTACGATCATGATCGTCGACGATACACCGGCATCGCTGGAATCCGTGCGACTGGCGCTTGACGGCATCGTGCCGACGATCTTCGTAGCTGCAGGTGGACCCGAGGCGATCGAGATCCTGAACCGCCATCCTGAAATCGAGGCGATCGTCAGCGACATCATGATGCCGGGCATGTCGGGCATCGAACTTGCCGAGGAGATCCGCCGCAGAAATGCGTCTCTACCCGTCGTGCTGATGACCGGCTATAGCGACAGGCTGGAGGCTGGTACCGAAGTCGGACGTCCGGTCGTCCCGAAACCCTTCAAGGTCGAGGATCTAGCCGCCTGCCTCGAGAAGGCGAGGACCTCGGCGATCCAATCGGCAAACGTCGTGCGTCTGGAAATTCCGACGAAAGGCTGATCAGCTTCGACGTCTGTGTGAGACGCATTTTTCGTGTGGTTGCGACTGTTGCGGGCGGCTTCGCAGCGAGCAATGGTCTGCGACTTCGAGAAAGACGAGATCGCCGTATTCCTCCGGAAGCTAACCAACTGATTTAAAGAGCCCTTCGCCTGCCCACGAGAACCATGGCTCGTCGAATGGCTGGCGACGCGCGCAGTCGAAACCGAAGCGGCGCATTTCCACGGGGCGGCTTAGTCGGCCTCCCAAATCGAATCGTCGGCAGCTGATAACGGCTCTTGACAGGCAATCCCTTGTCATGGAGTGTAAGTAAAGCGTTTTACTAAAGCGGTTTACAAAGCTGATGGCGCATGGACGTACCCCAGGATTGAAGGATGTCGCGAAAGCTGCCGGTGTGTCGGTGACGACCGTCTCGCGCATGCTGAACGGTTCGCTGGATTTGCCGGCGCTCACCAAGCAGCGTATCGAAAACGCTATCACTTCCCTCAAATACCAGCCGAACCCTCACGCACGGCGGCTGAGCCGCGGGCGTTCCGACACGATCGGACTGGTCGTACCCGATATCGCCAACCCATTCTTCGCGACCATGGTGGCGGCGGTCGAAGAGGAGGCGAACGACCGGGGGCTTGCCGTTTCGCTCTATGCCACTCTCAACCGGACCGGCCGTGAAGTCGCCTATCTTCGGCTGCTCGAGCACAATCACGTCGACGGCCTGGTTTTCGTCACCAACCATCCCGACAACGGGGATCTGGCAGCTCTCATCAATCGAACAGGCAAGGTCATCGTCGTCGACGAAGACGTTCCGCTTGCCAGTGTCCCGAAGCTCTTTTGTGACAACTTCCAGGGCGGTCATCTCGCGGGACGTCATCTGGCGGAGTTTGGTCATCGCGACGTGCTCTATGTCGGCGGCCCCGATGCAATGATCAGCACGCAGCGGCGCTTCAACGGATTGCGCAAGGGCCTGCAGGAGCGTTTCGGCGACGATGCCTCGATCCGGCGCTACAGCGGCGAATATACGATCGCCTGCGGGCGCGACATGGCGCGCCGCTTCCTGGAAGAAGGCATGCCGGCGACGGCAATCTTTGCGAGTTCCGACGAAATAGCCATCGGCATGATCGAAGTCCTGAGGGAGAAAGGAATATCGATCCCCGAGGACCTGTCGATCATCGGCTTCGACGATGTCAGTCCGTTGCACCTCTTTGCGCCGCCAGTGACTGCGATCCGACAGCCGGTGCGCGCCATCGGCCGGCGCGCCCTATCTCTTCTTCTCGAAACAAACTGGCAGGAGAGCAAATCGCTCGCCACCGAGGAACTCGTGCCAGTCGAAATCGTCGTGCGGAACTCCGTTGCGCCGCCGTCGACCCATAATAAGCAACGAGAACAAAACCAGAGGATGAGAACATGAAACAGATCAGACGTCGGGCGTTTACCGCCGCTCTTGCCTTCACCGCGCTGGCCAGTGCAACGCTTGGAGCCTCACTTGCTCAGGCTGCAGGCAAGACCTATGCACTGGTGCAGATCAACCAGCAGGCCCTTTTCTTCAACCAGATCAATGAAGGCGCACAGAAGGCGGCGGATGCTGCCGGCGACAAGCTCGTCATCTTCAACGCCAACAATGAAGCGGCCGCGCAAAACAGCGCTATCGAAAACTACATCCAGCAGAAGGTCGATGGCCTGATCGTCGTCGCAATCGACGTCAACGGTATCATGCCTGCCGTCAGGCAGGCTTCGGATGCCGGCATTCCGGTTGTCGCCATTGACGCGATCCTGCCGGACGGCCCGCAGAAATCGCAGATCGGCGTCGACAACGGCAAGGCCGGTGCCGACATGGGCGCCTATTTCGTGGACTACGTGAAGAAGAACATGGGTGGTAAAGCCAAGTTCGGCGTGGTCGGCGCCCTGAATTCCTATATCCAGAACGTTCGCCAGAAGGGCTTTGAGGACGCTGTCAAGAGCGATGGCATCGAGGCGGCTGGCGTCGTCGACGGCCAGAACATCCAGGATAACGCACTTGCCGCTGCCGAAAACCTGATTACTGGCAATCCCGACATGACGGCGATCTATGCAACCGGTGAACCGGCTCTCCTCGGCGCGATCGCCGCTGTCCAAAGCCAGGGCAAACAGGACAGTATCAAGGTCTTTGGATGGGATCTGACCGCGCAGGCGATTTCGGGTCTCGACGACGGCTACGTGGTTGCCGTCGTCCAGCAGGATCCTGCCGGCGAAGGCAAGGCGGCGGTCGAGGCTCTTGCCAAGCTGACCGCAGGTCAGAGCGTCGAAAAGAGCATTTCCGTCCCGATCACGATCGTGACGAAGGGAAATGTCGAGCCGTACCGGGCCGTCTTCAAATGATGACGGACAACCGGCCTGTTTATGCCGGGGCCGGGGAGGCGCAAGCCTCCCCGCATTCCTCCGGCTCGTCCGCCCGGACACCTGCTGTTTCGCTGCGCGGGATCCGCAAGACTTTCGGCTCGCATCAGGCGCTGCGTGGCGTCGATCTCGACCTCTTTCCCGGCGAGTGCCTTGGTCTTGTCGGTGACAATGCGGCCGGTAAGTCAACGCTTACCAAAATCATCTCCGGAACCTACCTGCCGGATGAAGGGACGATTTCGCTGAACGGCGAGGAGGTTCATCTCTCCGGACCTGCGGATGCCCGCGGCCGCCATATCGAAATGGTCTTCCAGGATTTGAGCCTGTGCGACCATATCGATGTCGTCGGCAATCTGTTTCTTGGGCGCGAACTCACCAGGGGTCCGTTCCTCGACCGTCAGAAGATGATGAGCGAGGCGCGCAAGATGCTGGATGCGCTGGAAATCCGCATTCCACGTCTCTCCGCCAAGGTCGAGAAGCTGTCCGGTGGCCAGCGCCAGGCGATCGCAATCGCCCGTGCCGCCTCCTTCCAGCCCAAGGTCCTGATCATGGATGAACCGACATCGGCCCTTGCGGTTGCCGAGGTCGAAGCCGTGCTCTCACTGATCAACCGGGTCAAGGCGAAGGGTGTCTCGGTCGTCCTCATCACCCACCGTCTTCAGGACCTGTTTCGGGTCTGCGACAGGATTGCCGTCATGTACGAAGGCACCAAGGTTGCCGAGCGGGATATCGGCAAGACCAATCTCGAGGATCTCGTCAAGCTCATCGTCGGGGGAGAAAGACATTGACCGTCTACACCGAACGCGCCAAGGGCTCGCCGATGGCGGACTTTCTGGGTGAAAACGCCCAGGTCCTGTCGATCGCTTTCTTCTTTCTGGCATGCCTCGTCTTTTTTACGCTAACGACCACCACCTTCATGACGACGGGCAACATCCTGAACATCGTGCGCCAGGCGGCTCCCATCCTCGTCGTCGCCATTGCCATGACCCTCGTCATTGTGACCGGCGGGATCGACCTGTCAGTCGGTTCGATGCTGGCTCTGATCAACGCCGTCGCCGCCATTACTCTCGCCACAGGCATACCCTGGCCGATCGTCTCGATCGGCATGCTCGCCTTCGGCGGTATCGTCGGTCTGCTGCAGGGCTGGTTTATCGCCTACCAGAACATTCCAGCCTTCATCGTAACGCTTGCCGGGCTTTCCATCCTGCGTGGCGTGGCCCTCTACCTGACACAGGGCTATTCCATTCCGATCAATAACGAGCCCGGCTTCTTCTACCTGGGGCGCGGCGAGCTGGCGGGCTTTCCCGTTCCGGCACTGATTGCGATCCTGGTCGCGATCGTCGGCTACGTCATCATGGCCGTCACCAAATATGGACGGCAGATTATCGCGGTGGGATCGAACATGGAGGCGGCGCGCCGCGTCGGCATGCCGGCCAAATGGATCGTCGCCTCGGTTTACCTCGTATCGGGCGTTGCCTCTGCGCTTGCCGGTCTCCTGATTGCGGCCCGTCTCGGCTCCGGCTCGTCGAACGCAGCTGTCGGCTTCGAACTGCAGGTCATCGCCGCGGTCGTGCTCGGCGGCACCTCCCTGATGGGCGGGCGCGGCACAATGATCGGCACGGTGCTCGGCACGATGACCATCGCCGTCATCGGCAACGGCCTGATCCTGATGCATATCTCGCCATTCTTCACCCAGATCGTCACCGGCGCCATCATTCTGGTTGCCATCTGGCTGAACACCCGCATCTTCACCGCAAACTTCCGTCTGGCCGGCAGGAGGAAAAGCTGATGGTAACGGATGAGCTTTCGCCGGGTCACGTGCGATCCGGGAAGGTGATGACGGTCTCGGGGCCGGTTTCCGTATCGGAGATCGGCGTTACGCTGATGCACGAGCACATCCTCAACGATTGCCGCTGCTGGTGGCATGCACCGAAGACGCCTGAGCGGCAATACCTTGCCGAAGGTTTCGTCTGCATGGAGATCCTCGGCGAACTCAGGCAGGACCCTTTCGTCAACAAGCACAACATTACGCTCGACGATGAGCAGCTTGCTGTCACTGAACTCCAGGACTTTGCCGGTCTTGGCGGTCGAACGGTTGTCGAGCCCACGTGCCAGGGCATCGGCCGGGATCCTCTTGCCCTGCGGCGGATTTCCAGGGCGACGGGACTGAATATCGTCATGGGTGCCGGCTTCTATCTTGGTTCCTCGCATCCGGCCAAGGTCGCCGGCATGTCTGCTTCCGAGATCGCCGACGAGATCGTCTCCGAAGCCATCGTCGGCGCGGATGGTAGCGACGTGAAGATCGGCCTGATCGGCGAGATCGGCGTGTCGTCCGATTTCACTGCCGAGGAGGAAAAGTCGCTGCGCGGTGCTGCCCAGGCGCAGGTGCGCACTGGCCTGCCGCTGATGGTCCATCTCCCCGGCTGGTACCGCCTGGGCCACAAGGTCCTCGATATCGTCGCCTCCGAAGGCGGCGATCTCAGGCACACCGTGCTCTGCCACATGAACCCGTCACATGACGATCTCACCTATCAGTCCGAGCTTGCCGCCCGCGGCGCGTTTCTCGAATATGACATGATCGGGATGGATTTCTTCTATGCCGATCAGCAGGTGCAATGCCCGAGCGACGAGGAGGCGGCTCGCGCGCTCGTCAAGCTCGTCGAGATGGGGCATGCGGATCGCCTCCTGCTCTCCCACGACGTCTTTCTGAAGATGATGCTCAAGCATTACGGGGGCAACGGTTATGCCTATATCCTGCGCCACTTCCTGCCGCGCCTGAAGCGTCACGGTCTCGACGACGCGACGCTCGATATCTTCATGCGCGCCAATCCGAAATCAGTCTTTCAGGCCAGCGCCTGACCGTGACATAAAAGAAATGGAAACATCATGACAAAGAAGGTTCTTCTCGTCGGCGAAAGCTGGGTCAGTTCCGCCACGCACTACAAGGGTTTCGACCAGTTCGGAAGCGTCACGTTTCATCTCGGCGCCGAGCCGCTCGTTGCGGCACTCAAGGATAGTGCATTCGAGCTCACCTACATGCCGGCCCATGAAGCGGTCGAAAAATTCCCCTTCGATATGGCGGGGCTCGACGCCTTCGATGCGATCATTCTTTCCGATATAGGCGCCAATTCCCTGCTGCTTCCCCCGGCGGTCTGGCTGCATTCGAAGACGGTTCCCAACCGGTTGAAGCTGCTCAAAGCCTGGGTTGAAAAGGGCGGCGGTCTGCTGATGGTCGGCGGCTATTTCTCGTTCCAGGGCATCGACGGCAAGGCGCGCTGGCGCCGCACGCCGGTCGAGGATGTCCTGCCGGTCACGTGTCTGCCTTATGACGACCGAGTGGAAATTCCGGAGGGAACGACGCCGGTCCTCGTCAAGTCAGATCACGCCACGGTTGCCGGCCTGTCAGGTGAATGGCCTCTGCTTCTGGGCGTCAACGAGGTAGAAGTGCGCGAGCGCGACGATGTCGAAGTCATCGCTCGCCTGCCGGATACGGAAGGCGGCCATCCGCTCCTGGTGACCGGACGCTTCGGCAAAGGCAGAACCGCCGCCTGGACTTCGGATATTGGGCCGCACTGGCTTTCGCCTGCCTTCTGCGAGTGGGAAGGCTATGGGCGTCTCTGGAAGAATATCCTCGGCTGGCTGACAGAGGCGAAGTAGGCGTCATTCGCCGGCGAGGATGCCGGCGAGTTCGGTCCTGCTCGGAAAGGCCGAACGCGTTCCGCGGCGGCTGACGGTAATGGCCGCCGCCGCAGTCGCATGATGAATGGCCTTGGCGTCGAGCGTGGTCGATCTGAGCGCGGCAGAGGCGAGGGCGACGGCCATGAATGTGTCGCCGGCGCCAGTCGTATCGACGACCTCTGTGACACGGGCAGGAACGGTTGCCAGCACCTGATTGCCGCTGGCAAGGATTGCCCCGCTGCCGCCGAGGGTGAGCACGGTCTGCGCCACCCCGGCTTCGGCAAGGAGATGGATTGCGGCCTCGCCGGATGATCCGGTCAGGCTTTCGGCCTCGCCTCTGTTGAGAAAGGCGATGTCGATGAACGGCCAGAGCTCGGCGAAATAGGGCCTGAGCGGCGATGGGTTGAAGGCGGTCGTCAGGCCACGGCGTCTGGCTTCGACAAGGATGCCGCGGGTCACGTCTTCGCTGAGGTTGCCCTGCAGGACGACGAGGTCGCCGCCGACCGCATCGTCGAGCGGCGCAAGCGCCTCGGACAGGGTCAGTGCCTCGGCCGAGTCCGTCGTCGTGACGATGGCGTTTTCGCCATCGGGCGTCGTGAAGATGATGGAGAAGTCGCTGGAGCGGTGAGGACTGCCCAACAATCGGGCGTCCAGCGCTTCACCAGCAAGCTGGTCACGGATCGTCTGGGCGCGGAAATCCTCGCCGACGGCTGTAACAAGCGTCGTGGGAAGGCCGGTGCGGCCCATTACGACGGCCTGATTGGCGCCCTTGCCGCCGAGGTCGCGGGTTTCCTCCCGACCGAGGATCGAGGCACCCGCTTCGGGCATGGACATTACAGAAATGGTTTCGTCGATGGCGACGTTACCGATGACATAGGCACGCATGACGGGCTTTCAGAAGGGAAAGAAAAATGCAGCAGATATCGGATAAGGCCACAAGCGCCATACGGGAAATATTCGGCACTGACAAGGCGCTGATCGGCATGATCCATTGCCCGCCTTTCCCGGGTGCTCCACGCTACCGCAACGCGGCAATGGATTTGATCTACGACACCTGCATGCGCGATGCCGAGGCGCTTGTCAAAGGCGGCATTCATGGATTGATCGTCGAAAATCACGGCGACATCCCCTTTTCCAAGCCCGAGGATATCGGCCACGAAACTGCAGCCTTCATGTCTGTTGTAACCGACCGCATCGCTCGTGCAGTCGGCGTGCCGCTCGGCATCAATGTGCTTGCCAATGCGCCGATCCCCGCTTTCGCGATTGCGGCCGCCGGCGGCGCACGCTTCATCCGCGTCAACCAGTGGGCGAACGCCTATGTCGCCAATGAAGGCTTCATGGAGGGCCGTGCAGCCGAGGCCATGCGCTATCGCTCGCTGCTGCGCGGCGAACATATCAAGGTGTTTGCCGACAGCCACGTCAAGCATGGGGCACACGCCATCACCGCCGACCGGACGATCGATGAGCTGACCCGTGATTTGGCCTTCTTCGATGCGGATGTGGTGATCGCCACCGGCCAGCGAACCGGCAACAGTGCAACGATGGAGGAGATCGAGGAAATCGGTGCTGCAACCCATCTTCCGTTGCTCGTCGGCTCGGGCGTGACCAAGGATAATATCGTCGAGATCCTCAAGCGCACCAACGGCGTCATCGTCGCCTCGTCGCTGAAGGAGGGTGGCGTCTGGTGGAACCCTGTGGAGCCGGCCCGTGTCGCAGCCTTTGTCGAAGCCGCAAAACCCGGTCTGGAGTCGTAACGATCATGGTATCTCTCTCCGAACAGATGCTCGATGAGAACCGCGACGTCTTCGAAGCCATGGTCCACCACCGCTTCGTCGAAGACATCAAGGCTGACCGTCTCCCGAATGAAGCCTTCGAACGATATCTGGTCTTCGAGGGTGCCTTCGTCGATACGGCGATTGCGATCTTCTCCTATGCCACTGCAAAGGCCCGCACCATCGAGCAGAAGCGCTGGCTGATCAGTGTGCTGGACGCGCTCGCAAACCAGCAGATTGCCTATTTCGAGAAGACCTTCGCAGCGCGCGCCATCGACCCCGCCAGCTATGACACCGGCCGAGCCGATGTCGCTGCGTTCCGAGAGGGAATGCTGGCGATTGCCCGTGACGGCGGTTTCCTCGATACGATCGCCGCCATGTTTGCAGCTGAATGGATGTACTGGACCTGGTCGACCGAGGCAGACCGGATGGCCATCAGCGATCCGCTTCTCAAGGAATGGGTCAGGCTTCATGCCGAACCGGAATTCGAAGCGCAGGCGCGCTGGCTGAAGGCGGTGCTGGACGAGGCTGGCGAGACGATGGATCTTGCCGAACGCAAGCGATTGAGCGCCATTTTCGGCCGTGCCCAACGCCTTGAGATCGACTTCCACGAAGCAGCCTATTCCTGAGGGGCCGCGCAATGACTGGCAATCCCGCTATCAATGGAAAACGTCTGCTGGAACGCCTGGATCGGTTTGCCGAGATCGGCGCGACCGCGGGAGGCGGGGTCAATCGCCAGGCTTTGACAGAGCTGGATCGAAAGGCCCGGTTGCTGCTGGCAGAGTTGGCAGAGGCGCGCGGTTTTGGCGTGTTCCAGGATCCAGCCGCCAATCTCTTCATCCGCCGCCCGGGCAGGGACGAGGCGGCACCGCCGCTCCTGATCGGCAGTCACCTCGACAGCCAGCCGTCTGGAGGCCGCTTTGATGGTGCGCTCGGAACGCTGTCGGCCTTCGAGGTCCTGGAAAGTCTTGAGGATGCGGGCGTTGGAACAGGAAGGCCGATCGAGGTGGTTGCGTGGACCAACGAGGAGGGATGCCGCTTCGCACCCGGCTGCATGGGGTCGTCAGCCTTCTCGGCAGGCGAAATTCCGCTTGCATGGTCCGACCTCATCGCAACCGACGGCGCACGGTTTGACGACGAGTTGAGAGCAACTGTTGCCAGTCTTCCGCAGGCCTCGATGCGCGACCTCGGCTTTCCCGCTTACGCATATCTCGAAGTGCATATCGAGCAGGGACCTTCTCTGGAGAAAGAGGATATCCCTATCGGTATCGTCACCGGCATTCAGGGGACGCGGTGGCTGGAAGTGACGGTCTCGGGCCAGACGGCCCATGCCGGGACGACCGCGCTCAACTATCGACGAGATCCGCTTCGCGCGATGATCGCGGCCCTTAACAGACTTTACGCCAGTATCATGCCTCAGGACGATCGTGCCCGATTTACCGTCGGACGTATCGCCGTAGAACCCAGTGCCATCAACGCCATCCCGCAGACGGCGCGATGCACCATCGACATCCGTCACCCGGATCCATCAGAGATCGAGCGGCTGAGCGCGACCATCGAGCAAGTCTTTGGCGAACGAGCCCAAGCAGAACGTTGCCAGGTTGCGCTCAGGCAGACCTTCAATATGCCGCCGGCCAACTTTCCTCAAAAGGTGCTGGATGCATTGGACAGGGCCGCGGTGAAAGGCGGACTGGCAACCAGGAGGATGTTGTCAGGTGCCTTCCATGATGCACTGTTCGTCAACCGGGTCGCGCCTGCCGCAATGATCTTCGTGCCTTGCCGCGATGGCCTCAGCCATAACGAAGCCGAATATGCGGCGCCGCATCATGTTGTCTCGGGCGCCCGAATGCTGCTGCTATCGACGGTCGAAATCCTGGAAACCGAGGTTTGAGCAAGGCTTTGGATCGGGATTGATGGCGACAAACGCCGCATTGAAAGGTGGCCTGTCGCGCAGATGATTGCGCTTGAGGAAGGTTCGGTGTGCGGGTGGTCGGGCCGGCGGATGCATGTAGCGTCCAATGGTGTGCCTGAGCATCATTCGCCCCGAGGAAACCGCTGGTTTTCCTCCAGCACGTTCAGATCCATATGATTGCGCATATATCGCTCGGCGGCTTTCTGCAGGGGCTGATAATCCCAGGGATAATAGGCCCCCTCGCGCAAGGCCGGATAGACGACCCAGCGACGTGCCTGGCTTTCTCGAACCGCTTCATCGAAAGCTGCAAGGTCCCAACGTAGCTTCGCCTGATCGAGGAGCGTGTCCAGCGTGTTCGCATAGGCCGGATCTCCGGCCAGATTGACGAGCTCGTGGGGATCGGCCTGAAGGTCGAACAGCAGGGGTGGATCCTTCTCGCAGACCGTCAGTTTGAAGTGCCCGGCGCGAATGCCCACCAGCGGTGCGATTGACCCTTCGGCCGCATATTCCATCAAAACCGGACCGCGGGCTTTTGCGCCGTACAACAGTTGTGCCAAATCTTCGCCATCCGTCCATTTGGCAATCGCCGAAATATCCAGGCCGGCAAGGCATGCGAGCGTCGGTGTGACGTCAAGAGTGGAGACCGGTTGATCGATCAAGGCGGGTTTCCACTCGGGTACCGATATCATCAGCGGCACGCGCGCAGACCCGTCGAAGAAGCACATCTTGAACCATAGGCCGCGCTCGCCGAGCATGTCCCCATGGTCCGAGACGAACAGGATGACGGTATTGTCGCGCATCCGCCCCCGCTCCAGCACCTCGAGGATTTCTCCGACTTTTTCGTCGATATAGGAGATGTTGGCGAAATAGCCGCGCCTGGCCCGGCGGATCTGCTCTGCTGTAATATCGAAGGCCGTATAGTCGCAGGCCTCCAGCAGACGCTGCGAATGCGGGTCCATCTCGTCGAAAGGCAGTGCCGGAACAGTCGGGTCAAGGGCCGGGCAGTGCTCGTAGAGATCCCAGAACTTGCGCCTGGCGACATAGGGATCGTGAGGATGGGTGAAACTGACGGTCAGGCACCAGGGACGCTCGTCCTGCTGGCGTGACAGGTCGTAGAGCTTGCGGGTGGCATTGTAGGCGACCTCGTCGTCATACTCGAGCTGGTTGGTGATCTCCGCGACCCCCGCGCCGGTGACCGAGCCGAGATTGTGATACCACCAGTCGATCCGCTCTCCAGGCTTGCGGTAATCGGGCGTCCAGCCGAAATCAGCCGGGTAGATATCGGTCGTCAGGCGCTCCTCGAAGCCGTGCAGCTGGTCGGGGCCGACGAAATGCATCTTGCCCGACAGGCTGGTGTGATAGCCGGCGGACCTGAGATGGTGCGCATAGGTCGGAATATCCGAGGCAAATTCGGCCGCATTGTCGTAGACACGCGTTCGGCTCGGCAGCTGACCCGACATGAAGGAGGCGCGCGCCGGAGCACACAGAGGGCTTGCCGTATAGCTATTGGCAAAGCGGACCGAACGTGCGGCGAGTGCCCTCAGATGCGGCGCATGCAGGAAGTCGGCCGGCCCGTCCGGAAACAGCGTGCCGTTCAATTGGTCGACCATGATGATGAGAATATTGGGACGCGCCATGATGTAATCGCTGTGCTTGTGTTCGTTGGCTTTAAGGAGGAAGGGCATACGGATGCATCCGCTACCAGTCGACGACCGCCTGACGGAACTGCTTGTCGGCGGCGGGTGCCGGTCTGCTTCGGCTAGCGCCGATCAGGCCCATTATTCTGTTCGGAAGCGGCACTGGTCGTCGCATGAGTGATCCTCTCGGCGGCGTGGGTCGCAATTGGCATTTTAACGATAGCCGACCGAGTGACTGCGCACTATCGCCTCGCCGACATCGGTTGTTCCGGACAACCGCGCGGGTCTGTTTTCCAGCGACAGACTTGCCGGCGACACCAAGGGTCGCGGCAAGACAGGCGTCGCGGCGGAGCGCGTGCATGATGCGGTATTGGCTGGCTGGCCGCCGCCTCGACAGCATCTCGCGAGCACGTGGAAGGATCTTCATGTCGATCGCCCGACCGATGCCCACCGAAGAGGGCATTCTGGAATTTCTGGAGATTTGCGAAGGCTTTTATCCGCCGGACGCGGTCGAAGCATCGATCCAGCAGCAACGGCAATGGTACGATGCGCTCTGCGCGCGGTTTGACCACCTCCTGCCGCAGGGGCTGGTCTATGCCGATGGCATGGTGCTGCGCATACCGATCCGCCGGTATCGGCCGCGGACAATCACGACATCAACCGTTCTCCTTTATCTTCACGGCGGCGGCTTCGTTGTCGGCTCGCTGGAAAGCCATCACTCGATCTGTGCGGAAATCGCCGATTTTGCCGGCGCTGAACTTGTTTCCGTCGATTACCGGCTGGCACCCGAGTACCGCTGGCCGGCGCAGAGCGAGGATTGCTTCCTCGTCTTGAAACACCTGCTGTCGTCCGTTGGCAGCAAGGTCGTCATCATCGGCGATAGCGCCGGCGCCAATCTGGCGGCGGGGCTCGCCATCAGGGCACTGGCGGAGACCTTACCCGGTGTTGCCGGTCAGGTTCTCGTCTATCCGGCGTTGGGCGGCGACCTGCAGAAGGGTTCCTATGTGGAAATGGCAAATGCACCTGGCCTGACCACGGCTGATGTCGCCTATTATCGCGACGTCCTGCAGGCTCCGTCGCGCCATCCTGTTGCCGCGCCGCTTCATGCGGGTTCGGTCGAGGGGCTTGCACCCGCCTTCATCACGGTCGCGCGGTTCGATCCCTTGCGAGACGACGGGCGCACCTACGCTGCCCGGCTTGCCGAGGCCGGCGTGGAAGTCTGGTTCCGCGAGGAACCGCAGATGGTGCATGCGTGGCTACGTGCCCGCCATATGAGCGAGGGTGCCCGGGCAGGCTTCAAGGCGGTATGCGAGGCGGCACGGCTTTTCGCATCGCGCTGACCGCTACATCAGATCGCGGGCGATTGCCGTCTCGCCAAAATCCTTCTCAAAGATTTTTATCCCGCCTTCATGGGCGATAACCGTGGCGGCGATGATCCAGTGCGTTGCCGTGCAACCGATCGATGCGGTCGCAACCGTCGTCACGGACCAGCCGGGACGCTGCATGTCGCAGGTCCAGGTAGATTGCCCCGTCATCGAGAGCGGGTCGTCCGGCGAAATCGACCATGTCTCATCCCGCAGCTGGCGCGTGCTGAGCCCGGTGTCGGGATGTTCAAAAAGGCCGGTATCCTCGTAAATGCGGTATTCGGTTCGATTGGCGGAAAGCTCCCTGATGACCTCCCTTTTGGTCTCTGTCGGCGCATGCTCGATATATTTCGGCAGTGGATCGGGATTATCCGGCTCCTTCACGGCGATGAGGCGATGATCGGTAAGTATCGGCAGGGCAAGTTCGATTGCGGCCGTATCGATGACAAGGCCGGGATCAGTCGGCGGCGGCAGGATCATCGGCCAATAGGCCGTTGAAAGTGAAAGGCGTATGCGATGGCCGGCGCGAAAGCGATAGCCGCAGGCATCGAGCAGCAGGCGCACCGTCGTCCGCTCTCCGCTCTTCACGGGTTTGGGCTCGGCATTGCCATCACGATGAGCAAGGTTGAGGACACCGAAGGAAACGCGTGTCGCAGTACCATCCTCATGCACGTCGACGAGCCGCGCGCAGAGATTTGCGGTCCTCTCCTCACAGCGTAGCGCCAGGGTAACAATAGGCTGGCCGAGATAATCGTGATCTTCGGCAAGTGGCGCGGTCTCGAATATGAGCGAACCGGCATCGTCCCCGCGCTGGTCGATGGCCATTTCGGCATCCGGTTTCAGCGTGAAATATTCCCCCGACGCTGTTCCGGTATTGAGCGGCGAGCGCAGATAGACCTCTTGCGCCAATGCCTTCGGTTCGGCCTTACCTTCCTCGATCCGGCCCGACGAACCGATGTGGAAGAATTGCATTGTCGGTGCATGCCATGCGTCCATGGCGACCCAGAAACCGGGATCGGCATCGCGGCGCGGGGCAGGGCGCACGGCATCGAGAATATAGGCGCGAAGCTGCGGCGTGTTTTCCGCACCGTTTTCTTCGCCATGCAGCCAGCGGTTCCACCAGGCGATCGCTTCGCCATGGAAATCGGCGCGCGGCTTTGGAAAGGCGAAATGCGGATATTTGTGAACCCAGGGACCAATCAGCGCCTTAGCTCCTGTCCCAAGCCCCGCGATCGCCTTCAGCGGCGTATTG
>NZ_JBFTPM010000011.1:0-196006 GCF_056398505.1 Rhizobium sp. 01T437
GCGCAATAGAGGTTTCGATCACGGGACCCAACGAACAAGAATGCAGCAGCCGGAACCAGAACCGCGAGCAAATCGATCACGAGGGCCGGCATCCCGCCCGACAAGCGGTGTCGCCGTGAAAGCAATGTGCCGCTCAATTGGAGGACATAAGCAAGCCAAATTGC
Source organism: Rhizobium sp. 01T437 (assembly GCF_056398505.1). NCBI lineage: Bacteria > Pseudomonadati > Pseudomonadota > Alphaproteobacteria > Hyphomicrobiales > Rhizobiaceae > Rhizobium > Rhizobium sp. 01T437. The sequence continues at coordinate 165 of NZ_JBFTPM010000011.1, forward strand.
CGCAAGTAGCAGCTCAAAGACAAGCCTCTCCTGACCAGTAAGGCCCTGCGTCGTCAGTGCAGCAACGACCAAGAGACCGATTGTAGCGAACAGCGCGTTGAACGGCGTCGAAATCTTTGAGAATGGCACTGCCGACATTAGATACTCCCAACCGCCCGGCATTCGTCGACAATAGATACCTTCGGACCACACGCAAGGGAGGTTGGGGTGGCGCCTCGTTCAAAGGCAGCCTACCAGGCCTCCATAAGAACCCTCACGCCCCCCCGCCCTGCCCCTCTCCATCCGCCCGCACAATGAAACGCTTCGACACCAGCCAGCACAGCAGCGCCCAGAGCGAACCCGCCCCCCAGCCGGCCAGCACATCCGTCGGGTAATGGACGCCGAGATAGATGCGGCTGAGGCCGATGGTGACGGCGAGGAAGATGCCTGCCCCCATGACGAAGATGCGCGTGGCACGGAAGCGCTGCGTGCGGGCGAGAAGCGCCCCGAGCGTGAGGTAGGTGACGGCAGAGACCATCGCATGGCCGCTCGGGAAGCTCAGATCGTTGACATCGACGAGATGCGGAACAACGTCAGGCCTTGCGCGGGCAATGATGATCTTGAGACCCGTGCTCGCCAGCCAGCCCGAGAGAACCGAGAGGAACAGGAAGACGGCGATGACAGTCTTGCGGTCGAGCAGCAGATAGGCGGTCGCAAGCAATGTCAGCAGCGTCAGAACGGTGACGCCGCCGAGGCTGGTAATGTCGCCCATCGCATGAACGAGCCATTGCGGGCCGATCGGCCGGCCGAGATCGCCGGGCTGGCGCAGCCAGAGCAGGATCGTCTGGTCGAAGCCAAGTGTTTCGCCTTCCAGCACCTCGCTCGTCAGCCGCTGCAGCAGGAAGAGGCCGCCGGCAATGCAGGCGAAGGTGATGAGGGTCATCGGCTCACACTGGTTTAGCCAGGTCTTGATACGCTGCATTCTTCTCCGTTCCCGAGGACATTGAACCCATCAACTGTGTGCAGCGGCTCACTTTTGCAAGAGCCGCCTTACCTGAGATCCGCCCGCAGATCGCGCACGCCGCGGCCGAGCCAAGCGGTCCGTCACGACGGCAGGCCGGCACGATCACATCAGGCTCACCGAACTTTGTACTCACCCCTTCATCTACCGCTTTCTGTACCTTCGTATAGTTACAAATCCCGGCTAACCCGGTGATCCTGATGGGGCTGAAAACAGTCACTCTTGGACAACGGAGAGACGGTCATGGAACGGAGTGCGCCCTGCCAGGCGATGAGCGGCCGCTCGCCTTTGCTGACGATCCGCCCACGGGTATCACGCGTCCACCCGGCTTGCCGGGCGCACGGTGGGTACCGGTTCGAGAAAGCCCATAAGATCATGTCCGTCTTGACGACCCGTCGTCAAATCCGCAAAGGCAACAATGACATGCATAAGACATTATGGGCCGCGGCCTTTGCCCTGGCCGTTTCCGCCGCGCCCTCGGTTGCTGCTTCCGCCAACGAGAAACCACTGAACGCTCAGACCACGAACAGGATCAAATCAGAGTTCGCCAGGCTGATGGAGCTCGCCAACCGGCACGATTTTGGGGGGCTTCACGGGATGTTCTGGCAATCTCCCTCAGCCCTCCTCGTCGCCAAGAGCGCCGTTCCCGCCGAGGGAAACTGGGCAGGTTTCTGGGGCAACGAAGCGATCGACCGGAAGCTGCACGACATCGGTACATCCGGCCCGGTCGTGCTTGAGCCTGATTACACCAAGCTCAAGATCGTCGGCTTGACGCCTGACGTGGCGGAATCCTACGCGCCGATGAACATCACCGTCTCCTATGCCGGCCAGGACGGGACGCCCAAACCGTTCCTGATGATCATCGACTGGCTTCATATCGGAAAGGACTGGAAGGTTGCTTCAGAAATCATTCTGCCGGTGCCGCCGGCACCTGCTGCCAAGGGTTAGCTACCCGCAAACTGATCTCACCAACACCTGAACCAAACGCCGCCTGTGGCCGGCAGGAACCCCTCCTGTGGCACAGGGTTGCGGCAGAAAGGACCCCAAAATGTCTGGTACCACGAAAGGCCTGGTAATCTCACTTGGCCTCGCTCTGATCTCACTCTCGGCTGCAGAGGCAAAGACCGCGTCGCCTGCCACAGTCGTTATGAGCGGACAGCAAAAGCTGTTGGCGGACGCTGACGGCCAATCGCTCTACACCTTCGACAAGGACCAGCCCGGCAAGTCATCCTGCACCCTGCTGTGTGCCCTCGCCTGGCCTCCCTTCGTGGCACCAGCCGGTGCCAAGGCATCCGGGCCCTGGAGCGTTGTCACGCGACCGACCGGGGTAACCCAGTGGGCCTACAACGGCTCGCCGCTATACACCTATCACTTCGATTCCATGCGTGGAGATATCCACGGTGACGGAGCCGAAGGCGTTTGGCATCTCGCCAAGCCGTGACGCCATGGTGCCGGATACGGCACCGGCAAGATCACATCCATCATGACGAACCATTGTCGCACCCCGCGAACAACCGCGGTGTGCGACGACATGGAGATGATGGATGGCGAGTTCCGAACTGGTGGCGGGGCGAGTGCAATCGAATATTCCGCACCCGAGAAAACCTCGGCATCATGCAGCAGATGTCACCAAAGCCCTCATGGCCCAACGCGATCGTTGTTGCATGCCTCTTTGACCATTCCGGCCAATTCCCTCTCGTGTTAGGTTGCAGGCATGAGCCGAGACGCCGCTATTGCCAGAGCAGAGTCTTACTTCGCTTCCGGCGATTTTCGGAAGGATCTGGCGCGACGTGTCGCGATGCCGACCGAGAGCCAGAACCCCGATCGTGCAGCGGTTCTCGATCAGTATCTCGATAGTGAGATGACACCCGCCTTTGAAGCCCTTGGCTTTCAATGTCGCAAGCTTTCCCAAAACGGCTGGCCTTTCCTTTATGTCGAGCGCCACGAGGACGCCCTTCGGCCGACGGTGCTGGGTTATGGCCACGGTGACGTCATACGGGGGCTCGATAATGAATGGGCCGACGGGCTTTCTCCCTGGCAACTCATCGAGCGGGACGGCAGGTGGTACGGTCGCGGTGTCGCCGACAATAAAGGTCAGCATACCGTCAACATCGGCGCGCTCCGGGCGGTATTGGAGACGCGCGGGAAACTCGGATTCAATGCCAAGTATCTGATTGAGATGGGGGAGGAAAGAATTTCCCCTGGCCTGCATGCACTGGTTGACGCCCATAAGGAATTATTCCGCGCCGACGTGCTGATCGCCTCGGATGGTCCCCGACTTTCCGCCGCGCGGCCGACCGTCTTTCTGGGATCTCGCGGCGCGATCAGCTTTGACATCTGGATCGATGCGCGCAAGGGCGGCCATCATTCCGGTAACTGGGGCGGTCTTCTCTCCGATCCTGCAATCCAGCTTGCCCATGCGATCGCCAGTATCACTGAGCCCTCTGGCAAGATTCTTGTTCCGGAATGGCTTCCGGTGAGTATCCCGGACAATGTTCGTCGAGTGCTTGCGGATTGTGAGGTCGAGAGCGATGCCGAAGGCCCGCAGATTGATCCGAACTGGGGCGAGCCTGGGCTGACGCCAGCGGAAAAGCTGTTCGCCTGGTGTTCATTTGCTGTCCTCGCCTTCGAGGCCGGAAACCCGAGAACGCCTGTTGGGGCTATTCCTGCGAGAGCCTGGGCCCGCTGTCAGTTACGGTTCGTCGTCGGTATTGACGTGGAAAATGTCTTGCCGGCTCTGCGCCGTCACCTGGATCATCACGGTTTTTCCCAGGTTCAAATAGCGCAGGCAAGCGATGAGGTCTTTCGTGCCACGCGGCTCGATCCTGAGCATCCTTGGGTTAACTGGGTAGTGGACTCGATCAGCCGTACAACAGGGAAAAAGCCGGCCATACTGCCGAACCTCGGCGGCTCGCTGCCGAATGATGCCTTCTCTGAAACGCTGCAGCTTCCGACCGTGTGGATACCGCACTCATATCCGGGGTGCTCTCAGCATGCGCCGAACGAGCATCTGCCCATGAATATCGCGCGTGAAGGGCTCGCGTTGATGGCAGGGCTTTATTGGGACCTCGGAGAGCGAAACGTTCCGGCAGTATCAAGTGGCAATCTGGCTCGTAAATGAGCGCGTGGTTGATGGCACTTGCTGCATAAGAGCACAAAACTTGCCCCGCTGCGCAAATCGTTCCAATGATAGCGAGCTCATATTCGCGCCAAAGGCGCTACAGGTGAGTCCCTTTGCATCCTCCCAAATCAGAGCCTCCGAAAAAGGGAAGAGAATGAAAAAACGACCCGGCGCCGCCCTTGTGTTTGCGATTGCTGTTTACGGCGCGGGCGCACGGGCGGATGATACGGCACCGCCATCCTATGCCGATACGACACTGACAGGCGATTGGCACGGCTATCGCAATTGGCTGCGGGACCAGGGCGTCACTTTCACGATGTCGCAGACCAGCGATGTGCTCGGCAACGTATCGGGCGGCGTGAAAAGAGGAACGGCCTATGACGGTCTTTTCCAATTGCAGGGCGATTTCGACATGGACCGGCTGGTCGGCTGGACCGGCGGCGCCATCCATATTTCCGGTTATGCGATCCAGGGCCAGGGCCTGTCCGGCAAGGATATCGGCAATCTTCTGACGGTAACCTCGGTGGAAGCCGATCCCGGTTTCAGGCTCGGGGAATTCTATCTCTCGCAGAGCCTGATGAACGATAAGGTGACGGTGAAGCTCGGGCAGATCCTGGCGGACCAGAGTTTCGCGATCAGCAATACGGCGAGCCTCTTCGTCAACTCGACATTCGGATGGCCCGGCATTTTTGCCGCAGATCTGCCCGGAGGCGGACCGGCCTATCCCTTCGCCGTTCCCGGCGCTCAGATCATCGTCAAGCCCGACGATGCCTGGACGCTGCAGGCTGCCGTCTTCAATGGCAGCCCGACCGGGTCTGACCCCGATGGCAATGCCAATGGACTGGGGTTTCCTCTTGGCGATGGCGTGCTTGCGATTGCCGAGGCGGCTTATGCCTATTCCCCTGGAAAGGGCGAGCCCGGCTTGCCGGGTACCTACAAGATCGGCGCCTGGTACAATTCCGAGCAGTTCGACAGTTTGTCCACCGCATCGAACGGCGTCTCGCTCGCCGACCCCTTGTCGAGCGGCAGTCCGCGCCAGCTCTCGGGCAATTTTGCGGTCTATGCGGTTGTCGATCAGACGCTCTGGCAGGAGCCCGGGAGTACGGACAATGGCCTCAATGGATTCGTCCGTATCGCGGTTGCGCCGCAGCAGGAGCGCAACAGCATGAACTGGTATTTTGATCTGGGCCTTGCCTACAAGGGGCTTCTGCCGGGCCGCGACAATGACACAGCCGGCGTGAGCTTTGCCTATGCCAGCATGAGTTCGGGCATGTCGGATCTGGTAAAGGCCGAAAATGCCTTAAATGGGACGTCGCAGCCGGTTCCAAGCTCCGAAGCCGTGATCGAAGCCACATATCAGGCGGCCGTCACGCCATGGTTTACGGCCCAGCCATTCTTTCAATATGTCATCCGACCCGGCGGCAATGCAGCCGATCCCGACAAGCCGAATTCGCGGATACAGAATGCAGCGATTTTCGGGTTCAGGGCCGTGACATCATTTTGAGAGCGGCAGCCGGCCGCCACGGCGAGCCGATCAAAGCCTGATGGCAGTCTCCTCTTTCGCCGTGCGGATAACGATCATGGTGAAAAAGCGGGCGACATTGTTTTCGTCGCGGAAAAGCCTGTCGCACAGAGAGTCGAATTCTTCCATGTCGCGCAGCCGCAGCATCAGAACGACATCGGTTTCGCCGGTGACGGAATAGGCTTGCGAAACGGCATCTTCGGCGACCGCGATATCCAGAAAGCGGCGCATATGCGCCTCGCCATGCAACTTCATTTCCACCGTCACCAGCGCCTTGATCCCACGTCCGGCCCTGGCGGGATTGAGGATTGCGACGATGCGGTCGATCACGCCCGATTTGTGCAGCCGCTGTACGCGGCGCAGGCAGCTGGAGGGGGACAGGCCCACCTCATCGGCCATATCGATATTCGTGCGCGATGCGTCGCGCTGCATCAGGTTCAGAAGTTTTCGGTCGATACGGTCCATGCCGGCGAGCATACCGGTCAGACGCGCCATTGCAATAAAATTGCATAGATCTGCAATCTTTGACCACAAATTCGAAGCGAACGGGGCTAACAGATTGAGGCACCATCAAGGGGGTCTCAAATGTCGTTCTTATCGCTCATCCGCCGCAATACCCGGGAAACACTCGGAATTTACTGGGTGCTTGTCCGCATCACGATACCGATCGCCGTTATCACCGAGCTCTTGTCGAGGATGGGAGCGGTCAAGGCGGTCGCCCCCGTCTTTGCGCCCGTCATGAACCTGATCGGTTTGCCTCCGGAGCTGGGCGTGGCCTGGCTGACGGGCATGCTGGTCGGGATCTGGGGTGCGGTTCCGCTCGTTTTCACCCTCGTTCCCGCATCCTCGCTCAGCGTCGCTGACATCACGGTATTCTCGGCCCTCATCCTGTTCGCGCATGGTCTGCCGATCGAGCAGAAGATCATCCAGAAGGCGGGTCCGGGCATGATCGCGACGACCACGCTGCGTATTGCGGGCGGCCTGCTCTATGCCTTCATGCTGCACCATGTTCTGGCCGCGACAGGCTGGCTCTCCCATCAGGTCAATCCTGTCTGGCTGCCGATGAGCGTAACGCCCGACTGGGCCGACTATATCAGGGGCCTTGTCGAGACCATGGTCTGGATGCTGGTCATTCTCGTCGTCCTGTCCTGGGGCCTGGAAATTCTCAAGGTGACCGGGCTGCTGGGCCTGATGATGAAGGCGCTTTCGCCAGTGCTGCGCCTCGCCGGCATCCGGGGCGAAGCCGAACATCTCACGGCTATCGGCCTGTTTCTGGGCATTTCCTACGGCGCCGGCCTGCTGATCCGTGAGGCGCAATCGGGGGCGATATCGCCGCGCCAGATCTTTCTGTCATGCGTATTCATGGGCTTCGCGCATAGTGTGATCGAGGACACGATCGTGGTGATCTCGCTCGGCGCGGACTTGCACGGCGTTCTGACCGGCCGGCTCATTTTCGCCGTCGCGGCGTGTGCCGCGATCGCCGCCCTGCTGCGCCGCCTGCCCGACAAGGCATTTTTCGCGCAGATGTTTCGCCTGGGAAATATGGAAGTAGAACGACGATGAATGCGCAAAGCTAGCCCGTGGCACCGAGACCGCCCCAGGCTGCCTGAAGTGTCATGCGGCGCCCGCACCGGGCGCCGCATGATCTCGCTAGACCAGCGGTCCGCGGCTGGTCGCGATCAGATCCTCCTCCTCGTCCCGCTGATGCCCGCCGAAAGCGGCGGCCGCAGCGGCGATGAAGGCGCCGACCAGCAGCGACAGCGAGCCGATCAAAGCCGAGGTTGCGGCCGCCTTACGGGCCTTGTCGGCTGCAGCCTGCGCTGCAACCTTGGCATCGTCGATCTGCTTCAGCACCGTATCGACCCTGGCGCGGGCGTCTGCTTCGGAAAGCCCCGTTCGGGCCGAGACGATGCCGGCAATATAGGTCTTGTCGCCATCCGGCACCGAGCCGTTCGCCGCCCCCTGCAGGAGGATGCGGGAGATTTCGGCAGCTGCCGCGCCATTATCCTCATCGGCGCGGTTGGCGATATTCTCGGGCCGCAGCAGCGCATCGGTGAAATAGGCGGTGGGTGCACCGACCGAATTCGTGTCCGAGGCCGAAGCGGCGGCTGAGGTTCCGGCCACACCGGCGGCCATGGCGGCCTGACCGGCGGCACTTGCCCCTGCCCCCGCAAGCGAGGTCAGCGACGAGGCCAGAAAGCCGGCGACGAAGACGGTCGCGAGCGCCCAGCTGAGGAAACCGTGGGCCGTATCGCGGAAGAACACTTCATCCGTATGCACCGCTGCCCATTTGGTCCTGAGCCGTCCGGTCAGATAGCCGCCGAGGGCTGAGGAAAGCCACTGCACGACGACCAGCCAGATCGCCGCGGTGATGCCGACGGTGGCCGCCGAACTGCTTTGTCCCGCCCAGGGCGACACCATGGTGAGGCCGACGCCGGAGCCGAGCAGCAGCAGGATGAGCGTGACGCCCGTCGCCGCCACGGCGCCGCCGATGATCGGTCCCCAGGCGATGGCCGAGACCGAGGATTCGACCGGCATTACACCGGTCTGCCCACCTTCGAGAGGGTATCTGCCTTCAGCAAGAGACATGTAAGCCCCCTATCGCATGAACAGAACGAGAAGAATGACGATCGGCAGGGGGATGCCGAGAAGCCAGAGAAGAATACCGCGACCCATGTGAAAATCCTCCATGATATGAGTGTGTTCGCAAGGATCGAACGCCACGGCATGCTGTTTGTTCCGAAAAGGGGCGCCATGATGCCTGCCCGCAATTCCCACCTTCGCCCGCAATTCCCACCTTCGATGGAACAGGCGAGTCCGCCCCGCGTTGGGCTTTGAGAGAAAGGAGCGTTTCATGCCCCACAAGACAAAACTGCTCGTCGAAGTCGCCGCCAGGACGGAAGACGGCCGCGTGCCGCTCGGCATCATGAATACCAAGCAGGCGCTTGACCTGCCGGAAGAACTGGACGTGGAAATCTCCCACCCCGACAAGGAGGCCGGCGTCACCGACCATTTCATCGACAGGGACGAGCTGCGCAAGGTCAGCAAGAAGGCCCGTGGCAAGCAGCGGGCGGACTGAGCGATCCGGAAGAATTTTCGCGAGGCGATAAATCGGCTCCGGCGAGCCATTGATACACGCGATCCGCGAGCTATCTCGCCGGCATGGGCATCTTTGACGAAACGTCGCGCAGCAAGGGGCTGCGCCTCACACTTCAGCGGATAGAGCGGGGCGAAGGCCACAAGGCGCTTGCCCTGCACTTCCTCTTTACCGTCATCGATATCGCCATTCTCGCCTTCTTCGTGCTCGGCCCCTATTTCCGCGCCGCGCCCACCTATCTCGTCATCGATTACGCGATTGCATTGTGGATCGCCGCCGAGATGGCGGCGCGCGCCATTGCCGCCCCGTCGCTGCGCACCTGGATCCTGCGGCCGATGACCTGGATCGATTTCCTGATACTGGCGACGCTGCTCTTTCCCTTCACGCTCTTCAACCTCGCCTTCCTGCGGGTCATGCGGCTGTGGGCGATCGGCCGCAGCCCGCTGCTGAAGGAGGCGCTACGCAGGATGGGCTGTGCCGACCGGATCGATGTTGTCCGGGCGGTCATCAATTTCGTGGTCTTCCTCTTCCTCGTCACCGGCTTCGTCTACACATCCTTCTTCTACAACCTGGAAGGCGGCGAAGGTTTCGTCGATGCGCTCTATTTCACCGTCGCAACCGTCACCACGACGGGCTTCGGCGACATCACCCTGCCCGGCACGCTCGGCAAGCTCACCTCGGTCGTCACGATGATTGTCGGCATCTCGCTCTTCGTCCGGCTGGCGCAGGCGGTGGTGCGGCCGCACAAGGTTACCTTTGCCTGCCATCGCTGCGGCCTGCAGCGCCACGATGCCGATGCCGTCCACTGCAAGGCCTGCGGCGAAGTCCTCAACATTCCCGACGAAGGCGCATAGGCCATCTAAAGAACATAAAATGAGCGTTATCAGCGAGTTCCAGTCATTCATTGCGAAGAGAAACGTCATGGATCTGGCCGTTGACGTCATTATAGTCGGCGTCTTCGGCGGCATGGTCAAATCGCTGACCGACGATATCATCTTGCCCGTCGTCGGCGCGATCTTCGGTGGTTTCGATTTTTCGAGCTATTTCTTCTGCTCTCTTCGCGCCGGCCGCGGCCTGCTGCCCTGCTTCATGGGCGACGCCGAACCCGGCCTGGTCCGCGCCGGGCCTGTCATCGACAGCCTGACCTATGACATCTGGATCACCGTGCACGAAGACGAGCGCCAGCGGCCGGAAGTGCGCACGGTGATCGACAGGCTGAGCGCGCTGTTTGCCGCGCATGCGGACCTGTTTGCCGGCGAGTCTGCCCGCGTTTGAGCCGGGCTACAGGGCAGCCGGAGCCGCCCCATGCCGCGGCCATTGCGGCAGATAGACGACCGGGTGCGTGACGCGCTCGCCTTCAACATCCTCGTCACAGGCCGTCTGCAACTTCATGGCGCTGCCCTCGATCTTGTCGAGCAGGATTTGAACTTCATCGAACCGGCCGAGAAGGCGGTGGGTGAGTTTCTTGAATTTCCGTTGGGACATTGATTGCCTCCTTTGATCCGGGAACGCGGCGGATCGCAGAAAGTTCGAGGTCGGCGCCCTGCCCCGGTCAATTGCCAAACCAGTCGAGATTGTTATCGTGAGCCATCATCAACCTGGCGCGTAAATGGCGATGATCTACGAGGAGATCCCTGGCGGTCGGGAATTGCTGGCCTGGTTCGGCCAGGAACCGGCATTCAACGACGCGGAAATCATCAGCCTGTCGCTTAACCGCAGCGGCGTCAGCGAGCTGAAACTCCATGGCTGGATCAGCAACGATGTCGATCCTGATGGCCAAAGCATCCTCGATAGACATGCCGTGGTCACCTTTAGCTTCGAGGAAATCATGGACCTGCAGTTGGATGGTTTCAGCGGGCAAAATGTAATCGCCGGCCTGACGTTGCGCCACGCGACGCATAGAGGGCGGGCCTTGCCGGAACGGCCTGACGAGATCGAAGTCGAGCTTCGCCCCTGCTACGGGCTGGATGGTTTCATCCGAGCCAAAAAGGTCACGGTATCCTACCGTCCGGGCCTTCCGGATGCGAAGGAGCAACGTGGCAAGCCATGAGGCCGGCGAAACTCGGCACTGGTTACAAGATTGCCATCCTGGTCACGACTGGATCGCGCGTCTCTAATAAAGAGCGCGCAAGATGCGCTGCGGTTTTGCGATAACGGATGCGTCAAACAAAGGCTCAAAGGGTGGAAGTGGATCCGAAGATCGCGAGACACTTTAGAGGGCCGCCAGGAACGATATCCGGAAAAGGAAGTTACTTCCCGACAGCAATGGTAACGGATCGGCCCATGAGACTATTGATGATGTTGATCCTGGCGCTGATGATCACATCCGTCGTCGGCATATTGGGCGTGCAGATGTTCGGCGGTAGCGGCCAGAGCGATAAGCCGCCTGATGTCATCCAGCAGCCCGAGCCGAAATAGCACCCTCACCGCCCCATCAGCTCGCCCATCACCCGCTCGGTCAGCTGGTCGCATTTCCAGCCGGCAAAGGGAAACGCATCGAGCGCGATCGGCCCGATCATCTCATCGAGCTGGCGGCGGAGCAATGCGCGCGCCCGGTGCAGGCGGCTGCGTACGGTCTCGGGCTTGAGGGAGAGCAGTTCGGCGGTCTCCTCGACGCTCATCTCCTCGATCACCCGGGCAATGAAGACGAGGCGGAATTCTTCCGGCAGGCTGTCGGTCGCCTCTTCCACGAGTTTCAGGATCTGTCGCTGCGCCATGGTGGTCTCGGGATTGTCGATGGGCGAACCGGTGGGGAAATCGAGGATGCGGCTTTGCATCCGGGCGGTATCAACGGGCACTTCGGGCGTGCGGCTTGCTTTGCGAAGCCTGCCGAGCGCCTCGTTCATGACGATGCGCGTGAGCCAGGTGGAAAACGCGCTGGCGCCCTGGAAATCGGCAAGGTGGCGGAAGGCCTTGAGATAGGCATCCTGCAGGGCATCCTCCGCCGTCGCATCATCGCGCAGGATGCCGCGGGCAATGCGGAACAGCCGGCGGTTATAGCGCCGCATGATGGCGCGGAAACCCTCAGGATCGCGCGCCAGCGCCATCGCCACCAGCTCCGGATCGCTTCTCTCTTCTGCCGCTCTTTCCACTTGCTGCGCCATGGCTCATCCCTTTTTCGCATTGGATGCCGGGGCAGGATAAAGGTTCCCGACATCCGGAAAAATCTTTTCGGGAACGTCTGCCCGATACCGGCATCCAATTCTGCGTAGGAAACATCGACCGGCGGTATCAGCCGGATGGAGGACCAGATGCAGAAACACCTTATCGCCGCGCTTGCCGCTTTCGCGCTCTCCGCCCCCGCGGCTTTTGCCGCCGGCGCAGCACCCACCGATCCACAGATCGCCCATATCGCCTATACGGCGGGCGTCATCGACATCGCGGCGGCCAAGCAGGCGGTCGAGAAATCTGGGAATAAGGAGGTCGTCGCCTTCGCCAAGGATATGATCCGCGACCACGAGGCCGTCAACAAGCAGGCGCTCGATCTCGTCAAGAAGCTCAAGGTGACGCCCGAGGACAATGATACCAGCAAATCGCTGACATCGGCGGCCGAAAAGGAGCGGCAGAAACTCTCCAAGCTCAAGGGCGCCGCCTTCGACAAGGCCTATGTCGATAATGAAGTGGCCTACCACAAGCAGGTCAACGAGGCGCTGAAGACAGGACTGATCCCGGCAGCCCAAAACCCGGATCTGAAGTCCCTGCTCGAAACCGGCCTGAAGCTCTTCGAAGGCCATGAGCAGCATGCCGAGCATGTTGCCTCCATGCTGAAATGACGGTCATGAGTGTCATGACGGTCATGGCAATCCTGCCGAGACTCTGCCTTGCGGCCGGCCTTTCCCTTTGCGGAACGGCCGCAAGCGCTGCCACGATCGAGGTCACCATCGAAAAGCTGGAGTTCAAGCCAGCGGTGGTCAAGGCGCAGCCGGGAGATACGATCCTCTGGCGAAATAAGGATGTGATGGATCACACCGCAACATCCAAAGGGAGTTTCGAAGTGGTGATCCCGGCGGGCAAGTCGGGGTCGACAGTGGTCAAGGGCGATGGCGTGTTTGATTATGTTTGCCGCTATCATCCCAATATGAAGGGACGGATCGAGGTGGCTCCATAGGGGCGGATGGAATGCCCTCGCCCCTCAAACGATAGCCGAACCCCTCGCACCGATCGGGTTGCGCCGGAAAAGCTCGCCGACCAGCCAGCTGTCGAGATAGGCGCGCACTTCCACGATCGTCTCGCCCGAGAAGCGGCAGAGCCAGCAATAGCGGTTGTCGAAGCGCATGCCGTCGCGGGCTGTCGCCATGGATCGGAGTTCGACGATCGCCCAGTCGCCGTCGATGAGGATGTCTTGCGTGGAGAGCTGGGTGCCTTCGGGCAGGACTTTGTGCAGCTTGGCGAAGGTGCCGGCGAGGAAGTCCTGTTTGGAATGGTAATGGCCGGCGAGCGGATGGGTGCCCATGACTGTCCAGTCGACGTCGTCGGCGACCTGGGCGAAGAAACCGGCGCCATCGCCCTGTTCGAGATGGGCGAAGAGGGCTGCGACCTGCTGTTTGTTCATGGCGCTTCTTCCCACGGTCCGGGTGTTGGGATGAACAGTGACCGGGATGCTCGGATTGATAGCATGAGTTAGAGAGTACTGAAATAGCAGCAGTGCTGCGGGCGATGTGCGCTTGGGTTTGATGAAAGAGTTGTGCCGTGTGGCCCCCTCATCCGCCCTTCGGGCACCTTCTCCCCGCTGGGGAGAAGGGGGTGAGGCGGCCGCCCGCGCCCCTCTCTGGTAGAGATATTTGAAGGCGATAAGGCTAGCTCCCCCTTCGCCCCAGCGGGGAGAAGGTGGCCCGAAGGGTCGGATGAGGGGGCCACACGGCACAACGCTTCCATCAGCAAATATCCATCGCCCCATTTCACCCCCACAACCATTCACCCGCAGGCTGCCTCCCATCGATGCCGAACCGGCTGGAGGAACGGCGACACCACCCTCCTCCGCCCGGCTCAACCGCTCACCCCTCACGATCGGATGACCCTCATGTGCATGTTCTCCTCGCCGCCGAAAGCCGAGCCGCCGCAGGCGCCGCCTGAATACGCCCAGCAGAAGACGCCTGATTATGCCGCGGCCCAGTCCGCCGCCGCACGCCGCGCCTCCGAAAAGGTGAAGGGCGCGCCGTCGACCATCCTCACCTCGCCTTCGGGCGCGCCGCCGCTCGCCGATACGCAGTCGCCGGCTCTATCAGGTAATGCGCTCAAGAAGACGCTGCTCGGGCAATAAGGGCGGATAGCATCAATGGAAAATCATCGTCGCGATAACGAGACGCAGATCGCCTATCACCGCCGGCGGCTGAATGAGCTGAAGGAGGTTCGCCAGCCATGGGAAGCCGAGTGGCGGGCGCTGGCTGAGCATATCGAGCCGACGCGGCTGCGGCTCCATTCCGGCCGGGAAGGCCCGCGTTCGCGTGACAAGATCATCGACAGCACCGGCACCCATGCCTATGAGACGCTGAAATCGGGCATGCATTCGGGGCTGACCTCGCCTGCCCGCCCCTGGTTTCGCCTGACGACCTTCGATCCGGATCTGAAGAAGCAGGATTCCGTCAAGGTCTATCTCGCCGCCGTGCAGGACAAGATGCGTGAGGTCTTTGCGGCCTCCAATCTCTACCGCGCCTTCCATATCGGCTATGGCGATCTCGGCCAGTTCGGCCAGTCGGTAGCCATCCTTGTCGAGGATGAGGAGACGGTCATCCGCGTGCAGCAGCTGGTGCATGGCCGCTTCTGGATCGCGAGGGATCACAAGGGCAAGGCGACGACGCTCTACCGGGTGTTTCGCTGGAGCGTGCAGCGCATCATCGAGCGTTTCGGTTACGACAATGTGCCGGAGCGCCTGCAGAGCCTCTATGACACGTCGAAATATGGCGAGTGCTTCGATGTCTATCACGCCATCGAGCCGCGCTACGACCGCGACCCCAGACTGATCGACAAGCGCAACAAGGCCTTCCTCTCCAACTACTGGATCGACGAGATCGGCAGCGAACTGCTGGAAGAAAGCGGTTTCGACAGCAATCCCATCATCGCACCCGCCTGGGAGCTTTCCGAGGACGATCACTATGCGCTGTCTCCCGGCCAGAAGGCGCTCGGCGATATCAGGATGCTGCAGCTGGAGCAGATGCGAAAGCTCGAGGGCATCGACAAGAAGGTGCGCCCGCCGATGAACGCGCCGACCTCGATGCAGAACAGCCCCGCCTCGCTGCTGCCGGGTGCGGTGAACTACGTGGATGACCCGACCGGCAAGGGTTTCCGCCCCGCCATGGAGGTGAACCTCAGCCTGATGGAGCTGCGCGAAGATATCCAGGAAGTGCAGAACCGTATCGAGAAGACCTTCTTTGCAGATCTCTTCTTCGCCATCACCAATATGGAAGGCGTACAGCCGCGCAACCAGTTCGAGCTGACCCAGCGCAAGGAAGAGCAGCTCTTGCAGCTCGGCCCCGTGCTCGAAAATGTCTTCGGCGACCAGCTCGGCCCGACCATCGACCGCACCTTCGATATTCTGGCCGCCCGCGACGAGCTGCCCCCGCCTCCGCCGGAGCTTCAGGGCACAGAGCTGAAGGTGGAATATATTTCCACGCTCGCACAGGCGCAGCAGGCCGTCGCCACGGGTGCCATCGAACGCGGTGTCGCCTTCATGGGCCAGGTCTCCGCCGTCAAACCGGAAGCGCTGGACAAGCTCGATGTCGATGAGGCGATCGATCTCTATTTCGATGCGATCGGCGCCCCGCCTTCGATGATCCTTGCCGATGACAAGGTGGAGGATATCCGCGCGCAGCGGGCCCAGCAGATGCAGGCGGCGCAGACCGCCCAGATGGCATCGCAGGTGGCGCCTGCCCTCAATCAGGGCGCCAAGGCTGCACAGGTGCTGGCCGACGCCAATGACAACCCGAATGGATCAGCGCTTCTGCGCCAGCTGGGTCTCGCCTGATGGACCATTTTAAGGATCAACCGTCTCTGCCCCACAACGTCGAGCGGGATGAGATCACCGCGGCCTTCCGCGAGGTCTTCGCCACCGCATCCGGCAAGCGCGTGCTGTTCTGGATGCTGGAACAGTGCGCGATCTACCAGGAGGCTTACGCCGGCGAACTCGTCAACGCCACGCATTACACGCTGGGAAAACAGGGCGCAGGGCGCCGGCTGATCGCCGAGCTCGACCGCATCGACCCGACGCTCTACCCGCGCCTGCTGCTGGCGATCGCGGATCTCAAGGCAAATGACAAGGCAGCGGCGGCAAGCCGCGCCGCAAGTGAGGAAGGCGAAGACCATGACAGCGATGCTTAAGATCGGCAGGCCGCAGATCGCGATGAGTGCCGAAGGCCCAAATAGCGGCGGCGGTGACAGCGGCAGCAGTGAAAGTGCTGCACCGGAAACCATTCTCTTTCCCGATGATACGCCATCACCGGATGGTGACACCGGCGGCGATGACCACGCCGAAACCGAAGACCGCGACGCCGGCAAGCCCGATGATAGCGGCGACGATCCAGCCGATCGCGTCCCCGACGATGGCCGCTATTCCCTCACCATGCCAGAGGGCATCGAGGTGGATCAGGAACTGATCGACGCGCTCGGCCCCGATTTCCACAATCTCGGCCTCACAAACCGGCAGGCGCAGCAGCTGGCCGACCGCTTCATCGAGATCCAGGGCCGGCGCGGCAAGGCGGCCTCCGAAGCCTGGGCCGGCCATGTTCAGGGCTGGGCCGACGAGGCCCGCCGGGACCGCGAGATCGGCGGCGCAAAATGGGGCGGCACCGTGGGCTCGGCCCAGCGCGCGCTTTCGCGCCTCGGCACCCCGGCGCTGCGCGAATATCTCAACACCAGCGGCGGCGGCAACCACCCCGAGATGATCAGAATTTTCGCAAAGGTCGGATCGATGATCCAGGAGGACAACCCACCGAATGGCGGCGCGGGCGGAAACGGCCGGAAGGCCGAAACCGCGCACCTGATGTTTCCCAAAGACGCACCGAAGGGCTGATAAGACATGGCCACCATTGGCAGCTACTACCCCAACCTCGTTGACGCATTCAAAGGCTCTGCCGAAGGCGCCGTCATCGAGCTTCTCTCCCAGCAGAACCCGATCCTCGACGACGCGATGGCCGTCGAATGCAACATGGATGCCGTGCACCGCCATATGGTGCGCACCGGCCTGCCCTCGGTCTCCTGGGGCCGGCTCTACCAGGGCATCAAGCAGTCCAAGGCGACGATGCAGCAGGTGGATGACACGACCGGCTTCGTGCATGCCCGCTCCGAAATCGACATGCGCCTGCTCGATCTGGCACCGGATAAGGCCAAGGCCCGCCTCGTCGACACCATGCCCTTCATCGAGTCCCTGAGCCAGGAAATGGCGTCGGGCCTCTTCTACCACGATACGGCAACGGCGCCGGAGAAGTTCAAGGGCCTTTCCGCCCGCTACTCCGCCTATAACCCCAACCTGCCGAATGTCGCGCAGCCGAATATCGCCAACCAGGTCGTCCATGGCGGCGGCACGGGTGCCGACAATACCTCCATCTGGTTCGTCACCTGGGGCGACCACGCCACCCACCTTCTCTACCCCAAGGGCACGAAGGCTGGCGTGAAGATCGACGACAAGGGCGAACAGCGCGTGCTCGATGCCAATGGCGACCCCTACTATGCCAAGGAGACGCTCTACACCTGGCATCTGGGTGCTGCCGTGAAGGACTGGCGCTACAACGCCCGCGTCGCCAATATCGACGTGTCAGACATGATGGCCGGCACCGTCGATCTCTGGGCGCTGATGCGCAAGGGCTACTACCGCCTGCAGTCGCGCCGGCTGAACGCCAAGGCCAGCCGCATCGCCATCTACATGAACAAGGATGTGCTCGAAGTGCTCGACGTCCAGTCCACCGACCGGGCGCTGACCTCCGACCGGCAGAACACGGTGCACCTGACCACGCAGTTCGTCGAGGGCCAGGAAGTGAAGTTCTATCGCGGCATCCCGATCCGCGAGACAGACGCCATCCTCAACACCGAAGCGGCCGTTCCGGCGCTCGCCTGATCGTCTCCAGCAAGTCCCGCCGTCATCAGGCGGCGGGCGCCCCTCCCTTAACGAAAGGCACTTCTCATGATTTTCGACCGGCAGACGCTGCTTTCGGACGCGCAGGTTATCACCGCAACCGGCCCCAGCACCAATGTCATCAATCTCGGCCCGATCAAGCAGGGTCTGACTCGCGATATCGGCAAGGGCGAACCGATCCCCTTCCTGATGCAGGTGGTGGAAAGCTTCAACAACCTGACCTCGCTTGCCGTCACCATCCAGACCGACGACAACGAGGCCTTCCCCTCGCCGAAGGCGATCATCACCACCACACTCAACCTCGCCGATCTCAAGGCCGGCAAGATCATCCCGCCGAGCCATATCCCGCGCGGCACGGACGAGCTCTACCTGCGCCTGCTCTACACGGTGACGGGGACTGCACCCACGACCGGCAAGATCACCGCCGGCTTCACCGCGGGGGTTCCCTCGCATGGTTGATGTCGTGGCCATCGAGCGCGGCTATTTCGGCGGCGCCAGACGCGAACCCGGCGAGCGCTTCGCTCTGCCGGACGCGCTCTGGAAGGACGAAAAGCGCCGCCCGAAATGGGTGCGGCTTGCCCGGTCGGGCAAGGCTGTCGAGGCGGAACCGGCCCCGGACTGGCTGCTGCCCGATGCCCAGCAATCTCAGAACTCCTCCCAGCCTGTCGATTGACAGGCCACCTCTGGAGCGCCGTGCGTCCATTCGGACAACTGACGCTCCAGCTCTTTTATTCGACGCATCAGGTTTCCGAAAATCGATTCCGATTTTCGGGCCGATGCCGTAGCGGCTTCGGCCGCTCGTTTTCTTGTTCAGCAAGGCAGCGCGCCGATGGCAAAACTCTACAATATGCAGCGCGTGCAGGGCGTCGTGATCGTGCCCGATGGCACGCGTCTGTTCAACAATCGCCCGGTCATCGGCATCCGCGATGTCGGCCCCGGCCTCGCTTTCGCCGGTAACCAGTGCGTCCTCGGCATCGAGGTCCTCACCGGCGGCGGCATCTATAACGACCTGCCCGTGCTCGGCGCCGTGCAGATCAGCGATCAGCGCAGCCTCTATGGCAATGCACCCGTCATCCCCGTCAACAGGCTCGTCTCGCCGCTGACCATCCTCGGCGCCGATCTTCTCGCCTGGTGGACCGCCGACGATCTCCAGAGCATGGATTTTGTCGGCGCGCAGGTCAGCGCCTGGCGCGACAAGGTGACGGGCAAGACCGTATCGCAATCCGTCTCCTCCGCCCGGCCAGTCTATTCCGCCGTGGGCTTCAACGGCGCGCCCTGCCTCACCTTCGACGGCACGGATGATGTACTGCTGAATGCTGGAAATCATGGCCTGCCGCAGGGCACGACGCCAGGCGAAATCTGGGCGTTAGTCGACCAGCAGGCCGCCCCCGGCACCGGCACCGTCCGGGTCGTCACCCTCACGGGTATCACCAGCGCCAAGCGTCGCTTTATCAACCGCATGGCGACAGCAGGCGCCAACAGGGCTGAAATCCGCGTCGGCAATGGCGGCTCGGAAGCCATCATCCCGGAAACATCAGCCGATTTCATCGGCCGCCACCGGCTGCGCGGCCGCTTCATGGCCGCCTCGGCCGAAATCGGCATCGGCGATGCCCGCGCCACAGGCGCCGTCGCGCTGAACACCGCCGGTCTGACGGGCGTGTCGATCGGCGCGACGACCACGCCCTCCTCCTTCTGGTTCGGCGGCATCAGGGACGTTCTCTACACCAATCCCCTCACCATCGATCAGGCCGCGGCACTGGCCGCCTGGCTTGATCCGAGAAGGAATATCTGATGTCCAAACTCGTTCTCTTCCCGCCCACTAAGCAGGCCGCAGCCGAGACCTACCGCGCCGCCGCCGACGCGCTCTACGCCGCCACCTTCGAGCCCGGCGGCACCTTCAGCTACATCCGCCCGGACATATCGGGCAACTGGGCGGTGCCTTATTACGGCCCCGGCTGGACCTTCGACGGCACGGCTTTTACGGAGCCGGAAAGCATGGTGCCGCTGCGGGTGGATGGCGTGGTGCATGATTTTGCGGTGTGGGTGGAGGATGCCTAGAGCAATTCCAGCAAAACTGTGCAGCGGTTTTGCGTCCGGAATTGCGTGAAGACAAAAGGATCCGCCGGTTCATCCGGCAATCCCCTGAAAACTCCTGAGGGCCTGGCGATTGAAAGGCCACCAAAGGCGGCTTCGGCCGCTTCTTTCCGACCTAACGAGGAAGACCCAGCAATGGCGAAACTCTATAATATGCAGCGCGTCCAGGGCGTCGTGATCGTTCCCGACGGCACGCGCATGTTCAACAACCGCCCTGTCATCGGCATCCGCGATGTGGGCGGCTCCACCCTGTTTACCGATAACAAGCCTGTGCTCGGCATCGATATCATCAGCGATGGCGCGACTGTTTATAACGACCTGCCCGTGCTCGGCGCCGTCAGGATATCAGACGGGCGCAGCCTTTACGGCAACGCGCCGGTCGTTCCCGTGAAGGGCGCAGATGTCGCGGTGCCGCTTCCTGCCCTGCCCCTGGCGGCAGGCGCCAAGGTCATGGGCCTCGGCCACAGCTTCATCGGCCTCGGCGCCGCACAGACCTATACCGCCGGACAGACGGCGACGAACGGCCATACCGGCTTCTATGAGAATGGCCGCACGGTCCTCTCATGGATCAAGGCAGCCGATGGCCGCTTCAACCTCGACATGTTCGCCGAACTCAACCATCCGTTCTTCACGCCGAGTTCCTTTGCGGCCTTCTCGGGCGCCATGGGCGGAAAATCAGGCGATTGCCTTTTCCCCGTGCCCGGCCTGGAAGCGCAATTCCCCGGCACGCTGGCCCGCACCGATTACGCCCTGAGCCAGAAACCCGACATCGTCTATATCGACATCGGCTATAACGATATCGTCCGAAACAGGACGCTTGCGCAGATCGTTGCAGACCTCGACACCCAAGTGCAGCGCATCGTCGATGCCGGCATTTACGTGATCCTGCAGACACTGAGCTGGACCAACACGCTCGACGATCAGCCCGGCACCGACGATCCGGCATGGCCCGGCATCCTTGACGGCATCAATGCGTGGATCGTCGCGCAGGCGGGCCGCGAAGGCGTCATGCTCTGCAACACGCTTGCGCTCGATGGCCCCGCCTCCGGCATCTCGCCTGCCATGTTTGTCGATGGACTTCATCCCAAACCGGACCTGATGGCAAAACGATCAGACATCCTCCTGCCGATCCTGCAGGGCATGGTTTCGGTCGGGGAAAGGCGCTCGCTCGATCCGCTTGCCGCCTACAACATCTTCCCGCCCAAGGGCACGCCCGGCACGACAGGCACCAAGACCAACGTCACCGGCGATGTCGCCACCGGCATGCGCCTGGTTCGCGGAACCGGCACGTCGACCTATGTCGGCAGCAAGGAAGTGGTGGCGACTGGAAACGAGAAGCAGGTCATCACGATCACGCCTGCCAACGACGCGCTTGCCGTTCATACCGTGACCTACGGCCTGCCCGCCAATCTCAGCCTCGCAACCCTCGGCCTCGTGGCCGGCGACTGGCTCGAGATTGAAATCCCGGTCGAGCTGAACGACTGGGCGGGCTGGGATTACCTCGACAGCTCCATCCGCGGCCCGGTCCAGATCGGCAACACGGTGACCGTGACCGGCGGCGGCTGGACGACGGGCAACTACATCGGCGGGCGCGGACGTTCCCTCATCTGCGGCTCGAAACTCTGGCTTCCGCCCGGGCTGACGATGACGAACATCCGGCTCGATAACCTGCTGGTGCTGCGGCATCTGTGCAATACCGGCGGCACAGGGGTTGCCAAGATCGGGGCGCCGATCATTCGCAAGATTTCGAGCCCGCGAACTGCATGGGAATTGGTGGCATAACTCGCAGCGCCATCATCATGGGGCGGAGTGGTTTCACCAAGATGAAATCGTGATACTCAGACAGCATCTGGGGCATCCTCAAAGCATCGGGTGGGGATATGAAGCGAAGATTTTTGCTGATGTTAATTGTGGGGCTGGTCGCCTCAAGCGCGTCCGCACAGTACGTGTGGCTCGACGAAATGAAGGCAGTCGACCCGGTGCTCCATGCTGCCCTCAAAGACCATGCGCCCGAAGCGCGCAGCATTGATCGATTGCTGCAGGCCCGAGACGAAGAGGCCGCGCAAAAGCAAATGGCCGAGGTCCTTTGGAGGTTTCGAGATATCGCATTCTCGCAGACGAGTTCCGCTGCGGCGGTGGCAGTGGTTAAAAGCATGAATGTGTTGATTGACGCCTTCAGCGAAAGCTATCCGCAGGGTTGCATCGAACTTGCTCACAAACAACTGTCTTTGAAAGCCGAATCGGTTCTCGATGATAAGCACGTCTATTCACAGTATTTGGAGGCCCAGCGATCCGCTTACGAAGACGGCAAGAACAGCGAACCAATCGCTAGGATGGACGTCGCGACCATGTATGAAGTAGTGACCAACGATTTAGGGCTAAGTGACGCTGATATTGACGAACTCGTCCAACTCGACCGTATGCCGGCCTCGCAGGCATGCTCGTTACTAAAGAGATTTCTCAATATTGAGGCCGTGCGAGAAAACCAGCGCGGCCAGTACGCGAGAGCTATGATCTCATCAAAGAGAAAGTGACTATCGGGTCGCAGTTCATCCACTGACCATCTGGCACCACTACCGCCCCATCATTGCGTTGAGTCAATCTTCGTCCAAAAGACGCAGGCCCTCATCGGTCCAGAACGCGCCCCATGGTTCCGGTTTTACCAGACCATAGGATGCCAGCACTTCGACCGCGCCTTCGCCGGCGCTCATTGACTTGTGAATGAGCCCTGCTGGGCCTTCATCAAGGTACTGGTAACACATATCGGCCAGAGCCTTTAGGATGGTTCTTTCTTCAGGCGTCATTGAAATTATGCTTCCCTGCTAAGTGAAGTCTTGAGGCGGTGATTGTTAAAGCACATTCTCGCAACCCACCATCCACAGCGAGCGGGGTTGGAAGGTACGAGTGCTTTCACCGAACCTTCCCGGTCAATGG
The DNA here is from genome assembly GCF_056398505.1 of Rhizobium sp. 01T437. Classification (NCBI taxonomy): domain Bacteria; kingdom Pseudomonadati; phylum Pseudomonadota; class Alphaproteobacteria; order Hyphomicrobiales; family Rhizobiaceae; genus Rhizobium; species Rhizobium sp. 01T437. Next base: position 22,997 of record NZ_JBFTPM010000011.1, read on the forward strand.
TATGTTGATGGCGCAGAGGTTAGTCTTTTCGTTTGCGATAACAACCAAATCGCCTCAGTGATGAAAACGCGAGATGGAGGCGTTGATGACTTCGCCTCGATCGTATTCTACTCGTTCACAGCCAAGTACGGTCGACCGGAGACGACCGTTGTCACGTATCCGCTCGGACCGACAACAGTTTCAAGTATCGATTCAATATTCGCCCCTACCGGAGGCGAGTCTGTTTCGGTGCATCTCCAAAGCATTGGAGGGCACTCGAAAGTTACGGTGCTCCGCGCTTCTGAAACATTGTGTCCGGGGGAAACAGAACCGCGTTAATCCTGACCGTAATGTCTATCGGTGAGTGCCCATTACCCCTTCATCATTTGCTTCGTAAAGCAGCGACGGGCTATGAATTCGTCAACCTAATCAGCCGATCGATTCTGCGAGGCGTTTATGGACGGTTCGATTAAGCAACAGAAATTGCGGGTCCCAATGTTCTTCGCGATTTTTGTTTGTTCCTGGTTTCTGCTCGGCTTTATTTCGTCGGCTGTAGTGGTCGGTTTCAATTTCGTTCCGTCTGCCGAGTGGGTGGCAGAGACAAATCTTCTGCGAACCATCGCGGGCTCCCTGTCCGCGGCACTTTTTGTCTGGATCGTTTGGAAAGGTTGCGCTGGAATGAGCAAACTGAAGCGCGTCGTCGGTTTCATTACCAGCCCGTTTATCGGTTATTTTATGGGAGGCACTATCCTGTTCATTTGGCCATTGCTTCTCCCACTGATCGCAGGCCACGAAGTTGCGCTTCCGTTTACGGTACAGCGAGCAACCGATCGCGGTGGAAAGAACTGCCACACTCCGGTCGAATTGGACGACATGCCTTTTCTTATCGGCCGAGTGTGCAACGTTCCTGAGAGCATCAGATCAAGTTTGACACCGGGCATTGGCGTCCTCGTACGCGGCTGGGGAACGCGCCTCGGGGTCTACGCGCGTGACTTGAGCCTAACCTGAACGGACCTCGCTTCTAAGCGCCTCCGTCCGCAACTTCCCATCACCCGTTCATCAAAGGATGGATAGGAGCGGCGCCGACGATCCGTTTCCAAGTAGATCGCCAGCGCCTACGCCATGGGTAACCAGCCATGCTCGACGCGCGGTTAGAATGCGGCCGCGACGTGCAAAAAGATATCCGCGAAAGTGCTGGCAAGTGGCTCGATACGTGCGGAGATTTCAATGAAGCATCGCGACTGCGGGAACACCAGCTTCGTTGGCTGCTCGGAGGATAGCGCTTCTCAGTTCCTTGCTACTGGCTTTCCCGATCATCACGTCGACGCACGCTTTCACCGCCGATAAAAACTCCTCACCATCATCCGACGGCCAGTCTTTCAACAACGCGTTGGCAGCCTCATGGACGGTGCGAACGATCAACCGCCGGCCGGGGTCCTTGAAGATGAGGATGACTTGATCAAATTCGGTCGAGGTGTCGAGTTTCATTACGCAGTACCCCACAGCAATACGGCCTGCCAACACGTTTTGAGCGAGGAAGTTAATCTTGGGGTTGCAAGCTGTCGCGTGAAAACCGCGTGACATGTGCCCGCGGTCACTGCGTCGCGCTCTTGGCCTGATCCAGGATTACGTCAATGAAATCGTGACTGTCCATCACCGTCGAAACGACGCCGTCCTCGTGGATGAAAATGACAAGCCAAAGTGAGCTGTCGATCTGCACCGCGATGTGAAACCAGTTCATGGTTGTCCTCCTGTCGGCGAGGAGAACAGCACGACGCCGGCAGAAGGACTAACCCTCACATGTGAGGGGCGGCAATCAAATCACCACGGAAGATCTGGTTTCGCGTCAGGTTTTTGGATCTTTGCGCGGCGTCCCTGTTTATCGTATTGGGACGGCCGCTGATTGCTCTTGCAATCGGATATCTCCTTCGGTTGGCACATATTCAGGTCTGCCTCCCGGCGCCTCACGATGAAGCGACCATGCTCGACGCCTCGCCGACTTGACGCCGACGCAAGCTATATCCTGCCCACTCCGGCATATGCGTCGTCGGGCGCACTCGCTCGCTCATTTGCGGCTCGAAACTCTGGCTTCCGACCGGGCTGACGATGACGAACATCCGGCTCGATAACTTGCTGATCTTGAGCAATACGGGCGGCACCGGGGTTGCCAAGATCGGGGCGCCGATCATCCGCAAGATCGGCAGTCCGAGAACTGCCTCGAACTGGCGGCCTGACCCGCCACCCCAAAACAAAGCCCGCCAAGGGGTGTTGGCGGGCAATTCAGGAGAAGGAGTTGAAAAGGGTGCTCGGGGTCAGGAAAGAGACACCCTTTTCATGCTGACTCTGGAGGCATCAGCCGAACAGAAATTAGGGAGCAGATCGCCGTCTTCAATCGGACTAAAGTCCCACACGCCGCGCCCCACCCTCTCGCACTAGCTCACATCCAAACCGACAAAGCGAGCGAGATTCCACGTGGCGAACCGCGAGACGCGAAAACTTTAGAAAATACGAAAATAAAAAACTATTCGCGTAATTTGATGATACTGTCGCCGATGATAGAATAATATTTTAATTGAGGTAAAATCATGAAATCGCTTTTTCCAGAAATGTCCACAAGGCAGATAGTCGTATTCATGATCGAGACATCCGTTCTCGTCGCATCGCTCGTTGCTGTTCTCTCCGTAACGATACCTTTGCTCTGATCTCGACGCCCTTGTGAGTTTAATCGGCACCGATTTTGAAAACGACGTCCCTCTGACAAATAAAAGCGGCGACGGAGAAATCGCAAAAAGAGGCCCGCCGAAGCGGGCAGGTTTTTTGAGGAAACTTGGGACAGCGCGGCCGAGGCGATTGAAGGGTCAAGCGGACGTGCATCCGCCGCGCGGTCCATGCGACCTTAACTGACCCGATATCTAAAAGTTCCGATCAGACCTTGCCTCTGGCGGCAGAGACCAAAACCTTCAACTGGTCGAAGTTGTGGACACCCTCACGGAACAGTTCGATGATAACAGCGGCAATGCGCGCCGTCTCCTCGTCATCCCTGTCAAGCTGAAATTCTGCCTGCACGACATCCAGCACGCGCTGGCAAATGGCGAGGTCTTCCGACGTCATCGGTTGATCGCGCCCGCTTATGCGACGTTCAATCATTCGATCCCTCCATCATTGGAAATCGGGATTCGAGATAATTTGGGATGATGGAATTTCAAGCGTGTTTCGCCAAAATCTGCGGGCAGGCAGAGACCCGGCCCCTCGTGCTGACCGGGCCTCCCCCATACCACCTCATCAGCGCTGAGCATGGTGGCGGGTCCACTACCCTCATCGCCGCTGCTCGTCAATCGTCGGGCGCTCCTTCGGGGTCAATGAAGAACGGCAAGCGCTGTAACACCGGCTTCGTCCGCGGCCCGGATGATGGCCGCTCTGAGCTCGTCGGCTTCGGCTTTACCGGTCATCACGTCCAGGCACGCTTTCACGGCAGACAGGAACTCCTCGCCATCATCGGATGGCCATTCCCTCATCAGCGCGTTGGCAGCTTCCCCGACCGTGCGGACAATCAAACGTCTGTTCTCGTCCTTGAAGACAAGGATGATCGGATCGAATGATGCAGAAGTGTCCCATTTCATTACGCTTGGTTCCCGACGAACTAACATATCGGTAACCTTGCAAAAGCCATGCCGCTGCACGCTGCGGTTTGGCAATTGCCGTTGGACGCCTGGCTGAATGACAAAAAACGGCCGGCAGAAGCCGGCCGTTTCAGATGCGCTAATTGCGCTTCTCAGACCAGCAGAGAGCTGTTGATCAGGATATCGCTATGGTCGAAGAAGGCCTTGTTGACGCCGACGAAGGCGATGTCCTGGGCGGCATCCTTGCCGGCGCCGTCGTGATCGTAGGAGAGCACGCCGGTCGCAGCATTGTAGGTGAGAACCGCATGATCGCCGCTGACCTTCGGGCCGTTCTTGACGAGCACGAGGAAGGCGTCGTCATCGACGATGCCGTTATTGTCCTTGTCGAGACCGGTGAAGACGGAGCCGAGCGAGATCTTGTCGTCGGCATCGAAATCCCAGATCGAATCCTTGTTGGCCGCGCCCATTTCATTGAAATGGAACGTATCGGCGCCGCCCTTGCCATAGAGGCTGTCATTGCCGGCGCCGCCGGCGATGATATTGGCCGAGGCATTGCCGGTGATCATGTTGGCAAGGCCGTTGCCGATGCCATTGATGGCACCGCCGGACAGCCGGAGGTTTTCGACGAAGGCATTGTCCTTGAGGTTGACACTGACCGAAGCCCAGATCGTATCCGTGCCGCCCCCAACTGCTTCGTTGACGACCCGGTCGCCGGCATTGTCGAAGACATAGCCGTCGTCGCCTGCCGAACCATAGATCCTGTCGGCACCGGCGCCGCCGTCGATCCAGTCCTTGCCCGATGTGCCGTAGAACGTGTCGGCAGCGGCAGAACCGATGATGTTCACGCGCTCCACCGAGACCAGCGAGACCTTCGAGTGGTAGCCGTCGGCGCCGGTGATATCGTAGATGATCGCATCGCCGTTCAGTCTTGCGGTTACCTGCCGGGCGAGAGAGAAGTCAAGAGCGGCGTTGTCGATGCCGTCCTGACCATTAAAGTCGGCCGATTGGCCAGGGACGGATGGAAAGGGCAACGGTCCCACTCCCAAGCCCTGCTTGTACACCAGCGTATCGTCGCCCGTGCCGCCGGTTATGAAGTTGCGCGACAGCTCGCTTGTCACAAGGAATTTGTCGTTGCCTCCCCAACCGTCGAGATAGTTGGTGCCCGCGCCGCCATCGAGCGTGTTGTTGCCCTCACTGCCCATTATCCGATTGTTGAGTTCGTTGCCGTAGCCTGAAGCATCACCCTCAAAAAGATTGAGATTTTCGATATTGGCCCCGAGAGTGTAGGTCAAAAGCGTTGTGCTAACGGTATCGCCAACGCCAGAATCAATTTTATCGCCAAGCTCGATGACCTGATCGCCAGCATCGTCAACGAAATAGGTGTCCTGCTCGGATCCCCCAATCATCGTATCAGCGCCGGCGCCGGGATTGATGAAGGCTACCCCGCCACCGCTGACCTTGATGTAATCGTTGCCGGCACCCGTCAGGATATTAGCGGACCCTGCACTCATCACCTCAATGTGATCATTGCCGTTGCCCCCGTAAATGCTCAGGTAGTCGGCAATCACACCATAGGTATTCAGCGGCGCATCCGAGGATTGACCGTCAAAAAAAGCCTTGTTCAATAGGCGGTCGATGTCGAAAAAGAACGGCCAAGGGCCTGGTCCGAGAGTAAGTCCCAGCGCGGTATCGAAAGAACCTATGGCCAGCGACGTATAGGCAGAACCGTCCGCAAATGTCGTTCCGTCGACAAACTGACTGAAGTATTCCTCTTCAGTCTGAGTAAGAATAATCATTCCCATTAAAACCTCACAAAAATTCTGCGGTTTATTTTACGGTCGCAACCACAACTCAAAGCAGCAGGTAAGAACTTTTAACGTTATTGCAGAGGAGTGACGTGGAGCATTTCTGCCGGCCGCGACGGCGGGCGACTGCCGGCCAGTCACACAGAAACGGCCGGTCAAAACCGGCCGTCTCCAATGCGCTAATTGCGCTCCTCAGACCAGCAGGGAGCTGTTGATCAGGATGTCGCTATGGTCGAAGAACGCCTTGTTGACGCCGACAAAGGCGATGTCCTGGGCGGCATCCTTACCGGCGCCGTCGTGATCGTAGGAGAGCACACCGGTCGCGGCATTGTAGGTCAGGATCGCATGATCGCCGCTGACCTTCGGGCCGTTCTTCACAAGCACCAGGAAGGCGTCGTCATCGACGATGCCGTTATTGTCCTTGTCGAGACCGGTGAAGACAGAGCCGAGCGAGATCTTGTCATCGGCATCGAAGTCCCAGATCGAGTCCTTGTTGGCCGCACCCATTTCGTTGAAACGGAACGTATCGGCGCCGCCCTTGCCATAGAGGCTGTCATTGCCGGCGCCACCGGCGATCAGATTGCTGCCGGCATTGCCGGTGATCATATTGGCAAGGCCGTTGCCGATGCCGTTGATTGCAGTGCCGGACAACCGGAGGTTTTCGACGAAGGCGTTGTCGTTGAGATTGACGCTGACCGAGGCCCAGATCGTATCGGTGCCGCCGCCTGCTGCTTCGTTGACGACCCGGTCGCCGATATTGTCGAAGACATAACCGTCGTCGCCAGCCGAGCCGTAGATCTTGTCCGCACCGGCGCCGGCATCGATCCAGTCATTACCCGACGTGCCGTAGAACGTGTCGGCAGCGGCCGAACCGATGATGTTCACGCGCTCCACCGAGATCAGCGTGACGGTGGAGTGGTAGCCGTCAGCGCCGAGGATATCGTAGACGACCGCGTTGCCGTTCACCGTTGCGGTCACGGACTGCGCAAGCGAGAAGTCGAGTGCAGCGTTGTCAGTGCCGGCTCCGCCTTCGAAATATGCCGACTGTCCGTGGTCGAACGCCCAAGGATCGCCTCCCAGGCCCTGCTTGTAGACCAGCGTGTCATCGCCGTTGCCGCCGCCGACGAAGTTCCGCGAATGATCGCTGGTAACGAGGAACCTGTCGTTACCGTCCCCACCGTAGAGCTCATTGTTGCCGGCGAAGCCATTGAGGATGTTGTCGCCGTCGCTACCGAACATCCGATTGTTGAGTTCGTTGCCATAGCCTGCCGCATTGCCCTCAACAAGATTGAGGTCTTCGATGCCGGCCCCGAGAGTATAGGTCAATAGCGTTGTGGTAACGGTATCCGGCGGCCCCCAAACACCCCCAAGCTCGATGACCTGATCGCCGACATCGTCTACGAAATAGGTGTCCCTCTCACTCCCACCAATCATCGTATCAGCGTCAGCGCCGGGATTGATGAAGGCAGACATGCCACCGCTTATCTTGACGTAATCATTGCCGGCACCCGCGAAAATCATCGCGTCATCTGCATACGTCACTTCGATATGATTATCGCCATTGCCCCCGTAAATATGGAGTTGGGCGGCAATCAAGCCGTAGGCATTCAGCGGCGCATCCGACGCTATGCCGCCAAAGAAAGCATTGTTCATGAGCGCGTCGGCCGAGAGATAGGTCAGAAAATCTCCCGACCCGAGAGTAAGGCCGAGAGACGTCTTAAAAGAACCTATCGACAGGGAAGTATCGGCCGATCCGCCCGTAAATGTCGTATCACCGATAAACTGACCGAAGGATACGTTTCCAGTCTTAGTAAAAACAAGCGTTCCCATAAAACCCCACAAAAAATCTGCGCACGCGGGATTTCTTCCACAGCCACAACCAGAAGTCAAAGCATTGGTTAACAAATACCCAATACTGTTGCATCGCAGCAATATTTTAGATCATACAAATATATCGATACTATAGAGCGCCCTCTCGCCCATCAAAATTGAGGGCGCCCAGCTTCCTGCAGCGCAGAAATACAGCAATGTTGCGCCCGGAAGACGCAAATTCCGATCATCACCACCGCTGTTCCAGCTCAAGCCCGCGACAAGTCCTGCCGCCCTGCTTACCGCAGCCCAGCCTCCGCAAGCGAAGACCTCAAGATACTGTACCCGTCCGGCGAAAGATGTAGTTTATCAACTGTAAAATTCGAGCATCCCTGCTTGGCAAAGCCGCATGTCAGCTCATCCTCGTCGATCTTGACGAGCGTCACGCCGGTTCTCCCAGCCAGATCCCGTTCGATGCCTGCATTCACTTCCAGGCGATCTTTGGCGCGAAAGGTGAAACCCGATCCGCGCGGAAGGATGGGCACGACATAGATCGGGCTGTCGCTCCAGCGGCTTCTGAGCTCATCGACGACCGCCACGACACCCTGCGAAACACCGCAGGGGGCAAAGGAGCCATCCCACAGGTTGTTGGTTCCGATGATGAGGACGATGTTTTTGGGCTGGATTGCCGGCGGCATTTCCTTGAGGCGCCAAAGGAGCTCCTGGATATGGTCGCCGAAGATGCCGAAGTTTCCGACGGTCGCGGCCCCGAAATCCCGCTTGAGATCGGGACCCCAGTTCTCCGCCAGAGAATCCCCGAAGATCGCCACATCGAGCGCGCCGGAGATTTTCTGCTGCTGCCGCGCCTTCATAACCCGGACGGGAGACTGCTCGATGACAGGGGTTTGCGCGACCAGAGCCTGGACGGGATCGCAAGCTGGAGCGGCATTCGCCTGGGGCGCGGCCCAGAGCAATAGTCCGGCGATCGCGTAAGGGAGCAACCGCGTCACAAAATCCGTCATTTCGAGCCTCGCTGCAAAGCGTGTCGCGATATCGGGGATTCGCTGACCGCGCTTTGAGTTTCTGTTTTCCGCATGTCGTGATCGCAAAACCGCGGCGCGGTCTTGCGCGGCACAGTTTAGCGTGCCGATTTCGCCACGATTATGATGTGGTCGATAAACTAGAAAAGAAGCCACAAAAAAGCGGCCAGCAACAGCGCCGCGGCGACGAACTTCAGGATCGTGACTGTAGACGGGGGTGGCTTCCTGCGCGCGACGATATATGGCTCGATGATATTCTGGAAAAAGATGTCCCGGTCTTCGGGTCGCGTGGACATCAGTTGTACGTACCGGGATATCGTGATGCCGCTTGCCTGGGCGCTGCCACCATCGGCGTATTGGATCTCAAGGGTGCGGTCGCCCTCATTGTACTTCACCTTCCGCACCTTGTGACACTCAAAGGAAGTCCAGGTCATTGTGACATCCGAATAGAATTGTTCCCGATGTAAGGACTATTGCTCGCTTTAGGCGATAGCCAGGCTGGCTACATAGTTACTGATGACGCTGATGTTGACAAATTGCCCATAATAGTTAGTTGCGAACAATTATTTAGCCGCAATGCCACCCGCCACCGGTTTGCAACCGGTATGTGACAGTCGTTATATCTTTTGATGGAAAGCCGGGGTAGGAGATGGAAGAAAGATCCAGGTTCGTCTCCTGCTGAGTTTGCAGCATCGGCAGCGGGCAAGTGAGAGTGGGCAGCAGGAAAGTCCACTGGAGCTTGCGGATTGCAACCGAGCGAAGAAAGCGCTGCTCAGGTGAAGAGCTCACCTGCTACGATACGCGATGAAGCCACAGCATTACCTATTGATCATCTTCGTTGCGCCGCCGCTCATTGCGCTTGCGCTCGGGATTTTCATGATCGCCGCATCATTCCACCATGAGCCGGCGGACCCGCGTTCGACAGGAACGATCGGTGTCAGAAAAGGCGGCAGGATCGGCAATCCCGGCTATACGCTCCCGCCCCCGCAACCAGGCGGCGACTTTCAATAGAATTGCCAAAATTGTGGCCACCCCTCGCCCACCGCTGTCAGCGCTGCTTCAGCTCGAGCCAGCTATCAGGATCTGCGCGCCAGCGGCGGCAGGGTAATGAAGGGATTGTCGGGATCGTAGCTCATCTTCGGCTTGCCCTTTCCGGCCTTGAGCAATCCCGGGGCAAGATGCCCGTTCGGGCCGAAGAGATAGGCGCTTCCCGCGCAGAGATGGGCAAGCGCGCGATAATCGAAATAGCGGAAGGTGCTGTCGGCAAGGAAGGCCGCCTCGTTATAGGCCTTGCCCTTGATCTCGGCAAAGCGGGTCTCGGTCATATAGGCGTAGAGCGCCTTCTTGTTGAGCGATGCGCCGCTGCAGAGAGTGGCGAGCGAACTGGCGAGCTTCACGACCCGCAATGTCTGGGCATCCGGGTTGTCGAGCGGCTTCATCGCCTGGGCGACGTAATAGTTCGCCGCCGGATCGTTCGTCATGGATTTCTTCCAGAAGGAAGGCAGCTCCGCCGCGGTCGCCCAGTCAACAGAAGCAAGGCCTGCAGAAGCGATCGCAAGAATTGCGGCGAATAAAGCGAATCTGAAATTATAGGTCACACCATCCCCCATCCGGCACACCTGCCCTGCATCGTCAGCGCTGCTTCAGCTCGAGCCGGATCCTGTAAAAATTCTCTGCATCCGCCATCGCCTTCACGTCGCATTGCTTCGTGCCGACGGCCACGGTTACGATATCGCGGACATCGGTGGTCAGCCAGATCGGCGCCTCGCGCGTATAGGAGCGTCCGGGAAGCGCGCGCCAGTTGACGAAGAAAATGCCCACCTCCTCGCCGGCCGCATTGAGGAAGTCTGCGACGACACAGACCTGGTCGTCATCATCAGGATCTTCGTTCCGCAATGTGATTCGCGAGGTGACGGAGTTCGTCTTCGGGTCGGTGCGGAAGGCGAAGCTGTAATATTGCGGCCGCTTCCAATCCCATTTGTCCTCGACGAGTTTGCAATATCCATTCTCGACGGAGAGGCATTCCTGCGCGGCGTGCACGCGCCAGACGTAGTTCTGCCACCCATCCTCGTTGGGAACGGGGGCATGGTCGCTGGTCAGGAGGCCAAGGGCGATGGAGAGTTGTTTGAGGGTCGGCATACCAGATGCTCGCCGGATTCGCGGCAGCACGCAAGCCCCGGTCTGCGGGCCTGAGAAGCCGGACCAGACGATCCGGCTTACATCATCTCAATGCCTTACAAGCACTATCGGGACAGTTGACCGCGCTTGCCGACGACCGCACGAAGCATCTGTTTCGCGCGTCCTTCCGCACCTTCGGCCGAGCGCGGAAACGCATCGCGGATATGGCGCGTGTAATACCAGCCGGGAGACGTGGCCGTGACCAGGTTTTCATACACGACCAGCGGCACGTTGAAATATCTGCGGTGGCCCTTGAGGCGAATCTCGATGTCGAGGACCCCAGTCGACGGGTCGTAGGCAACGGATTTCACGAGTTTTGACGAAAGTTCCATCGTTGCTCCTATGCTGCGTCGCACAATGGAACCCCGGTTGAGGCAATAGTCAAGCCTTTGTAATGTTTCGGGACACATTACCTCATAAACCTTGCCTTACGTGAATGCCGCTCTAAAAGGCGCCGAACCCAGGCAGATTGCCGCCCTGCAGCATTTCGCCTCACCCGCTGCTTGACCCAAAATCCGTTTTCCATTGAACGCACCCGACTTCTCCCGCTATATAGGAGAAAACGCGAAATCTCGGAGACAAGCATGCGGCAGGAAGATATCGAGGAGTCCGTCGCCGAGAGTGGCTACAGGCAGATTCGGGCGGATATCATCTTCGGGCGGCTTTCGCCGGGGCAGAAGCTGAAACTGGAAAATCTCAAAGGCGCCTATGGCACGAGCGTCAGCACGCTGCGCGAGATCCTCAACCGGCTGACCTCGGAAGGCCTCGTCGTTGCCGAGGGTCAGCGGGGGTTTGAGGTTGCCGGTGTTTCCGTCGCCGATCTCCGGGAAATCGCGGCGCTGAGATTGCTGCTCGAGGAACACGCGCTGGAACAATCCTTCGAACAGGGGGATGTGGAATGGGAGGCGCAGCTGGTCTCCGCCCATTACAAGCTGGCGCGCATGGAAAAAGTCATGGCGACGGGCGATACAGCCCAAGCCGAGGACTGGAAGCGCTATGACTGGGAGTTTCACCAGGCGCTGATTGCCGCCTGCGGCTCGCGGCTTTTGATGGAGACGCATTCAGCCGTCTTCGACAAATATCTGCGCTATCAGATGGTGGCGCTTTCCTATCGCGGCAGCGTGGCGGAAGAGGAGCACCGGCAGCTTCTGGAGACCGCCCTCAAGCGCGACAGCAAGACCGCCAAGGAGATCCTGCAGCGCCATATTCAGGCGGGCGTCGAACATGCGCTCGGCAGAGGGCTGCTGTCGGCCCTGCCCGCGCAGGCCAGGGGATGACCGCCTGATGCGCAACGAAAAACCCATGCCGAAGCTGGCAAGCGAAACCTCCGAGACGATCAGCGATGTCGTCTTCCGGCAGATCCGGCAGGATATCATATCCGGGGCACTCGCCCCCGGCGCCAAGATCAAGCTCGAGCAGGCCAAGGAGCATTATTCGATCAGCGTCTCGTCGCTGCGCGAGATCCTGAGCCGCCTTGCCATGGAAAACCTCGTTCTCGCCGAGGGCCAGCGCGGCTTCGAAGTGAGCCCGGCCTCAGTCAAGGAGCTGGAAGAGCTTGCCGATCTCCGGACCGTGCTCGAAACCCATGCAATCGGCCTTTCCTTTGCCGCCGGAAACCTGGAATGGGAAGGCCGCATCGTCGCCGCCCACCACAAGCTGGCGGCAGCCGAAAAGAAGCTGCTGGCGGGGGATGCCTCGCGCACCGTCGATTGGGTGCGCTATGACTGGGAATTCCATCAGGCGATTGTTTCGGCCTGCAATTCGGCAACGCTGATGGCGACGCTGTCCTCGGTCTTCGACCGGTTTCTGCGCTATCACATGCTGGCGCAGAGCTTTCGCGGGCAGGCTGTGGTGGATGATCACAAGCTGCTGTTCGAGCTGGCGCTGAAGCGCGATGTCGAAGGTGCAAGGGCCGTGATCCGCAGGCATGTGCAGAGCGGCGTAGCGCATGTGCTGAAGAGCGGGCGGATCAGCTGAGGACGGGCACGCCCTCACCTCGCATCCCTTGGAACCCCCTCCGGCCGCATCTGCTTCTTCAGCGCCGCAATCCGGAAGATCGCATTCGGCGCCCCGTATCCGCGATAGGCGCGCCGTTCCACCACCTCGAAGAAGAAGCCTTCCCCGTAAGTCCCGCTATAGAGCTGGAAATATTCGCCCTCCCCATCCCGGTCATAGAGGATGTTTTCGGCTTTCAATCTTTCGGTCAGCTCCGGCTCCAGGCCGAAGCGGGCCTCCACATCGTCGTAATAATTCGGCGAGATCGGCAGCGGCTTGAAGCCTTTGGCGCGTAAGCGCTCGGCGGTAGCAAAGATATCATTGGTCGAAAACGCGAGATGCTGGATGCCGGAGCCGAATTTCTCGGCGATGAAATGGCCGGCGAGCGTGCGGCGGTTTTCGGCACCGTTCATGGTGATGCGGAGTGTCCCCGCCTCGTTTTCGATCACCTGGCTGCGCACCACGCCAGCGGGATCGATGATATCGACCATGGGGGTTTTACGGGTCTCGAAGATCGAGGTGTAGAAGAGCAGCCAGGTCAGCATCTCGTCATAGGCGACGGTCTGGGCGATGTGATCGACCTGCAGGAGGCCGGCGTCGCTTGTTTCGCCCTCTTCCGCCACCGGCTCGAAATCGATCTCGGAGAAGCGGCCGAGCGGGCTTTTCTCGTCGATGAGATAGATCAGCCCGCCGCCGACACCGCGGATCGCCGGCAGCTGCAGCTCGCCTTCAATGACGGCCTGGGTGAAGGGTTCGGCATCGAGCGCCAGTGCGCGGGCATAGGCTTCGGCCGCATCCTCGACGATGAGCGCCACCGCATAGGCAAACGTGCCGTGCACGGCATAGGCGGCATTAGCAAAACCTTCGGGATCGACATTGATGAGGATGCGGATATTGCCCTGCTGGAAGAGCGTCACCTTCTTGGAGCGATGCATGGCGGCCTTCCGGAAGCCGAGCGCTTCCAGAATGCCGACGAGCTCCACCGCTTCCTCGTCATCGGTGGCGAATTCGATGAAGCCGACGCCTTTGACGGCCGCGCGCGGGGGCATGTCGATGCCGACTGGCGTCTCCACCTTGCGGCGGATCTGGTCGGCCAGATAGATCAGCGAGCGGTGGCCATCGGCGGCGATCGCCCGTGTCGAGCCGCCGCGGAACTGGTCGTTGAAGATCTCCAGCGAGAAGAAGCCGTCATAGCCGGTGGAGGCCACGGCCTCGGTGAATTCCGTCACCGGCAGATCGCCCTCGCCCGGCATGTTGCGGAAATGCCTGGACCAGTAGAGCAGGTCCATATCGATCAGCGGCGCATCGGCAAGCTGCACGATGAAGATCTTTTCCTTCGGGATCGAGCGGATGGAGGTGATGTCGATCTTGCGCGACAGCGAGTGGAAACTGTCGAGGATCAGCCCGACATTTTCGTGATCGGCGCGCCGCACGATCTCCCAGGCATCGCGGTGGTCGTTGACATAGCGGCCCCAGGCGAGTGCCTCGTAACCCACCTTCAGCCCGCGCTTGGCCGCTCGTTCCCCCAGTTCGTGGAAATCGGCCGCTGCCCGGTCTATGCCGCCAAGAGCTGCCTGCGAGACATTGGAGCAGACGAGCACCATGTCCGTGCCGAGTTCCTGCATGATGTCGAACTTGCGTTCGGCCCGGTCGAAGGTGCGGCTACGCAAACCCTCCGGCATGCCCTCGAAATCACGGAAGGGCTGGAAGAGCGTGATGATAAGGCCGAGATCCCGCGCCATCCGGCCGACATCGGCGGGGCTGCCGTCAAAGGCCAGGAAGTCGTTTTCGAAAATCTCCACGCCGTCAAAGCCGGCGCGCGCAATCGCTTCGAGTTTTTCCGGCAATTCGCCTGAGAGCGTCACCGTCGCAATCGAGGTCTTCATGGCTCGCAAATCCTCCTCGTTATCGGGCGCGATGGCTGAAACCAGCGACCCTCCTCATGGCATTATGGCAAACGTCGTTAGGAATGCAATTCAATTGATCAAATCAAAAGTCTCATATGATTTTCAAAAACTATGTTGATTTATGATCGCCTCTCTGGCAAACATGATGCGAACAGTCGGGAGAGGATGACTGTGAGGCCGTTTTTGACGGCCGCCAAAAAGGAGGAGAATTCCAATGCTGAAGTCGTTGCTGACGCGGCGTGGCGCCATGCTGGGTGCCGCCGCTCTCGTGGCCGCCATCGGGCTTGCAAACCCGGCCGCCGCCGTCACCCCGGAAGAAATCAAGGCCCGCGGCAAGCTGATCGTCGGCATCCAGGGCGACAATCCGCCATGGGGCTTCGTGACCAGCGCCGGCAAGCAGGATGGCCTGGATGCCGATATCGCCACGCTCTATGCCAAAGAGCTCGGCGTCGAAGTCGAATTCGTGCCGCTGGAAGTGAACAACCGCATTCCGGCGCTGACCACCGGCCGTGTCGACGTGCTCTTTGCGACGATGGCCATGCTGCCGGACCGCGCCAAGGCCGTGCAGTTTTCCAAGCCCTATGTCGCCAATGCCATCGTGCTGATCGGCGCCAAATCCGCCTCGATCAAAACCAATGAGGATATGGCGAACCTGACGATCGGTGTCGCCAAGGGTGCCGCGCAGGATACGCAGGTGACGAAGAATGCGCCCTCCACCGCCACGATCCGTCGTTTCGATGGTGACGCGGCAAGCGTGCAGGCGCTGGCTTCCGGCCAGGTGCAGGCGCTCGGCGGTAACATCTTCTACATGGATCGCGTCGAAAAGGCCCGCCCCGGCGAGTTCGAAAACAAGCTTGAATTCCAGAAGCTCTATAATGGCGCCTGCACGCGTCTGGGCGAAAAGGAAATCAACGCCTCGATCAATACGTTCATCGACAAGATCAAGGCCAATGGCGAGCTGAAGAAGATCTACGACAAGTGGATGAAGGTGCCGGTTCCGGAATTCCCGGAAAAGCTTGAGGGCATCCCCTTCGCCGCAAACTGAGCGATCCGCTCTCTTTCATGACAGCAATAAGGGCGGGCATGCCAATGCCCGTCAACGCAACAGCCATGCCCCAACCACGGCATAAGGCCCTGCCCCGTTTGAGGTGCGCGACATGACCAGAACCATCTTTGTGCTCAACGGACCGAACCTGAACCTGCTCGGCGAGCGCGAGCCCGCCATCTACGGCTCGACCACCCTTGCCGATATCAGGCAGATGTGTCTCGCAAAGGCCGAAAGCCTCGGTTTTTCCGTCGATTTCCGCCAGACCAATTTCGAGGGCGAGCTGGTGGAAAGCGTGCATCAGGCCCGCAAGGGCGCCTGCGGCATCATCATCAATCCCGCCGGCTACAGTTTCACCTCGATTGCCCTGCTCGATGCCTTGAAAACCTTCGATGCGCCGAAGATCGAGCTGCATATTTCCAATGTCCATGCTCGCGAGGAGATCTATCACAAATCCCTCGTCTCGCGCGTTGCCACCGCCATCATGATCGGCTTCGGCGCCCGCGGTTATGAGCTCGCCATCGAGGCAATGTCCGGCATGGTGGGAGCAGCCAAGGCATGAACTATCAGCTGGATTTCGCGCCCGTCATCGATGGCCTGCCGAGCCTGCTGCTCGGCTGTCTCGGCACCTTTCTTCTGGCGCTTTGCGGCATGGCGCTCGCCATCGTCATCGGCATCGGCGGTGTGGCGCTGAGGGATTCCCATATCAAGGCGCTGCGCTGGCTGGTGATCGGCTTTGTCGAGCTCATCCGCAACACGCCCTTCCTGGTGCAGATCTTCTTTCTCTTCTTCGCCCTGCCGCTGATCGGCATCCGCCTCGACCCGACACCGACGGCGATCATCGCGCTCGGCATCAATGGCGGCGCCTATGCAATCGAGATCATCAGGGGCGGCGTGCAATCCATTCCCAAGGGGCAGATGGAAGCGGGCCTGGCGCTCGGCCTGCACAAGGTACAGGTCTTCCGGCTGATCATCTTGAAGCCGGCGCTGCGGGCGATCTACCCCTCGCTGACCAGCCAGTTCGTGCTGCTCACGCTCTCGACCAGCATCGCCTCGGCAATCTCTGCCTATGAGCTGACCTCGGTCGCCCAGCGCATCGAATCCGACAGTTTCCGCAGCTTCGAGGTCTATTTCACCGTCACGGTGTTCTACCTCATCATTTCCTGGCTGATGATGCGCCTCTTCGCGCTCTTCTCGGCCCGTTATTTCACCTATCCGGTCAAGTGAGGGCACCATGGGCAGCGAAGAATTCATCTTCCTTCTGATCGGCCTGAAATGGACCGTACTTCTGTCGGCCGTCGGCTTCGTCTGCGGCTGCATTGCCGGCCTTGGCGTGGCCTTGGCCCGCACCTGCGGCATGCCGTGGCTGGAGCGGGCAACCTCGGCCTATATCGCCGTCTTCCAGGGCACGCCGCTCTTGATGCAGCTCTTCGTCACCTATTACGGGCTCGCCCTCATCGGCTTCAAGCTCGATGCCTGGGTGGCGGTGGCGATCGGCCTCACGCTCCATGCCAGCGCCTATCTCGGCGAGATCTGGCGCGGCGCAATCGAGGCCGTGCCACGCGGCCAGACGGAGGCGGCAAAGGCCCTCAGCCTCAAATATGTCTCGCGCATGAAGGATATCATCCTGCCGCAGGCGCTGCGCATCTCCCTGCCGGCGACGATCGGCTTCCTGGTGCAGCTCATCAAGGGCACCTCGCTCGCCTCCATCGTCGGCTTCACGGAGCTGACGCGCGCCGGCAACATCATCTCCAACCAGATCTTCCAGCCGCTCACCGTCTTCGGCATCGTCGGCATCCTCTATTTCCTGATGTGCTGCCCGCTGACCATTCTCGGCGCCCGCCTGGAGCGGCGCTTCAACGCGGCCCATGCGCGCTGATGCCGCGCCCTAGCGAAACGGACCAAAGACCATGACATCAGTTCCCGCACCCGCACCCCAGACAATGACTGGCGAAACCATGATCACCATGAGCCACGTGGAGAAATGGTACGGCGCCTTCCAGGCCCTGCACGACATCAATATCGATGTGCACCGGGGCGAGCGCATCGTGCTCTGCGGCCCCTCCGGCAGCGGAAAATCGACGCTGATCCGCTGCATCAACCACCTGGAGACCTACGAGAAGGGCGAGATCCGCGTCGGCGGCATATTGCTCGGCAATCAGGCCAAGGCGATCGACGCGATCAGGCGCGAGGTCGGCATGGTCTTCCAGCAGTTCAACCTCTTCCCGCACCTGACCGTGCTGCAGAACTGCATGCTGGCGCCGATGCGCGCCCTTGGCGTGACGAAAGCCGAGGCCGAAGACCGCGCCCGCACTCTGCTTGCGCGTGTAAAAATCTCCGAACAGGCCGATAAATATCCGGTGCAGCTCTCGGGCGGCCAGCAGCAGCGCGTGGCGATCGCGCGTGCGCTCTGCATGCGCCCCAAGGTGATGCTCTTCGACGAACCGACCTCGGCGCTCGACCCCGAGATGGTCAAGGAAGTGCTGGATACGATGATCAGCCTTGCCGAGGAAGGCATGACGATGATCTGCGTGACCCATGAAATGGGCTTTGCCCGCCAGGTCGCCAACCGGGTGATCTTCATGGCAAGCGGCGCAATCGTCGAGGAGGCGGCACCGGCCGAATTCTTCACCAATCCCCGCCATGAGCGGACCCGCAAATTCCTCGGCGAAATCCTGCGCAATTAGGATCTGAAGGAAAATCTCATGTCGGATCTTTCGCGCACACGCCCCCTCGACATAGCCGTCATGGGCGCCGGGCTGATCGGCAAGCGCCACATCGAAGGCGTATTGGCCGAGCCGCGTACCCGGCTTGCCGCCATCATCGACCCCTCGCTCGCCGCTCGCGACGAGGCCCGCGCCAATGGCCTGCCCTGGTTTGCCAGCCTCGCCGAGGCGCTGGCAAACACTCGGCCCGATGGCGTGATCGTCGCCACACCCAACCAGCTGCATGTGGCAAACGCGCTGGATGTGGTCGCCGCCGGCATCCCCGTCCTCATCGAAAAGCCCGTTGCCGATGATGCCGAGGCCGCGGCAGGCCTCGTGCGCCGTGCCGAAGCATCAGGCGTGCCCATCCTCGTCGGCCACCACCGCCGCCACAACCCCATTATCCGCGAAGCAAAACGCCTGATGGAAAGCGGCCGGCTCGGCCGCATCCGCTCTATCAACGGCAGTTTCTGGGTCGCCAAGCCCGATGAGTATTTCGAGGTGACCTGGCGCCGCGAACCGGGCGCCGGGCCGATCTTCATCAACCTCATCCATGATGTCGATCTCTTCCGCCATCTCTTCGGCGAAATCGAAAGCGTGCATGCGATGGAATCCAATGCCGCCCGCGGCCATGCTGTCGAAGATACCGCCGTCGTGCTCCTGCGTTTCGAAAGCGGCGCGCTTGCCACCCTCAGCGCCTCCGATGCCGTGCCCTCGCCCTGGAGCTGGGAGCGGACATCGGGCGAAAACCCCGGCTTTCCCAGGGAGGACCAGTTCTGCTACCAGATCGGCGGCACTGAGGGCGCGCTGACGATCCCCGACCTCACCCTCTGGACCAACGAGGGCCGCCCCGACTGGCGCGAGAAGCTGACCGAGGAACGCCTGCCCGTCACACCGGCCGATCCGCTCACCCTGCAGCTCCAGCATTTCTGCGATGTCATCGAAGGTGCGGCCACGCCCCTCGTCAGCGGCCGTGAAGGGCTCGCGACACTTGAGGTCATCGAGGCGATCAAGGCCTCGGCGAGCACGGAAAGGACTATATTCCTAAAAGGCAAAACCCCATGATTAGCGGCACCACACGGCTGATCGCCCATCTCGGCTACCCGACGGAAAGCTTCAAGGCGCCGCTGATCTACAATCCCTATTTCGAGGAACAGGGCATAGACGCCGTCGTCGTTCCCATGGGCTGCCGGCCGGAAGATTACCCCGCCTTCCTGAAACTGCTCTTCCGCCTGTCCAACATCCACGGCGCCCTCATCACCATGCCGCACAAGATCCCGACCTTGGATCTGCTCGACGAAATCTCCACCAACGCCCGCGTGGCCGGCTCCTGCAACGCCATCAAGCTCGGCAAGGACGGCAGACTGATCGGCGACATGTTCGACGGCGAAGGTTTCGTGCGCGGCCTCAAGCGCAAGGGCCAGGCAATCGCAGGCGCCAGCGCCCTGATGATCGGCGCCGGCGGCGTCGGCTCGGCCATCGCAGCCTCACTCGCCAGCGCCGGCCTCACCCACCTCGCCCTCCACGACGACAACACGGCGGCGCTGGACGGCCTGAAGGCCCGCCTCAACACCTACTATCCGCAAATGCAGGTCACGACCGGCGGCAACGACCCCGATGGATTCGACATCGTCATCAACGCCACGCCGCTCGGCATGCGCAAGGACGACCCGTTGCCGCTGGATGTGACGCGGCTTTCGGCTGATACCTTCGTCGGCGAAGTGGTGATGAAGGAGGAGATCACGCCGTTTCTGGCGGCGGCGCGGGAGCGAGGATGCCGATATCAGGTGGGGACGGATATGCTGTTTGAGCAGATACCGGCTTATCTGGAGTTTTTTGGGTTTCAGACGACGACTGCGGAACATTTGAGGCGGGTGGCGCGGTTGTAGATGGGTAATTTGCGGCTAGCGAAGCGGAAGTCGGCTTGGGATTGAAGCTCTCATCGCCCCATAACAGGGCGGTGGGGGTGGCGCACCTCGTACAGGCATCCTGCGCGCCATCAGTCCGACTAACGAAATGGCCGGTGCCGTGCTCGCTGCTGCATCGGGCCGCACGCACACTATCGGCAACTACCCTGTGTGGATCGGTTCAGGCGACGCTGACGAACTGAATGTTGTCACAGAGAACTTCGCGATGGGCTCTGCGGCCTTGCAGCTCCCCGGCAATGACGTGACGATAGACGAAGTCTATCTCGTCAATGCGCTGACGAACCAGTCTGTGCAGCTCACGATCGGAGGGCTCACGAGCTATACGATGGTGAGCGGTGAAGCGTTCGTCAAGTTCGACACTGTTCTCCCCGCCGCGTTCGGGCTGTCGCGGTTCATCCGTGATACGGCGTACTTCATCCGATATCACTGCCATGTTGCGGCGAACGCCCTGAAGTGGTGCAAGCACAACTTCAGCCCGCCGTATGCTCAGTTCGGCATGTACTCCAAGATCTACGACCCGGCTGTCACCACGATAACCAACATGAACGGTTCGGGCGACTTCACGTTCACCGGCACTGCGCCGACCAACGACCGCTTCATGTCATTCAAGCTGTGCGGAAAGTTCGTTTCTGGCGATCCGCTTACCTACGGCGGTGTCGGCGATAGCATCATGGAAAACGTCGGCGACCGTGTCGGCTCGGCGATCCAGGACGTTGTTGCAGGCTTCTTCTCGAAAGCCCTATTCGACGTTATTCGCGTCTCGGGCGCTCGTGGTGGTATCAACTTCGGCCTCAATGGCGGTTTGCCGGGCGTTTGGTCGTCTGGTGCGGCGACGCTTAACCAGTACCTCAAGCTCTGCAATACGTTTATCGAAGAGTACGGAACGAACAACTTCCCGACGGTTGGGCAGGCAAATTCCGGCACAGTCACGTTCCAACGGAACGCCATCACTGCACTGTGGCTGCAGATTTTGACCAACGCCCCTGTGGCAGGTGGTCAGCCTATCAGGCTTGGCAGAACGCGGCTCGGCCCGCGCACGACTACTGCATGGGCGAACGCTGACGGTTCGGATCAGGGCAGCTACGGCCCACAATGGGAATCGAACGGCGACGTTGAATCGCTCATGGAGTCGCTGGAGGCTCTGATCGGCACTGCCAACTCGCCGCAGACGCTCATCAACTTCGATCCTGATTGGCGCCTTGGGACGGTCAAGGACACGCCTGACTATTACAGGTGGAAAGCGCCGTCACGGACGACTGACGGCACGCACCCTGCGCCTACTGCTGCGAACGACATGGCGGCAAGGACGAGGCTATGGATGGCGGCGCGAGAGGCGGAAGCGGCTTGATTGAGTGAAGCCGTCGCGTAATGTGGCGGTTTCAACTTCCGAGGGAACCGCTACTCATGACGCGTGAAGCATTTAACCTGTCGGCTTTGCAGGAAGAACTCAAAAAGCATCCCGAGTACAAGGATATTCAAAAGCGCATTGGTAGGTTTTTGGCCGCTCGTTCGTGCAGGATGGACCTCTTGGGCGTGCGTTCATCACTAGCTGAACTCGCTAAACTCAATGACGCATCGGCAAGTGATCGCATGGGGCTAGGCCAGCCACTGATGTTGCATGCGGTTATTCTATATTATCGAGCGACAGTAGAGGACGGAAACGGCCGCTTTAAAATCGGAGCAGCTAAAAACTTCTCAGCTGAGCAAATCAAGAAGCACCAGGACGTTGTGAAGTTGCGGCACAAAAGCATGGCGCACTACGGTATCGGCGAAGGTGCGTACGGCGAGGCCTGGATTACCGAACTCGTTGTGATGCGAGGGGTCAATAATGTCGCCAATATCATGGAGGTTTGGCAGCGTAGCAA
Source organism: Rhizobium sp. 01T437 (assembly GCF_056398505.1). Lineage (NCBI taxonomy): Bacteria > Pseudomonadati > Pseudomonadota > Alphaproteobacteria > Hyphomicrobiales > Rhizobiaceae > Rhizobium > Rhizobium sp. 01T437. The sequence goes on from NZ_JBFTPM010000011.1 coordinate 44,873, forward strand.
CTACATCGCACGCCTGGTCTTTGATTTGGATGAACTTTCCGAAAATGCGCTCGCGCGCGTAGAAGAAGTTGGAGAAGCTGAGCACAAAGAGTTGTCTGAATTATTCTTTAAAACGCTTGGTCGCGATGGAAAGTTTGTAGATTTGATGATGAAGCATCCGTTTGAGCCCGCCGCGTTCTATAGCTCGCAGGAGGGTGTGGATTCATTCTGGTCTGGCGGCAATCGGACCCATGAAACCTATACACCTAAGGTAACATCCGCGGACTTCAGCGTGCCCATCGGTGCCCCAGTGACAACGAGATTGAAATAGCACCTAAAACCCCACCGCCCCATCATCTTCAGATCCCACTATCTGCCGTATTTTGCCCTTGAGAGAACCAGATTGCATTCCAAACGCGGCTCGTCCCGTTAAATACCCAAAAACCTCGTCAGCCAACAAAGCAAATGAAACATAAAACAAAATAACCGCGGGAGAAAACAACAATAAAGTACAGAAGGTTGCCAGCGCTTCCCCTATCGAAAGCTCCGAATATAATGTTGCTTCAACAAATATAAATGGAATCCAAGCCAAAACGGACAGTAATAGCCCGAAAACTATAGAAGGAAGTCCATATTTCTGCTCTTTCTTCATCAACAATTTTACTAAAATTAATAAATACCACCGCATCAATAGGCCTTTGTTATCTGGGTCATTGCCGAGAGCGCAATCAATCACGAATTCAATTAGCCTCTAACACACTTGCCGAAATCCTTGCTCTTCGCCAGCGCCGAAAATGTAGCTGTGATTATGGTGCGACGCGGCAGAGGTTGTAAAAAGTCCGAAAAAGGTCAACCGGTAAGGTTAAAAACATCGGGCCGCCACCTCAAGAGCGACGTCCACGACCCACTCTACCATTAAGAGCCGGTGTATTCCCTGTGCAGCTTCTCTAGTTGCATCTGCAATCGAAGCTGAGCGAAGTCCCGCGCGAGGCCGAGCCAAACGTTTTCCTGCCCCGCCCGGTCTGCGGGCGTGTGATCCGCAGCCCACTTGTCAGCCCAAGAGCGTTGGTAATCGGCGAACTGCTCAATGTTAGTCAGCTTCTGGCCCTTGATTGCCTGCTTAAGCGCTTCGTCGCTCATGGCATGAGCGCTCTCGACGTCGGAACCGAGCTGTACACCGAATGAAAGGTGAGCCTGCTTTACCGCTTCAACATATTCATCTCTGGTCATGCGACCTCCTTTAGGTTGGCGGCGAAGCAGTACCACAAAAGACAATCTATGAGTTGTGAAATCGGCAGGAAATGCCCACCGCCCCAACATCGATTGAGGGGCTACCCCTTATTTTTGGTCGAGGCGCGCCACGCTTTGAAGTCATTCATGACAAGCCTCCAACCCTCGTGCACAGTGCGGACAAGGAGGATGGAGGGAAATCGCCGGATCATGAAGTCGTCAAGGGACTGCTTGTCACCTTTTGCCAGGAAGTTCTCACGTTTTTGATCTGGTGCCGGCAAGTCACTTGGTCCTATCTTGAGGGGAGCATCGTACACTTCCACGCCTAACGAGTCACCACCGCCCCATCATCTTGTGGAACGGTCAGGTGGTTCTCCACCCGAACCTTACCCACCGAATTACATAGGCAAGAACAATGATCACCTGCTGGAAGAAGATAGGAATGATAAACATAAACTGCTCCATCTCGTCAGGTTCATAGGAGTCGTCTGGCCGCTCCGGGTGCGCCACAAAGGTAGCTTTATCATACATGTAAACCGACAAAATCACCCAAGCGATAGCCAGAAGATGAAACGCGATCCTGACGCGTGGCCAAGCCCGCCCAGCACGAATTGCCAACAGAGGTGCGAATAGGTTGCTTAAGAAGAATATCAAAGCTGCCAGTTCAGGATTGATCATAGAGAAAGCCAGCCGTATCACGCCGATTGTTAAACGTTGAACCTACAGCGTACACGTGTGGAGGACAAGATCAACGGCGTCGTCGCCCCATCGCACCATCATAGTTTGCTTCGTAAACCGGTGACCGGCTATGAATTGCTTAAGATAATCGGCCGATCAATTCTGCGAGGCACTTGTGAACGGTTCTATCAAGCCACGGAAATTGCTGGTCCCTCTGTCCTTCTTTATTTTTGTTTGTTCCTGGTTTCTGCTCGGCTTTTCGTCATCGGTTGTGGTGGGCGTTTTCAATTTCGTTCCATCTGCCGAGTGGGTGGCAGAGACAAATCTTCTGCGAACTATCGCGGGCTCCCTGTCTGCGGCGCTTTTTGTTTGGTTTTTTTGGAAAGGCGGCAAACAGCTTGGGGTGAGCAAACTGAAGCGCCTCGTCACCATCATAACCAGTCCGTTTGTCGGTTACTTTGTGGGAGGCAATATCCTGTTAATTTGGCCGATGCTGCTCCCACTATTCGCAGGCCATGAAGTTGCGCTTCCTTTTACTGTACAGAATGCAACCGCTTACGGTGGAGGGATCTGCCGCGCTCCCGTCCACTTGGAAGACATGCCTTTTCTTATCGGCCGAGTGTGCAACGTTCCTCAGAGCATCAGATCAAGTTTGAGACCGGGCATTGGCATCGTCGTACGCGGCTGGGGAACGCATCTCGGGGTATACGCGCCTGACGTGAGCCTAACCCGGACGGACCTCTAATCGTCAAGGGCCTCTGTCCGCAACTCTCCACCACCCGATTATCGATCGACCTCAATTCGCGGTCGATGGCGGCTGCGGTTTCTCAGCCTCATCGCTGCAGAACGAGAGTTGAAGCCTTTTGCAACTGACCAGCGGATCTTCATCCCGCGGTCCCATCGCATGACCAAGCGTTATCAGTGTCGCTAGAACGCATTTGAAAAGAATCATGGATGCTCCCTCGGCAACCGGTGAATTGTCGAGGTGTATCCAGGCTGTTGCAATGGAGCAATAACCCCACCGCCACCCCATCATCAAACGGTGATTGACTTCAAGATTGCAGCACGCAAATTGATATGATCGGGGGATTAGAAACATGTCTTTGAAAGTGCTTTTCCTTGCTGCGTTCGCGTTGTTCGCTTCAGCAGAGGTCATGCTGGCCTCAGGTGACTCAAGTAGTTCCGCGGTGGTGCAGGACCCTTCCTGCAGGGATGTGAACGGCGCCTATCTCAAAACACACGGCTCGGCTGCCTTTCATGTGCTTATGTACCGACGAGAGGATGAGAAACCGTTCATGGAAACGGTTGTCGATAAGCCATACGGTTATGAACGACAGATTCGCGGCGGTAAGTGGACCTCATTCAACCCGGAAGTCTATCCGATCGATGACATGGGACGAGGGCCGAAGTACACTGAGTGCCGCTTCGTCAGAAAGGTCATGCTGAACTCAATATCGGCGAAGCATTATAGGGCACTATGGCATCGTTTCCCGAATGAGGCTCGCTCCGACATATGGATTTCAAATGCTGATGGAAGAATCCTCAAGATAATCCGAAAATACCAGCGGTGGGAGTTTTCGTCCGATATAATCGTGGAAACCTACGATTACGACGCAGCGAACTTTAAGCTGCCAGAGCCAGAAGAAGTTCAGGAATGATTGGGGGTACCAGAACGGCCCCTGCCTAGTGCCCACCACCCGCTCATCATCTGATGGGTACTCCACATCATAAAGGCCTCGGGTCCTGTCCGGCATCTGGCGGCGACTTTTGGGCTAGCGAACACCCCTCACCTCAGATGTGTCATTCACCGCGCAGACACGCAGTGACTGGATCTCTGTGACGTCCCTGGCGCTAGCACCAAGACACAGAGATGACGATGGAGAGGTGGCCACCCGCTGCCCTTGCCGCCGACTTCCCACTCCTTACCCCTCACCTACAACTTACACCCTTCGAAAGCGCCGCGCTCTCCATCGCCGAAACCTTGCCCTTCGACACTGCAACCTCGCCTTCCTTGTCCCCGCCCGCCACGCTGCCGATCGGCACACCCACGAGAAACACCCCGAAAGCATCCCCATTGGTCGCCGAGATCTGCTGTTTCGACAGGTCGTCGAGCTTCTTCTTTTCCGTGGTGTGGAGCTGAGCAAGCTGCGGGCAGCTGAGATTGGTATAAGCCTGCATCGGGATGTCGGCCTGCACGATGGCGTCAGGTCTTTTCGCGCAAGCGGTGAGCGCTGCGGCAAAGGCCGCGGCGAGAATGAATCTTTTCATGACGTAACCCCGGTTAGCCTGGCGCGAGTAACGCGCAAGAACAACCACAGAAGAATTCTTAGGCGCGGCCGGTGGCCCTGGTACTGGCGGGGACGGCCTTCTAAGCCATTTGGTGGAGGGAGAGTGTCGGCTTTGGGCCGGCAGGGTATTGCACCTGTCGCCCTTTGACAGGAAGGCTATCGTGAGGGTCCCGTCAACATGACTGACCGGATCTGCCTAACCCTTTTGGATGAATTGCGAATCAAACGCGACGCGACGAAAGTAGCCATGCGGCGGTAGTAGGATTACTAGGACCGAACCCAATGTGGGGGGCTTGCCGAGTATTGAGTGGAAGCCCCTCGATGATCCCGTTTTAGCGGGGGATGCGAACTGGTACATGGCAGCAGCCATGGGCTCCCCCTGCGGCCAGGCGCTTGTCCTGATATCATCATCCAAAGGAAGTAGTTACGGTTCCTGCAGTTCACCGGAAGCGTGGAGCTTGAGGATACCGAGTTTTATGATCCGGATGAGATCGGTTTTTCGAGAGCCATAGGTCTTGCGATATTGTTCGAGTGTCGGCTTGCTGCTGGCGATGTCGGCCAGCGCCGAGCCTCGATCAGTTGTTGCGGCTAAAGCGCCTGTGGCCCAGACACGATCGAAGAGAGCACGTTCCTCATCTTGAGGTGACATGTAGGGCCTTTCCTTGAAGACTGATTGGACTTGGCAGACGGGCGGAAAAACCCGGGGTCAGTGCAGTCATGCAAGAATGATGCTCCAGGCGAGCATCGCAAAACAAGCCGCAATGAGTATCCATAGGCAGATCTTGAATCCCGCACTGGACCTGATGCCTGTGCGCCACCTTGTCGTGGGCATATTCCCAGGGTTGACCTTCAACATAACCGCCTCCTGCTTTCTGCGTTAAGAGGCAGCCGCTCCAGAATGAAGATGCAGGCTCCGGGGAATTGAACGACCAACGGGAATGTCCGTCGCCTAACCTCATATAACCATCCGGCAGCCTTATTGTTCCATGCCGTGGTCATATCCTGTTCGCTGTCTTTCGTTGCGGTGAGCAGCGCCCCACCCCGCATTGCCACGGCCCCGCGGCCGCACGTATCACCGGCGAAGAGACGACAGGAATGTCACGATCGATGGTGAGCCGGCTTTGATCTGCCTTCGTTCCGTGTCCCTGCTCATCTATCAGTTATTTAGAAGGTTCTACTTCATAAATGCCTGAAAATTCATCCTACGTTCACGCAGACAGATAGCATCTTCTAAATTACTATCGAAATATTTTCAAATAAAAACATTGGAAACTTCGAGTAATATTTCAAAATAAAGTTGTATTTATCCGGATTTATTAATCTTAAAAACGACAAAAATCATACTTTTCATTTTTCTTGGCAAAAAATATTTTATTATTTTGAAAGCCTCAGGTGAGAATGCTACTGGTTATTTTGCAAACGATGAATTTGATTTGCAGCCGGCATCCGCAGGAATTGCGGACTCGTGGTCATAGCGGCCGTGCCGTCGAAACCTCCGCGACAAGAGCTGAGAGCCTTAGAGAATAGCGTCCTGGCCCGGCGCGGATAACGGAACGATTGGCGGGACAGATGCAATCGGTGCGATACAAGAAAAAAGATCTGAAGTTCGCGCAGCTCCACGCCGCAAAGGCGGCGCGGCATATCACCACCCAGGAAATCGTTCTTAGAAGGCTGCGCATGATCGGGGCGCCGCTGGATCTCGAACATGCGTTGCTTGGCAGGCTTTACGATCGCCAGCGGCAGGTTCTCTACCGTTTGAAGCGGATCGAAGACCTCCTCGACGTGAAGTCCCAGCCAATACGACCCGACCCACCTGAGCCCGGCCGACACGAGCCCAGCCGGCCGTGCATTCTGATCTTCGGCAAACGGCGGGAGCGGTTTGACTGGCAGTGACAGGGAGGGCGAAAGTCTTCCACCTTCAAACACTCAATCGCAACATGCGAGAACGGTTGGCCATGGTAAAAATTACCTTTCCAGACGGAACTGCTGCAGCGAGCCGGCAGCGCTGGCGCCTGCTGGGTGGGCTCAAGCGCGCGGACTATGCGTCGTCCAATCTCCGGGCCTCCGAAAGCGGCGAAGATCATGAAGAGGCGCTGTCGATCCGGTACATGAAAGACGCGACGACCCCTTCCCCTGGCTATCCGGTTTCCCGGCGGCGCAAGCTGAACCCCGACCAGAAAGCTCTGGCATCATGGGAAAACGAAGGAGGCGCAGTCCGCATGGAGAACCGCCCTTCGTCTAGGGAAGGCAGATAGAGATCTGTGGGCTGCAGGAGCAGTAGCTGTCGCGGCGAGTAGCCTCCGAAGCGATAAGTCCGGGCGACGGCCCGACGGGCTCTCGCCAACGCAATCTCGAGATGGCAGCGGGCTGGTCCAGCGAGAAATCCGGGAAAAAGAGGCCGAAACCTCCAGGGAATTTGAGGCCGGTTATAGGGCTCGCCACGCAATACGTCCGCGAGCCTCTATACCTGCTCAGTCCGCCAAAACGCGTTAAGCGCGTGAAATAATCATGGATGGACGCAAGAGTCGCGTGAAAAGTGTGTGACACGGCTCGCCGCGCAATATCGTTCCCATCAGGCGCTCTTTTTCGCGGCCCCATGGGCGTGCTTGTCCGATCGATGCCCGCCGGTCTATGCGGCCTGCGGCATCAATGAAACGCCTCCATTCGAAAATCATCGCTCCTCGCCCTCAATGGCGAACCGGTAGAAATACCGGCCATGGCGCAGATAGAAGAGTGTCGGCGATTTTCGAGAGGCTTGGGGGCCATTCAATCGCGGGCTTTTCATTCGCGCCCCAACGATCGGCCAGAACGTGGCATGTGTGACAGCCGCATCCGGCTTGTATAACCCCTCAAAAAGCGGTTAGCTGCGACAGTTGGGTACGCTCATTCCTGCACAACCAAACAAGTTTGAGATGAAACCTGTGCCGAACGCGCCCGCATTTCGAGGAAAGTCTCGTGCGCTGGTCCAAACCCTTAAGGCTGCATCTCGGCGTCCTGGTCGTCGCATCGCTGCTGTTCACGTCGATGCCGATCATCTGGCTAGCCTTCAGCCGCGGAAGCGATGCTGCGGTCAGCGCCGGCGTGCAGCAGATGCGCGGGATGAGCCTGCGGCTGATCGAGGGATACCGCAATACGCTGCAGGGCGGCATGGAGGCGGTGGCGCTCGCCTCGACCCTGCCCCAACTTGCCTCCCCGCCGCCGCAGGATATCAAGGCGAAGCAGGAATTCTTTCTGGAGGTCCTGCGAAACGTCCCCAATGCGACGAGCATCTACACCGGCTATCCTGACGGCTCCTATCTGCAGGTCATCAACACCGGAAGGCGCGATATCTCCCAGACGCTCGCAGCGCCCGACGGAACGGCTTTCGCGATCCGGACGATCGCTGACAGGCAGAGCGCCAACATCATCTCGACGTTGCAGTTTCTCGATATCGAGGCAAGACCGATCGGCGAGCGGGATGTCGAATACGCATCCTTCGATCCGCGCCAGCGCCCCTGGTATCAGGCCGTCGTTCAGGATGGCGCAACGGTCTCTGTCGGCCCCTATATCGCCGGAACGCTTGGTGTGCCGACGCTGACGATCGCAGCACCGATGCGGGACAATGGCCAGGTGGTCGTCGGCGTCAACATTCACCTGCAGACTATCAGCCGCCTGCTGGACGCGCGCCAGATTTCCCCGCGGGCACGCGCCTACATCATCGATGCCGGTGATGATCTCGTCGCCCATTCCGACCCCGACATCATGAGCAGGATCATCGCAACATGGTCGAGAACTGCTGGCGCTGTTCAAGCGACGGCCAACAGTTTCGACACGAGCCTCGAAACCGTGGCAAGGCTCAGGCGCGATCCCGCCTTTGCCAATGGCGGCCTGGCGCGCATCGAGCTCGATGGCGAAAGCCAGCTGGTGCAGATCGCCCCCGTCAGCGTCTCCGGCCTGTTTGAGGGAAGTGCCGCCGCAATCATCGTGCCGATGGAGGATCTGGTGGCGGAGGCCAACCGGCTGCTCCGACAAAATCTGCTGATTGCCAGCGCCTTCGTCATTTCAGGCGTCGCCGCATCGGTGCTGCTCTCGCGCATGGTCAGCCGCTCTCTCAACCGGCTGGCCGATGAGGCGCGCAGGATCGGCGATCTCGATGTCGGCGAGAAAGCCGTGTCGCATTCCTGGATAACGGAGATCAATACGCTGGCGACTGCGCTTGCGGCGAGCCGCCACGCCATCGGCCAGTTTGCCCTCTATGTGCCGCGCGAGGTCGTCCGACGGATCGTCAGCCCCGAGGGGCGAACGGTCGTCAAGGCGACGCGCCAGGATGTGACGGTGCTCTTCACCGATATCAGGGATTTCACCGCCATATCCGAGCAGCATTCGCCCGAAAACGTGGTCGATACGCTCTCGGCCTATTTCGAACTCCTGAACACCATCGCCGAGCAAAATGGCGGCACCGTCGTGCAATATCTCGGCGACTCCATCTTCGTCATGTGGAACGCCCCCGTTGAAGATGTGAGACATGCCGAACACGGCTGCCGATGCGCGCTCGCGATGAAAGCGGCGGTCGACTGCCTGAACGAGGAGAACGCCAGAAACGGCCACCCCGCCCTGTTCACGCGCTTCGGCCTGCACACCGGCCCGGCCGTCGTCGGCAGCTTCGGCGCCATTTCGCGGCAGCAATACACGGCCATGGGCGATACGATCAATGTCGCCTCGCGGCTGGAAGGGTTGAACAAGGATTTTGGTACATCGATCCTGGTGAGTGCGGCCATTCACGACGCGGTCGGCGAGAGATTTGAGTTTCGCCCGCTGGGGCTGGTGCAGGTGAAGGGGCGCGCGGAGAAGGTGGATTTGTGGGAGCTGGTTGGGGAGAGTGGCGACCAGGACAATTCCGGCAGAAGTGCGTAACGGCGCCATGAGATCACAGGCATTTTGCTGCGGTATTTGATCACCGCTTCTTGGCAGTGAAAGCAGGATCTTGTTCCTGATGGCACAGGGGCTTTTGGAAAACAGGCAACTATTACGGGATTTGATACCCAATTTTTACGCGGACGCGCCATGCTCCATCACACTTGGAGGATCGGATGCGCGACGGTTACAGGATTTATCAGATCGCCCTGCACTGGGTCATCGCCGGGCTGCTGCCCGTGCAATACCTGACGGGAGGCAGCATTGAGCGGATCCATCATGCGGTGCACATGGGCATGCAGCCATCGTCTTTCGATGTCTTTCAGCACCTGATTCACAACTATACGGGAATGGCCATCGGGGCGCTTATGGTCCTGCGGCTCCTGCTGAGGATCAGGCGGCCGCCCTCACCGGCGATATCGCCGACGGGTGCGGATCGGCTGGCAAAGGCTCTCCACTTTGGCTTCTATGCCGTCATCATCGCCCAGGCCGCACTTGGCTTCGTCGCCAGCTATCTGACCTTCTCCGTAGCACCACTCCATGTCATCGGTTCCAATCTCATCCTGGCGATGGTCGCCCTCCACTTCGCCGCTGCTGCCTGGCACACGCTGATCAGGCGGGACGCAACGCTCGACCGGATGATCCTCCCGCGTGACGACCAGACCGCGACTGAAGTGCCGGGGACCTGAATCGCCGACGCCGATAAAATCGCAGTCGAGCGCGATAAAGATGTTGACCTTCCAGCAGGGGGAAGCCTTAGACGCACACCCGAACAGCCTCTCAAGGATCGCGAATCATTGGAAGGCCTGTCGAGGATAGTGAAGCGGAGCTGCCTTGATCGCAGCTCCGGGGTTATGGGCAAAATGTATCTGAGCGCACTGGGCAGACTGCTCCTTTTCGTGCGGCTGGTGATCATCGTATCGCTGGCAGGATACTCGCTGTCCAATGCGAATGCCGCCATGCACGGTTCGGCTTTCTCCGACGTGCAGCCGCCGGCGATAGTGGCTGGCACGCATGACCATCATGCCATGTCAGGCGACGATCATGCCGCTTCGAGCGAAGACGCCGCGGTCCAGGATGTTGCCGACCAGCATGATCACGGCTCGTCCGCGAGCGATGACGAGCAACTTTCCAAGCAGCAATGCTGCAAGGATTTTTGCGGTGGCTTCGCTATCGTCGGCGAAGCTCACGAGGTCGGCGGACCCGTCCTGTCTTCAATCCGCCAGTTCGTCGACGATCAAAGCATTCTGGGCGAAGTGCCGCCTCTTCATCGTCCGCCCAAGATCTGAATAGCTGTCGTCCCCGCGTCTGCGGGTCCGAAGGCATGCCGTGGTGAAACCGCGCCTGCCCGTGAGACTCTATTATTCGGATTTTTAAGATGAAACCTTCCATATTGGTGGTGGGGCTGCCGCTTATTGCGGGCGGCTGCGCATCCACGCTTCCTACCGATGTCATTGCACCCGTGGATGTCGGGCAGGCCTATTCCGTTCGGCCGCTCCAGTATCGTTCGCCCATCTCGGGATTTGTTGCCAGACAGCCGATCGATCCCAAGCCCTGGCGACAACAGAACGAAGAGCAGTCTCCGAAAAAGGGAGACGCTTCATGACCGTCATCAGAAAGCTTCTTGCTCTCACCGCCCTGCCCCTCGTGCTCGGAGGCTGCGTGAGCAGTGCCGACTATGCGGCGAAAGAGGCCGGTTTCGCCACAGTCTCCGCCAAGGTCGGCGGGGTTGTCTCCAAACAGACCGTCTGGGTTCAAAACCGGCAGGAGGCCGAAGTGGCCTCCGCCAAGGTAAAAGCGCTCCTTGCCGGCAGGAAGACGCTGGACGCGGAAACGGCCGTCCAGATCGCCCTCATCAACAACAAGGGCCTGCAGGCCGCCTACGCCGATCTTGGCGAGAGTGCTGCCGACGCATGGCAATCGACGATGCTCCTGAACCCGACAGTCTCCATCGGCTTCTCCGGCATCGGGACGCCGGAACTGGAAGCGTTCAAGACAATCGAAGGCGCGATCACCACCAACCTCCTGGCGCTGATAACAAGGAAACGCGACATCGAGATTGCCGATACGCGTTTCCGCCAGGCGCAGCTGAACGCTGCGGTGCGCACGCTGCAGCTCGCAGCCGACACGCGCCGCGCCTGGATCAACGCGGTCGCCGCATGGGAGAATGTGACCCAACTCCAGCGTGCCCAGGCGGCCGCCGATGCAGCCTCCGAGCTTGCCCAGAAGCTTGGCGAGACCGGGGCGATGGGCAAGGGAGCGCAGGCGCGCGAGCATGTCTTCGCAGCCGAACTCGCCGGTGAAACCGCCAAGGCCCGCCTGGCTGCCCGCCTGGCGAAGGAAGAGCTGACAAGGCAGATGGGCCTGTGGGGCTCGGATGCCGAATTCCAGGTGCCGAACAGCCTGCCGCCCCTGCCGAAGACAACAATGAAACGCGATACGATCGAGGCGGAAGCGCTCGGCAACCGTATCGATCTTCAGGTCGCCAGGCTCGAACTGGAAGCCACTGCGCGTTCATACGGCCTCACCGAAGCGACCCGGTACGTAACCGATCTCGCAATCCTGACAGGAGCCGAGTCCGAGAGGGAGGTCGGCGAGGACGGCAGGAAAAAGTGGGAGACGACGGCGGCCGGAGAGCTGGAATTCGCGATCCCGATCTTCGACACCGGCAAGGCCCGCATGCGCAAGGCCGAGCTTGGCTACATGCGTGCGGCCAATCAGCTGGCGGAGAAGGCCGTGAACGTCCGCTCGGAAGCGAGATCGGCCTATGAGGCCTATCGGTCGAATTATGACATCGCCCGCCACTACCGCAACAGCGTCGTCCCGCTCCGCACCAAGGTCGAGGAGGAATCCCTCCTCTCCTACAACGGGATGATCACCAACACCTTCGAGCTGCTCACCGACACGCGGGATAAGATCAACTCCATCCTGCTCTCCGTCAACGCCAAGCGAGACTTCTGGCTCGCGGACGCCAACCTCGCGCCCGCCGTCTATGGCGGCGGCACCTCGGCGGCATCGGCCGGGACCGAGGTCGCTTCGTCGTCCGAGAGCGGCGGCGGTCATTGAGAAAGGATTTTCACATGTTCAACAGAAGACAACTCTTCGGTGCCGGCGCCGCCCTGATGGCGGCCGGAGCCTGGACGAAGACATCAGCAATGGGCCTGCCGGATGCCCCGGCCATGGGCTCGGCCGACATGCAGCCGCCGCTGCACCCGACCTCCGGGCCGGACTACCAGCCGGTCGTGACGCTGAACGGCTGGACGCTTCCGCATCGGATGAACAATGGCGTCAAGGAATTCCACCTCGTCGCCGAGCCGGTGGAGCGCGAGATGGCGGACGGCATGACCGCCTACCTCTGGGGCTATAACGGGCAGTCGCCGGGGCCGACGATCGAGGCTGTCGAAGGTGACCGCGTTCGCATCTTCGTCACCAACAAGCTGCCGGAACATACGACCATCCACTGGCACGGCATGATCCTGCCTTCAGGCATGGATGGCGTCGGCGGCCTGACGCAGCCTCACATCCCCGTCGGCAAGACCTTCGTCTACGAGTTCGATCTCGTGAAGTCAGGCACCTTCATGTACCACCCGCATTCCGACGAGATGGTGCAGATGGCGATGGGCATGATGGGCTTCTTCGTCATTCATCCCAAAGACCCGAAGTTCATGCGCGTCGACCGCGACTTCGTCTTCCTGCTCAACGCCTATGACATCGATCCCGGCTCATACGTGCCGCGCATCATGGAAATGACCGACTTCAACATGTGGTGCTGGAACAGCCGGGTCTTTCCCGGCATCAGCCCGCTGGTGGTCTCGAAGAACGATCGCGTCCGGGTGCGGGTCGGCAACCTCACCATGACCAACCACCCGGTCCATATGCATGGCTACGATTTCGAAGTCACCTGCACGGATGGCGGATGGGTGCGGCCGGAAGCACGCTGGCCGGAAGTCAGCATCGACATTCCCGTCGGCGCCATGCGGGCCTACGAGTTCGACGCGAAATATCTCGGTGACTGGGCGATCCACTGCCACAAGTCGCACCACACGATGAACGCGATGGGCCATGACATCCCGACCTTCATCGGGGCGGACAAGTCGAAACTCGCCGAAAAAATCCGCAAGCTTCAACCTGATTACATGCCGATGGGAACCAAAGGCATGGCCGATATGGGCGAAATGGAAATGCCCATTCCCGAGAACACCGTCCCCATGATGACCGGCTGGGGCCCGCACGGCCCCATCGAAATGGGCGGCATGTTCTCCGTCGTGAAAGTCCGCGAGGGTATCTCGGCGGACGATTACGCCGATCCGGGCTGGTACGAAAACCCGCCCGGAACCCAGGCCTGGGAGTGGACCGGCGAACTGCCGGACGCGACCAAGGCCAAAGACGCAAACACCACCATCACGCCGAAGCCGATGCAACACGGCTGACGCAAATCCTCAGCAACCAAAGGACCTGATATGAAAATCCACACTCTCGCACTGGCTCTTGCGGCCATCGCCAGCCCAGCGCTCGCTTCCGGCAACCACGCCGGGGGACATGGTGAAAAAATGGCGGTCGGCGAGCCCGGCGACAAGTCGAAGGTCACCCAGACCATCCGCGTCAGCATGAAGGAAACCGAGGACGGCAAGATGCTGTTCCAGCCCGCCGTGATCAAGGTCCGCAAGGACCAGACGGTCAAGATCTCCATCAAGAATGCAGGGCAAAGCGACCACGAATTCGTGCTCGACCAGGAAGACAAGATCCTGGAGCACAAGAAGGTCATGGAGAAATTCCCCGAGATGGAACATGCCGATGCGAACTCGCTCCGCCTGACGGCCGGCCAGTCCGGCGAGATCGTCTGGAAGTTCACCACCGGCGGCGAATTCAAGTTCGCCTGCCTGATCCCCGGCCACTACGAGGCCGGCATGCACGGCGACGTCAGCGTCGCTGCCGAATGATAGACCCGGAAAGGAGACCGAAAGTGAAGACCGCAATCAAGATCACCCTCGCCTTCATGCTGTCCGTTGGCGCAGCCGCTGGCGCAATCGCACAGGAATACACCAGGGGTGTCGTCGACAAGGTCGACACCAAGGCGCAGAAGGTCACCATCAAGCACGAAGACCTGAAGAACCTCGACATGCCCGCCATGACGATGGTGTTCCGCGTCAAGGATGCCGCGATGCTCGGGAAGCTGAAGGCAGGCCAGAATATCGAGTTCGTCGCCGAACGCGTCGAAGGCAAGCTGACCGTGACTGAGGTCAAGTAGGCCGATCAGGCCCGGGTCCGTCGCGGACTCGGGCCGTCTCTTTTCGTGCATGTGGGAGAGAGAGGCGGCTGGTTCGCTTTAACAACTTTGGATTTAAGTAAAAATATACTATCGCATTACACGATGCTTTCGCTTCTATCATCGGTCAGCCGAATGCCGATTTATGGTATCACCGAATGAAATCGCTGATCCCGAGAGCCAGTGTTCAGTTTATATTTTCAAGAATGGAATTGAGAGCCGCATGAGCGTGACAAAAGCGAAAGCTCAAGGAATCTATCTACTTGAATCAAGCGGAACGCACGGCTGGGACTTTGCAAACTGGGAGAGGCTTCAGACAAATGGCAAATACACCGGTATCGGCATCCATTATGGTCCGGAATCCTGGCCGGATGATATGCTCCACCTGCCAAGAGGGCCTTGGCGAATACCCGACTATGATGAAACTCCGAAACTTGTTTTCGATCCGAAGCGAAAGCTGAAGGATATTTACGCGGTCGAATATTTCTATATCATATCCGATAAGATGAAGGACTTGCTCGAAGAGGTTGCTCCAAATTCATGTGAGTACGCTCTGTGTGAAACAGAGTTCAAAAATGGAAAACCTGGACCCCGGATCTGGCAGTGCAGCACTATCACGTCATATCGCAATACCGTGGACCTGGAGAGGTCCGAAATCCGCGTCTCTAGATACGGAACGTACATGATATCCGGCGGAGCCAACTGGCATTTTTTGCCTGCCGTCAACGGCACGTACCTGTTCCGCTTGGTTGAATTTGCGAACGAGACACTTTGCGATCAGAGATTTAAGGACCTATGCCGAGAAAGAGGTATAAAAGGAACGTCATTTCGACAGGTTGGTTACCTGCCTCAAGAGCGGTCGCCTTGAGATCGGGGAGCGTTTTGCCCGATAAGCTGGCCGATGAGCAGCCCCACCAAAGCCAGAAGATAGACAACCAACACGGCTGCTGTTTCCAGACCTAACGGCAGGAACAGGAATCCCGAGTTGTCCCCCTCCTGCTCATCGGGTTCCAGGTGCGGCGATGCAACGAGACCGAATATTAATACGGACGCCAGCACCCATAGAAATGCCAACATGTGCGGCGCCCACTTATACCGCTTTAATGAACGGCCAATAAAGTGAGCCGTGAGGGGCACCAGGATATTCAAAGCGAGAAAAATCGGCAGCGCGATAAGTGGAGGCAATATTGTGGGGTAGTAAGGGTCATAGTCCATAGAGCTTCACCCACCTCCGCCGAGCCGGAAAAATCATTAACTGAGCAGTGTCACGATCAGTCGCAAACGATGCCGTATTTGACGCGATATTCTTCCAACTGCTCTTTCGGACCGGCCAACAGCAACGGGCAGACGGTGTAATTTCCTTTTATCTTCCCGTTCTCCACATAGAGCCAGTCAAAAATATCGGATTTCTCAAACTCGACGCGATCACCAGGCTTGATGTTGTGGATATATTCCGGCGTGTCGCCGAGCAGAGCGGTGAAATGGTCACCTGACGCCTGTATTTGATGGACCCACATGAATTCCACCCCCTGCGCCATCTGATCCGTGGTTATTGCCACGTCCTTGCCCTTATCCGTAAAGCCCAGTTTGACGTTGTAATTTTCCGTTCCCGGCGGTGGATTGCTCAATTTCTCAAGGAAGGCGTCCAGGCCCTTCTCGGATTTCTCATGAGCTCTGGCCATGGCCGGATGGCCACGCGCGATTATCTGGACGTTTGAGTTGTCCTGAGCCAAAGCCAATTCGGTGGGGATTACTGGTATGGCTAGGCCAAACACCAGCGAAGATAAAAGAACGCTGCGCAACATCCGATAAACCCACAATTGTTGTTTAATGGAGGAAACATAGCTTTCCGACTTCAATTGCCAATCTCCCATTTCGAATATCAAAATCTTGAGGACGGCCTTCGCAGGCGCGGCCCGGAAGCTCACATATCTACCCCGCCTTCAAACAAGCTTCTTCACTTCTGTTTGACGGACGCGACGAGACTTGCTTCCGCGCAGCGTCCTGAACTTTCAACGCGTTTCGCCACCGGCAGCTTTCGGCGCTGTCGTGACGGCCTAACGCGGAGTCTTACGCTTGTTTTTCGTGACGGCGCGCCACGCTTTGAAATCATTCACGACAAGCCTGAAACCTTCTTCCAGGGCACGCACAACAAGCATGTCCCATTTGCCATAATAGACGGGCTGTTCAAGCGGCGGCTTTTTGTCAATCCCGGCCTTCGAGCCGTCTTTGTCTTGATCTGATGCCGACTTATCCATCCCAGCGGCCCTTCACTGCCACCACTTGGCCTTTTCAAGAGTGACCTTGCGCAGCACATTGTGGCTGTCGCGAACCTGGATCTGGATGACCTTGTCTTTGTTTCCTTTTTTCATCTCTGCACACACCGCGAACACCACCGAAAAAAATGGCTCGCGAACACCCACCATTCCAAGAGTGGCCACTGCTTTTTCTGCCGACTCTGCCGTCATGTTGAAGCGGCATGCTGATTTCGTAATATTGTGAAAGTAGATGGCCGCTCCGGCTGTGCGATCGTCAGCCTGGACGTGGCTCGCCGCAGAAAGAACAAGCGCAAAAGCGCCTAGAATACGCAATTTCATTGGTCTATATCCCTCCAATATGATCTCTGGCGCGACAAGGCGGCGAACCCCCACTCACCCCGCCGTCAAACAAGCCTCTTCGCCTCTGTTTTCGCATGCTCGTGGTACTTGTTCTCCCGCGCCTTTCCGAACAGCTTCAGGCTCTCCAGATGCTCGCGCTGGGCGCGGTAGAAATCATTGAGGAACAGCATCTCCTGGCCGGGCTTCACCGCATCCTCATAGCGGATCCTTTTCGTAATCGTGCGCACGATCTTGATGATCTCTTCGGTGTTCGGCTTCTTCGTCGTGTCGCGCAGCACATCCTCCAGCGTCTGCAGCTCGTATTTGCCGTAGATATCGAGATGCTCGGGCAGGAATTCGAATGCCGGCTGCGACGAAGCCTTGGCAGGAGACGACAGCGCGAGGTCTGACAGCAGCACGGAGCGCGGATTGTCGACCACCAGTGTGCCGGCGATCATGTCGCCGATGCGTTGCCGGCGGCGGTTGGCGAGCGGAACGATTACCACCACCAGGAGCCAAACGGCCGTCAATCCACCTTCCAGCCCCGACTGTGTGCCGATCGTGCCCAGAAGGCCCATCGGAGCGAAGATCTCCACCTCTTTCATCAGGTTGCGCGCGGTCACCTGATGCGGCGTCAGGCGTCGGCCATCGACATTGATGACGCGGATGCCCGTTATCCGTTTTCCGAGCGTGCGCCCGTTCCAGATCAACTCCGAGAGCACGTAATAGGGTGTCCGCAGCAGAAAGCCCATCAGGGTGATCAGGACCGTCATGGCGCTCAAGGGCAAGGCCCCCGTGAAGACGACGGCAAGCGCGATAATGACGAAAAGGAGGGTCGTGAAGATGATATCGAGGATCTGCGCGCCCAAACGGGCTCCGATCGAGGCGATCGCGAAACTGATCGGCACGCCCTCCGGCGGGACGAACTGCATGACGCGCTTGCCGTCTGTCATCGTCTGGTCCGGTTGCTTCATCTGGCGGCCCCATGCGAAGCCTTGCCTTCGCGCCCCGCAAGCGAGAGCCATGCGACCCAGAAGACACCCATGCCCCAGCCGATGGCGATCCGCCAGACCGGCTCCTGCACGAGCTGGCGCAGGAAGCCTTCGATAAAGGCTGCCGCGACCAGCATCAGGGCCGCGAGGATCGCGAGCTTGACGGCATCATGCCCCTGGTGGCGCAGAGCCTCTTTGCGGGTTCGCGCGCCCGGAAGAAGAACGGCAAGCCCGAGCCCCGCTCCGCCGGCGCAGGCAATGGAGATCGCCGCAAGCTCGGTGACGCCGTGGATGGAAAGCCAGGCGAAGGCATCGTAGCCGAGCCCCTTCTGCCGGAACATCGCGAAGAAGGCGCCGAGCATCAGGCCATTGTAGAAGGTCAGAATGAAGCTCGGCACCGATGCGAAGACGCCGAGCGCAAAGATCATTACGGCGATCCCCGTATTGTGGGAAAAGAGGTAGGCCGAAAAGGCGGCGAGCCCATCGCTCTCATGCCGTTCATTGCCGTAGATCGTCGAGCGCAGGTAATCGGCCGACGCATCCGGCGTGCGCTGATCGGCGAGCTCCGACGGCACGAACGTATAGAACCAGCTCGGATCGCTGCTGCAGAGCCTGTATCCGGCAAGCGCGCCGAGAACGAGCGCCAGGAAGCCGATGAAGAGAGGCAGGGCCGAGCGGCGCACCGCCTGCGGAATGCCCTTGAGCAGCAGGCGGGAGATCAGCCCGCCGAGGCTTTCCTGCGGCGCATAAACGACGAGATAGGCGCGCGCGCAGAGGCTTTCCAGATAGGCGACCAGCGCCCGATCAAGCGAAATATCGCGCGCGACGCTGAGCGAATTCATCGCCTGCCGGTAGCCGGCCGCCAGATCGCGCACCTCGTTATAGCTGAGTGCAGCAGCCCCGCCCTCCTCCGCCCGGCTCACCAGTTGGTCCAGCTGGCGCCAGTGCGCCTCGCGCTCCAGCCGGAAGCGGGCCGAGCGCAGGAGGTCGTTCTGCATCCCGCCGGCATGGAGCGTCGCGCCACTATCCATCCTGGGGTCGATGCGCAGATCCGTCATATCATCTCGCGGGATTTGATTTCGATGTAGCGGGCAATGAGATCCGATGTCAGCGCCTCGGGCGTGCTGTCGAGGCAGAGCACGCCGAGACGCGCGAGCTTCTCCATCACGGCCCGCCGCTCCTGCACGACCTGCCGCGCCGCGACCGAGCGGGCGATGGCATCGAGCGTCGTCTCTTCAGGCTCCACCAGCTTTGCCAGCATCGGATCGCGCAAGGCGACGTAAACGATGAAATGATGCCGCGCGAGCACCTGCATATTCTCGATCATCAGCTCCGCCGTGATACTGTCGACGAAATCGGAGAATATCACGATCAGCGAGCGCCGCTTGAGACGGCCCGAAAGATGCGTCAGCCCCAGCGTATGGTTGGTCTCCTGGGTCTCGTAGTTGAGATCAGCACAGATCGTCTGCAGGCGCGCAAAGGCAGTACGCCCCGGCAAAGCAGGCTGGAAGAGGCGCGGCCGGCTGTCGAAACTGTAGAAACCGACGAGATCACCCGCGAGCCCTCCCGCCCAGCACATTGCGAGCGCCGCATTGATGGCGCGGTCGAGCTTGGTGAAGCCGCCGAGCTGTTCGGCCATCAGCCGACCGGAATCGACGCAGAGAATGATCTGGTGGTTTCGCTCCGCCCGCATCTCGCGCACCACGAGATTGCGCATGCGCGCCGAGCGCTTCCAGTCGATGCTGCGCGGATCCATGCCGGCGGCAAATTCCCGCAGCTGATGGAATTCCGATCCCTCGCCGCGCAGCCGCAAATCCTTCTGGCCGGCCTCCAGCGGCAGGATCTGCGTCTTGATCGCGCCTGACAGCACCGGTGAGATATCGGGAATGACGGCGATCTGGCGCGCCACCGGCAGGCGCACGATCCTGTCGATCAGTCTCAGGCGCGACGGCCATTTCAGCCAGAGCGCACCCACCGAAAACTGCCCGCGCCGCGTCAGTTGCAGATCGAAGGATGCCTTCACCGGCCCGGAATCGGCGCGCTCCATGCGACGCTCGCCGATGACGAGCTCCGGCGCGGCATCAAGCCGGATATCGATCCCCTCGGGCAACCTGCCCTTCTGCCTGTTGATGACAACAGTGAAAGGGGCCGCGTGGCCGACAAAACCCTGCGGCGGCAGATCGACATCGACAGCCATCCGGCCCGACAGCGCCGAGAAGACGAGATCGCACGCCGTGCCGACCGCCAGCGCCACCCACAGGAAGACGAGCGGCATGCTCATGTCGCGCCACCACACGCTGACGATGACCGTCAGCGCCGCCATGGCAAGAACAAGCGCGATCAGGAGCGAAGACGGCCGCATCTACCGGGGCGCATCCACGCGGTTCCTGAGACTGCGCAGCACATCGTCCGGCGTGCGCCCGTCGATCTCCGCTGAAGGCGACAGCACGATGCGGTGGCGCAAAGCCGGCGTCAGCAGCGCCTGCACGTCATCAGGCAGGCCGTAATCGCGCCCCTCGAAGGCAGCCCGCACGCGCACGGCCGCGGCCAGCGCATCGGCAGCGCGCGTGGAAGCGCCATAGAGAATATCGGGATCGGAGCGCGTGGCGCGCACGAGATCGACGATATAGGTGAGGATCGACTTGTCGAGATGGATCGCATCGATCAGCGCCCGGCCCGCAGCAAGCGCCTCGCTGGTCACCAGCGGCCGGATACCGGCTTTGCTGATATCGGCCTTCAGCGCCTGATCGGCATGGCGCGACAGGATCGAGATTTCCGTATCGCGGTCAGGAAAATCGACGACGAGCTTGAACAGGAAGCGATCGAGCTGTGCCTCGGGAAGCGGATAGGTGCCCTGCTGCTCGATCGGGTTCTGCGTGGCCAGCACGAAGAAATCCGGCCCCAGCGCATAATCGACCCCGTCAAGTGTCACCATCCGCTCGTTCATTGCCTGCAGCAGCGCCGATTGCGTCTTCGGCGGCGCGCGGTTGATTTCGTCGGCGAGCAGGATATCGGTAAAGACCGGCCCCTTGGTCAGGTGAAACTGGTTGGTCTGGAAGTTGAAGAGATTGACGCCGAGCACATCGCCCGGCATCAGATCCGGCGTGAACTGTATGCGCCGGTAATCGAGTGCCATGGCGGCCGAAACCGAGCGGGCAAGCAGCGTCTTTGCCGTGCCGGGCGGTCCCTCGACAAGGCAGTGCCCGCCGGCGAAGATCGAGATCAGCACGAGATCGATGATCCTCTCCTGCCCCTGCACGATCCTGCCGATTTCGCCCCTGATAGTGGCGATGAGAGTGCGAAATTCACCTAGATCCAAACTCAATACTCCCCAGCAATGTCCTGAATATTTCGAGATTGCGATGCAGATCTGACCGCCGCATGACATGGCCCTGCTCGATCAGCGCCTGCGATGCGGTTTTCAAAGCCTCGGCCTGCACCTGATCGCGCCGCGCAAGCCGCTGAAACAACCGATCGATGCCCGCCTGATTGGCAAAACCCGGGCCGAAGACCAGCTGCGCCTTGTCGGCCAGAAGATTTTGGACGAACTGCGCCACCATCCGCCCGTCATTGCCGGACAGGCGCAGCAGCCGTGCGGTGGCTTCTATCGCCGCACTCTTCGACAGCTCGATATTTCCGGACGCATCCCTGAGCGGCGGCCCGAAACGCCAGAACCCACGCCAGAAGCAGATCGCCACGACGAAGAAGAGCGTGCCCCAGATGACGGAGAGCGGATAGGCGAAGAAGCGGGTGAGATCGGAGCCGGAGCGCTCGTAGGTGCGCCCTTCATCCACGGGTTTCTTGTCATCTAGCGGCGCGCCAGTCGCATCGAGGTAGACAGGCCGCGTCTCGATGGGGCCGCGTAATTGCCTGATGAGCGATACGGCAAACGCGGCATTGTCGGCCAGTGCAAGCCCGTGATTGTTCAGCAGGTCGGGATCCGACAGCAGGTAAATGAAGGGCTCGTACTGACAGTTGATGACCAGCGCACCCGATTGCGTGCCCGCAAGTTCCCGGCAGGAGTCCGGCAAGTTCGACCGGTCGAAGACCTGAGCCTGATACAACGCAATTCTGGTTTGTCCGCTCGATCCCAGATCCGGTCGCGCTTCTTCGAAACCCGGCCCATACCGCTCGAGACGAAGCCCAATGGAATTGATCCGGCCGACCTCGTCATTGATAGCAGAGAGAGAGAGCAGTGCCGATTGCCGAGCAATCCCATCCTTCAGTACACTTCCGAGCCATTTCGGCATTACTATCAGCGTTGGAAGTTCGTGGTTGGTTGCCTCATAAGACCAGTTTTGCAGATCCACTTGGGTTTTCTGCTCGTCTCCTGCGGGCAGCACAGCCTTGTCTTCAGTTATCGGCAAGGAAAGGATGCGCAACGAAATTTCCGAGCGCGCCCTGACGAAATGCGGATCGGAGCGGACAACGGGAATGCCCTTGCCTTCCAGCCACATCTGCAAACCCTTGCTGCCGAGCGGCGAGTGATCGAAATCGTTCTCCCGCGACGACCCGAACAGCGCCAGCGCCGCAAGCCCGATCAAAACCAGTAGGATGAGAATGGGACCGGCATTACGCATGGGCGAGCCTCCCTGCCGACAGCAGGTTGCGCGCCGAGGCCAGCAATGCCGCGAATTGGCTTTCGGCGAGCGCGCGGCCGCCATAATGCACGAGTTCCGCCTCGGCCAGCAGATATTCCAGCCGCTCGCGCTCGGGCATGGTCTCGGGAAGACGGGCAAAAACCGCCCGTTCCGTATCCGAGCGGAAAAGCCGCGTCCCCGTTACATCGGCGGCGTGCAGCAGGCAATGCCGGAGCAAGAGCACGAGCGCCTGCCGCCGATCGGCCATCGCTGCAATCTTCTGCAGGAAATCATTAGGCCTCTCTTCGGCCGTAGCATCGGATGTGCGCCAGCTCTCCGGCGCCTCTCCCTGCCGCTTCTTCAAATCGCGCGGCGCCGACGACAAAAGCACGCCGCCACTACCGAAAAACATCACCAGGCCGATGATGACGACAAGGGCGACAAGCACCAGCACGACCGCCACGGGGCCGCTCATCTCGGGCTCCTGCGCGGAGAACGACCTGGTTTCACGCGAAAGCGTTGCATCCGGCACAGGTTTGGGCTTTTCGGCACCATCACCATAGATGAGCTTGCACCGCACGCCGTTCAGCGCGCATTGCGTGGCATATTCGCTGCCGACGGAGCTCACAGGCCGGTCGCCCTTCCCGCCCTGTTGACTGTTGCTGTCCTGCGCCAGCGCAGGGGAAAATTGGGCCGAGGCGGCGACCGATAGAGCCACCAGCAAGCCAGCGTGACGGATGACCATGCGGCTCAGGCAAAAACCTCCGCTATCGCTTCCGGACGCAGCGGATCCGACCCGTATTTGTTCGGCCCCTCGGTCCCCTTCAGCGACGCAAAAACAAGAATTCCTATGCCTACACCGCGATCGATGTAGGGAATAAAGCCTAGAATTACTGCCGCGAGATACCACCAACCGGAGATGTTGCGATCATGGAAGCGGCGAACATGAAGCGCTGTCTGCGGCAAGAGTGTTGCGAGAAAAAACAATGCCATGATGACAAGCACGACAAGGTTGGTTGACACGGGTCCGTCAGGTCTGTCCTCCGGCTCGACGGTCCCAAAGAATAGCGCAGAAAGAACGATCAGCACCGCACAGTAGAGCAGCTGAAACCACCAATATTCCGAACGAGAGGCGCGACCGGAAAAGGTCACATATTTCTTCCTCAGAACCGTGCGTACAGATTCAGTAAACCCCATCGAAATGCCCCCACTTCCGCTTACCCCAAGCGCGGCCACGACTCGCCATCCCGCTGGAATGGCAGTCGTTTCGGATTAAAAGAGCTACAATTCAAACGCGGGGATTGCAACAATGCAGTTGTATCGGTTTGCAGTTTCAAGGAAACGACGATCCTGCGTTGATTTATTTGCATCACGTCGCCGACCTGCTGCAAGCAAAGCCCCCGGCAGCCTGCATGAGCAGTCTCGATGCCGTTAGCTGAAAATCTCTTCCCTTGGTTCCGAAATCAGCGAATCCGGCCCGTACTCGTTCGGCCCCTCCTTGCCCGGAAGCATACAGACCACGATCATCGCAAGGCCCGCGAGGATCGACACACCAGGAAGGAGGCATAGCAGAACCAGCACGCCATAATGAGAGCTTGAAATACCGCGATCCTGGAAACGTCGCACATGGAGGGCTGTCTGCGGCAGCAAGGTCGCCAATACGAATAATGCCAGGATGGCCATCATGACCTTTGTGATCTGCGAAGATCCGTCAGGCCCACCCGTCGTGTCGCCGACCATAATGAGCGGCGGCACATACGCAATCATCAGGCCCCAGTAAAGCAGCTGAAACCACCAATATTCCGAGCGCGAGGCGCGACCGGAGAAGGTCGCGTATTTCCGTGTCAGAACTGTGCGGACAGATTCAGCAAACCCCATCGAAATGCCCCGATCCCAGCAATCCGCCCGCCCTAGGCGAAGACCTCGGCTCTGGCTTCCGGACGAAGCGGATCGGGACCGAATTTGTTCGGACCTTCCGTGCCGCGAAGTACGCTGATCACGAAAAGGGAGATGGCTGAAATGAACCCGACGAATGGAATCAAACACAAAACGATCAGCCCCAGCAACCACCAGCCGGACAAATTGCGGTCGTGGAAGCGGCGAACCTGCAGAGCTATCATCGGCAAGATCGTCGCGATTCCGTATAACGCTCCAATGATCGCGAAGATGTTGGTCAGCGACACAACGCCGCCATCGGTCAATGCGCCCAAAATTCCGAACACACCGCCGACCAGCCAGTTGAACAGCTGAAACCACCAGAATTCCGAGCGGGAGGCCCGGCCGGAGAAGGTAATATATTTCTGCGTCAGAACGGTCCTGACAGCTTCAGTAAACCCCATTCGAAATGCCCCCATTTCTGCTTGCTGCAAGCGCGCCCACAACTCAGCCACCCACCGGCTCGAAAAAAGAGCTACAATTCAAACGCGGGGATTGCAACAATGCAGTTGTATCCGCCCGCCCATTCAAGGAAATGACGATCCTGCGTTGATTTTTTGTCGCACCCGACCTCAAGTCCCGAATGCCGTCCCGATCGCAGCGATCGACCACGCGATCCAGGCTCAGGCCTCCAGTCGCACGCTGCTCAGTCAAAAACCCCCGCTTTTGATTCGTAACGCGAGGGGTCAGGGCCAAATCTGTTGGGGCCCACGGTCCCTCGATGTGCGAAAGGAAAAACAAGTAGCAGCATCAAGGCGAAATAGGGAAAGCAAATAAAACACACGCCAATCAGCAGGAGATACGGCCAGCCCGAACTGTTGCAGTCATGAAGACGGCGAACATGAAGACCTGATGTCGGCGGGATCAATACATGTCCAGTCCATATGGCGGCAACCGGCAGGTTGTCGATCACCACCGAGACGCCGTGCGCTCGCGCCCAGCGCATGGCAGCCAGATACAAGGCAACGATCAAGCAGAGAAACAGATGGTACCACCACAATTCCGAGCGGGAAGCGCGGCCGTCGATGGTGGCATATTTCCGTATCAAAACCGTCCGAAGAGACTCGACTGGCCCCACCGAAATTGCCCTCATCTCTTCTTATGACAAAGATCGACACGGCCTGCCACGCATCGAAAAGTCGCGCTCCGCGATGCGTGGCGACCAAGATCAAATCGGTCCCGCGAAGGAAAAAGCTCCAATGTGGCGGGGATTGCCTTACGCGAAGACTTCGGCCCGCACTTCCGGACGCAGCGGATCCGCGCCGAACTTGTTCGGGCCGACAGTGCCTGGAAGCACGCTGATCACCCAAATGGAGATGCTTGCGATGAAGCCGATATAGGGAACCAGGCCCAGGATAATCAGCGCGAGATACCACCAGCCGGAAATGTTGCGATCATGGAAGCGGCGGATCTGAACGCCGAGAACAGGAATGATCGTAGCAAGCACACACAATCCGCCGATGACGCCGACAGCAATAACCGTTGATGGAACCCCACCCTCGACCCTGCCGGAAGCGGCGGCGACCCCGATGCCGACAACCACAAACGCAAGCGCGGCCAGAATATAGAACAGATAAAACCACCAATATTCCGACCGGGAGGCCCGGCCGGAGAAGGTTGCATATTTCTCTCTCAGAACGCTCCGAACAGCTTCAGTAAACCCCATTTGAAATGCCCCCATTTCGTTTGCCGCAAGCGTGGTGACGACTCAACCATCGCCTTCCAATGAGGGTAATATCGAATAAGAAACAGCCGCAATTCAAGCGCATTCGTTGTAACAAACCAGCCACGATGACTGATGATTGACGAAAAATAACGCTTTTACGTTGAGTTTTACTTCATTGGCACAGACGGGATAGGGATCGACTAGCCCGCATCGCCGATATCGAAGCGCACGATCCTGTCGCCCTGCATGCGGAAGATATGCATCACGGTCTTGTCCACCAGGCCGTGATCTTGGCCCTCCAACGGCCGGCCATCGAGATCGAAGACTCTCTGGATCACCTCGACCTCTATGCTGCCCTCTCCTGCCTGCCGGAATGCCACCGGCTCGACATGCGGGCTGACGATTGCCCATTGGCGTGTCCAGTAGTCCCGAACCGCCTCCTTCCCGTGCACGCGGCCGCCTTCCATGCCATTTGCCCAGGCGACGTCATCGGTGAGCGCAGCCAGCACCCCGTCGATATCCCTTGCGTTAAAGCGCTTGTAGATGTGCCTGATAAGCTGCGTCTGTTCTTCCGACATGATGCTTCCTCTCTCTGCTTTGAAAGACCGTTTGCAGGCCCTGGCCGGCATTGACCAGCGCCACATACAGAGATACATACGTGCATATGTAGTTTGCGGTCAACAGTAAATTCGAAGACGGATATGGAGCGAAACGGAATGAGCCAGGACGTGCTTTCCACCCCGGGGCACCTGATAAGCCTTGCTGCCCGCGGCTTTGCCCGCCTCAGCGAGAACAGGCTCAAACCGCTCGGCTTCGGCGTCGGGCAATTGCCGGTTCTGGTGGCGCTGGAAAATGGCAAGGCCAGCACCCAGCGCGATCTCGCCCGCTTCGCCAAGGTGGAACAGCCGCCGATGGCGCAGATGCTCGTCCGCATGGAACGCGATGGCCTGATCGAACGGACCCCCGACCCAGCCGACGGCCGAAGCAGCCGCATCGTGCTGACGGACGCCGCCCGGACGCGCATGCCCGAGGCAATCGCGACCCTGTTTCAAGGCAACAGTGAAGCACTGGATGGTTTTACCGAGGCGGAGGCCGAGCAATTCGCGCTCATGCTGACGCGAGTGATCGCAAATCTCGATAAGATGGCCGGCGCCGATCCGTCGTAAGCCGCATTCAGCCGCCGAGAGCAACCGCGATTGCAACCAGAAACAGCCCGAGGCAAGTCATCGTGATGCCCGCATGGAACGGCCGGCCACCTGAAAAAACCGCCCATGCGTAACCGGTCACGAACAGCAGCGCGATCAGAAACAGGTTGCTCGCCCTCAAGGCGCGCTCGCCATCGTCGATCAGAAAGAAAGGGATGACGGCGGGAAGCGCTGTTGCCGAGACCAGCAGGAAGATTGCGGCCGCAGCCCGCAGATCAGCTTTCGTCAAGGACGGTTTTACCGGCTCGGCGTGGATTGTGAGCGCAAGCAGCGAGCGATAAAGCGCCTCGGTATCGGCTGCCTTTGCTGACAGCGGCGCCTCCTCGACCGGAAACTCCCTCGCGATGACGGCGAGCGCGGCGGCTTCGTCCCTGGCCGCCCTGATGTGCCGAAACAGCCTGAGACGCCTGTTCCTGTAAAATGTCGTGCCGAGCATGAACAGCACGGCGTCGATAATGCCCCAAGCGACGTTGCATCCGATCGTCGAAGCGATGAGGTTACGAACATCAAGCCCCTCCTCGCGCAGCACGAGTCGCGACCCGACTGTCCATGTCAGCGCCATGATCAGCCCGAAAAGCACCTCGCCGAGCGCATCCCCGGGATCGAGATCTTCGAAGATGGAAAAGAGCCTCCTCAATGCCATGGTTCCGATCCGCTCGAGCGCTGCAGCTTTTGCAATCTACGCAACCGGAGAATTATGCTGGAAGTAGCGGATTTCTTCATTGCGTAGGATCAAGGTCGAGATGACAGGGCTCGCCCGCGCTCTCACGACAACGCAAAAATCCGCACTTCTCGCTCGATCCCCTGCAGCTCCCGCATCCGCGAAACCGAGTTGATGCCGCCTTCCCGCAGCATCCGCGAAACCTGCTCGTTACCGACGACCGCCTCCGTCGTCAGGATCACCTGCGGCTCGGCCAGCCCCTGCACGCGCGAGGCGATGTTGACGGTCTGGCCGAAATAGTCCTGCCGGTCGTTCATGCTGACGGCAAGGCATGGGCCCTCGTGGATGCCGATCTTCAGGAGAAGATCCTCGCTGCCGCGTTCGGCATTCAGCCGCAGCATCGCTTCGCGCATCCTGAGGGCCGCCGCCACCGCGCGGTCCGGGCTCGGGAAGGTCGCCATCACGGCATCGCCGATGGTCTTGACGACTGCCCCGGCCTCGGTGGCGACGATCTCGTGCAGAACCCGGAAATGCGTGCGTACCAGATCGAACGCAGCGAGATCGCCGACGCGCTCGTAAAGAGCGGTCGAGCCGCGCAAGTCGGTGAAGAGGAAGGTCAGGCTGGTGATCTTGAGGCGCTGGTCGACATCGAGCGTGTCGGTCCGGTAGATGTCGCGGAAGCTCTGGTTCGTCAGAAGGCGCTTGGCTGTCAGGAAAGGCCGCCTGTGGCCCAGTATGTCGTGCAGCTCATCGCCCGCAATGCAGACATTCGGCAGCGCCCGTCGATCAGTGTGGTTCTCCAATGTCAGCCGCAGCAGGCCGGGGCGCAACGTCAGCGTTTCATTCGGCGAATGGCCCTGACTGATGACCATCGAGAGGGCCTGGCGTTCGTTGGTCGGCTCACCTTGCACGTCGATGAACTGCGCCGAATGCGTCACCGCATCGAAGATGATGATGAATTGCGCCGGCAGCTGCAGCGAGACGAAAGCCCTCTCGCCGGGATCGAGCTCGACCATCTCCAGGAGAATGCGTGAGAACCGCGCTTCGAGGTCATCAGGCAGGTCGACCCCGGACGAGAAGAAGATCTGCCGGTAATATTCCAGCGGCGGCAACAGATCGGGCTCGTGGGCGGCGATCCTGCGCACGCGCGGGCTGACAGTGAAGGTAACCTCGACCATCTCGTCGAGCGTCGGCTCGTAGCCGGCCGCACATAGCGCACAATGATAGGCCTCCCGGTCGACGGCTTTCAGGGTGGCACCCGTGTCGAGCACGCCGCCGCATCCCGGGCAGAGCACATTCCAGGTCATCTCGAAGGCGCCGATGCGGGCTGCATGCAGAAACGCTGCGATCACCTTCTCTTCGTCCAGATGATGCGCCTTGGCGAAGGCGAGCGCATTGATGCGGTTGAGCTCGCGATCCGAGCCACGCCTGACGACATCCTCGATGCACTCGACCGTCCGCGGGTCGGCCGCCTGTCGCAAAGCGGTAAAAAGAACGTCCACTTCGCTCATGGGACAGGTCTCCGTGCACGCAACGCCACGGCTGATAGTGCCGTCGGCAGAGCGGAATTATACCACGGAATTTCCTGATAGAAATCTGGATGCTCGAAGCACTTGCTGCAAACGGCGCTGGCCAAGCTTCTGGAGCATTTCCGTGATTTGAAGAAAAAAGGAAATGTTCTAAGAAGCTTGGCTGGAGCCGTTGGACTGGGTCACGCAAGGTCAGAGAAAAGGGACATCAAAGTTGCAGCAGCGAAAATCACTTGACGTCGTAGCCACCTTGGCGGTCGTCGCATCCCTGTGGTGCGCGCTGCCTCTGCAAGCGCAGGAGCCTGCGGGCGGCCTGACGTGGTCCAAGGATCCGGCCAGCCATTGCGAATTCGTGTCTCCTGTTTCCCTTACGGCAGGTCCGACATACTGGACCGGCGCATGTCCGGGAAATAAGGCTTCCGGACCGGGAATGCTGCGTCGCCGCGATGGCGATCACGCCGGCCCTGCCTTTTACGGGGAAATGCAGGCCGGAGTGCCTGTCATTGGCGTGATCGACAACGAAGGCTATCGCGTCGGCCGCTTCAAGGACGGCGATATCGGCGGCGATGCGGAACTGGAACCTCAGGTCAGGCTCGACGCGTTCCGCGCAGCAGCAAAGGCCGCGCGGGAGGTCAGCGGGCTATTCGCCAGACAGGGGAATGCCGCCTCCTCCCGCCACTACGAAACCATCGCGCAGCAACTGGATATGCAGATCGAATGACGGTCCGATACGGCGGTTCTGCGGATTGAGATCCGCGTCGCGCCGCTTTTTCACATGTCTTCCGTAAACGTCTCCACCGTGATCCCGAACACGGCGATCTGGTGCCACTCGCTGCGGCTGGAAACCATGGTTTCCTCCGAGACCATGGAGATCAAAAAGTCACGGCCCGTTGAATCACGGAACTGGCTGGCGGGCGAATCCCATAGGCAACAGGAGCGCTTGAGGCGGTTCAAACCCACGGTCTTGATGAGATAGGCTTCGGTGGCAGCCGCGTACCGGCCGGATACGCGGTATGTCGCTTCAAGCGGTTTGCCCTGCCGATCCGGGGCGTAGCTGCACCCGGCAAATTCTACATGATCGGGCTTCCTCTGCATCTGTGCCAGGAAATCGCCACAACCCTGCGCCGTCACCGGGATGGGAGCGGACGCTGCCATCAGCGGCGGCGCGGCGGCGCAACACAACGACCATATGGCAAAAAGACAAGCGGCGAACTTCATATCCAACCTCGACTGCGCCACCCGGACGCCCTTATGCGCGGCATGGATGCCTTATAGCGAATAATCAATTCCAGAACAGATACACCTGTCAGGGTGCGTACCGGCTGAACACGAAGTCGCGGTCCTTGACGATCGAGTGGCAGGAAAAGCATGCTTCGGGCATTGCCGTGCTCGAGGGTTTACCGTCGTCAAATTCGACATATCCCCAGCCGCCGGTCGAAGCATATTTCTTTGCGTCCTTGATCATGAACTGCACGCCGTTCTTGGGCGACCCGGCGACGAATGACTGGGGCGCGCCGAAGGCTTCCTTGCTTTCTTCCAACGGGTGATAGTCCCAAGACAGGCGGGCAATGATGGTGCCGTCAGGATAGGTAGCGGCCCCTTCCCGGAAGGCTTTGATCGCAATATCGTTACCCAGGATGGCTCTGAGATCGTTGAGCTTGCCCTCTTCGTGCGCCACGGTGATGAGCGGCCAGTCGCGGTAGCCGCCAGGCATTTCGGTCAGGACCGGGGTGCGCGCGTTATCGGTCTCTCCGGACGCACTGGCATTGTAACCGATCAAGCCGGTAACCAAACCAACCGTCAACGACACCACGATAATCTTCTTCATCGAAATACTCTCCGCCATCAGGTTCACGCGGCGATCCTGGCAGATATTCCGACGGGCGAAATCATACTTTGATATGGTAGAAACGGTTCCGGATAGTTCAGCTGGATTTCGGCCGGAACAGGCCATTTCCCGAGACAACCCGGATGCACGAACACAGAAAAGGCCGGGTCTAAAAGCAGTTTCCAGACCCGGCCTCCCCTTGGGTTCTGACGCTTATTGCTGGATATCGGGCTCGACCAGACGTGCGAGATTGCGCAGCGATTCCTGCCAGCCGAGGTAGCAGGCCTCCGGCGGGATGAGATCGGGGATGCCGGCCTGCACCACATGGAGTTCGGTGCCGACCGAGACCTTCGTCAGGGTCACGGTCACGTCCATTTCGCCGGGCAGGTTGGCGTCGTCGAACGTGTCGGTGTAGCGAAGCTTCTGGCCGGGAACGAGTTCCAGATATTCGCCGCCGAAGGAATGGCTGTGGCCGGTCGTGAAGTTGCGGAAAGACATCCTGTGTGTGCCGCCGACAACAGGCTCCAGATGATGGACCGTGCAGGTAAAGCCGTTTGGTGGAAGCCACTTGGCCACGGCGTCCGCCTCCAGGAAGGCGCGATAGACCTTGTCCGGGCTGGTCGCCAGAACGCGGTGAAGTTTGATTGTGCTCGGCATGATGATCCTCCTTTGGATTGAACTTTGGCAATGCCTCTAGGACGGGCCTGATCTTCCCGATCCGACATTGTGATCGAGAATTTCGGTCCCGGCCTGGTGTCGGTCATTCCCCGCTCCCCGCTGCGGACCGACAGTAAAGGTGTCTTATTTTGTAAATCGATTTTTTGTTTCAACACCGCCTGGCGCCCGACGCAGGAATATAGCGGCCCCGACCTTCCACCGCCCCTGCCAAAAGATTGAAGATCTGGGAGGCGGTGCCGGTTGCCTGCCGGTCCGGCTTGCGGCTAACCTTGTCTGATGGCGCGAAAGAGAAACCGAGACGTCACCTCCTGGTATGAGGCGCCGGCGCCTGATATCTGCCCGCTCTGCGGCCGGGTCGTTCCGAAAGAGCAGCGGGACGAGCACCATCTCGTGCCCAAGAGCCGCGGCGGACGGGAGACGCAGGTCCTGCACCGCATCTGCCATCGCCAGATCCATGCGCAGTTCAGCGAGGCGGAGCTGGAACATGCCTATCCGACCGTCGAGGCTCTGCTTGCTCATCCCGCCATCCAGACCTTCGTCGCCTGGGTGCGAAAGAAGCCGCCGGAGTTTTATGATGGTACGCGGCGAGGCAAGCGCCGGCGAGAGTGAACCACACAAGCTGCCTGCCGGCCCTACCTGCCCTTGACTGCCCGCGCACCCTTGCCCTTGCCCTTGCCCGCGCCCGCCCGCTTGCCCGCGACATCGAGCAGCCGCCGAAAGGTCGGGCATTCCATGTGGGAGGGTGCGGAACATTCGGCGACATGACGCAACGTGTCGCTGAGCGCTGTCAGCTCCCGGATCTGCCGGTCGATCTCATCGGCCTTCTGATGCAGCGCGGCGCGCGGCAGTTCCGGAGCACCGGTCTTGCCGAACATGCCCGATATTTCCTCCAGCGAGAAACCGGCCGTCTTACCCATGGCGATCAGCTTGAGCTGCAGCAGCACCTCCGGCGGAAACTGGCGGCGCAGCCCGTGGCGGAAGATCGAGGTGATGAGCCCGATCTCCTCGTAATAGCGCAGCGCCGAGGGCTTGATTCCGCTTCGTACGGAGACCTCTCCGATATCCAGAAATTTCATGCTTGACCTCAAGTCGGCTTGAATTCGTAGCCTGCGCTTGAATGACATTTCAAGCAAGAGGACATCGATATGGAACAGGCGGAAAAGACCGGATCGGAGCGAATGGAAAGACGGGGCGTGACGCTGACGCTCTCCCTTTCGATGCTGCTCGCCTCGCTCGGCACCAGCATCGCCAACATCGCCCTGCCCAAGCTCGCAGAGGATTTTTCAGCGCCCTTCGCCCAGGTGCAGGGCGTCGTCGTCGCCTATCTCGCAACCCTGACGGTCTCGGTCGTCATCGTCGGCCGGCTCGGCGATCTCTACGGGCTGAAGCGCATGCAGCTTATGGGCCTCGGTCTCTTTGCCGTCGCTTCGCTGCTTTCGGCCACGGCACCCGATCTGCCGCTGCTGATGGCGGCGCGCGCCGTTCAAGGCGTCGGTGCTGCCTTCCTGATGACGATCTCGATGGCGCTGATGCGCGAGACCGCAAGCGAGGCGCGCATCGGCCGCGCCATGGGCCTGCTCGGCACGGTCTCCGCTCTCGGCACGGCACTCGGCCCCTCGCTCGGCGGCGCGTTGCTCCCGCTTGCCGGCTGGCGCGGCATCTTCTGGGTGCAGGTGCCGCTGGCCGGACTTGCGCTGATCCTGGCGATCGCGACACTGCCGGCTGACAAGGCCAGGGGCAAGACGCGCCCGGCGGGCCTGCTTGCCATGCTGGAAAGGCGCCTCGTCCCCAATCTCATCGTCAATATCGTGGTGGCGGCCGTGATGATGACGACGCTGGTGGTCGGCCCCTTCTATCTCGGTCTGGCGCTGGGGCTGAAAGCTGCTGTCGTGGGCCTCGTCATGTCCGTCGGTCCGGTGGTTTCCATCGTCAGCGGTGTACCCTCCGGCCGGCTGGTCGATGCCTGGGGCGCACGCCCCGTGCTTTCGATCGGCCTTGCCATGCTCGCCGCCGGCGCCTTCCTGCTGGCTATCCTGCCTGAGCTTTCAGGCGTCGTCGGCTATATTGCCGCCATCATTGTGCTGACGCCCGGCTACCAGCTTTTCCAGGCCGCCAACAATACCGCGGCCCTTGCCGATGTGCCGAAGGACCGGCGCGGCACAGCCTCCGGCCTGCTCGGCCTGTCGCGCAATATCGGCCTGATCTCCGGCGCCTCCCTGATGGGCGCCGTCTTCGCCTATGGCGCCGGCACCGAGGATTTCATTCATGCGACGCCGGCAGCGATTTCAGCCGGCATGCAGCTGACCTTCCTGCTGGCGGGCGGGCTGATGATTGGCGCCACGGCCCTTGTCTTCGCCGGCGCCTTCGAACGGGCATCGGCCAGGGCATGATAATCCCCGATCTGTCTCGGGCGGAGCGACCACCGCCAGAGGCCAGCTCGCAGGCCGGAGATATAGTCGAGGAATTCGGGCTTGTTCTCGCCGCCGGGGTCACGCGGGGCAACTCAGACAAATACGGTAATACAGACGGCCATCCAGATTAACGCCGTCCCCAGTGCCATCGCTCGCCTGGCGACGACGACTTTGTCTGCCTCATCCTCCGCGACAGGTGTGGTCACAATCCAGGGCACGCAGCCGAGTGCCGCAAATCCGATGACAGCGACAATCATCACGAGATAATCGATTGCACGCCAGCTCCCCTGTTCATAGACCCCCCAGTAACCCAGAAAGGCCATTCCGACTGCAAACATGGTGGCGGACGCAGAGCAAAGCCCTGTAACGGACCCGGTAGGTGCGCGCATGGTGCTTTTTTCACGTGTCTGCGAGTTCATGACGCAATATCCACGACGGTTGGCTGTCTCTCTGCAAATATGTCAGGAATCGAGTGCGGCGTGAAGCGCCGGTGACCCTCTGGGACGTGACCCTCCGGGACGGCCGCGAAATTCCCCGCCTCGGGCGGCGCAACACCGCCCGAGGCCACTTCTGCTAAAGCAGCCGAACCGACATGCCGCCGTCGACGATCATCGGGCTGCCGGTCATGAAGCTCGATTGGTCCGACAGCAGGAAGAGCGCCGCCTGCGCAATTTCTTGCGCCGCGGCCATCCGCTTCATCGGATGCAGGCTCGAGATATAGTCGAGGAATTCAGGATTATTCTCGCCGCCTGCGGGTGTGATGGTGCCACCCGGAAGCAGGCTGTTGATCCTGATGCCATCGGCCGCGTAATCGGCGGCGACCGATTGCACGAGGCCGATCAGGCCCGCCTTGGAGGCCGCATAAGCCCCCATGCCGGGCAAGCCGCCATTGCTGTATCCGACGAAGGATGAGGTGAAGACGATCGAGCCGCTGCGTTGCGCTTTCATCACCGGCAGCTGCGCCTTCAGCGCAAGGAACGCGCTCGTCAGGTTGGTGGAAATCACAGCCTCCCAATTGGCCGCACTCATCTCGGCAAAGGCGCCCATCTCGCCGACGATGCCTGCATTGTTGAAAGCGCCGTCGAGCCGGCCATAGGCATCGAGCGCCCGGTCGACGAGGCCCTGCGCGTAGGCTCCCTCGCGTACATCACCGGCCAGAGACACGGCCATGCCGCCGCTTTCAGTGATCTCGGAAACCAGCGCATCGAGGTTTTGCGCCCGCCGTGCACCGAGCACGAGCTTCGCGCCCCTGGCCGCAAACAGCCGGGCGGCTGCCGCTCCGATGCCGCTGCTTGCGCCGGAAATGATAATCGCCTTGTCTTCCAGTTCCATGTCCAAACCTGCTGTTTTGATGGTCATGGAGGGGTAGGAAATATGAGAAGCGGCAGCCACCCGATTCCGGATCGGCGACCCGCCGGCCGACGCTGACCCCGTTAACCATCTCCCGCTCTCTAAGACCATAGTCCGGCGGATGCCGGACCTCGGTCCGATGCACGCCCCGCATTTCGCGCCTAACATCGTCTTCATTCGATAGCCGCCTTCCCGAGTCGGCTATCTCACGATTTTTGATGAATTATCCTGCGAGGGAGACCCGGATGCGTATCGCAACTCTTGCGTCCATAGCCGCACTTTCGATGATCATGGCTTCGAGCCCGCTGACGATCACCGGCGCCGATATTGCCGCCATGGCAAAGGACGGTGGAAACGGCGGCGGCAATGGTGGCGGCAACGGCGGTGGTAACGGCGGAGGCAATGGCGGCGGACACGGCAGCAGCAATGGTGGCGGCAATGGCGGCGGACAAAGCGGCAGTCACGAGAACCGCGGCCACCAGTCCGGCAATTCCCAGACGGGCAGTTCGACGGGCAGTTCATTGCACGGCGGTTCGAAATCCGAGAACGGAGCCAAGGGCAAATCCGGCGAGGCGAAGACGAAATCGCTCAATGCAAAAAACGCCGCAGCCGATATCAAGCAGAAGAACCTGGCCTCCGAGCTCAAGGGCCTGAATTCTCTCAACCGCAGCTACAAGGCCTATCTGCACACGTCCGATCCGAAGATGACCGCGATCGCCGCCTACGCCGTGGCCTATGCCCAGTTTGAACTCGACAATGGCATCGAGCCTTCCGTCGACGATCCGGTCCTCGGCGACGAGGCATTGGAGGATGCGCTGGCTTCCGCAACGCGCAGCGGCGAAGTGAGCCCGGAAGTCCTCGCCGAGGCCAAAACCATCCTCGGCGTCGGAGAGGCCGACGGCAAAATCGACCAGATCCGTGAATCCCTGTCTTACTCCGCCCCGACCTCGACAGGGAATTAACGGCCGCTCGATCCGCCGGGCGGCATACCCGGCGGATCGATTGCACCTGTCATGGGTTTTCCCATGGGCAGAATAATCTCTTTCCCCCTGCATTGCGCCATTCGCCGCACCGACGCTCCAACTCTTTGAATCGACGCATCAGGCTTTCCGAAGATCGATTCCGATTTTCGGGCCGATGCTGTAGCCCGGCTCCGAGCGACATCCCACCCGCCCTGCAACAGGCATCAAGCCGAAACCGAAAAAATCCGCGAAAACCCTCTTGAGCCGGACCCAGCGTCATAGCTTAGAAGGGTTCCGAGACATCGCGGGAGGCTTGATGGACGCCGAAACAGGAAAACAGAGTTGGCTGACGGCGGCGCAATGTGCCGAGCGGATCGGCATGACTGTGCGTGCGCTGAGGCTCTATGAAGAGACCGGCCTTATCCGGCCGCCGCGCACGGGAAAGAACTGGCGGCTCTACGGCACCAGGGAAATTGCACGGCTCACCGAGATCCTGGCTCTGAAGCGGCTGGGGCTCAGCCTGCAGGACATCGCCCGGCTGCTCGCCGGCCACGCGACCGATCTCGACCGCATGCTCGCCATGCAGAACCTCGCTTTGCAGGACCAGCTGACCCGCACGCAGCGCAGCCTCGCCGTCATCGACGCGCTGCGGGCGAAGATGGCCGCAGGCGACATTCTTTCGATCGATGAACTGCTGAAGCTCGCAAAGGAGACGAACATGACCGACACCTCAGCCGATGCCATGGCCTGGCGCCGCTATGAGCAGGCACGGCCGCGCACCGAACAGAAGATCGATCCTGCGCTCTATGCCGATTATGCTGGACACTATCATCTGGGTACGTCGGCCTATGTGGTGAGCCTGCGCGACGGGCGGCTCTTCACGCGGCTGACCGGCCAGCCGGAACTCGAGATATTCGCCGAAGATGCCGACCGCTTCTTCTACAAGGCGGTTCAGGCGCAGATCACCTTTACCCGCAACGAAAGCGGCGCTGTCACCGGCCTCGTGCTGCACCAGAACGGCTATGAACTGGAAGCATCCCGCATGGACGAACGCGCCGCGACCGATCTGGAAGAGGCGCTAGCTGCGCGCATCCGCGACAAGCGACCGGTGGAAAACAGCAAGGCGCTGCTGGAACAGGTCATCGAACAGCACCAGCGCGGCGAACCCGACTATGAGCGGATGAGCCCGCCGCTCGCCGCCGCCGCGCGCGAACAATCCGCCATGATCAAGGCCGATCTCGATCGAATGGGGCCGCTCAGGGACATATCCTTCAAGGGCGTGACGGCGGAAGGCTGGGATGTCTACGACGTGACCTTCGATAACGGCCATCTCGAATGGAGCTTCGCACTGGCGGCAGATGGAAGATTCGGCGGGATGTTTATTCGGCCGGTGCTGTGACGGGATGGGGTCTTCGGTTGCCGCCTGCATCTCGCAACGCTGATCCGCGTCGTAATTAGATATTGGATCGCGACACCGGCACTCGGCAACCGTCATTTACGTACGGATTTACCGTAACGTACTTATCCCGCCCTGCCCCGGCGATAGACTTTGCCCCAGCAACATCTGGGGGAGATTGCGCATGAACCGGTATTGTCTCGTCGCGCCTGCATTCAGCCTTGCCGTCGTCCCGACCACGCTTCTTGCCGCCTCGCCGGAGGACACGCGCCTGCTGGCGCGGGAGGTCTATCAATATGCCTATCCGATGGTGCTCATGGATGTGACGATGCGCCAG
Organism: Rhizobium sp. 01T437; assembly: GCF_056398505.1. Classification (NCBI taxonomy): domain Bacteria; kingdom Pseudomonadati; phylum Pseudomonadota; class Alphaproteobacteria; order Hyphomicrobiales; family Rhizobiaceae; genus Rhizobium; species Rhizobium sp. 01T437. The sequence goes on from NZ_JBFTPM010000011.1 coordinate 83,334, forward strand.
ATGACGGAGGTCGCCGACGCCAATTCGGTGGTGGGCCGCGCACCGGTCAACCAGTTCGCCTATTTCCGCACCTATCCCGCAGCCGATGCCCGCGATGTCGTACGCTTCAATTTCGATACGCTCTACTCCGCCGCCTGGCTCGATCTTTCCAGAGGACCGATCATCCTCTCCGTGCCCGATACCGGAGGGCGCTACTATCTGGTGCCGACGCTCGACATGTGGTCGGACGTCTTCTCCTCGCTCGGCTCGCGCACGACAGGCACCGGGACCGGCAACTTCGCCTATGTGCCGCCGGGATGGTCGGGCACGCTGCCTGACGGTATCGAGAGGATCGACGCACCGACATCGATGATCTGGATCCTCGGGCGGGTGCAGACCAATGGCCCCTCGGACTACGACAATGTCCACAAGGTGCAGGACGGCCTGAAGCTGACGCCGCTTGACCGGTGGGGCAAGAACTACAGTCCGCCGGCAAAATCCGAAGTCTCTGCCGGCATCGACCAGAAAACCCCGCCCCTGGTCCAGGTGGAACAGATGGGCGGTATCGCATTCTTCACCCGCTTTGCCGAGCTCCTGAAGAAATACCCGCCTCACCCGAATGATTATCCGATACTCTTCCGCATGCGGGCGCTAGGGCTGGAGCCTGGAAAGGACTGGGACGGCAAGTCGCTCGACAAGGCGACCGTCGATGCCATCAATGCCGGCGCCGAGGATGCGGGCAAGGATATGGTCATCGCCATCAAGACGCTCGGCACCCATGTCAACGGCTGGAATATCACGCTGAACAATATCGGCACCTACGGCACCTCCTATCGCCAGCGCGCCGCAGTCGCACTCGGCGGCCTCGGCGCTAACCTGCCGCAGGACGCAATCTATCCCGCCGCCTTTCTCGACGGCGACGGCAAGCCGCTGATGGGAGGGCAGAAGTATGTGCTGCATTTCAAGAAGGGGCAAACGCCGCCGGCCGACGCCTTCTGGTCCATCACCATGTATGACGACCAGGGCTTCCAGGTGCCGAACCCGATCGACCGCTTCGCCATCGGCGACCGCGACAAGCTGACCTTCAACAAAGACGGCTCGCTGGACATCTACATCCAGCCGAAGTCACCGGGCAAGGACAAGGAGGCAAACTGGCTCCCCTCGCCCGCCGCCAACCCGATCGGCCCAACGATGCGGATTTACGGCCCGCGTGCGGAGGCACTGGAAGGAGGCTGGGTTCCGCCGGCGATCAAGCATGTGCGCTGAGAGACGGTTCACCCCTGCTCCTCGATCGCCGCCTGCGCCACTTGCGCCACCCCGCCATTGATCCGCGTCGCAATCAGATGCCCGAGTGCCACCGCCCCGATGCAGAGCACGACGGAGGCCGCGACATTGATGCAGGCCCTGACCGTTGCGCCCGAGCGCAGCAGGTCGAGTGTCTGCAGGCTGAAGGAGGAGAAGGTCGTGTAGCCGCCGCAGAGGCCGACCATCACGAAGAGGCGCATATTGTCCGACACCGGAAAACGGCCATTGGCGAGCGTCAGCGTGCTGAACAGGCCGATGATGAGCGAGCCCGTGACATTGATGATAACAGTGCCCCAGGGCAGATCCCGGCTGATGGGCATGGCGATGATCGATACGGCATAGCGGGCGAAGGTGCCGAGCGCACCGCCGGCCATGACGATAAGGCAGGTATAGAAGGACATGCTCGCTCCAAAACTCTCGGACGGGCAATAAAAAACCCGCCTTGCGGCGGGCTCCGGACAGATTCCCACCGCGGTTAAACACGGTAGGAGTCATCAGCCTTGTGGGCGGTTTCGGGGGTACTCCATCCCCATCGGCGGGACGTATAGCGTGGGCTGCGGTGGGGTGGCAAGGGGTTGGCGGTGCGGCTCTATGTCAGGGCATGACAATGCGGCTGAGCGTTGGGCACCTATGTGGCGATGCCCCTTTGTAGTGACGCGCAGTGCAGTTGTGCTGACGCGCGCCCAACCTCCCTCATCCCTGTTTCCTCGTGCTGACACGAAGGACGTCACAGGGATCCAGTAGCAGCGTGCCTCGCGGCGAGAGACTCATTTGCCATGGGAGTGGAAAAAATCTTTCCTGCCCAAGAATTTGGGCAGACTGGATTCCTGTGACATCCCTCGTGTCAGCACGAGGAAACGGGAATGAGGGAGAATGAGGTGACGCCCTCGTCCAAAGCACGACCCGCTGACTAAGAAACCGTGGCACAGGCGATCTGCATTATGTCCCCCCATTCCCTCCCCAGCCTTACCCGAGGAGGGAACGAGGTGAGCGCCGGCCGCCGCCCCTCGCGTTGCGGCCGGCGTGGTAACTTATGCGCGGGCGGTCTGCCGAGCAGTTTGGGGTCCGAACTCCGAGGCGATCTCGCTCACCAGGTCGGCCGGGAAGCCGCCTTCGCGGGCGTGGCGGTAGACGGTTTCGGCGCTGTCGGCCTCATGCACGCAGTAGATCTTGTCGCCGGCGACATAGCTGGTGATCCATGTATAGGGCCGGTCGAGGCCGGCCACGACCTGGTTCGACTTTGCGGAAATGTTGCACAGGTCTTCCGAGGTGAGCTTGCTTGCGCCGGGAATGTTGCGTTCGATAAGATATCTGGGCATGGCGACCTCCTGTTCGCATCCTTGTTGACGAGACGGACGCTAGGCCGATGCCAGGGCCGACGCATCGGGATATCTCCCCATTTTCTGGCGCTCGCCGCCCTATTTTGGCACGTTCCTATTCCCAGCCGGCGATGATGCTGGCAATAATCCGCCATGCGACTAATCGAGCGCGCCCCCAATCTCGATCACCTTCAGTCGTTGTTGCGCGAGGCCGCCAACGGCAATGGCAGGGTCGTACTTCTCGAAGGGGAAGCAGGTGCGGGGAAATCCTCCCTCGCCGCAGCCTTCGCCGGCGCCGTGCCTGAGGGTACCCGCATCCTCTCGGGCGCCTGCGAGAATTTCGGCACGGCCGAGCCGCTCGGGCCCTGGCGCGATATTGCCCGGCACGCCCGCTGGACGCTGACCAGGGCTTCCAGCGGCAACTGGATCACCCTCTTCTCCGAAGTGCTCGATCTCCTGACTGAGGGGCGCCAGCCGACATTGCTCGTCATCGAGGATATTCACTGGGCCGATGACGCCACGCTGAACCTCATCCGCTATATCGGCCGGCGCATCCGCCACACGTGCCTGCTGCTGGTCGCAACCGCGCGCAATGACGATACGCCGGGCCAGACGCGGCTCAGGCGGCTGCTCGCCGATATTCCGCCCGCCCATTGGCTGCGCATCACTGTCCCGCCGCTGTCGAAAGCCGCCGTGCTGGAGCTTGCGGACCGCAAGGGCCTCGATGGCGAGGCGATCTTCAGCGCCACCGGCGGCAATGCCTATTTCGTCAGCGAGCTCGTGGATTGCGCCGGCAGCGATTGCTTGCCGCCACTCAGCCGCGACCATCTGCCGACAACCATCCGCGATGCCGTGCTGGCGCGGGCCGATATCCTTGACGAGGCTGACAGGGAGGCGCTCTGGGCCGCCTCCACCTCGCCCGATGCCTTTGCGCCTGAATTGATCGAGGCGATCTGCGGTAGCGATGCCCGCGCCTCGCTTGAAGCCTGCACGGCCTGCGGGCTTCTGGTGCCCGCAAGTAGTGGCCCGGGGGGCAACCTCTTCATGTTCCGCCATGAAATTGCCAGGCAGGCCGTCGAACAATCGCTGCCGCCGCTGCGCCGCCGGGCGCTGCATGAAAAGGCGCTCGCCTATTTCCGTAACCGGGCCGAGGCCTCGGTCGCGCGCATGGTCCACCATGCCAATGAGGCGCAGGACATGAGCGCGATTTCGGAGCTTGCCCCGAAGGCCGCAGCCGAGGCCGGCAGGCTCGGCGCCCACCGGCAGGCGATGCGCCATTACGAGCTGGCGCTCGCCCATGCCGGAGACTTGAGCGATGCCAGGCGCGCCTGTCTCTACGAGGGCTATGCCTTCGAATGCCACCTGACCGGCCAGATGGAACGGGCCATTGCCGCCCAGACCAGCGCGCTTGCGCTCTACCGGGCGCTCGGCGATATAAGGCATGTCGGCGATAACCTGCGCTGGCTGTCGCGGCTGAGCTATCTCGCCGGAGACCGCAAGGGCGCCGATGCCTTCGGCCGCGAGGCTGTGGACGTGCTGGAGCAGGCAGCAAGCCCGGCCGAGCTCGCCATGGGCTATTCCAACCTGTCGCAGCTCGGCATGCTGGCGGGCGATGCCGAGACCGCAACCCTCTACGGCGAGCGCGCCATTGCGCTCATGACATCGGACGATATCGCCAGGCCCGAAGTCCTCTGCCATGCGCTGAACAATGTCGGCACCGCCATCTGCTGGCGGGAGCCGGAGCGCGCCCGCCAAACACTCGATCAGGCGCTGGCAATCGCCCTCGAGCATGGCTTCCAGGAGCATGCGGCCCGCGCCTTCACCAACCGCGCCTGGGTGGAAATCCAGCTCCACGCAGTCGATGCCGCCGAGAATGTGCTGGCGCGCGGCATTGCCTATTGCATCGAGCATGACCTCGATACCTGGCGCGACTATATGCGCGGCGAGCTCGCGGAACTGCTGACCTTCCTCGGCCGATGGGAGGAGGCAGCCGCAGCAGCGCAAGCCGTGGTCGACAACCAGAATGCCCCTGCGCTCTCCCGCTATCCCTCGCTCGTGGCGCTGGCGACGCTCAGAACGCGCCGCGGCGAGACATCAGGCGAGTTGCTGCAGGAAATGGCGAAATTCCTCGAAAACACCTTCGAATTCCAGCGCCTGTCCGCGCATGCCGCGCTGGTGGCCGAACGCGCCTGGCTCGGCCTCTGCGACCGGGAGGAAGCGCTCGCCGGCCTGCGGCAGGCCGCTTCCCTCTGCAGCGACGATGCCGCCGGCTCGATGATCGGCTTCTGGGCGCATATTCTGGGCGAAACCGGCCTTGCGCCCGAGGACTCCAGCGGCGACGCTGCCGTGATCGCCATGCTCAACGGCCGATGGCAGGAAGCCGCCGATATCTGGACCGACCGCCGCGCGCCCTATCTCGCCGCCCTTGCCCTGCTCGACGGCGATAATGACGCGCTCTACCGCGCCCTGACGACGCTGGAAGCCCTCGGCGCTACTGCCGTCGTCACCCATGTGAAGGACCTGATCCGCAAACGCAGCGGCCGGCTTGCGACGCGCGGCCCGAGGGCCAGCACCCAGGCCAACGCTGCCGGCCTCACGACACGGGAAATGGACGTGCTGCGCCTGATCGACGAGGGTCGCTCGAATGCCGAGATCGGCGCGCGCCTGTTCGTATCTGCCAAGACGGTGGATCATCATATTTCCTCGATCCTCGCCAAGCTGAGCGCGAAATCGAGGGGACAGGCGGCTGCCGAGGGACGGAGGCTGGGGCTGCTGACAAATGGATAATCCTTGCGTAAAACCATGCCCGTCGCCACCGGGATCTGCCCGAGCCAAGGATACGTTATGGGCACCGAATATTATGTCGCCGTGCACGAGGCCCACTGGCTTTCGCCGGAAAAACTCAATGCCTGTCTTACGGATCTCAAATATCCGGTGCAGGTCATTCCGGCTCTGCCCTCGGATATGAGCAAGCCGCTTCAGGACAATCCAGCCTCTTCCGGCCTGACGGTGGCCTTCGACGGCAGGCAGATCGAGCTGGAGGCTTCGATCAAGCAGCTGCGCCCCGGAGAGCCTTTCGCCTATGGCCTGAAAATCGACAGGGCCAAGATCGCGGAAGGCGCGATCACCCGCCCCACCGGAATGGAGGATTTCGTGCCGCTTGATCTCAACGAAGAGCTCAAGAAAATCGGCATGGATGCGCCCGACTTTGGTTATGGCGATTATGTCGTGAGCATAACTTTCCGATCATCCGTCGATGAATACCGCGCTGGATTTCTGCTGATGGCAGGCCTCATCCGATGCGCTGACGGACTGGGCTTCGAGTTCGGCACCGCGTCTTACGGTGGATCGTCATTCGCTGAAGCACTTGTGCGGCAGGCACAAGACATGGAGTAGGCACAGGTCGGATCAGCCTGCGGCATCCACTACCGATCCCCGTCGCGGCGAAGTGGCGACGTCCCTTTCCTCCCTCATTCCTGTGCTCGTCACAGGAATCCAGTGCGGCCAAGATCTTGCGCCAATCACGCCCGCCCCGCCACCTCGAACAACTGCGGCACAGCCGGGTTCTTCGCCGCACGCGAGGCGCAGAGCACGACATCGAATTCCGGCGCATCGTCGAGCTGCCGGGACACCACGCCCTCCGCCAGATCGCTGCAAAGCGATTGCGGGATCAGCGCCACGCCCAGCCCCTCCTGCACCAGCCGGATGATCGTGTGCTGCAGGCGCGGCTCGAAGGCAAAATGCGGGATGACGCCGCCGGACGCGCAATAGAGGCCGATCGCCGAGCGCAGCGTTGGCGCCACGGTCGCGGGCGCGGCGATCAGTTTTTCGCCCGCAAGCGATTGCGGCCCGATGGTTTTGGCCTCGGCCAGCGGATGGCCCGATGGCACGATCAGGCAGAGCCGGTCACGGGCAAGCAGCAGCGTGCGCAGATGCGGTGCGGGACCGCCGCCGAAGGTGACGGCGGCATCGAGTTTGCCTTCGGTGAGCATCTCCTCGATATCGGTGGGTATGCGCTCCTCCAGGATCAGCCGCACATCCGGACGCGCCTGCGAATAAAGCCGCACCAGTGCCGGGATGACGCTATGAGCGGCATGCATCATGAAGCCGAGCTTCAACTCACCCTTCATACCGCTGGCGACTAGTTGCACGTCCCGGCAGGCGGCATCGAAGCGTTCGAGCACCGCGCGGCAATCGGCCAAGAAATGCCGGCCGGCCGGCGTCAGCGCAACATTGCGCGAATTGCGCTCGAAGAGCCGCACACCAAGCGTCTTTTCGATGGCTGATATCTGCCGGCTGAAGGGCGGCTGGCTCATGTTCATGCGCGCAGCCGCATGGCCGAAATGCAGCGTTTCGGCCAGCGCCACGAAATAGCGCATATGGCGTGTGTCCATTCGATACCTCAGAAGTATCAATCAGCATTGCAGATGACATTGGATTATCTCGATCTCAGGCGCTAGGCAATCATCGCTCCAGATACGGAGCTGCGCCGAATTGCCCGAGTTGCCAATGCTGACGAACCTTTCGATTGTCCTGCCGATCTTCGCCCTCATCCTTGCCGGCTGGATCGCCCGCAAGACCGGGGCGCTCAGTGAAAATGCCCCGCGCGAGGTCAACCGACTGGTCGTCTATCTCGCTTTGCCCGCCCTGCTCTTCGATATCATGGCCAATGCCAAACCCGCCGAGATCTGGCAGCCGGGCTTCATCCTGGCGTTTACCGCCGGCTGCGCCGTCATCTTCGGCGCCACGCTCCTCTGGCGCGTCGCCAGGGGCCGGCATCTGGCGGATGCTGCGATCGACGGACTGAATGCAAGCTACGCCAATACCGGCTTCATCGGCTTTCCGCTCGTCCTGTCACTGATCGGCGACACCGGCATAGCGCCGACCCTGATCTCGACCATCCTCACCGTCTGCGTGCTCTTTGCCCTCGCCATCATCCTCATCGAAGGCGGGCTGCAATCTGCGACTCGGCGACGCGATATCGCGCTGAAGACGACCCGCTCGCTGGCGAAAAACCCGCTGCTGGTCGCACCCGTCCTCGGCGCGCTGGTGATGCTCTCGGGTGCATCGCTCCCCGCCCCCGTGCATGCCTTCCTGAAACTCCTGGGCGGGGCAGCCTCACCTTGCGCGCTGATCGCGCTCGGCCTGTTTCTGGCCGGCACCAAGGTCGGCGAAGCGGGCGCCCGGGCGACGACAACAAGCATTCTCGTCGGCCTGAAGCTGATCGCCCAGCCCGTCGTCACCTGGCTGATCGCAGCACCGCTCCTCAACCTGCCGCCGGCCGCCACCCATACCGCCGTGCTGCTCGCAGCGCTGCCGACAGGCACAGGCCCCTTCATGCTGGCGGAATTCTATGGCCGCGAAGCGAGCCTGACGGGCCGCGTGGTGCTGGCCTCCACGGTGCTTTCGGTGCTGACGATCTCTGCCTATCTGGCTGTTGCGGGGAAGATCTAGACGCAGCCCTTGCCTGTCTCTGATCAGCCGAGCAGGCCGATCAGCCGCGCCGAGCTGATCGCAAGGCCGGCGATCGCCACCAGAATGAAGACACTCGCGATGACGAGAAAGATGCGGTTCTTCACTGTGTCTCCTTCGAGGCCGGACGGAAGAAGTGGAGTAGCAGCTGCGGTTGAGAGCGGCAACCGCCTCAGGAGCGACGGATCCGCAAACGCATTCCTTCCCGACAGCCCTTGCTCCCGGGTTGCCGCGCGCCTCTTTCCACCCATCGAGAAAACCGAAACAGTGTGAAAAGCTCCAACGGGCCATATCTCACGATTGCCCCTCGCACCGCAAAGATGCAGGATCAGCCGCCGCATTATTCCATCTGACATTGAGGGAAGCAGGGGCCGATCATGTCATCCATCACCACAGGCAATGACGAGCAATATAGCGACAGCCGCAAGCTTGCGGCGCGCGGGCGCCTGAACCGCGAATATACGATTGCCGAAACCGGCTGGTTTCCCTGGGTGGCGCAGCAACTACCGCTCAAACCGGGCGATGCCGTTCTCGACATCGGCTGCGGCCCCGGCTGGTTCTGGGCTTCGGTGGCAAGCGAGCTGCCGGAGGGCCTGAACCTCACGCTTGCCGATCTCTCCCCCGGCATGCTGCAGGAAGGGCTGGAGCGCTGCCAAGCGCTCGGCTTCGCCGCCGTCTCCGGGGAGCAGGCCGATGCCGCCGCCCTGCCCTTTGCCGACGCCTCCTTCGATACCGTCATCGCCATGCACATGCTTTACCATGTGGCCGATCAGGAAAAGGCGATCGCCGAAATGCACCGCGTGCTGAAACCGGGCGGCCACCTTGCGGTGACGACCAACGGCGCGGGCAATATGCGCGGAATGTATGCGCTGACCGCAGTTTTCGGCAGCCCGCCCTATGATCCCGCCGGTGCCGCCTTCGGCTACGAGACGGCTGAACGGCTGATGCTGGCTGAGTTCGGCAATGTGACCATGCGCGAGCACCCGGCCCATATGCTGATAACGGAGCCGGAGGATGTATTTCTGGCGCTGACATCGTATCCGCCGGGGGATAGGGCGAGTGAGGAAGAGCTTGCGGCTTTTCGGGCGGCGATATCAGAGGCGTTCCAGACGGGCGGCGGCGTGCTGGAGGTGGGCAAGGAGACGGGGTTGTTTCTCAGCCGCAAGGCGGGGTGAGAGGCTTGTCTCTCCTTCATTGCCAGGTCAGCCACCCGGCAAGTTTGGAGCACCATCGCAGCGGAAATCAGCTCCTGACATTTTGCGGGAAAATCCATGTTGAAAATTCGCGCCTGCCATGCAACCTGCATGTGGGGTTAGGGGCGAATATAGATGTTGTCATTGCTTTTCAATTTTCACGGCATTTCAGTTGCAATGCTTTTCTCGACGACTGTTCTTCTTCCGACATCGAGAATTGCCGCGGACAAATGGGCGGAAACACTCTTTCCCGACCCTGTCAATTGCGCCTTTACCGAAGGCGGGCTTTCCTACAACGCCGACGACAAGGAAATGCTCATCAACAACCTCGCGCTGCCCGACGAGACGAGGCGAAGCCTGAAGGCCATGGAAAGCAGGATATCGGCGACCTGCACCTCGAATGAAGGGCCACCGGTGGTGGTCAATACGGTCGGCGAATATTTCGGAAGCAGGTTCAACCAGTTCAGCCTGCCGATCTACGCCCTGAATGCCGGCGGTGGCTGCATGTCCGATTTCTATTACAGCTTCTCCTTCCCGGAAAAGGCAAAGACGGTGCATGACAATATCCTGCAGCGCACCGGCAAGGATCTGAAGGTCATTTCGGGATTTGGGCCGAACCTGGAATTCGAGGATGCCGGCTGGATCACCGACTACGGCACCTACAGCGAGTACACCTGCGGTATGATTGGCGAATCCTGATAGGTGGGAGCCCTTGAAAACCCCTCCCCACAAGGGGGCGGGGCTAACCCGTGGCACCCACGCCACTCCTTTCGAAACGTTGAGGTTTTTGTAAACCGGGGCGGCAGTTTAAGCCCCTCCCCCTTGTGGGGGTCCGAAGGACGGGTCGAGACCCGCGGCTCGACCCCGGACAAGTTTGGGGTGGGGTCTTTTTTCTCAACCCCACAGTTCAAAACTGTGCCACACCTCCATCCACAAACAGCTCGATGCCCGTAATATAGCTGCTATCCTCGGAAGCCAGGAAAACCGCAGCCTTGGCAAGATCATCCGCCGTGCCCATGCGCCCGAGCGGCACATTGGCCTTCATCATGTCGCGAATGTTCTGGTCGGCGAGTGTCGAGAGGCCGGGCGTTTCCGTATGGCCGGGGCTCAGCACGTTGATGCGGATGTCGCGGCCCTTGAGATCGACGATCCAGCCGCGTGCGAAGGAGCGGATCGCGGCCTTGGTGGCATCATAGACCGAGAAGGCCGGGAAGCCCTTGATCGAGGCGATCGAGCCCGTGAGGATGACCGACGATCCCGCAGACAAGAGCGGCAGCGCCTTCTGCACGGCAAAGAGCAGGCCGCGCACATTGGTGTTGAAGGTCTTGTCGAAATGCTCCTCGGTGATCTCGCCGAACGGGCCGAATTCGTAAAAACCGGCATTGGCAAAGAGCACGTCGATGCGGCCGGCCTTTTCCTTGACGATCCGGTAGACGCGGTCGATATCCGCAAGGCTTGCGGCATCGGCCTGGATGGCCTCGACATCGCCGCCGATTTCGGCAACCGCCTTGTCGAGTTCCGACTGTCGCCGGCCGGTGATGAACACCTTGGCACCTTCTTCCACGAAGCGCTTGGCGGCACCAAGACCGATGCCCGCACTGCCACCGGTGATGACGGCGACCTTGTTTTCCAGCTTCCTGCTCATGCTTCCATTCCTTCTGCGTCGCGCCGGTTTTTGCGGCGCCTCGATTGAACACGAGGCAGAAATTATGGGCTTTGGCGCAGGCGAAGTAGAAAGCCGGCGCGACTAGTACTTATTCCCCACAGGAATGGCCTATGCCGATCGGAGAGCTTCAGGCACTCGCCAGCTTCTCCTCGACGAAGGCGACGAAGGCGCGCGCCTTGGCGCTGACGCCGCGCCCGGCCGGAAAGGCCGCCCAGAGATCGAGCGGCGCAAGGCTCCAGTCCGAAAGCAGCATCTGGACGCGGCCATCGGCAAGCTCGGGCGCGAACATCCATTCGGAGGCGACGGCAAGGCCGATGCCGGAAAGCACCGCCGAGCGCACGCCCTCGGCCGCCGAGACGCGCAGACGTCCCTTCATGGTGACAAGCACTTCGGCGGCATCCTTGCGGAAGATCCAGGTATCGCGGCCAAACCCTTTGGCATAGACGACACTCTGATGGCCGGCGAGTTCGGCGGGGCCGGTTGGGGTGCCTTGCGCGGCGATATAGGCGGGCGCGGCCACGACGATGCGCGGCGACTGGCCGATCTTGCGCACGGTGAGCGCAGAATCCGGCAGATCGCCCATGCGCAGCGAGATATCGATGCCCTCCTCGATCAGATCGATGCGCTCGTCATCGAGCAGGATTTCCATATCGAGGCCGGGATGGCGGGCGAGGAATTCGCCCAGATGCGGGATGATATGGAGGCTGGCAAAGGTCGGCGCCGCACTCACGCGCAGCCGCCCCGAGAGGCTGGCGCCCGCGCCACGCGCGGCATGCTCCGCCTCGTCCGCCTCCTCGATGGCGCGCTTGGCCCGCTCGTAATAGCTCTCGCCGGCTTCGGTAGGCGTGAGACCGCGGGTGGAGCGCAGCAGGAGCTGGATGCCGAGCCGCGCCTCCAGTTGGGCGATGGTCTTGGAGATGGCCGGCTGTCCCAGATGCATCTGCCGGGCGGCTTCCGAGAAGGAGCCGGTTTCGACGACGCGGATGAAGGTTTCCATGGCGGCGAGTCTGTCCAATGCGGGGCTCCCTGGATGGATGGGCTTGGGTGTGGTTTAGCATGGTGGGATGGGAGTTGATATTCCCTGTGGGAATGGAAATGATGGGGGGGATCATTGGCGTTCAGAGGGCCGCAGCGTTTCGCAAGACCCCTCCCCACAGGTGGGAAGGGCTAACTTGGGGCACCCGCATCGCTCCTTCCGAAACCTTGAGGATTTTACACAGCGGAGCGGCAGGTTAAGCCCCTCCCACTTGTGGGGAGGGGTTTGGGGCGGGGTCCTTTTTAAATCCACCACATCAGAGCGGAAGTTCTCCACCCCACTTCACCCTCACAACCATCCGAGCCGTACCCCTACATCAACTCAAGAGGTTGGTTCATGGCTACCGTCGTCTCTATCTGCAATCTCGCCCTTTCCAATATCGGCAAGGACAATATCAACGATCTCACCGAAAAGAGCGCCGAGGCGCGCGCCTGCAATCAGCTCTATGCGCAGACCCGCGATGTGCTGCTGCAATCCTTCCCTTGGGCTGTGGCGGGCAAGACCGTGGCGCTGGGCGCGCTCGACAATGACAAGCCGGGTGTATGGCGCCACTCCTATGCGCAGCCGGCCGATTGCCTGCAGATCCGCTGGATCAGGCCGCGTTATGCCGGTGATGCCGCCATCCCGCCCGAAACACTGAAGCCCGATCTCGATGAGGCGGGACGCGAGATGCAATATGCTTATGCGCTGGAGGGCGACCGGCTCTATTGCGATCTCTCGCCGGCTCTGCTGCGCTATACCTGCCGGCTCACCGACCCGACGAAATATTCACCGCTCTTCATCGAGGCGCTCGCCTGGCATCTGGCCGTACGCCTTGCCATGCCGCTGACGCGCGATCCGAAGATCCGCGCCGATGCGATGGCGCTCGCCCAAAACAGCCAGCGGGCGGCGGAGCAGGCCGAAGCCAATCAGGTGAGGCACACGAGCGAGAATTTCGTGAGCGAACTGATCGCGGTGCGCGCCCATGGCTGATTTCCGCGCCTACCAGCCCTCCTTCACCGCAGGTGAACTCTCGCCCGCCCTCGGCGCACGTGTCGATCTCACCAAATATCAGAGTGGTCTGCGCACGGCGCTGAATGTCTTCGTGCACCCGCATGGCGGCGTCTCGAACCGGGCCGGGCTGCAATTCATCCACGAGATCAAGGACAGCTCGAAACAGGCCAGGCTGATCCGCTTCCAGTTCAATACCGAGCAGACCTACATCCTCGAATTCGGCGACAAATACATCCGTATCTTCCGCGATGGCGGCCTGGTGCTGACGGGCGCCGCCCCTTACGAGGTCGTCACCGCCTATACGGCGACGCAAGTGCAGGACCTCGTCTTCGTGCAGGAAGCCGACGTGCTCTACCTCTGCCACGTCAATCACCCCGTGCGCAAACTCGGGCGGCTGGCCGACAACAACTGGACGCTGACGACGGTCCAGTTCAAGCCGCTGATCAATCCGCCGGCGGGAACCCCTGTCGTCACCAAGCCAGGAGATACATCAGGCAAGCCGGGCTATGTGGCAACCACATACCGTTACTGCGTTTCCGCCGTTGCCGACAGCGGCGAGGAAAGCCTGCCGTCCAATGCCGGCGCTACCGTTAACGACCTCGCCATCCAGGGCGGCATCAATCGCGTGGCCTGGGCGGCGGTGTCGGGTGCGGCACGCTACATCGTCTACCGCGACGACAACGGCATTTTCGGCTATGTCGGCGGCACGACGGGCCTGAGCTTCGATGACGAGAACATCACGCCCGATCTCTCCGACACGCCGCAGAGCGGCCGCAACCCTTTCAATGGGGCGGGCAATTATCCGCGCTGCGTGACCTTCATCGAGCAGCGGCTTGCCTTCGCCTCGACACAGAACGACCCGCAGGCCGTCTGGCTCAGCCAATCCGCCAATTACGAGAATTTCGGCGTCTCCTCGCCCGCCAAGGCAAGCGACGCCGTGACCTTCCGCATCCGCGCCCGGCAGGTGAATGAGATCCGCTCGATGATCTCGGTGCGCGGCCTGCTGCTTTTGACCTCCGGCTCCGAATGGATCGTCACCGGCGGCTCGACTTCCGATGCGATTTCGCCCTCCGCCATCAAGCTCGATAACCAGGGCTATCGGGGTGCCGCCAAGGTGCAGCCGATCGTCGTCGGCAATACCGTGCTTTTTGCCCAGCGCCTTGGCGGCGTGGTGCGCGATTTCTCCTATGACTATACGCAGGATAGCTATGTGGGGAAGGATCTGACCATCCTTGCCCGCCATCTCTTCAAGGGCCGCGAGATATCAGCCTGGGATTATGCCCAGGCACCGGATTCCGTCGTCTGGGTGGTGCTTGATGACGGCGCGCTGGTCTCCCTCACCTACATGAAGGAGCAGGATGTCTGGGCCTGGACGCGCCATGAAAGCGGCCCCGGCAACGATGCCTTCTTCGAGGACGTGACGGTGATCGAGGAAAATGGCGAGGACGTGCCCTATTTCATCATCCGCCGCACGATCAATGGCACACAGAAACGCTATATCGAGCGGCTGCATAGCCGCGCCTTCGAGGATGTACAGGACGCCTTCTTCGTCGATTGTGGCCTCACCTATTCCGGCCCGCCAGCCACCACGCTGAACGGACTCGGCCATCTCGAAGGCCAGGAGCTCGTGGCGCTCGCAGACGGCAATGTCGTGCGCAATCTCACCGTCGCTGGTGGCAGCGTGCGGCTCCAGAACGCCGCCTCGAAAATCCATGTCGGCCTGCCGGTGACGGCGGCGATCGAAACGCTGGATCTCGATGTCGGCCAGGTGCAGGGCCTCGGCACCGTGCAGGGCCGCAGCAAATCCATCTCCGAAGTGACCTTCCGGGTGGAAAACACCCGCGGCATCTTCACCGGCCCTGAAGACGGCGAGCGCGACGGTGGCACGCTGGTGGAATACAAGCAGCGCCGCAATGAAAACTGGAACGAGGCAATCAGCCTCTATACCGGCGATCTCACCATCACCCCCTATTGGGACTGGAGCACCAGCGGCGCCATGTGGGTGAAGCAGTTCGATCCGCTGCCGATGACCATTCTCTCCATCATGCCGGATGTCACCCTTGGCCGCTGAGATCCGCATTATCGAGGCGCGGCCCGATCATATCAGGCAGATTGCCGCGCGCATGCGCGCCGCCGACCGCGACGAGGTCTTCGCCGCCTCCGGCCGCTCGCCGCTTTCGGCGCTGACCTTCTCCTACCGCCATTCCTCTCAGGCGTGGACCGCGCTTTTCGACGGACGGCCGGAGGTGATGTGGGGTGTCGGCGACATCAACATCCTCACCGGCATCGGCGCGCCCTGGCTGCTCGGCACCGATGCGGTGGAGAAGAATTTTCGAGGCTTCCTTCGGATATCCAAGGATTGGCCGGCTCAACTGTTGAGCCGCTATCGCTTGCTCCGAAACTTCGTGGATGCGCGCAATACGATCTCGCTGCGCTGGCTCGAATGGCTGGGTTTTCGGCTGTTCGAACCGGTGGAGATCAACGGCCATCCGTTCCGGCTGTTCGAAATGGGAGAAGCGGATGTGTGATCTTGGTCTGGCGCTGACATTGGGCTCAACGCTTCTGGGTGCTGCCGGCCAGGTGCAGCAGGCAAAGGCGACCAGCGAGGCGAACAAATACAACGCCCAGGTCGCCGAAATGAACGCGCAGATCGCCGACAAGCAGGCGAAGGATGCGATCGAGCGCGGCAAGCAGGAAGAGCAGCAGAAGCGCCTGCAGACCTCCCAGCTCGAAGGCCGCCAGAAAGCCGCGATCGCCGCAAACGGCGTCGACCTCTCCTTCGGCTCGCCGCTGGATACGATCGTCGATACCGCCAAGATGGGCGAGATCGATGCGCTGAACGTGCGCACCAATGCCTATCGCGAAGCCTATGGCTACAGGGTGCAAGGCACCAACCAGCTGGCAAGCGCCAAGCTCGACCGCATGCGCGCCGACGCCGCTGTGAAAGGCGGCTATCTCGATGCCTTCGGCACGATCCTCGGCGGCACGGGCAAGGTCTACACCCAGGCAAAGACCCTGGGCTATATCAAGTGAGGTGATGCATGCCGACAGTTCCGACCTATCAGGATACGCAACAGCACGTCCCGCTGCGCCCCGAATATACCGAGGGATTCACCGTGCAGGCCGATGCCGAGGCTTTCGGCTCCGCCATCGGCAAGGGCATGCAGGGGCTCGCAACCGGCATGGGCACGCTCGGCGAAGCCGTGGTGGAGGTGGAGAAGCTTGATAATGCCAATGCCGCCAAGGATGCACAGACGAAGCTCAACGACTGGCAGCGCGACGGGCTTTACGGCAAGAGCGGCTTCCTGACGCTGACCGGCCGCGCCGCCGTGGAAGGCCGCGCCACCTTCGAAAAGCTTGCCGAGCAGAAGCGCGCCGAATTCGGCAAGGGCCTGACGCCGGGTGCCGCCCGCACCTATGAAGAGACCAGCCGCGCCAGCATGAACACGTTGCTGGACAGCACGATCCGCCACACATTCGACCAGCGCAAGGCGTGGTTTGCCGAGACCTCGGCCAACAGCATCAAATCCGCGAGCGCCAATGCCGTCGCCGTCTATAGCGATCCGGCCAAGGTCGATGCCGAGATCCGCAAAGGCGTCACCGAGATCGAGCATCAGGGCCACATGCAGGGCTGGAGCAAGGAAAAGCTCGACCAGGAACGCGCCCGGTACGTCTCCGACACGACGAGGAACGTCGCGCTGCGCATGGCCAATGACAGCCCCATCGGGGCAGAGCAATATATCAAGGACGCCGGCGACAGGATTCTGCCGGCCGACAGCGCTGCGGTGCTGAAATCGCTGGAACCCGCAGTCCAGGACGAAAAGGCCAGGCACAACGCCACCGACATTATCGCCGGCCGGATGCCGACCTATACGGGTGCGCCGGATGCCGGTGCCGGCCCCTCGCCCGCCGCACCGGCTGCAAACGCCGATGCCGGCGCAGGCGTCCGCCAGCAGCAGACCGGCGGCCCCGGTCAGCCGGCCGCCACAAGTGCAAAAAGCACCGGCCTCGAAACGGATGGCGCCGGCAGCACAACCGGGAGAGCACGCACGCTTGGCGCGCAGCCCTCGGCGGGCAAGACCGCAGCCCCGCAAACCGCCGGCAATCGAACCGCTGTCTCGCCAACCACCACCCCACGGCCAGGCACGCCTCAGCCCAAACCCCGCCAGCCTAGCGGCCCCGAGGATTTCCGCACTGTCGCCGCCACGCTCGCCTTCCCCGGCAAAGTGAAGGACGATCTGGCGCTGGCAGGCTTCGTGAAAAATGCCGCCGGCAACACGGTCGACCCCTCGCTCAGGGGCTGGCTGAGCGATGTCACAGGCGCCCTCCTGGGGACCGCCGCAGCGCCTGCCAATCTCGTCGGCAGCGCTGCTGCCGACGCCACAAGCTTCCGCCATTTCGGCCTGCCGACGCAGACACCCCGCCTCGGCGACATCGTCGTGCTCGGCCCGCAGCAAAAGAAAGGCGCCGGTAGCAACAACGGCACCGACAATGGCCAGATCGGCTTCTTCCGCGGCTACGATGCCGACGGCAACATCCTCGTGCTCGGCCCCGATCCGAGGCGAACAGGCGATACGGCGCTAACCGTCCACGCCGCAAACGAGGTCGTCAGCTTCCGCACATCCGGCACCGTCGATGAAAAGACCATGACTCTGCCGAACTACAATCCCGAGGGCCTGCGCAGGATCCAAGAGAGCCTGAACAGCATTACCGACCCGGCGCTGCGCGCCGCCACTGAAGCCCAGCTCAACGCCTATACCGTCTCGCAGAAGAAGGCGCTCGACGCCCAGCGCGTGCAGGTGCAGGAATGGGCAAACAACCAGGTCATCGCAGACCCGACCTTCGACCCGACGAAACTGCCCGTCCACATCCAGCAGGCAATCGGCCCATCCGGCTTGCTTACGCTGCGCGACTACAAGGAAAAGGTCCGCGCCTACGGCCAGCCGGCGACGGATACGCAGACGCTCTACGACCTGCAGACCGAGTTCGCCAGGGATCCGGCCGCCTTCTCGCAAATCGATCTCCTCGAATACCGTCCCAAGCTCTCTGACAAGGATTGGGGAAAAGTCACCGGCTGGCGACAAACGGCACTCACCGACCTGCGAAAGGCCCGGCTCGAAAGCCTCGATATCAATACCGCCTTCGAACTCGCGAAACCCCAACTGGAAGCTCTTGGCCTCCTCACTCAGGACGGCGGCTTCGCCACCTCCTACACTGTGCCGCGCCGCGTTGCCGAGTTCCGGTCAGCACTCCTCGATCAGATGGATGTATTCAAGGACAAGAACGACGGCCAGAACCCGACCCAGAGCGATATACAGAAAATGATCAACCGCCTGCTGTTCCCGATCGTCATCAGCACGCCGAACTCTTTTTTCAGCGGCGGAACTCCCGCAAAGAGCTCCGGCTACCTCTATCAGGTCAACTCGCTTACCGACGATCAGAGCTACGATATCGCCGTGCAGTATGAAGATATTCCGCGCGATCTCAGGATGGAGTTTGAAGCCGAACTGACGAAGAAAAACGGCAAGAAGCCTACGCAGGATGAAGTTGCAAACGAGTATGAATTATTCATGCTCAATCGCTGACACCCTGCATCAGTGAAAACCAAAGGTCTTTATCCTCGCAGGAAAGCATGGCCAACGCCTCACTTCCCAACTGACGCCTTCTCGAACTGAACCTTGAGCCGCTCCACCGCCTCGGGCGACCACCCCGGCGGGTCCGTCACCGCAAGCCACGCATCGACATAGTGCTGCGGCGCATAGACATGGCCGTAGCCCATCGGTGATGTCGTGGCGATCATGGCGTCGAAGCCGAGCTGAAGGGCCGTGACGATCGGATACCAACGGAAAGCTGGCAAGACATCAGGACTTCTCTCACCCACATGAAAAACGCAGCGATCAAGGCGCCTGCTGTCACGGCCGCGAACCAGGCCCGTCTGCCCGGTGACGAAGCAAGACCATCTCGCGCTCGAAGCGGATTGGCCAGGTCAGGCCGACAACCTTCCTGAGCCTATGGTTCAGGAAACCAGAGGTACAATCACATGACCATTTCGAGCGAGATAAACCGATCCGGCCCCTATAATGGGGACGGCGTCGCCACGGCTTTCGAATACAAGTTCAAAATCCTGGAGCCCCGTCATCTGCAGGTGATCCGGACGGATGCATCGGGCACAGATTCAATCCTGGTGCTCGACGCCGATTATACTGTGACCGGCACTGGCAACGATGGCGGCGGAAGCGCGGTCATCGTCCCCGCCCCCGCGGCCGGCACCAAGATAACTTTGCTGCTGGACGTACCCTTTACCCAGGAAACAGACCTGGAAAACCAGGGGGCCTATTATGCGGAGACCGTCGAGCAGGCGCTTGACCTCGTTGTGATGAGGCTCCAGCAGCTCAAGGAAAGAGCGGCCCGCGCAGTCACCATTCCGCCCTCATTCGATTCAGCAACGATCGACAAGCTGATTGCAGACGTTCTGACGCTCAGCGACAAAGGCGATGCGCTGGAGGCCGTTGCCGCAGTCTCGCAATACCTGGAGACTGTGGCTGATATTGCTGATGACATTCCTGATGTTGCCGGCCTGACGCAAACCGCCCAGCAGAAGGCCGCAGAAGCCGCTCAGTCAGCAACGAGCGCAAATGCCAGCGCCGGCCTCGCGACCGCCTATGCAACGAATCCGGAAGATGTCGCGATTGCCGGTTCGGGCGGGCTGTTTTCCGCCTTTCATTGGTATCGGAAGACCCTGGCGATCTACAATGCCGTCGCCAATACGCTCGCCGGCTGGCTTCACGGCGCGTCGGCAAAGACCGACATCGTGGATAGCGACGAGTTCGCCATTGCCGACAGCGCGACAGGCTGGGGCCTGAGAAAGGTTCTCGCGGGCAGCATAGTCAAATATGTGGCGTCAGCGCTCGGGCTGGACTTCATGGTCGGCTTTGTGCCCGCCTACTCGACCGCTACAACCTTTACCGTTGGGGCCGGCTTCGGTTTCTTCGGGGGCAGGAAGCATACCACAGCAGTGGATACCGCCTGCAGTCTCGCAGCTGTTTTCGGGACGGGCTCGGGTTGCTTGGACACCGGCACGGTGCAGCCCGGTAAGACCTACTTCGTGTACGCAGTCAGAAGCCTGACGGATGGGAGCACCAAATTCGTCGCCTCGTTATCGGCCACTGAAAGCGGGGTCGCGGTGCCCTTGGGGTGGGAGCTATTCTCTGGTAGCCGGGTAGGCATAATCCTGACGAACAGCTCCGGAAACATCGTCACGTTCCAGCAGTCTGGCAACCGGGTACTTATTGCGAATGCCTTGCTCTATTCCAACACAGCGGGCAACGCGACATGGACACCCCTCACCCTTGCCAGTTGTCCGATGGGTATCTCGGTAGATGCCTTGGTATTTATCGACATAAACACAGGGACGAACGGTGACGCCATTTCCGCTATAGGCCCTGTATCCTCTCTCTTCATTGGTCTGATGATTGCTCGCAGCCGCGCCACGGGTAACTCAGGAGGTGGCGGAACTGAACTTGGGGCCTTAACCCCAGTCAGGACGAATGCCTCGGCTCAGGTAATGCGCGAGGTGGACATAAACGGTACAGCGAGTGTGGCAGCATACTTGACAGGCTGGGATGATTGGCAATGCAAGAGGTTTTGGGCATGACCACGGTTTACGCAAGACAGGACAGTGAGGGAAAAATCCTCGAAATTCTGGGGGCTCCACAGCCGGGGATGCCGGATGTCACAGCTCACGACGACCAAGAACCCCTGATCGCCAAATTCCTCCGCGACCCCCTCGGCCTCGAAGACGCCTTCCCTTCCCTCAAGAAATGGCAGCTCTGGCTCGCCGCACTCGAACTCGAACCGCCGGTTTTCAAAGCCGATGTCCTCTCCCTTGTCAACGGCATGGCCGACATGTCGGTGAAGGACAAGGAAACCGCGCGCATCATGATCGAGGACGCCCAGGAATATTCCCGCAACGATCCCCGCATCGATCTCCTTGCGGTGGCCATGGGCATTCCGCCGAACCAGATGGACGATCTCTGGAAATGGGCGGCCCAGATCGAACCTGTACGATGTGAGCTGTCGTAAAATAGCGGGCGGGGACCAAGCCAATCCGGCCGGCCCCACTCGCCATCAATTCACAGCGGCAGCGGCTTGCCCGTCTGCTCGGCCATCATGTATTCCGCATACCAGTCCGGCCAGTTTTCGTCATGCTTGCCGCCATTGCGCTTCTCATGCTCGCCATGGGCTTCGGCTGCCCGGCGCAGCCCTGCAGCAAGGTCTTTCGCCGTGCCGAAGGCGGCAAGGTCCGAGGTGATCCGCCCCGGCAGCCGGGCGGTGATTTCCTGGAAGAGCCAGCCGTTGCCGTCAGGGTCGTTGAAGGAAGCGAAGGAACGATAGCTACTGCGATCGGGATCGGGGCCGCTGACCCGGCGCCGGCCGAAGAGATAGGGCACGTCAGGCCCGCCATAGACCTCGCCTTCAGGATGGAAGGCCTCGCTGACCTCCACACCGCGCTCCCGCAACTCTTTGCGGGTCGCCTCGATGTCGGAGACGATGAGATAGAGCCCCTGCGCGGAGCCGGGTGCCGCCGGTGTCACGTTTTTCCCGAAAATGACGGAGGCGTTCGAGCCCGGCGGGGTGAACTGGATCACCCGGTAATTGTCACCAGAGGAATAATCGGCATCGAGGCGCCAGCCGAGCCCGCTGTAAAATGCCTTGGCCCGGTCGACATCCGACACGGGCACGACGATGATTTCCAGCTTCATCTCAGTGGTCCCGTTGCCGGGCATCATGCTTGCGTCGCTCATGATCTTCTCCATCATTGAGAATGATGGCGATGCGGCGAATGCATCGCCCGCACCCACTCTACCACGTTGCGGGCCGATGATCTCTGCTCACGCCTCCCGCGGCATCGCCTTGACGAAATCGATGAAGGCGCGCAGCGGCGCCGGCACCAGCCGCCGGCCGGGATAATAGAGGAAGGGGCCGGAAAAGCTCTCCCACCAGGACTCCAGCACCGGTTCCAGCGCGCCGCTTGCAAAATAGGGTTTCAGCCAGTCCTCGAAGGTGAAGACGACGCCAGTTCCGGCAACCGCCGCGTCGACGGCGAGATCCGTCCCGCCGCCATTCTGGACGATCAGCGGGCTCGGCGGATCGACCCTGACGATCTCGCCATTGCGCTCGAACTCCCAGACCGGGATGGCGCGGCCGGCAAAACGCCCGCGGATGCAGGCATGTTGAAGCAGATCCCGCGGATGCTCCGGCCGCCCGTATTCTGCGAGATAAGCGGATGAAGCAGCGCCGGCATAACGCTGGATGCGCGGGCCGATCGGCACCGCGATCATGTCCTGTTCCAGCCGCTCGTCATAGCGGATCCCGGCATCGCAGCCGGCGGCAATGATATCGACGAAATTCTCCTCGGTGACGATTTCGAGGCGGATATCCGGATAGGCTCTGAGAAACGCCGGCACGATGCACGGCAGCACCAGCCGCGCCGCGCTGACAGGTACATTGAGCTTCAGCGTGCCGGCCGGCCGATCGCGAAAATCCTTGACGAAATCGAGCGCCGCATTGATCTCGCTGAAGGCGGGGCCGAGCCGCTCCATCAGCCCGCGGCCGGCCTCCGTCGGCACCACGCTGCGTGTCGTGCGATTGAGCAGCCGAACGCCAAGCTCGGCCTCCAGCCGGCGCACCGCATCGCTGAGCGCCGAGGAACTCATATGCCCTGCCCGCTCCGCCTCGCGAAAACCGCCGGCCCTTGCCACAGCGAGAAAAGCGCTGACATCGCTGATTTCTGGCGAACCCTGCTTCATAATCCTGATCTCATTCATTGTCCTCCATACAGGACAGCCCGTCCGGATTATAGCCAATTGTCGCAGCAATGATACGGACCTATCTCCCTCGTGCCTTCAATCGGGGCCTGCCTTCAATCGGAGAAGAGATTTCATGTCTACTGTCGAAAAATCCGGAACCTTCAAGCTCGGCGACCGCGCGGTCAAGCGCCTCGGCTATGGCGCCATGCAGCTCGCCGGCAAGGGCGTCTTCGGCCCGCCGCGGGATCGAAACGAGGCAATCGCCGTGCTGCGCGAAGCCGTCGAAAGCGGCGTCGACCACATCGACACCAGCGATTTCTACGGCCCCTATGTCACCAACCAGATCATCAAGGAAGCGCTGCACCCCTATAGAGACGATCTTGTCATCGTCACCAAGGTCGGCGCGCTGCGCGGGTCCGATGCTTCCTGGAGGCCGGCCTTTTCAAAGGAAGAGCTGACGGCGGCGATCCACAGCAACCTTGGGAATCTCGGCCTCGATGTCATCGAAGTGGTCAATCTGCGCGCCATGTTCGATGTGCATGGTCCGGCCGAAGGCTCGCTCGAGGCACCGCTGACGGCTCTCGCCGAACTGCAGCAGCAAGGCCTGATCAAGCATATCGGCCTATCGAATGTAACCGCAAAGCAGGTAGATGACGGCCGCAAGATCACCGACATCGTCTGTGTCCAGAACCAGTACAATCTCGCCAACCGTGAGGATGACGCGCTGATCGACAAGCTCGCAGACGAAGGTACGGCTTACGTGCCCTTCTTCCCGCTCGGCGGTTTCTCGCCCCTGCAGTCCTCGACGCTCTCGGATGTCGCCACCCGCCTCAGCGCCACGCCGCTGCAGGTGGCACTCGCCTGGCTCCTCAAGCGCGCGCCGAACATCATGCTCATCCCCGGCACATCCTCGCGTGGTCACCTCAGGGAAAACCTCGCGATTGCCGATATCGAGCTGCCCGATGATGTGATGGCTGAACTCAACGGCATTGCCGCAGCGTAAGGCGCCTGACTCAACGCAAGGCAAACATATGGCGGCGGATCATCCGCCGCCATCCAGGAAGTCGCGTCACAGCCTCCTCACGGACACCTCCCAGATTGACGAATCGGGCCGGCAGCGACATCTTCTGGGTCAGGCGTGGCCTGCGCCCAACCTCCAGCGATCCTCCCCGGCAGGGTCTTTCAAACGGAGGCAAAGGGACTTCCGTCTCGGGTTCGAAAACCTTGGTCCGATCGCTCGGGCGTGGTTGCTGGGGAACATGCGCCCGTGACGGAAAGGCCTGACAATGACCCGAAACGGAAACTTCAAACGCAAGGTGCGCACCCGCGCGGCAAAGACCGGCGAATCCTATACTTCAGCCCTGAGCCACATCCGCGCGCCGCAAACAACATCCCGAACAGAACCGCAAACGGATGAGCCCACCGGCAAATCCCTGCGGCTGGCCGTCGCCCAGACCATGGTCCGCCTTGACCCGCGCGATGCTGACGCCTTCCGCGCCAACGGCATCGAAATGCGCCACCTCATGCGCCAGGCCCACGATGCCGGCGCCCGCCTCCTCCACTTCCCGGAGGGAACGATCTGTTTTCCCAACAAGCGCATCCTCTCCGAAATCGGCCCCGCCGAGATCGGCGCTGCCGACTGGAGCCGTTACCAATGGGAGGTTCTACGCGAGGAGCTGGAGGAGACGAGAGAGCTCGCAAAGAAGCTGAAACTTTGGACGGTCTTCGGCGCACCCCACCGGCTGACCCCGCCGCACCGGCCGCATAACAGCCTCTATGTCATCTCAGACAGGGGCGATCTCGTGACGCGCTATGACGAGCGCCTGCTCTCCCACACGAAGATCTCCTTCATGTATTCGCCGGGCAAGATCCCCGTCACTTTCGAAGTGGACGGCCTGCGCTTCGGCTGCGCTGCCGGCATGGAGTCGCATTATCCCGAAATCTTCATCGAATATGAGAGGCTCGATGTGGACTGCGTGCTCTTCTCGACATCGGGAGAAACACCCTCCGCAGCCCCGCCCTTTGCCGCCGAGGTGCTGGGTCTCGCCGCCAGCAATACCTATTGGGTAAGCTACGCCTCCCACGCCCCGCAGAGCGTGATTGCCCCCTGCGGCATCGCTGCTCCCAATGGCCAATGGGCAGCCCTCTGCCCAGCGGACGGCAAACCCCGTATCGCCTTTGCCGACATCACCACCAATCCGGAGAACCCCGCGCGGCCCTGGCGGCGCACCGCCCGCGGCGATCTCTACCGGCTGCACCAGATCGAAGGCGACCCCAGAAGCGACAGCCGCGAGGCGTTCTGAAGTCCATAGCCGGCGGGCAAATTGCCCGTCGGCGTCCGATCGCGTCCGCCTACGCCTTTCGCAGCAATTGCAACCATCCGCAAAATCCCTATCGTCGAGCCCGAAAGCCGACTGCGGGAGATCTGATGTGGAGACTTGAGCGGGCTGCGTGGTAAGCCCAGCCCGTCTGCCATGTCCTCTCTCATCGAGCCCCACTATGGATGAAACCGGGAAAGACCTTGTTCAGGCGTCAATTGCACTCCGATCCCCAAAAGACCGGCAGCGACTACGGCTCGCCCTCAGCGCACTTGCCGAAAATGATCCATTCATCACCTGGCCGTCCATCACCTGGATCGAGGCTGAAACCGGCCACGCGCTCCTGAGAGCCGCAAACGAAGCCGATCTCGCCATCGCTCTCGATAAGATCAAGCGCGCCTACGCAGTCGATGCAGACATCAGCCCGCCAAAGGTCGTCTGCCGGGCGACCATCGCGCGGGTCACCGAGATCGACTACACCCACAAACGACAGATCGGCGGAACCGGCGAATTCGCCCGCATCAAACTGACCGCCACAGCAAACGACACCGGCCGAGGCTTCCAATTCCGGTCAGAGATCGTCGGCGGCGCGGTGCCGGAAGCCTATATTCCCGCTGTCGAAAAGGGGCTGCGATCGGTCATCGCCCCAGGCATGATCGCCGGTGATCCCGTCGTCGATATCAGCGTCATTCTGTTCGACGGCGCCTTCCACGATATCGACTCTTCACCCCTCACCTTCGAAACCGCCGCACGCATGGCAATGCGCCAGGTGCTTGACATGGGCGAGCTTATCATTCTCGAGCCGGTCATGTGGCTGGACGTCGTCACCCCGGCAGACTACGCCGAGCTGATCACCGCCGATCTGCGGGCACGGCGCGGCCGGATCGATAGACAGGATCCGGATGGCAATACCGTCATCATAAATGCCCTTGCGCCGCTCGCAAACCTGCTCGGCTACGGCAATCAGCTCCATGCCCGGTCCGATGGACGGGCAAGCCACAGCATGCGGTTCGACCATTATGAGCGGGTTCCGCCTGACGATGCCGATCCGCCATCTGCAGGCGGCGCGGCGGCCCTCGCCCGGCGTCTGTTTCGATAGAACCAGACGACAAAGGGTGAGGCAATCAGAGCCAGGAAAAAGCCCTGCATCTCCTTGATGATGATCTCACCGTTCGTGACATAGGGGTGCGGAAGCATACCCTTGATGAAGAAGACTGCTGTAAAGCCAACGAAGGCGGCAAGCACCGTCAACAGCCATATGACAAGCGAAAACAGAAAGCCCGTGGGCAATGCCTCCGACAGGCGATTGCAGACGTAAAGAAGCAGCAGCCCGACGATAATTTCCATAAATCCCATGATTGCCCTCTCCCCAATGTTTCAATTCTTGCCATCCGGCGCCGCAGCTTCGCAATTTTCGATGGAATGCCCCGGAAACAGCATCCGTCGCTGCGAGGCCGACGGTAGAAAACTCACAATCGTGAGCTCATCGAAATAGAGCGATACGGAAATCTCGACCGCTCCCGGCGGCAGGCTCCTCAGATAGGCCTTGGCATCGGGGAACGCTGTTTCCAGCGGCGGATCCATTGGAACGATCGTCACCCGCTGTAGATTCAGATTGCCGTCCGCCAGATAACGCGAAAACCTGTTCAACGCCTCCTTGAAACCGAGATCGTGAACGGCCTTGATCACATCGACATCGGCGTTCTTGGTGTGGAATTCGACGAGGTTGCTGACACCACCATTGAAAGTCTTCGTTGCTCTGACCGTCGGCCAGAAAGCGTCCGGGCCAGACGGAGTGAAGAGGGCGAGATATGCCCTGCCCTCCACCATTCCGATCTCATACTGGCCGACCTGGCCGAGAACCCTTGCCTCGTCAAAGCATGCGGCCTGCCTTTTGGCATCGCCACAGGCATACCAGCCCTGCTGCGACAGGATGCTCTCGTAGCTGTCTCCCGCCCTGATGCCGAAGAGAAATTCCGGCGGGAAACGGGTGTCCTGGCCGGCCGCACCCGAAGCGAACGAAACGAGAGACAAAGAGATCGCAATCCCGGCCGCGGCCAGCCGATGGCCGAAATTCTTCGAAAACATCCTGCCCCGTTATGCTCGCACCCCGCCCTGTCTTCGCCACCCAGGCAAGCTTCCGGCGCTGCATGTCTCTATTGAAGTCTGCCCAGGTGATGGAGCTCGCCGATATACTGCGAGTAGGACGCCGCAAGCGTAACGATCGCTCCACTGAGTAGGCCGGCGAAAGGCGCTCCGCTTCTGCGTCTGAGGAAACGGACAATGAGGAGTACGACTAGACCCAGAACGAATGAGGGTATGGCACCGCCGACAGCCTCACCGAAAAACCTTAGCATCGCAGCCGTACCTTCCGGCACGCTCTTGTCGATGGCGATCATGATGGCAACGTAGCTGGCCTCAGCCACGGCCGCCAATAGCGCGATGCTCTTCCACACGCCACCCCTGGCACCCGCGGACGCCCCACGCACATCAGTCCCGTTTGCCATCGGCATTCCTCCTCAAATTTATAAAACAACTCTTCCGCACTTACCCCTGTCTCTCGGCTGAACGGGAGACAGACATGGATAACATGCAACCTTATGACGTCTGGAAACGACGGCAGCAGGACGCTGCCGTCGCCAGCTATATTCAATCCTCGGATGAGAATCCAGACGAGGTTGCGAATAGCCTTAATTTCGCGCGGGAGTATTCGGAAAGAACGGGGAATCCTCTCCCGACCTTCCCAATGGTGAAGGAACATCGCCCAACATTTCAACGCATTATGGACGAGACGCGCAACAAGGCGCTGCTCTCCACCGCAAGGAAGACGGCGACCTGGTATGGCGAAAATCCCATGGCCGTCCTTCTGGCGAAGGATGATGTCTACAACCTGTGTTCCTTCGAAGAGATGGCACAACGGTTCGGCCAGGTGCCGAAAGCTTTCGGTGACGTCACGCTTCCGAAGAAGGAGCCAACCGGCCCGTCTACGATTCCCGGTATGCCGTCCGCTGGCTCTTCCGGCTCCGCCCCGCAGCAACCTGCTCCATCGCTGGAGAAGGTTGCTCCTACCGCCCAACCCGACAATCCGCCACCCGAAGAAGTCAGCAATCTGCAGCCTGCGTCTCCATCGGTAGGGCCAGCGAGCGCGGACGCTCAATCTCCCGATCAGCGTGAAGTTTCAGTTCAGCCCGCCCCGCAGCCCGACGCTGCACCTTCGGAAAATATAGGTCCAGATGCGCAATCTGCCGTTTCGCCCTCCGCCCCCGCCGCCGGGTCGAGCGAGCAGGTTGGCGAAGACGATCCCCAGGAGAAAACCAGAAAAAAAGATGCGCTGATTGAAAAAATCATCAACGCGAGAGACGCAACCGACGAACAGTCCGACGCGCTGAAACAGGAGCTCTACGCACAGGACGCGCTCAATGCCGCCGACGGCGTATACTATCTGGACGCGCTTCGCTCGCACGGCACCACGCCAGAGGAAGTCCGCAAGTTGCTGGCATCCTCTTCCAGCGACGTCGTCAAAAGAACCGAAGAATTCGGGCAGAACCTTGTAGAGGTTCCGAAGGGCGCTGCCAGCGCCGCCGTGACGGCAACGGGCCGTATTGTCGAAGGCACCGGCCAGCTTATGCGAATCCCCAAATCGGAGGAAGAGCTGGCCCGCATTGACAGGATTTCCAAAGCAGCAAGCCTTTCAGACAAGGATTATGCCCTGCTGGACATGGAACTTGACAAGCTGTCGTGGTTCCAAGCGGCAACGGCAAAAAGAGTCTTGAGGGACGTTCGAGCGGGACGCCTGACGGCCGACCAGGCAAAGGCGCGGTTCGACTCCACATGGGACAATCTTTCCCAATACCTTCAGACCCAGGGCGCTTACGTCGGAGACTATGGCGAAACCATTTTTCGCCCGGCAGCTGGGTACGAGAACAGCTGGGGGCGCATGACAGGCGAAATATTGGGTGCCAATCTTCCCAACATTGTGGCAACCGTAACGGTTGGACGCTTCGCCGGTACCGGAGTGGAATTCCTGCGCGCCGCCGGAGACGGTGCTGCTGCCGCGAGAAAAGCCAATCTCAGCGAAGGTCAGCAGAGCCTCGCGGCGTGGGCTTACGCCCCAACCGCACTTGTCGACAAGATCCCTTTCGACAGGGTCTCTTCGCCCGTCCTCAAGCGTCTGTATTTGAACTCGTTCATGCAGAAATGGATCGCGGTAGGTTTCAAGGAAGGCGGAGCACAGGCGTCGCAACTCCTCGCACAGAATGCGGCCAAGCAATATTTCATCGACCCGAAACAAGAGATCCTGGAGAAGGTCGGTGCCACCTTTGTCGCCGGAGGCGTTGCCGGCATCGGCAAGGAGGTTATCCAGGATCTAGCTTCGGCGGGAGTCCGCCTCCTCACACGCGGACGCGGCTCCCTACACATTTCCGCGTCAAAACCCGAAGCAGCCATTCAGAGCCGCCAGCAATTTGAGGAAATGGCAACGACGGTAGAGTCGTCCAAATTTCGCGAGCGTGCCCCCGAAAAGCATCGCGACTACAGCGCTCAAGTGCTGAAGGACACTGACGCCGAATATATTTACGCGTCTCCGGATGCCCACACGAAATATGCTGAAGCGACGGGTGGGGATCCTTTCGGGCTGAATGGATCTCATGCCATGCAGGTCGCAAAAGACACCGGCAGCGATATCAAAACCCCTGCGAGCGACTACCTAGCCAAATCCACCAATTCCAAAGCGGATGCGGACTTCAGGGACAGCATGCGCTTCAGCCCCGGTGCGTTCAATTATTCTGAAGCGACTGCCTCGCATTTGGGCGCCCCCACGCACCGCCCAGTCCCAACGGAAAAACGCAGCAATTCCAACGACAAGCCTATATTCCTGGGCGATCTAAGGGTCGGCGACGCGGCACCAGGCTCGTATGTCCAGAAGACGACGGCGCGCCTCACGAACTCTGGAAACACGCAGCGCAACCCCAGCGGGCTGAGTTTTAAGAGCCCCCACCAGACCCGTAATCGCTAGTCGATTTGCCGAGAGGATTCCCGTTGAACAATCTGACCAAAGTTTCACCCACCAGCGAAGTTCGGCCCGCTCAGCCTTTACCAGATGGCCAGGCAGCGGAAGCACACATCTCCGCCGCAACCAGCCGTCTCTTTACCCGTCCGGATCGCAATCCCGATGCAGCTCCCCGCGCTCCGAACAGCGCCGACGGCGTGGCGCTCCTCGATATATTCCGCAAGCCCGATCTCTCCGCCGTACTGTTTGGAGCAAGCAGCTATTTCCTTGAAACCATGCAGGACATGGCAACACACGGCATCCACCCTGTGATCGAGGATTTCACCCATCTCGAAAGCTGGTGGCGCGAAAACGTCCGCGCCGTGGCAGCCGATGGCGCCCGGGCAAAACCCGGCGTCACGATCACCGCAAAAGACGTGCTCGCCGCGCTAGATCGTGGCACCACCGGCAGCCCCAACAAGGACGCGGCCATCGATGCCGGCATGCAATCCGTCTTCGCGCACGCCGCTGAAACCTACCTTATCGAAGGCACGGCGCCCTCACCCGAGATGCGCGGTGTGCTGGAACAATTCCGCGACTGGCTGCTCTCCATCTATCGCCGCCTCGTCGACCTCGATATCTCCCTCGCCCCCGATATCGCCGCCATCTTCTTCCGCCTGCTCGCCTGCGACACCGCCATCGAGATGGCCCAGCAGGATGTCGGCGGCGACGAGCCCGTCTTTGCCAATGCGCAAGCCGCCGGCCTCAGCCAGCCGCGCTACGACCGCTTGCTGAAACTCCGCGCGCTCGCCGCGCAGGAGGCGAAATCCCGCCTGTTGCGCCAGATGATGGAGCCCGTGCGGCGCGAGGCGCAACAGGCCTACAGGAAAGAAAAGGTTGCCGTGCAGCGCGAGGTGGAAAAGCAGATCGATGCCACCGGCCTCTACCGCGCCATCGAATGGATGGCGAACCGGCACTGGCTGGATGCTGAAACGCCAGCACCGGCAGGTGACATCCATTTCGACAAGACTGCCCTCGTAGCACGCTATGGTGCGGCCGTTCTCAACGCCCTGCCACAGGGCGAGCACCCCCTCTATGCCGATGAGGGCGGGCTCGATCCGGATATCGTCGCCGATCTCTTCGGTATCGGCTCCGGCGATGAGCTGGTGGCGGCCATGACGCTGGCGCCGGCTCGGGCGGAGGCGATCGCCTTCGAGGTCGAGCGTGTCATGCTGCAGCGCCACGGCGATATGCTGATCGATGGTTCGGCCAAGGAGCGGGCGATTGCCGCTGTCCATAATAACAGGCGGGCGCAATGGCTGGCGGCCGAGCTGAAGGCGATCGTCGAGGTCGCAGGCGGTGGCGAGGGGCTGACGGTCGATGAGGCCGAAGCCTATGCGCTTTCGGCCACTGCGGGCATGGAGGTCGGCGATGCGATGGACGGTGCGCGCTTCCTCGCGGCCGGCCGGCGCACCGGCATGGAGGCTGTCCGGCTGGGCCATGAGCTGGCGCAGGATGACGGCTGGCGCGCGAGGGCAAGCCGGGGTGTCGCCGGCGAAGGTGAGGTAGAGACGCCCCCTCACCCCGATCAGGACGAGCGGATCGGCAAGCTGATCACCGCCAGGCGCCGGCAGCTTCTCAACCATACGATCTATGCCGAAAGCCTCAAGGTTGCCCGCGAAGTCGAGGCGTCAGAGGCTGACGCCACGCGACTGGCAAGCGGCCCGGCGCGCGAAAAGCTGGCCGAGGCCAGCCGCCGCGACAATAGCCATATCGATTATCTCGGCGCGATCGATGCGCTGCTTGGGCGCAACGGGCTTGGCGGCCAGCCAACTGGCCGGCAGGCCGGGCAGGATGATCCACGCATGGCGCTTAGAAACTACATCCTGGCCATGAAGGAAGCCGGCCGGGAAAACGAGCTTGCCATTCCCGATAGCGTTTTGATCACCGCCGGGCGCCAGTCCTACAAGGAGATCACGCTGGAGCGTTTCCGCGCCGTCATGGCTGCGGTGAAAAACCTCGAACATGCAGCAGAGCGCGCCAGCCGGCTGACCGATGCCGATGGCGAGGCGGATTATGACGAGACCGTCACCGCGCTCGCCGACGCCATCGTCAAGACCTCGCCACCCGCCGACGACGGATTCCTGAACCTCCCGCATCTCGATCACGCGCTGGAAGCAGGCGCCCAGTTGCGGCAGATCGGCGGCATCGCCTATCAGGCCATCAAGGCGCCGCTCGATGCAGCTGCAAAGAGGCTTGCGCAACGCAGGCAGAAGGCCGCCGCCGACCTGCGGGCGCTCTATGATGTCTATTCGCCTGAAGAGATCAGCGAGATGGGCAAGCCCCGTTATCTGCCGGCCCTTGGCCAGTCCCTGTCGAAATGGGAGGCGATCGCCATTGCGTTCAATGCCGGCAATGAGGCAAACCGCCGGCGCCTGACGGATGCCCGCAGTGCTGGCGCGCTGGATGAGGCCGGGCTTGGCGCCGTGCTCGCCTCGCTGGATGCGCGCGATGCGGATTTCGTGCAATCCGTCTGGGATTATCTCGCCGCCTTCCAGCCCGATATCGCCGCGCGCGAAAAGCGCCTGACCGGCATCGCACCGCAATGGGTAGAGCCCACTCTCGTCACCATCGCCGGCAAGGCACTGAAGGGCGGCTATTATCCGCTGGCCTATGACAGCGCGGATGCGCCGCCGGACCGGGCGCAGGCGCTGGCATCGGGCCGTTTCGCGAGGTCGCAGACCGAGGCCGGCCACGGCCGGTCCCGCACCGATCTCAAGGCCCAGCCGCTCGATCTCGATATCGCCGTGCTGCACCGGCACGTCAATCATCTGCTCTACGACCTGGAATTATGCGAGCCGCTCGCCAATGCACGGCGGCTGCTGGATGATCCCAGGCTGGGGGACGTCTTCTTACAGACCAAAAATTTCGCCGCGTCGCTCCGCCTGGAAACCTGGCTGGACGAGGTGAGCGCCGGCGAACTACGCGCTGCCGACACTATTGGCCGGATGGCGCGCCTCATGAAAAAGAACCCCACCGCGACAAGCCTCGCCAATGATCTCGCGACAGCGCTTTCGCACCGCTACCGACTGGACGACATCATCGCCGCAACAGGCAGGGGCGATTTCGCCACCGCGCTTCAAGATGCCTTCCGCCCCGGCATCATCGACCAGGTCACCATCCGCTCGTCCCTCATGCTTGGTCGTCAGGCTTTTTCGGATGCCCGAACGGCGTGGGAGACGCTGGCCGGCTGGCTTGAGGGGACGCTGCGATATTGTTTTGTCGAAATACCGGCCTGGCTCGCGCATTATCACAAGGGCCTCAAGCAATCAGGCGGAAATGAAACAGAGGCCATTGCCTATGCCGATACCGCCATGCAGCAGGCAATATTCAACCCGTTCCCGGCCCATGCCGGCGGGGGCGAAACCCTACGCATCTTCAAGGCCCTCGGCGCGCATCTCGCGGAGAAGTTCAAGGCCAGCACCGCAGGCATAAAACAGAGCGCCACAGCCATCAATCAGAGCGCTGAAGCCACCGATCAGGACGCGGCCACCCGGCAGAGCATTGCGCTCGCCATGGATCTGATCGCACTCGCCATGACGGACAAGGTGTTTACCGCCGCCCTCGGCGGACACGATCATGACGTGACATGGCCGGCATATCTCGCAGAGCATACCGGCTATTCAGTCATGGCCGCCCTGCCCGAAATCCGCGATGCGCAAAACCCGCCCGCGGGCACGGCGAGCGATGCAAGGGCGCTCGCAAAGGCCATCCGCCCGCCGCGCGGCGATCTTGGCATCGGCAACGAGCATATCACCGAAATCCTCGACGCCACCGGCCTCGCGGCGCAGTCGCCCGCCGACGCAATGCTCAGCACGGCGAATGCCGGCCTGGCAAGGATCGCGGGGCGGTGATTTTCGCTCTCAACCTTCCGCACCCTATCCATGATGCCAAACAAGGAATGGCATCATGGACGAAACAACCCGCAACGAGCTTGAAAAGTTGCATGGCAGGATCAACGATTTGAAGGAGCGTGTCGTCTCGCTGGAAGCGCAGCAGCCGCATATCAATGCCGCTCTGCTGCGCATCGAGGGCAGCGTCGAAAAGCTCGCAAACCGCATCGGCAAAGCGCTCTGGGCGGTCGTCGCCATCGTGCTGACGCCGCTCGCCGGGCTGTTGATCAAGGCGATCGCCTCCGGCGCGCTCGCCCGCTTTCTCTAGAGCAATTCCAGCAAAAGCGCGCGGCGGTTTTGTATCAGGAATTGCGGGAAACAAAGAGAGAAATTCCAGCAAAAGCGCCTAGTGGCTTTGCACATATAATTACGTGAGAACAAATCGATAGAGAATTTCCCTGATTCAAATTCTCCGAGTTCAGCCTGACAACCCTTCCCAGGCCATCCTGCCGCCATTCATCACCACTCAGGGCAGCAGACATGACCCTCGTCTTCATCCGCATTCTCCTGCGTTACCTCGCCGCCGTCCTAGTCACCCGCGGGCTGATCGCGCCCGATCTCGGCGAGATGATCTCCCGCGATCCCGATGTCGCCATGGCCCTTCAGGTGGCCTCCGGCGCACTCATCGCGGCAATAGCCGAAGGCTGGTATTATCTGGCGCACCGCTGCGGATGGGCGAAATGAAGTGGCTGACGGACCTTCTTCTCGGCGGCATCATCGAGAAATTCACCGGCCCGCTGCTCTCGGCCTATCAGGCCAAGCTCGCGGCCGAGACCGACCAGCAGAAGCTTGCCGCCGATGAGGCGATCAAGGGCATCGAGGCCGCCCGCGACATCGCCGTGGCCGAAGCCGCCGACCGCTGGAGCGCCACCCGCATCGGCCGTCTTCTCATCGTCATCCCCTTCGGGCTCTGGTGGGCAGCGATCTACATGGTGCAGATCCTCAATCCCTGGTTCGGCCTTGATCTCGTCGTCATCGAGGTGCCGCCGCGCATCAATGACATGGCGCTGGTGCTGATCCCGGCGATCGTCATCGGCGATGCCGGCGCGCTGCTCGCGCGGCGGCTCAAGAGATAGCCAGGACACCACCTCAACCATTCCCTGTGATCATCACCGCATCAAGAGAGCGCTGGGTTGGGGGCCGAATTCCTCCGGTGACCTTGCGAAACGCCTTCGGCCGGCGCCAGGCGCTCTCTTGATACCCCTTTCGGGAAACCCGTGATCACGTGGCAAATGCCGCCTATCGCCGCCTTCGGCCCGAAGCGGACGAAATTTCACGATGAGCCTGAAAGGATACGGATAGCGCGGTCGAATATCTTCTGATCGACATGTCCTGCGCCAGGAATGATTTCCATTTTCCACGCAAATTGTCCCCCGGATGAGGTCGCAAGTCCTTGGCAAAGCTTAAAATGCCACAGGCCACGTGCAAGGCGATGTGGGCCTTGCGCCATGGCTTCGTCGTTGCGTGGAAGATCAGAAGCTGTTCCATCGCAGTCGCACTCACCAAGCAAGATGGTCAAGCGTGTGCCGAAATATCGGTTGAGTGCGACCTCATCCAGATCAAGACCACCCATTCCGCTCGGATACGCGACTTCCAGATCGGGCAGCATATAGATTCCACTGTTCGATGCGACCGCCTGGTCGACAAGGACGGCTCCGTTGAGTGCCAGATAACGGAGAACAAACTGGGAGCCTGCTGAGTTGCCGAATAACCCAAAGGTTTCTCGGCGCGATCCCAAGCTGTCTCTGACCTGTTTGAACAGCCTGTCGATAATGCCGAAGGTCCAATGTTCCCGCGGAAGGACCGCAGCGTCAGGGCCATCAGGCCTCACATTTCCATAATTGTAGGCATATACATCTGGAAACGCCTCCACATCGAATTCAGGAACGAGAACGATCATTTGGTGGAGATCTGCGGGTTGCGCGAGTACATCTCGAAAATCGGATGCTTTGCGGTCAAGTCCGTGCATTCCAATAGCGATACGGGTGTCGGCGGTGATTTTGTCCGGTAGGAAATAGAAAACGCGCAGAGACTGCCGCTTCCCTGCCGCCTGGTCTTTGAAGACAAAAGAGCCAAAGCGATCGCTCGCAGAAAATGCGTCTAACATAACCATCGATCCGTCGTTAAGAACTATGCTGAAATCACTTGAAACTACGGATCAAATGCCCTGCTCGCAACGTCCGCTTGTGGCACCAAGCTGCCCTCGCGCCTTGCCAGTATCTCCCGGCGAATTTCGCAAAGCCTTCGTTCACCTATGCTTATTCTAGGCTCGTTTCGGTATCAGGGAGAAAAGACGTCCACCATGCCCGCCAACCTGCATGAAACCGACAGCACGCTCGGCCTTGTCTCCGCCGAGGAGCGGCCAGATCTCATCCCGGCTTTTGCCGAACTCGGTGCGGCCGTCTGGCCGAAATTCATCGGTGGCGACGCTGTCATCGCTAGAGACTGGGACAGCCTGTTTTCCGAGCGCCTGCGCCGCCACCAGTTTCTCATCCTCGGCCGGGACGCGCACGGAAACGAGCGGGTTCTGGCGACCTCGAACAGCATTCCCTTCCTATGGCCCGAGCCTGATGACGACGCGTCCCTGCCCGACGAAGGATGGGATGCGGTTCTCACCAGTGGCGTCGAAGCCGTCAGATCGGGGCAAAGGCCCAATGCCCTCTCCGCGCTTGCGATCGTCGTGGCGCCCGACATGCGCGGCTCGGATCTCGCCGAACGCCTGATCGCCAACATGAAGGCCAGTGCCCGGCAAAACGGCCTCGATGCACTCGTCGCCCCTGTGCGGCCCACGAAGAAACCGGCTTATCCGCTGGCGTCCTTTGCGGATTACATAAGCTGGACGACGGCTGACGGCGCCCCCTTCGACCCGTGGGTGCGCAAGCATTGGCAGCTTGGAGCCCGTCTCGTGAAAATCGCGCCGCGCTCGATGCGGGTTGAAGCGCCGCTGGAGCAATGGACGGAATGGACCGGCCTGCGCTTCCCTGTGTCAGGGCCGTTCCATGTGGACGGCGGCCTGACGCCGCTGATGGCCGATTGCGAGAGCGGGATCGGGCTGTACGAGGAGCCGAATATCTGGATGCGCCACTCGCTGGAGGATGCCGGCTGCTGATGGTTTGGGAGGCCTGACTGTCAGGCATGTCTCCGAACGTTACAGCTAGGTGCCCGTCTCAGTCCCGTGCTCGACATTTGCCCGCAGCACATATCAGGCACAACCGCGAATTTAACGTCGCACTTGAAAACATACTTGGATGCAAGAGCCTGAAATCAAGCGAATAAGTGAGATGGCATATTTAAGCCGTTGCGGCTGCCCGCGGATTGGCGTCTTTTGCAATATCCCTGGCGTCGCCTGCAACTGATCTGGCATGATGCGCCGGCTACCTTACGTTCTATGCAAGAGCAGAAAGGTGCATCATGAACAGCAAATCCCAACTCACGGCTCTAGTCACCGGCGCATCATCCGGCATGGGAAAGACCATCGCCGGACGCCTGATCGCTGACGGCTATCTGGTCTATGTCGCAGCCCGCAGCGTCGAGAAGATGGCCGATCTGGCAGAGCTTGGCGCAATCCCTCTGCGGATGGATATTTCGAAGGACGAGGATATCGTTGCCGCGGTCCGGGCTATCACCGAAAAATCTGGTGGCGTCGATGTACTGGTCAACAATGCCGGC
This sequence comes from Rhizobium sp. 01T437, assembly GCF_056398505.1. Taxonomy (NCBI): domain Bacteria; kingdom Pseudomonadati; phylum Pseudomonadota; class Alphaproteobacteria; order Hyphomicrobiales; family Rhizobiaceae; genus Rhizobium; species Rhizobium sp. 01T437. Next base: position 121,033 of record NZ_JBFTPM010000011.1, read on the forward strand.
TTCGGTCTTTACGGCCCTGTCGAGGAGATCCCGCTCGATGAGGCGCGCTACCAGTTCGAGGTCAACGTCTTCGGCCCCGCTCGCCTGACCCAGCTTCTGCTCCCGGCGATGCGGGCGCGTGGCGCGGGCACCATCGTCAACATCACCTCGATGGGCGGCAAGATCTATACGGTGCTGGGCGCCTGGTATCACGCCACCAAGCATGCGCTGGAAGGCTGGTCGGACAGCCTGCGGCTCGAGGTCGAACCCTTCGGCATCCGCGTCGTCGTGATCGAGCCGGGGCTTATCGAGACAGGCTTTGGCGATGCTGCTTCCCGCGGTATCCTGGAACGGTCCGGCACCGGCCCTTATCGGAAGCTCGCGCAAAGTGTGGCCGCCTCCATCGACAGAAGCTATGGCCGGGGCCAGGGTACCGATCCCAAGGTCATCGCCGATGTCGTCGGTGACGCCCTCCTGTCGGCCCGGCCTAAAACCCGCTATGCAGCGGGCAAATACGCAAAGATGATGATCTGGGTGCGAAAGTGGCTGGGCGACCGTGCCTTCGACCGGCTGATCAAGAGCCAGATGTGAGGCTGCGGCGGAGAATGCAACGATGACCAGGGACGCGGGCGACAGATGCAGGCTGCCGCAGGCCTTCTGGCGCGCGGCGGAGCGCACAGGCCTGCCCGCCCCGGCTCTGCTGCGTCAGGCAAGGTTGCCGGCGACACTGCACATCACGCCGGAGACATGGCTGACGACGGCGCAGTATTTCGCGCTGTGGCGTGCGGTCGAAATGCTCTCGCAAGACCCCGCCATCGGCCTGCGCATGACCGCCGAGACCGATACTTCCGTGCATCCGCCCGCCACGATGTCGGCCTTCTTCGCCCGGGATTACCGCGACGGGCTGCACCGGCTGGCACGGTTCAAACGGCTGTGCACCCCGGAGGAACTGACCGCAGCCGAAACCGGGAGCGAATGCCGGGTCGCGGTGCGCTGGCTTCATACCGATGAAGCCGAGCCGGATGCGGCAGCCGACGTCACCTTTGCGGCGATCATCGAGCTCGGGCGGCGGGGAACGGGGCGGCGCCTCACTCCCATCCGGGTCGAGATGACCCGAAGCGGGCCGGTGACCGACGCACATCGCTCCTACTTCGATGCACCTGTTCGTACCGGCTGCGCGCAGAACGTGCTGGTACTGGATCGTGCCGATCTGGACCTGCCCTTCGCCGGATATAACCCCGAACTGCTTGCGATCCTCGATCCCTCTCTAGCCGCATCGCTTGGCGAAATCGAAGCGCAATCCTCGCTGCCCGATCAGGTGAAAATCCTGATCAAGCGCCGCATCGCCAGCGGCAAGCCCGATATTGCCGATGTGGCCCGCGAAATGGGCATGAGCGAACGGACCCTGCAGCGCCGCATCACCGAACAGGGCGCGAGCTATCGCGGCCTGCTGGACGAGGCGCGGCGGGAACTCGGCCGCCATCTGCTGTCCGACGGGCAGAACGGCATCGACGAGATCGCATTTCTGCTGGGCTTTCAGGATACCAGTTCGTTCTATCGGGCCTTCCGTGCATGGGAAGGGCTTACCCCGGCAGAGTGGAGAGACCTTCACTGAAACTGTTTATCCAGCGGCGCCATGGTCTCGATTCAGCGTGGTGGGAAAACCGGTTCTCGTCTGCCGAATACCGATAGCGGTTGTCTCCGCTTCCTTACCTCTGTCGCATTCCGCTCGCGGGCCGCGTATTTACGCCGATATTACTGTTGCGTACTTTCGTGTTGCACGCAAAGCGCCTAAACTTCAGCCCACACTAAAATGCCATGCGGGGGGAAGTCAGGCATGAGAGACCGATTAAACAGGACGAGGCAGTATGGGCGCCGCCTGCCCGCGGCCGTTGTGGCAGCATCTCTGGCCGCGCAATCCGCATCAGCAGCCGATGAGGCCGCGACCCAACCCTACCACGCCGCCCTCACCGACCATGTGCCCGGCTTCATCACCGCACCGGGGCAGACCGACTATCTCTTCGTCATCGTCATCGTGATGATCCTGGTGATGGTTCTCGTCATCGGCAATCTCTACTTCCAGCTCCATGCCGTGCCCGAGCGCATCGCGCATCAGACGAATAAAGTGCAGATGGAAATCGTCGCGGTTCTGGCGCTGATCTCGCTCTTTACCCACAACCACATCTACTGGATCCTCGGCCTGCTGCTCGCCTTCATCCGCATTCCCGACTTTTCGACCCCGCTCTATTCGATGGCCCGGTCACTGCTCAGGCTCTCCGGCCGCGATCCCGCAAAGGTCGACGATGAGGTGCCGGTCGCCAGTGTGCCGGCCTCCGGTGTTCCGGGCGCCACTGTCCCAGTCGCCAATGTGCCAGCCGGCGCAGTCACCGCTGCCCCAGTCACCATAGCTCCGGTCACCACAGCCCCACCCGCAAGCGCCCCGATTGCCCCCATGCCTGCCGCCGCCCATCCGCAGCCGCCCGGCCAGACGAGTGCACAGCCCGCCCACGGGGCGACAAAGACCGGCCCGCGCGAAGGGAGTATCTGACCATGCTCGAACTGACGCTCTGCTCGATGCTGACCATCCTCCCCGATTATCTCTTCCGGCGCTATGTCCAGGGCAAGCGCATCGGCCGCGAGATCACCCTTTACAGCATGTGGTACGAGCTGCGCTGGGGCATATCAGCCTGCCTGCTGCTCACCATCTCGCTGATCACCATGATCTTCTATTTCCACCCCTCGACGCAGAGCGTCACCGCCGTCTTCCGCACCGTCACCATATTGCCGGAATCCATGGGCCGGGTCGACGAGGTCTATGTCGGCGTCAACCAGAAGGTCGCGGCCGGCGCGCCACTCTTCCGCCTCGACGATTCCACCCAGAAGGCAGCCGTCGACGTGGCGCACAAGCAGATCGCCGAAGTCGAGGCCGAAACCAAGGTGGCCGAGAGCGAGCTTGCCAGCGCCGATGGCATGATCCGGCAGGCCGAAGGCGCCCTGCAGGTCTCGATCGACGAACTGCAAATGAAGACCCAGCTTTTGAAGAACGATGCGGTTGCCCGCCGCGAGGTGGACCGGCTCACCAATACCGTGGAAAGCCAGCGCGGCATGGTCAGCGCCGCCTATGCCAACAAGGAGACGCTGCAAACCAAGCTCAACATTCTTCTGCCGGCGCAGAAGGCAAGCGCCGAGGCAGCACTCGCGCAGGCGCAGGTGGAGCTCGACAAGACACTCGTCAAGGCTGGCGTCGCCGGCACCGTCCAGCAGTTCACGCTGCGCAAGGGCGATGTGCTGAACACCATGTTACGCCCGGCCGGCATCCTCGTACCTGAAGAAGCCGGCCGCGGCACGCTGATTGCCGGCTTCGGCCAGATCGAGGCGCAGGTCATGAGGCCAGGCATGGTGGCAGAAGCCACCTGCGTCGGCAAACCCTTCACCATCATCCCGCTCGTCGTCACCGAGGTGCAGGATGTGATCGCCGCCGGCCAGCTGCGCCCCACCGACCAGCTCATCGATGTTACACAACTGGCAAAACCCGGCACCCTGACCGTCTTCCTGCAGCCCCTCTTCGCCGGCGGCCTGGATGACCTGCCGCCCGGCAGCAGCTGCATCGCCAACGCCTATACCAGCAACCACGATGCGCTGGCCGACCCCAATATCGGCACGCTGAAATGGATAGGCCTGCATGTCATCGATACGGTCGGCGTGGTCCACGCGATGATCCTGCGCATACAGGCCTTGCTGCTGCCGGTGCAGACGCTGGTGCTGACGGGGCATTGAGGGAGACGGTAGCGCTTGCCGCAAATTGATAACAAAGCGCTACCGAGCTATCTTAAAGCAATTCCAGCTCACCGAAGAGTATGGTCACGACCTCATGCTGGTTTAGCAGATTTACCGATGCTCAGCGCAGGCCGCCCGAAACGGTGAGAATCTCGCCCGTCATCCAACCTGATGCGCGAGATGCGAGGAAAAGTGCGACTGGGCTCAGGTCGGACGGATGACCAGGCCGCTTTTCCAAGGGGGTGTTTGCGATAAGGCGCGCCTCCTGCTCACTGCCTTTCACACCTATCGCGCGCGCGCCTTCCGTGTCGAAGTAACCGGGCATGATGGCGTTCACCCGTATCTTCCTTTCGGCAAGCTCGAGCGCCAGCACTTTGGTGATTGCATTTACCGCTGCCTTCGATGCCGAATACACGGCGCTGAAGGGAGAATTGCCAAGAGCCGACAGGGAGCTGATATTCACAATGCTTCCGCCGGATACATTGAAATTCGCGACGGCAATCCTGGTCGCCGTTAATAGACCAAGCACATTGGTGTCAAAGATGTGGCGAAAATGCTCCCCATCGATATCCGGCAACGCCTTGAAATCGAACACCGCACCGTTGTTGATCAAGACATCAAGCGGACCGAACGCCGCCACGACCTCGCCGACCATGGCCTCGACATCGGCAGCTTTCGATAAATCAGCCTGAACGGCAATCGCCTGCCCGCCTGCCGCTTCGATTTCCCTGACGACGCGCTCGGCGCCTTCGCTGTCACGGGCATAGCCGACGGCGACACTCGCGCCGGCAGCGCCCAACGCCGTCGCAATGCCCGCTCCAATCCCTTTCGATGCGCCCGTCACTAAGACGACTTTACCCGCTAATTCGCCACCCATGCGTCTGTCCTTTTCTTGATGATTGAGTTGCGGCGCCATTACCTTCGGAATCCGGGCGCCTGCAGCGTTCGCCGTTAGCTCCGCCGCGTATGTTCGCGTCGGAAGGCGTCCCCACCGACAATGCCGCGGTCACGATGCGCTCGTTGATCTGTTTCCAGCGGCGTTTCAGGTCCGCGTGAGTTCAAACTATCAATTCCTGGTGCAGTGATTAGGTAGCCCGTTGGGATAGCAAGCATTCCGGCCAGGAATGGACGCTAATTCTCGGGAAGATCGGAAAGTAGCTCTGCCAGAAATTCGATAAAGACCGAAACCTTGCCGGCCATTCGCCGCCCTGCAGGCCGCACGACGCTGATCGGGATCGGCTCCGGCTCATAATCTGCCAGAACGCGCCTCACCGATCCGGCCGCCAGGTCTCGCTGAAAAAGCCAAAGCGGCGCCTGGGCAATGCCGAGCCCGGCAAGGACTGCCTCGCGCATTTGCTCACCTTCATTGGCGCGAAATCTGCTCCTAGGCTGATAGGATACGGGTCCGAGCCGCCCACCTAATGTCCAGGGACGCGGGCCTTCCTGCGATACAAAAAGAACGGCGTGGTGATGATCGCAGTCGCTCGGCTTTGAGGGTTCGCCGTGCTGCGCAAGATAGCCAGTCGACGCGACGAGAACCACGGGTGAGCTTCCGATCTTCCTGGCAACTAGGCCCGAGTCGGCAAGAGCGCCATTGCGGATCGCGAGGTCGATACCCTCTTCCACAAGATTGCTTGTGCGCTCCGATACCAGCATCTCGACGCTTATGTCGGGATACCTGGCCAGGAATTCTGGTAATCGAGGAACCACGTATTGCCTGGAGAAAGCGTGAGCCGCGGTGACCCGCACCACTCCGGCGGGAGACGCCTGGCCACGGCCTACCCGCGACTCGGCAGCCTCCAGATCGCCGATAAGGCGTGAAGCCGATTCATAAAAGTCCCGGCCTGCCTCGGTCAGGCTGAGATTGCGTGAAGTGCGCATAAGCAGTTGTGCGCCCAAGTAGGTCTCCAGGCTCGCCACTTGTTTGCTGACGGCCGGTTGCCCCACGCCGAGTTCACGCGCAACAGCTGAGAAGCTTCCGCTCTCTACAACCCGCACAAAGATCTTGATGGCGTCAAGCCGATCCATGGTCCTTCACGCATTTATCTATTCCCAAAACGGAATGTAGTTTATTCCTGTATGGCAGTCATCTCCTCACAAACGGAATACGATAGAGCAAGCTGCGACGGCTCATGGCCCGCGCGAAGATGCCCCGGCCTTGCGAAGTGCCACCCGCCCCGCCACTTATGCGACAGAACCTTCAAAGGCTTCCCATGCACCCCGCAGACGACGATTTCTCCCAGACGCTTGCCCGCATCCCCGAGGGCTACAGCGAAGGCAGCTTCGAGGCCGGCCGCTGGGGCGCTACCGTCAAGCGCTCGCCGGACGGCAAGCGCATCTGGCTCTACGCCGAGGATCTCGCCGGCACCGATATCGTCAGCTTCAACTTCTATCTGCTGGAGGCAAGCGGCAGCACGCTGAAGCCCTGCGAAATGTCGTCCGCGAAGGTCATCGCCTTCGTGCTCGGCTACCGGCCCGACAAGCAGGATCAACCCAAGCTGCCGGCAAAACGCTCGGCAAGCCGCTGACGCTGAAAACCCTCGATGACGAAATCGATGAACACCCGCGTCTTGAGCGGCAACAGCGTCCTGTTGGCGTAATAGATCGAGATCGGCCCGATATCGACATACCAGGAGGGCACGAGCCGGATCAGTTCGCCGCTGTCGAGATGGGCAAGCGCATCTGGCTTGGAAAGCAGTGTCACGCCGAGCCCGAGAAGGGCTGCAGCGCGCATAGCGGCGGGGTCGTTGACGACGATCTTTGGCGTGAGATCGACAGGCTGTTCCTCTCCCGCAGCGTTACGCATCTGCCGTTGCGGGATGCGCCCGGTATTGATCGATTTCATGACGATGCCGTCGAGCCCGGCAAGCCCGGCCGGATCGACCGGCGGCACGCGGCCCTGCATATAGGCGGGTGATGCCACCGCCACGAGATGGGCCGGCGCAAGCGGCCGCGCCACCACGCCCGAGGCAAGCTCGAAGCCGCCGCCGATTGCCGCATCGTAACCCTCCCCGATCAGATCCACCTGCCGGTTCTCGAACATCCATTCCGGCCGCACCAGCGGATAGCGCTTCATGAATTCAGGCAGCATGGGCAGCACGTATTCGATGCCGAAGGCCGGGCTGAGGCTGACCTTCAGGAGACCGGCCGGCTCCGCCTGCTCGTTGGAGATTTCGGCAATCGCCCCCTGCAGCCCCTCGAGATGGTCGCGCATGGCGATGAGAAAGCGCTCGCCCGCTTCCGTCAGCGTCAGGCTGCGCGTGCTGCGATGAAAGAGCCGAAGCTTCAGATTGGCTTCAAGCGCCGCCACATTGCGGCTGACCGCTGCCGGTGTCAGCCCGAGACGCCGCGCCGCCGCCGAAAAGCCGCCGAGCTCGGCGCTGCGCACGAAGGATTCCAGGTTGGCCAGGCTTTCCATCGTTGATCACCTTCAAAAAAGACTTGAAACTGATACCATCCACTTCTGTCTAATCAAAGGGGAATGGCATCGCGATATTGGCTCCATCGAACCAACACGACATCCAGAAAGGAAGCTTGCCATGTCCATCGGTATCATCGGCGCCGGCAATATCGGCTCCGCCTTCGCCCGCGCTCTCGCCCGCAACGGTATCGCCGCCACCATCGCCAATAGCCGCGGTCCTGAAACCCTCGGCGAACTCACCGCCGAACTCGCCCCTCACATCACCGCCGGCACCATCGAAGAGGCGGCAAAGGCCGATATCGTCCTCATCGCCGTGCCCTGGTCGAAGCTGCCGGCCGCACTATCCGGCCTGCCGGATTGGGCCGGCCGTATCGTCATCGATGCCAACAACCCGATCGAGGCACCCCTCTTCAAGCCGGCCGAGCTCGGCGGCCGCCTGTCGAGCGAAATCGTCGCTGGCCTCGTGCCCGGCGCCCGCCTCGTGAAGGCCTTCAACCACCTCCTTGCCAATCTCGTCTCGGCCGATCCCAAAGCCGAAGGTGGCAACCGCGTGCTCTTCTATTCGGGAGACGATGCGCAGGCGAAGGCGGAAGTCGGCGCCCTGATCACCCGCCTCGGCTTTGCCGGCATCGACCTCGGCACGCTCAAGGTTGGAGGCAGCCTGACGCAGTTCCCCGGCGGCCCGCTGCCGGCAATCAACTTCGTCAAGTTCGGCTGAAGGAGAACGGAGATGTCCCCGACCCCGATAGAAACCGCAAAAACCTTCTTCGCTCACTGGAGTGCCAACCGCATCGAGGATGCACTCGCCATGCTCGCCGACGACGTGCTCTACGACAACGTACCCCTGCCCGATGTCATCGGCCGCGAAAACGTCCGCAAATTCCACGCCGATTTCGGCATCGGCACCGTCTTCAAGGTGGACTGGGAGGTCACGGAAATCGCCGTCTCCGGCAATGTCGTGCTGAACGAGCGCATTGATATCTTCACCCACGAAAGCGGCGGTCAAATCACCCTGCCGGTCATGGGCACGCTCACGGTGGAGAATGGCAAAATCACGCTCTGGCGCGACTATTTCGATCTTGGTAGTTTCGAGCGGCAGCTGGCGGCAATCGGCCAGTAGCGGCCCCTCGACCGCCTCTAGTGCGGCGCCAGCAATATCGGCGCCGCCTTTGCCAAGAGCCGTGCGCCGAGATGCCAGCAAAGCCGACTGCTTCGAGCGCCAGCTGGCCGCGATAAACGGTAGCAACTCAAACCCCGGGCATATCAGTGGCCGGGGCGCCGCTTACTGCTGCTGAAACGCCAGCCGCACGCCAAGCGCCATATAGATCGAGCCGATCACCTTTCCCTGCCAGCGGCCGATCGTCCGGTTCCTGTTGAGCCAGCCGCGCACCGAGCCGGCGCCGATCGCAAGTGCCGAGGTCACGCAGATGCTGAGCGCCACGAAGATGATGCCGAGCAGCGCGAATTGCCCGATCACCGATCCGCTTTCGGGATGGATGAATTGCGGCAGGAAGGCGAGGAAGAACAGCGCCGTCTTCGGGTTCAGGATTTCCGTGAATATCCCCTGCCGGAACGCCTTGCCGGGGCTGATCTCCGGGGCCGCCGTCATATCGAGATTGCCTGACTTTTCGATGAAGGCCCGGTATCCGAGGTAGATGAGATAGGCCACGCCGATATATTTGACCACTTCAAAGGCGAGTGCCGAAGTCGCGAGCAAGGCCGAAAGGCCGAAGGTCGCCATGGTGGAATGGATGAGATCGCCCGCCCCAATGCCTAGCCCCGTTGCGATGCCGGCCCGCCTGCCGCCGCTGACCGATCGGGCGAGAACCAGCAGTGTCGCCGGCCCGGGAATCACCATCAGCCCGAGCACGACAAGAACATAAGTCGTCAAAACGGTGATACTCATCTTCGATTTCCGTTGCTTGAAATATCCGCCTTCAAATTAACGCCTTCTGCCGTCGGCGCAATATTCGAAAAGTTTACGCCGCGACAGCTGCCGGGTCCCTGCTTTGCGCGAGAAACGCCTTGCGCCGCGCAGCGAATAAGCGCAGGATTCCAATTGCTGGCAGCCACTTCAAGGGCGCTGCCGGTTCGGGCGTTAGCCCTGGCCCCAACGAAAGGAGGACGAGATGTCTTCCGATTTTTATCCGTCAAGTCTGTCGCGCAATCTCATCCGAACCGGCGCATTCGCCTATCGTGAGAATGTGGCGCTCGGCATTCTTAATCGTGCCGAAGATGCCGCCGGCGGGCAGCAGAGCGATCGTTTCGAATCCGCCAGCAGTTTCGTGGCTTTTCCCGATTTCAGCCGTGGGCCGCACACCGGCCGGGGAACGAATGCGCTGCGCATTCATTCACCTCGGCATTCCCCAAGGCAATCCCAGGGGCAATCGCGTCTTTCCACATCGGCAGCCTCTCAGGACGAGCGTCCCGGCATCGGGCCTCTGCCCCTTTGATGCTGCAGCGACCGCGCCGCCAGCCGGCGGCAGGCCGCAATACCTGATCTGTCTCGCATCCCACACAAGGAGGAAACCATGGCGAAAGGCCAAGTCCGCAGCAACCGCGAAGTCCGCAAGCCGAAGAAAGACCGCTCTGCCTCAGCTACACCTGCTGCCGCACCCGGCACGCAGGTCAAGATGGCAGGCACCAGCACGGGCAGCGATAAGAAGAAATAACGCCCGCTCCGGCGCGACGGCCTTTCGGCTGTCTCGCCCATCGTCAAGGATAGCAATATGACCACCAACAAACGCGCAGCGGAAAATCTCTTCCGCCCTCCGCAACCTGAAAAAGCCTCCGATGCCGAAAAGCTCCAGGATGTACGCAAGCGACTGCAGCAGAGACAACGCGAACAACGGCAGGACGAACGCCGCCAGCGCGCGATAACGCGGTCGACCCTACCCGCAGTTTCATCCTGAAACCGTCGACCCAGGAAGACATTGATACCCGGATGGCTCGGCCATATCAGGAACGAGCAAGGACCATGAAGTGGCAGAATTCGACTATATGATCGAAGCCGGGCTTTACACCGGCAAGACATTGCGCAGTTCGCGCGGCCCCCGCTATAAGCGCTTCGAAACAGCCGCGGAAGCGGTGCGTTTTGCCATGGAAGACCTGCCCGGCTCGCAATTGCGCGGCTGTGTGATGGAAGTGAATGAAGCCCGCTTCGACGAAAAGCAGATCCGCATGCTTTACGATGCGGCCGCCTATCCGCTTTCGCGCAGAGAGAAGTAACGGGCGCCCGCGGATATTTTCACCGCGGTCATGTCTCCTATGGTCAGTGCCGCGTCATGAAAATAGGGAGGCAGGATGACGATTTTCTCCGTCCGCCACATCACGTCCTACCATTACAAAAGGCCGGTTCATTTCGGCCAGCACCGGCTGATGTTCCGCCCCCGCGACAGCTTCGACCAGACGCTTCTGAGCTGCAGCCTCGATGTCTCTCCCGGGCCGGCATCCGTGCGCTGGATCCACGATGTCTTCGGCAATTGCATCGCACTCGTCGATATCACAGCCGCCTCCGCCGAACTGCGCTTCGAGACCGTCATCCGTCTCGAACATACGGCGCAGGTTCGGCTCGATCTGGAGATCGACAGCAAGGCGCTGAGCTTTCCCTTCGCCTATGATGAGGACGAGGCGATCGATCTCGAACGCACCATCGTCAGGCACTATCCCGATCCCGATGACGAAGTCGGCAAATGGGCGCGCCAATTTGTGCCCCTGAGCCATCGGGCGCGTACCGGCCATATCCTGATGACGCTCTGCTACGCCATCCATGAGAGCTTCAACTACAATAGGCGCTTCGAACACGGCACGCAGGCGCCGCGCGACACATTGCGGCTGCGCAGCGGCACCTGCCGCGATTTTGCGCTGCTGATGATGGAGGCCACCCGCTCCCTCGGCTTCGCCGCCCGCTTCGTCACCGGCTATGTCTATGTTGCTGATCGCGATGGCTCGATCACACTTGGCGGCGGCTCGACGCATGCCTGGTGCCAGGTCTATCTGCCGGGTGCGGGCTGGGTGGAGTTCGATCCCACCAACGGCATTGTCGGAAACCGCGACCTGATCCGCGTCGGTGTCGCCCGCGACCCGCGCCAGGCCGTGCCGCTGTCAGGCAGCTATGACGGCGGATCGCGCGATTTCGACAACATGAAGGTGCAGGTCAACGTCACGACGGAACAGGAATTCGATGCCGCAACGGCCAGGTGACGGAACGGCTAGCCCGCTTATGCATTCGCCTGCAGGACGAACCCCGTTTCAAAGGACCACGCCCCATGAAGATACGTGCAGGCTTCCACATCGGCTATGAATGCGAGCATGAAACGCCCATGCTGCTGGTCCTCAACATCCACCCGTCCCGCCGGGTGGATCTGCTGACGGAACAGGTGCTGAGCTTCGACCGGCAGATCGAAGCCTGGGCCTATACCGACGCCTTCGGCAATGCCTGCAGCCGTATCGTAGCACCCCCGGGCCTGACGACCATTTCCACCGAATTCGAAATCTACGACAGCGGCCTGCCGGATCCCGTTCCCGAAGGTGCGCTCCAGCACAACATCAACGATCTGCCCGACGATGTGCTCGTCTACCTGCTCGGCAGCCGCTATTGCGATACCGACCGTCTCGCCGATTTCGCCTGGAAGACCTTTTTCAAAACACCGCTCGGCTGGCCGCGCGTCCAGGCGATCCTCGATTTCACCCACAAGCGCATCGCCTTCGATTACCAGAAGGCAGATCCGCTGCGCACCGCCTTCGGCGGCTTCACGGATCGCACGGGCGTGTGCCGCGACTTCGCCCATCTTGCCATCACGCTCTGCCGCTGCATGAACATCCCGGCGCGCTACTGCACCGGCTATCTCGGTGATATCGGCGTGCCCAAGGACCCGAACCCGATGGATTTCAGCGCCTGGTTCGAGGTCTATCTGAGCGGCCGCTGGTACACGGTCGACGCCCGCCACAACACGCCGCGTATCGGCCGCATCCTGATGGCAACGGGCCGCGACGCCACCGACGTCGCCATGTCGACGGCCTTCGGCCCCGCGGTCCTGAAGCGCTTCGAGGTGGTTACGGATGAGATGCCGGTTTGATGCGGCTTGCTCCCCTCACTCGTCAAACGGCGCCTGCGCAACGAGATCGACCGACGACGTCGCAACCGCATAACCTGGCACGAGACGTTCGCCGAAATCCCGCACGAAATTGTCATAGGTCGTTTCGGGCCGCGTCCTGGCGATATGGCAGAAACAGTTGGTCATCATCTTCTTCATGCCGAGCCGGGGAAATTCCGCGACGATCGCCTTCATCTCGGCCGCCGGAATGAGGCTGTACTGGAAGCCGACAACATCGAGGCAGATGCCGGTCGTACAAAGCGCAATCTCGGCCTCCTTGTAGAGACCGATCGAAGGCGTCGAGTTCAGCGCGACGGCATCCCAGATCATCTGGGCGCGGCGCCGGTCGAGCCCGGCATCGACGGCAAAGCCGCGTGCCAGATCCGCCGCTTCCACTTCGAACCGGCGCGGCCCCGCAAAGCGCTCGTTGAGGGTGATGTCGTGCAGCAGCGTGCCGAGTGCCACGACTTCGCCATCGTGCTCGATCCGCTGCAACTGCCCGATCCGGACCGCAAACAGCCAGGACCGCATGACGTGATTGAAGAGATAGGGTTCGCAGTCCGTGCGCGCATAATCCATCGCCCGATCGATGATGGCGGTGCTCGGAACCGAGACGCCCGCAAGCATCCGTGTCTCTGTCCTGTTCATGATGCCAAAGCCTTCTTCTGATGCTGGAAGCAGTCAGAGGAATAGGCCCGAGCGCGCCGCCCCGCTATCCAACGAAGGTTTGCCCACCGAAGGTATGGCAAGGGGCGACAGGCGCGTCTCACGCCACTGCCCCCTCATCCGGCAGCGTGAAGATGAACCTCGTCCCGCGCGGCTCATTCTGTTCCGCCCACAGCTGCCCGCCATGCGCCTCGACGATCGAGCGGCAGATCGCGAGCCCCATGCCCATCCCCTGCTCTTTCGTCGAAAAGAACGGCTCGAATATCTTGTCGGGAAATTCGATACCCGCGCCTCGGTCGCTGACTTCGATGCGCATCATGCCGTCCGCCCTGCGCACGCGCAGCTCAAGCACCCTGTCATCGCCAACATCGGCCATCGCATCCATGCCGTTGCGCATGAGGTTGATGACGACCTGCTGGATCTGCACCCGGTCGAACGCCGTGCCGAGCACAGCGTCCTCGGCATCGATATCGACGCGGACGCCGCGGCGGGCGGCCTCTTCGGCGAGCAGATCGCCCGCCTCGGTGATGACACGGCCGAGTGTGAGGCAATCCCGCTTGTCCTCGGCGCGCTTGAACAGGGCGCGCACGCGGGTGACGACATCGCTTGCCGAATGCGCGCTCATGATGATGCGCTCCAGCGTTTTCTGCGCCCGCTCGATATTCGGCGGTTCCGCCATCAGCCAGCGCCGGCAGGCGTCTGAAGAACTCATCACCGCCGAGAGCGGCTGATTGACCTCATGCGCGATGGAGGCCGAGAGCTCCGCAAGGCTGGCCGCCTGGCTGGCTCGCGCCAGGCTCTCCTGCGCCGAGAGCAGCTTTTCTTGTGCTCGCACCTCGCCGTCGATGTCGAGGCAGACGACGTTCCACTGCACGATGGTGCCTTCGGCATCGCGCATCGGTGCTGCGCGCGTCTCCACCCAGCGATATTCGCCATCGAAACGTCTGAGGCGATGCCTGCGGGCATAGGGTTCGCCCGTTGCCAGCGCGTGGGCATATTTCTCCTTCACCCCGGCCAGATCGTCGGGATGCACACCGGCGTCAAGCGTGCCGGCCAGCCGGGATTTGCCCGTCCCGTCGAGCTCATCGAGATCGTAGCCGAGGAAGTCACGCAGCCTCTGGCTGCGGAAGATCGGCTCGCCATCGGGCGTGGCGCAATCGATCATCGCCGGCAGGGTTTCCACCAGCTGCCGCAGGAAGCGCTCCTGCTCGCGCAACGCATCCTGAGTGGTGACGAGGTCGTGGATGTCGGAGCTGACGCCGTACCATCGCAGGATGACCCCGGCCTCGTCCCTCAGCGGTTCCGCCCGCGTCTCGGTCCAGCGATAGCCGCCATCGGCGCGGGCCTGACGGTATCGCACAAAATAGGATTCCCCGGTCGCGAAGGAATGCAGTATCGCCCGGCGCGCCGCCTCACGGTCATCTGCATGGATGACGCTGAGCGAGGGTAATCCGTCAGGTCCGATCATCTCTTCGAGACTGGCGCCCGTCACCTCGGTAAAGGGCTTGTTGACATAGATCGGCCGTCCCTCCGCCGTCGCGCTCCAGATCAGCGCTGGCACGGTGTCGATGAGCTGTTGCAGCTGCCGTTCGCGTTCGCGAAGTGCCGCCTCCGTGCGCTTGTAGGCGTCGATATCGACAGTCACGCCATACCATCCGGTGATGCGCCCCTGCCCGTCGCGCGTCGGTCGCGCAGCCGCCCGGTGCCAGACATAGGCGCCATTGGCGCGCAGAACCCGGTATTCGAAATTCCAGTGCTCGCCGGTCCGCAGCGCATGGCGCAGCGTCTCGCCTGCCTCTTCACTGTCATCAGGGTGCACGCCGCGCTGCCAGCCCTGCCGCCCGCCCTCGACGAAGGGCTTGCCGTCGAGAAGAAGATTCAGGTCTTCGAGCACCATGGCGATCGAAGTCTGCGCCGTCGGTGTCGCATAGGTGAACTGCCCTGATGCATCCATCGCCCAGGCGCCGCCATAGAGGTTCTCGATGGCAAGTGCGGCGCGCACCGCTTCGCCGGTTTCACCAAGAGAACTCGCCGTCGTCCATCGCTCGTCCTGCCGCGCGACGGCCGGATCGATATCGACGCTGGTGCCGTATTTCGGCTCCACCCGAAACTCCACCCACCGGTAGCTGCCGTCGGCCTGAAGCTTCCGGTAGCTGCTGACCTGGGGAATGCCATGGAAGAAAGCCCGCGCACGCGCCTGTTCCACCGTCGCCCTGTCATGCGGATGAACGTCAGCCATCGGCGGCAGCCCGTCGGATGCCGCCATATCGGCCGGAGAACCACCGGGATCATCAGCCGCAATTCCGCCGGCAAGAGGCGCACTCTCGGCATCGATGACGGTACCGTACCATCCGGTGATGGTGCCGTTGCCGTCGCGCAGCGGCTGCCCCGTGCTGCGCGTCCAGCCGTAGCCGCCCGCGGGGCGCGGCATGCGGCTGTCCACGCTGTAATGCTCGCCCGTCTGCAGGCAGCGCCGCCACAGGGCCGCGGCAACCTCATAATCATCAGGGTGGATGACCCGTTTCCAGCCGAATTCCTTGTCGTCGTCACGTGCATTGAAGTCTTCCAGGCCGAGCCCGAGAAAGGCGAGCACACTGGGGGTCACGTAGAGGAAAGCGCCAGCGGCATCGGTCGCCCAGGCAACGCCGGTGAGCCGCTCGACCGATTTCGCCGCCCGCACGGCGTCGGCATCCGGCCTGTCCGCCACCTTGACCGAAACGATCGAGCCGAGAGACAGCGAAAGCGCAAACAAAGCCGCCCATGACAGAGCAGGTTCGCGCATTCCGGCATCGAGCAGCGCCGCCAGCAGCGCGCCGAGCAAGGCCACCGCGAGGACGGCATAAATGAGCCTCGCAGCACCGCCGCGCGCATAAAGAAAAGCAGCGGCAACGGGACCGAGCAGCCCGAGCGGCGTCATCGTCAGCCAGGACACGACCATGCCGACGAGGCAAGCGACGACGGCAAGCGCCAGGCGCCGGCGGGAAGCATCCGGCATCAGCATGCGCGCATCCCGCCATCGGGCGCGGGCTGAAAACGATTGGCGACGTGGCCGCTATCGGCCATTGGCGTCCGGCCGCATGAAAGCATGGTTCGACCTGATCCCATCATATGCGATTGCAACACCCTGTCTTTGTCGAGGATAGCGCCACCGAGAACAATTGGAAGGGCGCCGGCGATCGCAGGCATCGCCTGTCCGTTCAGGCCCGCTTCAGCGCCGCGAGATCGCCGCTTTCCAGCGCCGGCAGATTGGCTTCGATCTTGTCGATCGGCCAGTCCCACCAGGCAAGGTCGAGGATCTCGCTGATGACCTCGACAGGATAGCGCATGCGGATGATATGTGCCGGATTGCCGCCGACCACAGCATAGGGCGGTACATCGCGGGTGACGACCGAAGCGGCAGCGACAATCGCGCCCGCACCGATCGTGACACCCGGCATGATGACAGCGTCGTGGCCGATCCAGACATCGTGCTCGACCACCGTATCCTTCACCGGCAGATCCTTGTAGCCGAAGGTTTCCGGCTTGAAGATGCGGAACGGATAGGTGGTGATGCCGCCCATCGGATGATTGGCCGAACTGGTGATGAAATAGCTGCCGCGGGCAATCTGCACGAACTTGCCGATCACCAGCCGCTCCCGGCAACCCCGCCCCAGATAGGGCGCGAGGATCTCGGCCGTCTCCTCGAGCTTTCCGTAATGCGTGAAGTAGCTGTAATCGCCGATCTCCATGCGCGGATGATCGATGACATTCTTCAGGTATATCGTCGTCTTCGAAACCCTGCCATCGGGATGGGTGATGGGAAAGGCTAAATTCGCATCGAGAAGCGGCATGAGAAGACCTTTGCGCAGGTTTTTGCGGCAGCGAGCGCCGCCGCCGGGCGGAATCCGGAAGCAGAATTCCTATAGCCGATCCGCCCGCAGGATCCAAAATCTCTCGAACAACCTGTCGAATTCCGTTCCGCCCATTCGTCTGTAGAATGAAGCCAGGCCAGCCGGCCAGCCTGACATCACAGGAGAAACAGATGCCCCAATATCTCGTCGCCATCCACCTCCCCGACGATTACGCCCCCTGCAAGGAAGACGATGCGACGATGCGCGATATCGACGTGTTGAACGAAGAGATGGTGGCCGCCGGCGTCAGGCTCTTCGTCGGCGGCCTCAACCCGGTCAGCAAGGCAATGTCGGTGCGGGCACAGCCCGACGGCAAGCTGCTCGTCACCGACGGACCATACCTCGAAACCAAGGAACACATCGGCGGCTTCTGGGTGCTGGAAGCGGCCGATATGGACGAGGCGCTCGCCTGGGGCCGCAAGGCCGCCATCGCCTGCCGGGCACCGGTCGAGGTGCGCGGCTTCAATTGACGGCACCGGCCCCACCCTTCATCGCCCTCTCACATGTGAGTGCTAGCCCTAGCAAATGGCGGCCGCCTTATGGACAGAGCGCCGCCGGCGCCTATCTGCCGCATCTGTAATCCAACAGGAGGGAAAGCCATGTCAGAATTCGTGGTGCTTGGTTTCGATACCGCCGACAAGGCGGATGCCGTGCTCAACCGGCTCGTCCAGCTTGAGAAGGAATATCTCGTCGATCTCGAAGATGCCGTCATCGCCGTGCGCGACCCCGCCGGCAAGGTGCGCCTCAAGCAGAGCGTCAATCTCACGGCCGCAGGTGCTGCAAGCGGCGGCCTCTCCGGCGCACTCTGGGGCACGCTCGTCGGCCTGCTCTTCCTCAATCCGCTCGCCGGCATGGTCCTCGGCGGCGCCTTCGGCGCAGGCTCCGGTGCGCTCGCGGGCTCGATGACCGATTACGGCATCGACGACGACCTCATCAAGAAACTCGCCGACACCATCCCCATCAACAGCTCCGCCCTCTTCCTGCTGCTGCGCAAGGTGCAGCCGGAAAAGGTACTGGCCGAATTCAAGGGCGAACACGCCACCATCCTGCGCTCCTCGCTCTCGCCGGAGCAGGAAGAGCAGCTGCGCAAAGCGCTTGCGGCAGAGCCGGTGGTCGCGACGCCTGCGGCCTGAACTGTCATCACAAAAAGAAAGCGCCGGGCGTGAACACCGCGCCCGGCACATCCATTTTAAGACCGCAATGTCTATTAATGCAGCGAGGCGTTGGCCGCTGCTCACTCATCCTAGTCGTGCAGCCGTAGATGACCGTACCGGTCTGCGTCTCCTCCCGCCGAACGAAAGATGCAGCTAGAAAGGTCGTTTCTTCGAATATCGCTCCAAGGACGTAGTTTCTAAGAGCCGAGGGTCATTGCTGGTTGGGAATACGTCTCCAATTGGAACCTTGTCACCGCCGCACCTTAATCACCTCCCCCAACGGCGCCTCCAGCAGAAACTCAAACCCCGCCTCCTCATAACTCAGCTCCGCCTTCCCCTGAAACGAAGCCGGCAGCAACCGCCCGATCATCCGCGTCCCGAACCCCTCCCGCGCCGGCGCACTGATCTCCGGCCCACCGCTCTCCCGCCATTCCAGCGTGAACTGCCCTTCGCCGCCGGCATCCTTCTTCACACCCCACGTGAGATCCACCACCCCCGTCTCTTTGCTCAGCGCCCCGTATTTCAAGCTGTTCGTCGCAAGCTCGTGTAGCGTCAGCGTCAGCATCAGCGCCTGTTGCGGCGCAAGGTCGAGATTGGGGCCGGAGATGCGGATGCGCTCGCTGAAATCGCCGACAGAGATCAGTCCGGCCTGGGCGAGGCTGTGCAGGCTCGCATCCGCCCAGGCGGTCTCCGTCAGGATATCGGTCGCGCGCCCGAGCGAGACGAGGCGCGAGCTGTAGGTCTCGGCAGCTTCCACGAGATTATCGGCCTGGCGAAAGGTCTGGTTGGCGATCGATTGCACGAGGCTCAGCACATTCTTCAGCCGGTGGCCGAGTTCGTGGTTCAGCATCTGCTGGCGCTGGCGGGCGTTCACCCGCTCGGTCACGTCGGCGGCCATGCCGAACCATTCGGCAATCTCGCCCCTGGCATCGAAGACCGGAATGGCGCGCGAGAAGGTCCAGCCCACTTCGCCATCGGCCCGGCGCACGCGGTGCTCCAGCTCGAAGGGCCGACGCTCGCGAATGGCGTGGGCGATCGCCATGCGGATCTGCGGCAGATCCTCGGGAAAAAGATAATCGTCCATCCAGCGCACCGTCGGCCCCTCGACATCGGAGAGGGAGCCGCGGCCATCGAGCTGGCGCATCTCCTGCCAGTCCGGGCTCATGCGGTAGACGGCATCGGAGCTGGCATTGACGAGCGCGCGCGAACGCTCCTCGCTGCGCCGCAGCGCCTCCTCCGCCCGCTTGCGCTTGGTGATGTCCTGCATCACGGCAAGCAGACGCGGCGGTTTCTCGCTGATGCGCGAGACGAACATCTCCAGCACCATCTCCTGCGGCTCGGACTCCCGCTCGAAGCGGATCGGCTCGCCCGTCGTCAGCACCCGGTCGTAATCGTCGTACCAGTCCTCCACCTCGTCGGGGAAGAATTCGCGGATCGTGCGGCCGCTGAGATCGGCAATGCCGAACATCCCCTGCATCGCCTTGTTCATGGCGATATAGCGATAGTCGCGCAGCCCATCGGCGCCGACAGGCAGCCGCTCGATGATGCAGGCACCCTCATCGATGGAATCGAACAGCGCCCGGTATTGCACCTCGCTTTCGCGCAGCGCCGCTTCCGCCTGCTTCTTGTCCCTGATATCGCGGAAGATGATGGCGACCTGCCGCTCTTCGACCACGCCGATGCGGAAAGCATGGACCTCGTACCAGCGCCCGCCGAGCGCATCGGCCTGATGCGCAAAACGAACTGGCTCGCCCGTCAGCGCAACCTGGCCGTAAATGTCGAACCAGTATTCCTCGTGATCGGGCGCAAGCTCCCGCATCGTCCGCCCGGTGGCCTCCTTCAGCCCCGTCTGCCGCTCGAAGGCCGGGTTGGTGAGCAGGAAACGATAGTCCCGCACCCCACCCTCGTCATCGAACAGCACCTTTATGGTGCAGAAGCCGTCATCGATAGAGTCGAAGAGAACCCGGTAGGGATGTTCGCTATCGCTCTCTGCCGTTCCCGCCCGAACGGAGCCATTTGACTCAATGTCCATCCAACCCGCCTTCGAGGCCGTTCCTATCCCCTTCAGCCGCAAGCGCATGACTGAACGCAGTGCATCGACAGCTGATCGCCCGGGCCTGATGAACGGCCATTCCTGCACCATGAATTAGCGCTGGGCGGATTATTTCCAAGGGAGGTTGGGGGTGGATTGCGTTGGCGGCAGCTCAGGGGAAGCTTGCCTGGAACGACATTGCCGTCAGCGAGACAGTGGCGAGACCGAGCAGAAGGGAAGACCTGAGCGGCGAACTTATCGGGTCAGCCGAACTGGGACACGGCGACTATGTCGTGCACTTCTGCAGCCTCGATGTCGGCCTGATCGATCGCGGCGTCGTCTTCCGACGCTTCGCGCCGCCCAGGCCGCGGCGCAAAACGACCTTCAGCCCGGTTATTCAACATTGAAAACCACTCCCCAACCCCTCCCCACAAGGGGGAGGGACTCCTCGCGGCACCGCCTTACCTCTCCCGAAACATCGAGGATTTTGGAAAGCGGGTGCAGCGGATTAAGCCCCTCCCCCTTGTGGGGAGGGGTTTGGGGCGGGGTCTTCTTTCAACGCCGCCAGTCGAGACGGCGGCGTCATTGTCCCAGCTGCAACGCGCCGCTGTCCGCCCCTAAGGTATCAACACCAGCACCGGCGTCGCCGTCGTGAGCACCGCCTCCTCGATCTTCCCCGCAGGCGTTACCACCCTCGCCTCGCCGGTCTTGCGGGCGCGGTCGAGCTTGGCGAGGATCTGCTTGCCGCCGGAAAGGCCGCAGATCGAAAGCGCGCCGATTGCGCCGGGCTCGATGCCATCGGTGGGCGCAAAGAGCAGCACGGCATCGTCCCAGATCGACAGCGCGCCGGAGGAGGCCCGCACCTGGGCGGCGATGATCCGCCGGTTGCGGCCGGCGCCGATCGAGAGCTGCGCCTTGTCGAGCACGGCCTGCGGCAAGGGCTGCGGCTCGGGAAGCGAGCGGACTTCGCCATCCTCGCCGATCACGGCCGAGAGCAGGATCTTCGGCCCCAGCCCCTCGCCTTCACGCGTGATCCCCGCATGATGCATGACCTCGGTCACGGATACGCCGAGGAAGGACGCGATCTCGGCCGCCTCCTCCATCGTCATGCGGCGCTTGCCGGAGAAGGTGCGGGAGACGGCGGAGGCATCCTTGCCGAGATGGCGGGCGAGCGCGCGCAGCGATTGCCCCCTTTCATCAAGCTGGTTGTGAAACCAGTTGCCGTCGATCTCAGCCATCGAGTTTCCCCATCAGTGTCCCCATGCACATATGCAGCGTTGCTTATTTGTTGCAAAAAACGCAACGAGGCGCAAGCAACCGCACCGGGCTTTTTGCCGTCAACCTTTGACATGGTTGATCTGTTCAAGTTGCAACACGACCCGCCTTTCCGCCGAAAATGTGCCCTCCTGTACTGAAACGCAAAAGATAGGTATTTTTTCCTATTTACGATTGACGTTGCGATTTCGACAACATAATCTCAACTCCAACAACAAGAGCCACATGGCAGGAGGGAAGATCAGCATGGCAAAGGCCCCGACGCCCTGGCAGAAAGTCGCCGCCAAACTGGCGCTGACGCCAAGCGAGCTCGCAGCCGAGCTCAAGCGCCATCGCTCCAAGATTTCGCGGGCATTGCGCGATAAGCGTGGCCTCATCAACGGCCGCGACCAGCTGATGCTTCTGCTGGCGGCAAGACGCCTTGGCGTTTCGCTGACCCTCTCCGACCTGATGCCGGAGGAGGAGGAGGATGCGTAAGGAGCCGCTGTCCATGCTGGCGCAATCGGAGCTGATCGATGCGCTGGTCGGGCGCTGCGTCATGCATGGTGGAGCGGCCGCCGGCGAGGCTCTGCTGCTCATCGATGGCGATGATGTCGACGACCTCGTGCATCTCGCCAACCGGCTGCGCCGCCTCGCCCTCTTCGAAGACCGCATCCGCGCGATGGTGATGGCCCCGTCATAGGCACCGGCCGCACCGGCGAACCAATTCGCATTGTCACAAGAGTTCCAGATCCAGTGAGGACCTACATGCAGACGATCACGACACGCTCGACCACCGCGCCCGCGCCCGCCCCGCTCGCCATCACCAAGCCCCTGCTCTGCCCCTGCTGCAAGCAGCCGGTTACCACGCCCCAGCCGGAGATCGTCATCGATCACTATGGCCTGACACCGATGCAAGGCCGTATTTTCGAGGCGGTCTGGAAGGGCAAGGGCCTGCCCGTCATCACCGAGCGCATCTTCACCGCCATGTATATCGACGATCCCGATGGCGGCCCCTCGCCGGACAGGATGTATCTCGCCTTCAAGGTCGCCCTTTGCCACCTGCGCCAGAAGCTCGAAGGCTCCGGCATCGGTATTGCCAATGTCGGCTATCGCCGCGGCTACCGGCTGGTGCTGGAAGGCAAGTTTCCGAGCACTGCCTCCCGTTAATCCCCGAAAACGCACGAAATGACCATGGCCGCCGCCCGTTTTGCGCCGGCCATGTTGCGATATTGACAACATCCATTGCAAGAGCCGCAACATGCCTGCAGATCTCGAACGGCTTCGCCGCGATGTGTCGCTGTCCGAGACAGCGGCGCACTATGGCTGCAGGCTGCAGAGAAACGGGCATGAGCATGTCGCCTGCTGCCCCTTCCATGCCGAGGAGACGCCCTCCTTCACCATCTTCAGGGGGCAGGATGGCATCGAGCGCTTCCATTGTTTCGGCTGCGGCGCCGGCGGCGATGTGCTGGATTTCGTGCGACAGATCAAGGGCGTCGATCTCGCGGAAGCCATCCGCATTCTCGATGGCGTCAGCCATCTCGATGGCAGCCATATCAGGCCGAACAGCACGCCGCGCGCGCCGCAGCTGCGCGACCCCTACGAGGGCATCGCGCCGCTGCCCCCTCCATCCGAGCCGGTCAGATCAGGCGCCCGCATCCGCCTCTTTAATCCCAAGCGCAAGGGCGACCGCTCCGAATGGGGCTCCTTTGCTCCCTCCATGGTTTTTCCCTATCGGCAGGCCGATGGCGCGCTGATCGGCTATGTGCTGCGCCATGATCTCTCCGATGGCGGCAAGGAAACGCCGATGGTCATGTTCGCCCGTCTGCCCGACGGCAAGGAGACCTGGTGCCGCTACCCCTTTCCCAAGCCGCGCCCGCTCTATGGCCTCGAAGCTCTCGGCAAGGCGAAGCAGGTGATCGTCGTCGAGGGCGAGAAATGCCGCGATAGGCTGGCGCAGAAATCCGGCCGCACCGTGCTCTCCTGGGCCGGCGGCACGCAGGGCGTCAAACACACAGACTGGTCGCCGCTATCAGGCCGCGATGTGGTGATCTGGCCGGATTTCGATGCGCCCGGCCTTTCGACGGCAGACGAGATCGCCGCCATTCTCTCCGCCCTCGGGGCACGCGTCCGGCTGACAGGTTTTACCGATACTGGAGCCGCCTCTGATCTCAAGTATTTCACCTATTCCGACTGGCAGGCGGGCCGCCTTCCCTGCCGCAGTTGGGATAGTGCCGATGCCGTCGATGCCGGCTGGACGCGCTTTGAGCTCGATGCTTTCATGCGCGCCACCATCCGCCGCCATGCGCCCGCCCCGGTCGAGGCGCCGCCATCAGCAGAAGAGCAGGACCAGCACGCACCGGAGGCGCTGCCACCGGGCGCCGATGGCATAGACAGCATGCCGGAATGGTTTCCGAGCCAGCCTTTCGGCTCCGAAGTCTGGCTGGCGCGCATCTTCAACGAGCATCTGGCGAAAGCCTGCGGCGGGCGGATCGTCCGCGCCGATGGCAAATTCTGGGCCTATGGCCCCTCCGCCTGGCGCCCCATTCCCGAACAGAAGATCCGCCTGGCCATGCATGCCTTCGATGCTATTGGCGTCGGCCCGAAGGAAAAGCCGCTGAAGCTCGGCAGGCACATGATCGACGGCATCGTCAACGAGTTCGGTACGCGCACTGCCGAAGCCGGCTTCTTCGGCAATCCCGCCATCGGCGTCAACGCGCTGAACTGCACCATCACGCTGGATGAGACCGGCAAGTTGATCCGCCGCCCTCATGACCCTGACGATCGCTTCCGCTTCACCATATCGGCCGATTATCTCAGCCACACGGAAAGCCATCCGCCCGAGGGATCGCTGCTGCACAAGCTGCTCCACGGCGCCTTTCAGGGTGACCCTGATGCTGCCGACAAGATCAATCTCGTGGCCGAAATGCTGGGTGCTGCTGCCTTCGGCCTTGCCACCCGCATCCGCCAGCCGAAGGCCTTCATCCTGCTCGGCGAAACCGCCAGCAACGGCAAATCCACCATCGCCGCGCTCTTCCGCGCGCTGCTGCCTGAAGGCGCCGTCTCCTCCATCTCGCCCGCCTTCTTCAATGATGAGAAACGCATCATCAATCTCGCCGGCAAGGCGGCGAACGTCGCCGATGAGCTGAGTGCCGCGGCCATATCAGGCGAGGAATTCAAGGCGGCCGTGACCGGCAACCCTATCGAAGGTCGCAGCCTCTACAAGGATGTCCAGAGCTTCATTCCCCGGGCGCTGCATTGCTTCACCACCAACACCCTGCCGCGCTTCAATGGCGGTATCGACCGGGGGCTCCGCCGCCGCCTCGTCGTCATCCAGTTCAACCGCAGCATTCCCGAGCATGAGGTCATCCCCGATATTGCCGAGCGCATCGCAAGGGAAGAGCTGGAACTGCTGCTTGGCTTTGCCGTGTCAGGCGCCCAGCGGCTGAAGCGCAACGGGGGCTACACCATGCCCGAAAGCTCGAAGGAGGCACTGAACGCCTGGCTGCTGCTCGACCCGCTCAACGAATGGTTCGATATCCGCGTCGAGCCGGCATTGAGCGAACCCGCCGGCGGCTGGCTGCGCACCGCAAAACTCTTCGAGGATTTCCGTAAATGGGCGATCGACCAGGGCTACCGCGAAAGCTTCCTGCCGCCCGTCAACACCTTCTCCCAGCGCCTGAAATCCATGCCCGATGTGCGCCTGGTGCGATTTGCGACCGGCACGGTGGCGCAAGGGGTGCTGCTGAAGGAAAGCACGCTGATGGGATCAGCCAGTTACGCCGACGTCTTCTGAGACGCGGAGCGGCCGGGTTTTCGATCAACGGCCATAACAGTCTCGCGTAAAAATTGACTCGCCTTCCGCTGGGAGATGTGACCATGTGCATAGCTGGTCGGCTCTTCTATCCAGCCCGTGAAGCTGTGCTTTTTGAAGCCGGCCCAAACGTTGCGGCAGGCTCGTTCCGAACTGCGAGCGCCCGGTACCCAACCGAGAACCACATCATGTGGTGGGCTTTTGCCGTCAATGTCGCGCTTGCTGAGCCTCGGCCGCTGTTTTTTGGCTGATCGCCTGCGGTCCGCTCTTGCCGCGACGTCAGCGTCAAGGCCGACAAGAAGATATGGCCAATAAGAAGATATGGAATGGAAAAGAAGTAGCATGTCACGCCAGGATCTCGACCGCATATTGTTTGACCGCATCTGGGATCTCGGCGCCCAGGCGGTGAAGGATGATCACGTATCGGCGCTCGCCTATGTGACCGTCACCAAACCGACCCTGGAAGAATATCAGGAGAGTCGCGGCCCCCTGCAGGCCGATCTCATAAAGGTCATCCAGCTCGGCATCCTGAAGCTTCGTGAAAGAGGCGAATTGCAGGAGCCGTAAGGCCCCTGCGAACCATCCCATAGCCCTATTTGATTAGGCTTTTTTGCGGAACGATCTCTCCGGCTCGTGGTTCTGATACAGGCCCTCAAAAGCCGGCCGCCGCGCCCCACTCTGTTCTCCTGTAACGGAGGCGGCGGTCACTCTTCCCACCCGAAATGAGAGCACTCGCCGAACGTTTCGATCCGAAACGCGCCTGCAGAAAATCCCGGCAACGCTTCGGGTAAACCCGCCTGCCACCCATTCTCAGAGAGCGATGGGAGCCCTCCTCAATCGCCCCGGAGAGAGGGTGAGCGCGCGAGCCTGATTGCCAGGTGTCCCGCCAGAGATCGTCATGCAACAGGCACAACCGTTGCCATCAGAAACTTGTCGCGATCCACTAAAAAAGGAACGCGGCATGACCAGCGCGAATTTCCCCGAATGCCTCTCGATCACCCTGCAATCCGAAGGCGGCCTCTCCCTGGAACGCACTGACCCCGGCAACTGGACCGGCGGCAAGATCGGCAGGGGCACGCTGAAAGGCACCAAATACGGCATCTCGGCCGCCGCCTTCCCCAATCTCGACATCCGCAACCTGACGCTCGACGACATCAAACTCATCTACAGGGCGAAATACTGGGATGAAATCGGCGGCGACACCCTGCCCCCAGGCTTCGACCTCGCCACTTTCGACTACGCCGTCAACTCCGGCCCCGTCCGCGCCCTGCGCGACGCCCAGACCGTCATCGGCGCCCCCGCCGACGGCAAACCCGGCCCCCTCACCCGCGCCAAGGCCGCAACCGCCGGCACCAGGGAAATCAAAGCCCTCTGCGCCCGCCGCCTGAGCTTCATGCAAAGCCTGGCGATCTGGAAAACCTACGGCAAGGGCTGGTCGGCGCGGGTGGCGAAGATCGAGGCGAAGGCCGTTGCGATGTATCTCCGTGGGCAGCCGGGCGTGGATGTGAAGGCGGCGCTGGCGGACGAGGCAAGCAGGGCGGGGAAGGCTGCCGTGACGCTGCAGAAGGCGGGCGCTGCGATTGCAATCTCGGCGTCGGGTGGCGCGGGCACGGGCGCGTCGCTGCCGGTGGAGCCGAATTTGCTGATGCTTGGTGGGGTGATGCTGGCAGGGCTGGTCGTGGCGGGTGTGCTTGTGGTGAAAGCGGTGCGGGCGAAGGAGCGTGCGAGGGCCTATCAGCAGACGGCCGAGGCGCAATGAACTGCTGAAAAACTGCCGGCCGCCTCGCGGACAGCCCGACCAACTTCAAACCAGTGATAGAAAAAACACGGAAGCAAGCAAAGTATATTTCCCGCTTGGCGAGAATCAAAATAAGGATACGACGCTTATCGCACTATATTGAGGGATAATAATGCGCGCCTATATTGCAATGACACTGATCGCCACCGGATTGCTCACCGGCTGCGTGCCGACCGAGAAGCAATATGACGCAGCCGTCAGAGTGTTGCGAGGCAGCGAGCGTGAGAGAAACGGGCTTTTGGATGAGTGCATAAGGCGCCTCGGCTTTTCCGACAAGAAGGCTCGCCACAACGCCGCTGTCGTGATGAACGTGGCAGAGAAGGACGCTCCGAAAATTGCCTGCAGCCGATACACGAAAGCGATCGTTTCCGGCAGCGTAACCTATCAGGACATGCTCGACATCCAGAACCGCCGCTATACCCCGAAGCTGATCAAGATTTTCCAGGGCCGATAGCCTGACCGTCTGTCACCCCTACCCCGCCACGCCCGCTATTCTGACGACAAAGCGGGCGTGATCGCCGGCAGCAGTATTTCCGGCAAAACTGCGCAGCGATTTTGCGTCAGGAACTGCGTGAAACAAAGAGATAGAGCATCTTCATGATTCGAATAAAAACGGAAATGCTCTAGATTACCCCTAATGGCCTGTTCGGCGACCGCGTCGCCATCTGGATGCGCCACCTTTCGAAGGAGCGCGCATGAAAAAACCGAAGCGTATTGAAGAGATGAGTACAGAGGAGCGCGCCGATACGCTGCGGCGGCTGAGCCAGACGCTGCATTTTTCGGCGATCGTCGCCAGGCAGGCAGGCGACATGCTCTGCAAGCCGCTGGAGGAACTGGCCGACAGGCTGCTGCGCGATGGCGCTGCAATATCGACCGATCGCTCCGAGGTCGCCATTGATGTCATTGCCGAGGCCATGAACCTGCTCGGGCGCTTCGAGCTGAGCCATTCGAGCAACAAGTCGACATTGCATTAACCCCGAGGTCGCTTGCGATCCTCCAGGGTCGAGCCGATCCCCGAGGTCGCTTGCGATCCCCCAGGGTCGCCCCTTGCGATCCCCCGGAGGTCGACCCGAGGGATGCGCCGAGCTGCATCCGGAAGGGCGCGACGGCCCTTGTAAAAGCCCGCCAAAAGCCTAGTTTGGATAGGATAAAGTTTGTCCTAGCGCGCGTCGGCGCCGAGCCAAATCCCCTCTCTCGACAAGCCCGTTGCGGGCCTGTCCCCCGGCGCTAGGAAACACCATGGCAGCCACCAAAGAGCGCTTTTTCAAACAACCGGGCCGCCCGCCCGCCCGCAAGGCCGATGAGCCGCCTCACGCGGCCTATGCGATCATGGCGGCCGAGGCGCGCCAGCGCGATGCAAAGACGGCGAAGCTGCGCGCTTTGCGGCTGGAGCGTGAGGCAAGCAGCCCCGAGGAGGTGCGCGAGCCCGTGGCAGCAAAACCCAAACCCAAGCCTGCCGTCCGCCGCTCGCGGTACCAGTAAGCCGGTGTCATCTCCCCTGACCCCGCAAGCGCGGCTTTTACGCCCATGACCACTCAGCCTCCGATAAACGATATGTCGCTCGAAGAGCGCCTGGAGACCCTCAAGCTTCTGAGCGACGCGCTGCAATTCTCAGCCGTGATTGCCCGCCAGCAGGGCGATAAGGCACATAAGGCCATGGATTGTCTGGCCGAGCGCCTGCGCGCCGATGCGCAAATCCTGGCGCAGGACCCTTCACCGACGACCAACGCTGTCGTCATGGAGGCGATCACCCTCCTTGGCGATTTCCAGATGGCCCATCCGGCTATCAGCGACAGCAAGCATTGAGCCGCTGCTGTCGACGGGGTGGCCAACGGTTACCGCGCCGGTCGGCCGGCTGCAAAGCCGGTCTCCCTTAATTTTTGATGGTCCGAATTTTTGGATATTGAGGCGCGGTCGCGGATTTCTTATGAGAAGCTGTAGACCCAGTGCGGCGGCAATAAAAAAGCGCTCAGCCACCTCGTATGGCTGAGCGCTTTTTTTACCTGACGGGGTGGCCCGCCGGGCCTTATCTTCCGCGCTGCGGCTTGCGGCTTTTATCGTTCTTGTCTTTGGCCGACGATGTTTTGGCGTCCAGCGCCTGACCGAAATTCGTGCCTCCAAGATGCCCGCCGCCGCTGGTATTGGCCAGCTGGCGCTCGGCACGTCGAAGGAGCTGTGCCGCGTCTGTCTTGCTCATGGTTTTCTCCCGGAAAAAATTGCTGAAAAATAAAAAGGCCGGGGCTGGCCCGACCTTTCCAGGGTTCGCAAGTCCGCAGTGCCAGTACATCCGTGGTCAAAGCGGGGGTGCGAGCCGATTGTTTATTCAGAGGCGAGGTTCTGCGCGGCGTTCTTGCCGCTGCGGGGGTCCTGCACCAGATCGAAGCTCACAGACTGGCCTTCACGCAGGAAGGACATGCCGGACTGTTCGACAGCGGAAATATGAACGAACACGTCAGGCGAGCCATCCTTAGGCGAGATGAAGCCGAAGCCCTTTGCCGTGTTAAAAAACTTTACAATACCTGTATTCATAACGATTTTCCTTTCAATCGCATAGAATTACCGCGCCCGCTGGATGCGTGCAGTAAATGGTCGAGCTTGAGAGGGAAGATTAGCCAATGCGCCTTTGCGCAAAAACGAAGCTAACGAAGCAAATTCGATTTTCGAAAGATAAGCTATGTTTGTGTTCATAACAAGGTTACATTTATTTTTATTTAGTTATCCGCCGTTGCCGCGCTGGTAAAACAGGCGCATGTTGCCTGGCCGGCAGCCATCTTTACGGGCGCTGTTGGTTAAGGGCATCCACACCCTGGCCCCGACCGAAAGGAGGACGCGATGTCTTCCTCCATCCATCAGGCCTTTCTCGACGGCGACGATATCAACCTGCTTTCACGCGTGCTCAAAAGCGCCGGATATGACCAGGCCGCAGCGCCGGAACTGTTCGCACAGGCCGCCAGCAAGGCACTTGCCCTCTTCAGACGCGGCATGCGCCGCGAAGACGCATTGCTGACGGCGATAAGGATCATGCAGGACAGGCAGCAGATCCTGCGGAAAACCGGGAATACCGAACTTGAAAGCCGTTTCGCCATCCAGGGCCTGCCGCCGTCCAGCATCATCATCGATGAGGCAGGAGCCAGCATCATCATTGATGCGGCGGGAGAAAGCGCTGCGCGCAAATAACCGGCATCTGCACCTCGGGGTCGATTGACAGCACCGCTGCCACGCGCGCGTCATCCACGTCCGCAATTTTCAACTATATTTAGAATAAATCAAAAAATCCCACGCGTATAATTCCCGCGAGGCGAGAATCAAAATAAAGAAGCCCCGCCATCACAGCACAAATGCTGCCGCATTATATTGAGGGATAATCATGCGCGCTTACATTGCAATGATATTGCTTGCCACAGGACTTCTCGCCGGCTGCGCGCCGACCGAGCAGGAATACGATGCAACGGTGACGATGCTGCAGGGCAGCCCGCGGGCACGGACCGAAGTTCTGAACATGTGCACCAAGCGTATGAGTGCAACCGATGCCGCCTGGCATCGCAACGCAGCTGTCGTCATGAACGTAGCGGAGAAGGACGCCCCGCGCGTTGCCTGCAGCCGGTATCTGAAGGCCCTCGTCTCCGGTCGCGCCACCTATCAGGACACGCTCGACCTCAGCAATCGTCGCTATACCCCGAAGCTCGTCAAGATCTTCCAGCGGCGTTGAGGCGCAAGACCGGTCGTCTGTCGCAACTGCCGTTCACGCTCGCTGGCTTAACCGGGCCTGCGAGCGTGATTTGGCGTACCCGCTCGCAAATTCCGCCGATATTGGGCGGTGAAACGGCTCCCAGCGGCACCGCTCAGCCGCTCCACGACATTGCAGTTCTCGCCCAGATGCCGCGCTGCGCCTCCGGCACGGGATCTATTGCGTTAAGCCTCATCGTTATCGAGCAAGCCTCTTCGTCGCTGAGTTCGGCAAGTTTCGTCAGCTTGCCAGCTTCCTCTGCTGTCACACCCAGATGCTGTGTGATCATTTGCAGGATTTCCTGCGCGGTCAGCTTCACCGCCGCGGGCGGGCGCGTCTTGCCGTCCTCATAGGCCAGGCGCTTGGCTTCCATAACTTGCCAATAGCTCTCCTTGATCTGGGGAACAGCCTGTGCGGCCTGAGACACCCGCATACTCATAAGGTCCTTGCAGCCCTGCGGATAGTATCGCGCAAGAGCCTCGTTGAGCGCAGCTGTCTTCTTCAAGACATCGATCGCAATGGCATCGCTTGCCCGCGACAGCGCAGGATTGCCGTATTTGGCCACCATGGCAGCTGCTTGCGCTCGCGGATCGATATTGCCCCCCGAGGCTTCGGCCTTGGCAAACAGCTGCCGCGTTTCAGCTTCGTGATCCATGAAGACCGCGTGAACGAAAGGATTGATACCGGCGAGAACCTGCATCTCCTTTTCGAAGGAGCCAGCCTTCGTTTCCTGCGCAGCCGAGTCCGATGCGGGCTTCGCATCTGCGGCAGGCTTTTGCTTCTCCGGGGACGGACCCAGCGAGAGCAATGCCCTGCCCCAATCGCCCTGCAGCTCTTTTGGCAAAGCGCGTACGTTATAGAGTTTCTTTGCGATCGAGCACATGTCTTGGTCGCTCACCCCGGCAGGAGCTTTCAGCACCTTGTCTATCTCGCTCCCGGTCATTCCCAGGTACCGCGTCATGATCCGGTACAGCTCCTTGCCGGACATCAAGGCAACCGGAGCGCGGAGTTTCCCATCCTCATAAGCATAGGTTTTCGCTCGCAGATCATCCATCCGACCGTTTCTGACTTCCACAACGGAATACCAGTCAGGCATATTGCCGGTGAAGAAATACTCGCAGCCTTCGGGATATTTGGCGGCCACGATATCGGCAAGCGCGGCCGTCTTGTCCATGACTGCAATCACGGCACTGTCGCCTGCGCGCGAGAGGGCCGGAGTGCCATACCTGTCGATGACCGTCGCAAGGGTTTTCTTCTGTTCAACCCATTTCTGACGGCCCGTCTCCGCGTAGACTTTCAGTACGATATCCCTGTGATCCCGATAAATGGCCTGTAGATAAGGATTTATCCGTCCGGTCAATCGGATCACCATATCCACAGGATCTTCCTTGGCATCTTGCGCGATTGCGCCCGAACCAAGCAGCGCCATCGCAGCCACCAGCGACAATAATCTCTTCATGAAACCCCACCCCAAATAGTTGCAATCGTTATATTTCTAAAAGCCGTTTCATCGTCAGCCGGACAGATGAGCTTATCCCTCTGCTCCCATTGAGATATAACCCCTCGCCCAGGCAGCCCTCTCCGCCTCCGGCAAGGCCTGCACATTCACCAATCTCTTCAGGATCGAGCAGAGTTGCACTTCCGGAATCTTGTCGGGATCCAGCAGCAGGCCTATTTCGGCCAAGCTTACGTCCAATTTCTTCATCGCCACACCGAACACGTCCGCCGGCGACAACACCGCGATCGGCTCATGGGATTTGCCATCCTCATAGGCGACCCGCCGGGCTTCCTGATAACTCCGGAAACTCGCTGTAACGTCCGGCATGGACTGCGTTCCGGGCGGCATCTCATCCCTAAGGAAATATCGACAGCCCTTGGGATAGCGCTTGGCAAGGACATCGAGGGCCACGCCTCCCTTGTTCATCACGTCGATCGCATGAGCATCGCTGGTTCGCGCGAGTGCCGAAAAACCATATTTAATGAGCACGCTTGCGATCGCGTTTTTTGTTCCATCCTCGCCAGCTGTATCCAGCTTGCTGTAGATCTGCCGGGTTTCATCCATGTGATCAGAAAGAACGGCGTGCACGAAAGGACTGCTGTCGGCAAGATCTGACATCTCCTCCCCAAGCGTCTGCGCTCCCGGCAAGAGCGCGCTGATATCAAGTTTTCCAACCACCCGTCCGAACATCACGACGAGAAAGCTTACGAACAGCGCCGACAAAATCTTTTTCACGAAACTCACCCCAAATAGTTGCAATTCTTCTATGTCTGAAATTCCAGACCGTCCACGGCCCACTCGGAAAATGGTAAAAATATCAGGGGAATGCGCGCGATGCCTCGACGGCGGCGCCTTGCACATCCCACCGCGTCAGTCACCCACCTATGATATCGAACGGCAGATTCCAGCCGCCCGTTCGGGCACTCACAAGGATGGCCCACAATTCAGCTATTCAGCTTCAGCGCCAGCTGCTGCCCGCCAAACACCTTCAGCACATGTTTGTTGATCGGCCGCATCGCCTCGATGCGGCGTTGTTCTTCCCGCCTGCGCGCTTCGTGGCGCTCGCGGTCCGCGCGCAACTGCGCGGCAAAGGCCATGGCCTTGTCTGCTGCTCCTGAATAACTCGGGCTTGCTGCCATCGAACTCTCCATCAGAACATAGATGAGAACGTTTATTTGTTCTTATTTTGTTCTCATTTTCGGAGAAGTCAAGACTATCGTTTCAGGGCAGTACAAAAGATCGGATTCCGGCGCGGGAAGAGCGGTGCCGGTGGGAAGACGGGAAAGCGCCAAGTCTTTGACGCAGAAAACTATTCTCTCGTCTGGAGCCAGACCATGGCGAAAGACATGAGGCCGCAAAGGGTGGCGATCAGAAGCAGGTTGTCCATCGAAATCCTCCTGTATATGGCAAAACGCGGCAGAAGGGTTTTGGTTCAATTGCCTCTCTATTTCAGGCGATCTTCTCGCCCCTGTTCTCGTTTCGCTTCCCTTTCTCTCTCAGACTTTCCAATAAAAAAGGCCCGCAGCATTCCAGCTCGGGCCTCTCTTGATTCCGCCAATGCCTGTCTATGCCGGCCTGATCACGGTCATGATGACGATATTCCCGGCTTCGTCTCGGGCGCTGTCCGTCATCGCAATAACCTTGCCGCCAAATTCCGCCTCGGCCTCAGCGAACGCCTCCCGCACCAGGCGAAGCGTTTCCAGATAGGCGCTGTTGTCTCGCCTGGGCATTGCAAGCAATGCCTTGATCCCTTCGCTATGATCGGCCATGAAGCTGATCCACTCCTTCGCTGCGGCTGCGTGGCGACCATCGATCCGCTTTGCAAGGTCGGCTGATGGATGCGCCTGGCGGCCTTCTGGCTTTGCCCGATCCTGACATCAGAAAATCAGCATCGTCCTCCGTTGCCTTCCCGGAAAACGGCATCTGGGTCAAGTGCGGGAAACAGCCTCGAGGCAGATGACAGCCGGCACCCTCAAACACCCCATCTCGCTTTATCGCCATGCCTCATGTATAAGCCCTCGTCCCATTGCCGCCCCCGCCCCGGCCTTTCGCCAACGAGGGCTTGCAGCATCGGGCCTCTGCCACGACATGAGGCCACGGGACACACGACCGGACGAAAGAAGACTTGAGATCATGACCACGGCAAAGACGGCTGTTTCAGAAGCAAACCAGCGCTATTTCAAGGCGCCGGTCTTCGCGGTTGCGCCCATGATCGACTGGACGGACCGCCACTGCCGCTATTTCCACCGCCAGATCAGCCGCAACGCCCTGCTCTATACGGAAATGGTCGTCGCCGATGCCATCATCCATGGCCCGCGCGAGCGCCTGCTCTCCTTCGATGGCACCGAACATCCGGTCGCCCTGCAGCTCGGTGGTTCCGATCCGGCCAAGCTCACTGAGGCCGTGCGCATTGCCGAGCCCTATGGTTATGACGAGATCAATCTCAACGTCGGCTGCCCGTCCGACCGCGTGCAGTCCGGCACCTTCGGCGCCTGCCTGATGCTGACGCCCGAGACGGTTGCCGAATGCGTCGCCGCCATGAAGAAGGTCGCGAAGGTCCCGGTCACCGTCAAATGCCGCATCGGCGTCGACGAGCAGGAGCCGGAAGAGGCCTTGCCCACGCTGATGACCCGCGTGCTCGATGCCGGCGCCGACGCGATCTGGATCCATGCCCGCAAGGCCTGGCTGAAGGGCCTGAGCCCCAAGGAAAACCGCGAGATCCCGCCGCTCGATTACGAGATCGTCTACCGCATGAAGTCCCGCTTCCCCGATGTCTTCATCGGCATCAACGGCGGCATCCACACGCTGGATGAGGCTGAGGCCCATCTCGCCCATGTCGACGGCGTCATGCTCGGCCGCGCCGCCTATCAGAATGCCGCGATCCTTTCCGAGATCGACCAGCGCTTCTACGGCGCACCGGCAAGTGAGCCCGACTGGAACGAGTTGCGCGACCGCATGATGGCCTATGCCGAGCGCCATATCGCCTCGGGCGGTCGCCTGCAGCATATCGCCCGCCACATGGTCGGCCTCTTCACCGGCCTGCCGGGCGCCCGTCGCTACCGCCAGATCCTGTCGACCGACGCTGCAAAACCGAATGCCGGCCCGGAAGTGATCGCCGCAGCCTTTGCCGCGGTCGATTTTTCCGGCTCGACGGAAGCCGTCAGCGCCTGAGACTGATGAGGCCGGTGCGTTAGGTAGGCAGTTGTAGAATTTCCTTATTGCAAACTCAAATGGAACACGCGATGACCGTGGGATTGCTGGGGGAATCATATGAGAATACGAGCCGTTGTCGGCATTACGCTGGCTGTCCTGGCCGGCTGCCAAGTTGGTCCGCGTTACGTAGCCTACAAAGCAGGAACCGTGCAGAGTGATCGGCAGCTTGCCGCTGACCAATGCAAGATCGCCTCGCTTCAAGAAATACCTCAGAGCATGGCGACAAGTATAAGCCCTGGCTATTATAACCCGGGAACGCTGAGCTGCTCGACCGTGGGCAACTACACAACCTGTAATCGCGTGGGTGAAGTAGACCTTCCGGCAACCGCAATTTCTTATGATCAGAATCGTGGCCTCAGGGACCGCTATATGGCGCGCTGCATGGCTTCGAAAGGCTACACTATGCTGGGAAATATTCCGGTGTGCAGCTCCGAGAAGGAACGCAAGGCGGCACTCACTCAACCTCAGCCTGCTAACGCTTCCCAGCTGAAGTGCTCGGCCGGAGTGGATCTGGAGCAGTAGAGCAAACATCTGCCGAAGGATCGGGCTTGCAGCCCGCTCCGTTTCCTTTCGACGTTTGAACGAAGTTGGGTTGAACGCGTTTATCACGGTCCCCCAGAAGAGTACGGAAGGAAACGCTCGTGAAGAATCTCATCATAACAGTAGCTGCCGCCTCCCTCGGTTTCGTGCCCGTGGCCGAGGCCGCAAGCCAGCACAAGCAACCGAAACATGCCGCCCAGCAGGTCGCAAATGAACCGCGGCAACGTCTCGGCACCCTTTCCTGCGAAGTCGCCGGCGGGGTCGGCATGATCGTCGGCTCGAGCAAGGCGATCGACTGCAGCTTCAAGCAGAATACCGGCAAGGTCGAACACTATACAGGCACGATCGGCAAGCTCGGTCTCGATGTCGGTGTCACCGGCAAATCCTATCTCAGCTGGATCGTCGTCAACACCGCGCCCACGCGCGTCGGCGATGGCGCTCTCGCCGGCACCTATGTCGGCGCATCTGCCAGCGCGTCCGTTGGTGTCGGCCTCGGGGCAAATGCCCTGGTGGGGGGAAATTCGAAGAATTTCGCATTGCAGCCGCTCAGCGGCGAAACCGGAACCGGCGTGAATCTGGCCGCAGGCGTCTCCCGCCTCCAGCTGAAGGCAACGCGCTAAACCTTACAGGCGGCGGCAACCGGTCGCCGCCGCTTCACTCACGACGGCAGCGTGGTGCGAGGAGTTCCAATGGCCGGTTACCTGCTCGGATGCAGAGGGGATGCCTGACGAGACAATGTGCTTTGAAGCCACGCGAAAAGAACAAGACTGAGGATCACGGCGATCAGGTTGTAGATCGTCGCGACCGCAAAGGCGTATCCGAACTGCTCGGGAGACGTGAGGGCCGAACCAGGCTTCGGGCCAACGCTGTCCAGAACACTGAAAAAGATGTTTCCGACGATAGCTATTCCAAAGGCCGCGCCGGCTGTTTGCATGGTGCTATAGGCCCCTGATGCCATGCCGGCCTCGCCGTTCGGCACGGTCGAAAGGATCAAATTGAGGAAAAGCGGGATCACGATGCCTTGGCCCAACCCGTTGAGGATCAGCGAAATGCTCAACATGAAGGTGTCGTTTCCGCCGTCAAAACCGACAGTGACCGAGAAGAGCAAACCAATCGCGTAGACGAGCATGCCAAGAAACACGGCCCAATGGCCCAATCTCTTCGCGACAGGCTCCGACAAAAGGGAACCGGCAAAGAAGGCGACCGTTGACGGAACGAAAATTGCGCCAGCCTCAAGGGCGCTTCGTCCGAGACCGACCTGCAAAAATATCGTCAAGGACAGCGAGAAGGAGCTGATCGTGGAGAAAAACAGGAAGGTCGTGATAATTCCTAATGTAAATCCATTCCTTGTGAAGAGCGAAATATCAATGACCGGGACGCCGCCTTTTCTGGCCAGCTGGATCTCATACCAGGCGAAATAAACGAACAGAGGAAGCGACATGAAAGGTCCGACAATCGCCCACCAGGGCCAGTGATGTTCACGCCCGACCATCAACGGGAACAGGAACAGACTGAGTGCCGAAGCTCCCAGAGCAGCACCTCCGATATCCAACCTGCTCGACAAGGCTTCTTTCGTTTCAACGATCATCCACCGTCCCGCGACCAGCGCATAGAGCGCCACCGGCAGATTGACCAGGAAGACAAGGCGCCAGCCAAGATCGCCGACGTCGATTGCTATCAGATATCCTCCGATAACCTGCGATGCCGCGCCTGCCACGCCTTGCACGGCTCCCATGATCGCGAAGGCTCGCCGGCGAGCATCGCCCTCGAAAAGGAGCCGCACCGATGCATAGATCTGCGGCATCATAAGCGCCGCTCCGATGCCTTGGATCGCACGTGAACCGATAAGCAGCAATGGAGATGGTGCAAGGGCACACAACAGGGAACCGAGTGCGAAGGTCGCCATGCCAAAAAGAAACAGGCGACGACGTCCGAAGAGATCCCCCAAACGCGCACCATTCAGGAGCATTGCGCCAAACGGAACATCATAAGCCACCATTATGAGCTGTAGCTCCGCGTTTGAAGCGTGAAGCTCGCGCTGAATGTCAGGCAATGCCACATTGACGATGAAAAGGTCGAGAATAGTCAGAAAACATCCCGTCAAAAGAACTGCAAGGGAGGACCACGATCCGGCTTTTCCGAGTTCAACTGTTGCCACACTCATTTGAGTTTCCGTATTGCTGTTGCGTTCCCGCAAGACCATCACTTGGTTGGTACGTCGTTGACGTGCATGATATTTTTTCTTGAATATCGATCAATTGGGGAGCATTTCATTTCTCAACGGACAAAATTTCCTCAATGCAGGTACAGATGAAAAGCCTCACGAGCATTGCAGCTTTCATTTACGCTGCTGAACAACAAAACTACGTGGCTGCGGCCCGCATTATCGGCATTTCGCCATCCGCGATTGCAAAGGCGATCGTGCGCCTGGAGGGCCATCTGGGCGTACGTCTGTTCAATCGCACGACACGCAGCGTCAGTCTGACGGAGGAAGGCGCTCTTTTTTACGAACGCTGCAAGCACATCATCAACGACTTGAACGATGCCGAAGCGACCATCATTCAAAGCCGGGAACGCCCGAGAGGCCGCCTCCGGGTCAGCGTTCCCCACATTGTGGGCCATCATCTTCTAATGCCCATTCTGCCGGCTTTCGCGGCGAAATTTCCGGAAATCGAGTTGGATATCGATTTTGAGGACCACGTCGTCGATCTGGTCACAGAAGGAATTGATATCGCTATCCGCAGCGGCGACCTGGCTGATTCAGGGCTGATCGCACGGCCTTTGGGCGAGCAGCATTTCGTGATTTGTGGAAGCCCCAGATATCTTGGTCGTCATGGACAGCCCGAAACGCCAAGCGACCTCGCGCGACACGCATGCATCCACTTCAAATACCCATCCAGCGGCCGGATCGCACCGTGGGCCTTCGCGCCCGCTCACGACCGTTTCATGTTACCGCGGGGCCTGACAATCAACAATTCGGATGCCGCACTGCGGGCAGCTCTGGATGATATGGGATTGGTTCACTTGCCGGTCTATGTGGCACGACCTCGGATCGAAGACGGCAGCCTGGTTCCCGTTCTCACCTCATACATGGCACAATTCGGCTCCCTCTCCCTCCTCTGGCCCTCCAACCGACAGCTTCTGCCGAAGGTCCGCGCATTTGTGGATACCGTCGTTGAGGAGCTTGCGGCTAAACCTGAAGTCTTTCGACCGTTCACAATGAAAAAAAGCTAGGGCGGCAACGCTTCTATGCGATCGGCTCGAGCTTGCCGACGAAGTGCCGGGAACGGACGGTTCGTCCACGATCTGGAAAACGCCAATGAGCGAAATCGTGCCACGCTACTTGGAAAGAAAACTGTAGGCGGTTTGCCGCACTCAATATTTGATGCACAATCGCACGGTGGCCCGTATTTTGCGCGGCCCCCAGATATACCGCAGCCCAAATGCGCGCTCACCCGCCACGCCTGAAAACAGCCAGCGTATAGGAGGTCAGCCAACATGAAAGATGTCGTCGCGTTGGTAACGGGCGCAAGCCGCGGTGTCGGCCGCGGGATTGCGCTTGCCCTGCTCGCCGAGGGAGCCACGGTGCACGTGACCGGCAGGACGCGTTCCGAGGCAAGCCTTGAAGGCAAACGCGTGGGATCGCTGGAAGGGCTCGAGCGCGAGGCTGCGGACCTGCCCGGACGCGTTGTCATTCATCAGTGCGACCACAGCAACGACACTGAGACCGAGCGCGTGGCCGAAGAGATCAGAGCCGGCAACAGGCTGGATATTCTGGTGAACAATGCATGGCCCGGCTATGAAAACATGGTTGAGGATGGCGATTTCACCTGGCCCCGCGCTTTCTGGGAGCAGCCCGTCTGGAGATGGGACGCAATGATCGGCACGGCACTGAGGGCGGCTTTCATGATGTCGCGTGCCGTGGCACCTGTCATGATCTCGGCGCAGCGCGGCCTGATCGTCAATATTTCATTCTGGGCAGGGCAATTCTACGACGGCAACGCGATCTATGGCATGGCCAAGGCCGCTGCCGACAAGATGGCAGCAGACTTCGCCCATGATCTGCGCCCGCACCATGTCGCCGCTGTCGCCCTCTATCCCGGCCTGGTGCGCACCGAAGCGGTCATGCAGAACGCCGAATATTTCGACCTATCCAATTCCGAGTCACCGCAATTCATCGGCCACGTCATATCAGGACTTTGGCGAGACCCGGCGCTGATGTCGAAATCCGGCAAGGTCCTGGTCGCGGCCGAGCTCGGCCAGGAATACGATATCGCCGACATCAACGGCTATAAGCCTGTTCCCCTCACAGCGGCGGACTTTGCCAAAAGCTGAAGTCATGCCGGGAGCGACGGCAAACCGGACCGTGGCCTCAGGCCGCCACCAGCAGCAGCACATAAGCCACGACCGTCACCATCAGCCCCCGAAACGCAATCGTCACGAACCGGTATTTGCTGCGGGCGATGTGCGAGAGAATGTCGGCATTTTCCACATACTGGTCGAAGAGATAGCGCTCGTCACGCCGGATCGCCGCCTCGAAGAAGGTATCGCGATGTCTGGGCCATGCCCCCCAGAACATCGATGTGGATTTGTCTAGCCGCCGCGGCAGCACCACCAGGATGGCCGACAGAATCGAAAAGACCGAGGCTGCGGCCAGGAGCCCGGAGAAGAGAATGGCCTGCGGCGTGCCCTGCGCATAGCGCGCCCAGGTGAAGACTGCCCTCACTTCGACGGAGCTCACAAGAAAGGCGAGCATAAAAGTAAAGATATAAGCGGCTTTCTGATCAGATATCTTGATCTGATCATAGAATATGTCGTTGATTTTCTTGATATGGTCGAAATATTCCGTGCCAATATCGTCTGTCGACGGAGAACTGGAGGGCAGCTCCGCAAAATTTTCAAAATCGCTCAAAGGAAATCCCACCCCGCAATAGTGTTTCCCTAATAATACACTTGGTCGCGAAAGCAAGAACACGTGTGCAGCAAGCTTGACTTTTACATCGCGCTTGGCCAAAGGGGAAAAAGGTGCGGGGGTATCTGAAATGTCGGGGCTGAGGTCTTTTCTGTGCGCAAGTACATCTCTTGCGCTCATGTCAACACTACTTTCATTTCCGGTTGCAGCCGAGCCGCTGCAGCGCGCCACCCCGGTTGCAGGCTCGGTCATCGCCCGCAAGACCGGCGAGGAAGTGCGCTTCGTCGATGTCACCAACTGGCGCGTCGTCGATCTCAACCAGGACCTCCTGGATGGAGACGTGCTGCGCACCAATGCCACCGGCCAACTCGCCATTCTCTTTTCCGATCACACGCAGATCCGCCTCGGCCGCAATTCCGCGCTGCAGGTCAAGAAGATGTCTCAGACCGGAGACACGATCCTCAACCTGCAGTCCGGCACCATCTGGGCCCGCGCCCAGCGCGGCGGCCAGGGCCTGACGGTCGAGACGCCGGCCGCCGCAGCCGCTATCCGCGGCACGGATTGGACGATGACCGTCGAGGGCGCAAGAACCTCGATGATCGTGC
Organism: Rhizobium sp. 01T437; assembly: GCF_056398505.1. Taxonomy (NCBI): domain Bacteria; kingdom Pseudomonadati; phylum Pseudomonadota; class Alphaproteobacteria; order Hyphomicrobiales; family Rhizobiaceae; genus Rhizobium; species Rhizobium sp. 01T437. The sequence continues at coordinate 162,409 of NZ_JBFTPM010000011.1, forward strand.
TCGAAGGCCGCGTCTCGCTTACGAACCCGCAGGGCAGCGTCGATGTCAACGAGGGCGAAGGCGCTGTCGCCACCATCGGCCAGGCGCCCCGCAAGCTCGTCATCGTCACACCTGACGATCGCGAGCAGATGCTTTTCTATCTGAACCTGCGCGATGGCTTCGGGCTGATGCCCACCTCGCCGCTGCCGGCCGGCCGCATGGCGTCCGAGCGCCGCCGCGTGATGGCGCTGCCGCCCGAGCGGCGCACAACGGAAGACTGGCTGACACTCGCAGAGTTGCAGAGCGCCTTTGACGGGCGGCAGGTCGCAGCTGCAACGTTACAGGCGTTGCGCGGCCGCAAGCTGACCGTCGCCCAGCAGGCGCGTGTCGACCTGATCGAGGCGACCATCGCCGGCTCCGAAAAGCGCTACGCCGATGCTGCCAGGCTTTTTGAAAAGGCCGCGCCGCATCTCGATGCCGATAGACGCAACATGGCACAATATGGCGGCTATTTCGCCCGCTCGCTCGCCGACCCCGCCCATGTCGAGCAGCCACCGGCGGCCTCCGTCGGAGTCTATGGCGCCATCATGCAGGCCTATACAGTGGGCTTCCTGAAAAACCCGCGTGCGGCGATCGAGATCATCAGGCAGGCGGAAAAGCGCTATCCCAACGATCCCACCCTGCCGGCAATGCGCGCCCAGCTTGCCCAGCTCATCGATGACCGGGTGCAGATGAAGGAAGCGGCCGATCGCTCCCTGACGCTCGATCCCGATCATCCGATCGGCCTTGCCGCCCGTGCCGGCTATAAGGCTGCCTATGAGAGCGATATCAAGGGTGCGCTCGCAGACCTGAACCGCGCCATCGAACTTGCGCCTGGCGCTTCCGGCTCGCTCAATTCCATGGGCCTGCTGCAGAGCGCCCGCGATGCCAATGGCGAAGCCGAAAAGGCATTCCTGAAGGCGATCGAACTCGATCCGCAGGATCCCGTGCCGCATGCGAATCTCGCGATCCTCTATCTCGACCAGTCGCGCATGAAGGAAGCCAAGCGCGAGATCGATACCGCGCTCGCCGTCGATCCCTCCTTCGATATCGCGCTTCTTGCCCGGGGTCGCTACTACCTGCAGACAGGCGAGCGCGACAAGGCGCTGGAAGACCTGCTTGCCGCCAGCACCGCCAATCCGGCCCATTCGCAATCGCAGCTGATGCTTGCCGCCGCCCATTACGAAAAGGGCGACCGCCTGCCCTTCAACCAGGCGCTCGACAATGCCGACCGACTGGACAAGAACGATCCAGTCATCTCCTCCTTCCGCACCGCCGTCGATATCGACGACTACAATGCCGATGGCGCGATCAGGAATGCCCAGGAATTCCTGCGCCGCTCGCGCGCCCGCGGCGGCGATTATATCGACCTCGGCGCCAATGAGGATGCCGGCTCGACGTTGAACAACGCCTTCCGCCTGCAGGGCCTGGATGCCTGGGGCCGCTACTATGGCGATGCCGTCTTCAACCCCTTTGAAGGCACCGGTTATACCGACCAGTCGATCAAGGGCAGCATCTTCCCGTTCGTCAACGCCACCAGCTTCAGCGATGACAGCGTCAGCCAGTACCGCGCCAATACGTCGAGCTTCTCCTCGCTCTTCCAGGGCCTGCTGCTCGATCCGCATATGCTCTCTGGCCGCTCGCGCTCGGCAAATATCCTGCGCACGCCCTTCATCGAAGGTTCCGTCGGCGGCGGCATCAACACCGTCGACGGCCACACGCGGCGCACCGGCGAAGCGGAAATCCAGGGCTTTTCGAACGAGACGATCCCGATCAGCTTCTTCGGCAACCTGACCTGGGAAGAGCTGGCGCTCGACGGTGACTACCGCGATTTCGGCGGGTTCGATCTGGAAAAGAAACTTCTGACGGGCAACACCTACCTGACGGCGACGCTGACGCCAGATGACCGAGTCGTAAGCTTCGTCAATCACGCCAAGAGCTACGGCCCCCTGAACGCGTTGACGACCAGCACTGCGCTAACCGACCGCCTGAACGACGAACTCTTCATTCCGCTCGGGATTCCGATCCCGACAGAGGATTTGCCGCTTTACAGAAACCGCTACGACGAAGCCGAAACGACAAATGCCGGCATCGGCTGGAGCCACACTTTCGGCTACAGGAACGTGCTCAACGCCGCGCTCCTCTATTCCGAGAGCAAGGCAAAAATAGCTTACGATCTTACCTTTGACGCCTCCTCCATCACCGGCGCTCCGGCGCCCGATCTGTTTCCGTTCGCAGAAGCAAACCAGGAAACGTCATCCAAGACCTATATTGCCGCAATCAGCCACAGCATCGGCGACGATACGCTGACGTGGCGATATGGCATTGAGGGCGGCTGGATCGATGCCAGGAACGAAAGATTCTTCCATCTCGACACCCTCGTGCCGGGTTTTGTCGATGAAGTGACTGTTGGCCCCGATGAAGCGAGCAACCGCGTCAATATCGGCCGCGCCTATGTCGATGTCCTGCACGAGATCACGCCGGACCTGAAGGGCGAATATGCGCTTTTCGGCACACGGCTCGAAGGCGATGGCGTCGATGTCAGCCGGCTGGAGCCGCGCTTTGGCCTTGCCTGGACGCCGGTCCAAAACCACTGGCTGCGCGCAGCCTTTATGCGCCAGAGCCTCGATACCGGCGTTCCAACGCTGGCGCCCGTTGGTATCCTCGGCCTGCAGGCCAATCAATATTCGCTCGGCTTCGACGGTTATGCCGATACGGTGGCGCTGGAGTGGGATGCTGAATGGACCGACAAGTTCTTTACCTCGGTCGAATACCAGCATCAGGAACTGCATGATTTCTCGATCGACCTGCCGCTGATCGCGCTTCCTGCCGTCGACAGCCTGCCGCTGTCGCGCGGCAGCATCGACCGCGCCGCCGTCACCGCCAACCTCGCGCTCGGCAACGGCTTCGGCCTTTCCGCCACCTATGCCTACATGGATTCCGAGAACAAGGACCCGTTGGAGCCGAACTTCGGCGGCAACCTGCCCTATATCCCAAAGAACTCCGGCCAGGTGGCACTGACCTGGGTCAATGAAGCCAAGGTCAAGGCCACCATCGCCGCAAATTACATCGGCGAACGCGACGGCGACGATATCGGCACCAAGCTCGACGATTACTGGAGCCTTGACGCGCACCTGATCTGGGAGCCCTTCGACAAGCGCATCGCGCTCGAAGCCGCTGCCTATAATCTCCTCGATGAGGATTTCGAGGTGACACCGGGCGTGCCCGGCTGGGGCCGCGCCTTCAAGGGCACCTTGAAGATCCGCTTCTGATGATGGCGCGCCCGGCCGCCCTGCAAAGGCTTCAGGCAGAGCGCCCGATCGAGACGCACCGCCAATCCGAGCGCCCGCCCGGCTGGCCCTTCTCGAGCCGCGGCATCCGCCTTCTCGTGCTGGCGCTTGTGACACTGGTGACGATCTCGCTGATCTCCCGCCTGCCCGCCTGGACGCTGACGGAGCTCCGCACCTTCGATTATCTTTCCACCGTCGACGATCCGACGCCGCCGGCCGATGGCCCGATCATCGTGGCGATCGACGAGCCGGCGCTTGCCGATATCAACGCCCAGTGGCCCTGGCCGCGCAGCCTGCATGCCGAGCTCGTCAAACAGCTGCGCGCTGCCGGCGCAAGAGCCATAGCGCTCGATATCATCATGGCCGAGCCTTCGACGGCTGAAAACGATCAGGCCATCACCGCTGCGGTCGGCCCCGATGTCGTGCTCGCCGGCGATGAAACACTGATCAAGACGCCCCAGGCCGACCAGCTGCTGCGCACCACGCCGCTGCCGCAGATGACGGATGCCGGCGCGCGCACCGGCATCGCCTCCATCACCCTGAATGGCGACGGCATCTTCCGTAATATTCCATCCTATGAGGATGGCTTTGCCATGGAGCTCGCCAAGGCTGCGGGCATCAGGGCGCTGCATCTGCCGGCAGGCTCCCTCATCCAGTCCTTCGGCCCGGCCCGCAGCTATCCCACAGTCTCCTATTATCAGGCGCTGGACCCGAAGAATTTCCTCCCGCCCGATATCTTCAAGGGTCGGGTCGTGCTTGTCGGCCTCAGCCTGCAGAACGCCCCCGAGATCGATCAGGGCGGCGCCGATGCCTATGCCACGCCCTATACCGTCCACACCGGCAAGCTGATCTCCGGCGTCGAGGTGCAGGCCACCATCTACGACAATATCGTCCACGGCCTGGCGATCACGGAAGCGGGCCTGCTGCCTGTCGCAATCTGCATCCTCATATCAGTCATTCTGGCTGCGATAACGGTCTGGAGGGCCACGAGCTGGCGCACGCTGGTCGCCACCGCCGCCGCAGTGCTCGCCTTTGCGGCGGTAAGCTATGCCGGCATCCGCTTCGGCCATGTCTTCGTCTCGCCGCTTGGGCCGACCGTCGCCTTCGTGGCCGTCGCCTTCGGCCAAGCCGCCTTCGATTATACCGAGGAGCGCCGCCAGAAGCGCCAGATCACGCTGGCCTTCGCCCAATATATCTCGCCCGATCTCGTCAAGCGCCTGTCGAACGATCCCTCGCAGCTGAAGCTCGGCGGCGAGCGGCGCACGCTCTCGGTCCTGTTTTCGGATGTGCGCGGCTTCACCACCATTGCCGAAACCATGAAGGACGATCCCGAGCAGCTGACGGCGCTGATCAACCGGCTGCTGACGCCGCTCTCGGATGTCGTCATGGATCACGGCGGCACGATCGACAAATATATGGGCGATTGCATCATGGCCTTCTGGAACGCGCCGCTCGATGACCCCGATCATGCCCTGCATGCGGTCAAGGCCTCGATTGCCATGCAAGATGCGATCGCGACACTGAACCGCGAGCTGGAGCGCGAAGCCGCCGCAACAGGCCGGCCGCTGCATATCCTCAAAATGGGCGTCGGCATCAATACCGGCGAATGCATCGTCGGCAATATGGGCTCCACCCGCCGCTTCGACTATTCCTGCCTCGGCGACAGCGTCAACCTTGCGTCTCGTCTGGAAGGTGCTTCGAAGAATTACGGCGTCGCCCTGCTGCTCGGCGAAGAAACCGCTCGCCTGGTCAGCGAGCGTTACACCGTGGTCGAACTCGACCGCATCATCGTCAAGGGCCGGACCGTCCCCTCGCCTGTCTTCACCGTGCTCTACGGCTCGCACCGTGCGGCGTTGCCGGATCATAACGCCTTCCTCGAAGCCAAATATGCGGGCCGGCTCACCGTCTCCGACCCGGCCTTCGAAGCCCTGCCGAAGGCAATTCCGGAACTTTCGGCCTATTACGCATTGATGCGCGGCAATCTCGCGCAGGACGACGCGGCCCCATAAAGCAATTCCAGCAAAAGTGTGGAGCGGTTTTGCGCGACATGCTTTACGATATCTCCAGACTCGCCAGATCAATCAGCCAAGAAGTCCCGCCATGTCCCTTCCCGCCACCGTCATCCCCCTGCCGCAACCGGTTCTCCTGCCCGTCGAAGGCAGCGCCGAGGCCTTCCCGGTCCGCCGCGTCTATTGCGTCGGCCGCAATTATGCGGATCACGCCATCGAAATGGGCCATGACCCGAACCGCGAGCCGCCCTTCTTCTTCCAGAAGAACGCCGATAACCTGTTTTCCGGCAAGGATTTCCCCTATCCGCCGCTGTCGAATGACGTGCATTTCGAGGTCGAATGCGTGCTGGCCCTGAAGGCCGGCGGCGCCGATATTTCAGCCGAAAAGGCGCTCGACTGCATCTATGGCTACGGCGTCGGCATCGATTTTACCCGCCGCGACCTGCAGGCCGAGGCCAAGAAGCTCGGCAGGCCGTGGGAGCTCGCCAAGGCCTTCGAACATTCCGCCCCGCTCTCGCCCCTCGTGCCCGCAAGCCGCCTCGGCCATCCCGCCAGCGGCCGCGTCTGGCTGGAGGTAAATGGCGTCAAAAAGCAGGATGGCGACTTAAACCAGATGATCTGGAAAGTCCCGGAAATCATTGCAGAGCTTTCGAAACTCTTTGTTCTCGCCCCCGGCGATGTCATCATGACCGGCACACCGGCCGGTGTCGCCGCCGTCAACAAGGGCGACAGCATTTCCTGCGGCGTCGACGGCATCGCGACGCTCTCGCTGAAAGTGGTCTGAGGAGAGGAAAATGGCAATCTATGCGCTCGGAGGCCTGAAACCAAAACTGCCACCCCACGGCACCTTCTGGATCGCCCCCGACGCGCATGTAATCGGCGATATCGAGCTTGCCGAAGAGGTCGGCATCTGGTTCGGCGCGGTGCTGCGCGGCGACAATGAACCCATCGTAATCGGCAAGGCCACCAACCTGCAGGAAGGCGTGATGGTCCACACCGACCCCGGCTTCCCCACCACGATCGGCGATCACTGCACCATCGGCCACCACGCCATCATCCACGGCTGCACGATCGGCAACAACTCGCTCATCGGCATGGGCGCCACCATCCTGAACGGCGCAAAAATCGGCAACAACTGCCTCGTCGGCGCCAATGCGCTCATCACCGAAGGCAAGGAATTCCCCGACAATTCGCTGATCGTCGGCACACCGGCGAAGGCGATCCGCACGCTGGACGACGAGGCGGTCGCCAGGATCATCCAATCCGCGAAGAAATATGTCGGCAACTGGCAGCGCTTTGCCCGGGATCTCGAGCGGATCGACTGATAGTCGACCGCGGCGGATCGACCAAAATCGACCGGGCGCAGATCGCAGACGACCGCGGGCGGATCAGGCAGCGAGACGGTTTTCAGTCGGTCGTTGCGGCGAGAATCCTGCCGCCTTTCGGCTCCTGGACGATGATGGCGCTCTTCATGTCGCCAGCTGCGGCCGGGATCGGCAGCTTCAACATTTTGCCGTCCCAGGTGCCGAGACGCGTCAACTCGTGCACGACATGGGCGTGCGGCAATGTCTCGCCGGCATTCTCGCCTCTGGCGACCGGAACCTGCAGGGTGCCCGGAGCATAGCGGACGAGCCATACGTCGGCAGCGGCGGTCCGGCCCTTCGCAGCGTCGATGACAGCCACGTTCCGGGCTAGCGCGATCCCGGGGCCGGACAGCGCGGGCTCGGACGCGATCACGCGCCGGATCTCGTTCAGATCATAGCCGACAGTCGACTGGTGGCCGTTGACCACCATCTGCGGCGTGAAAGGACCGGATTGGCCGAGTGCGGGCTCATAGGTCACCTGCCGGTCGGTGAATTCCTTCTTCCCGAAAATGTCCTTCCATCCAAGATAGTCCCAATAAGTCACCGAGAAGCTCAAGGCGAGCACGTTCAGATCGTTGCTGAGCTTGACGAGATTGGCATTGGCCGGAGGGCATGAGGAACAGCCCTGGCTGGTGAACAGTTCGACGACTGCAGGCGACTGCCCAGCGGAGGCCTGAGCGGTGGAACCAAGAGCAAAGACTGCTGCGATGATCGCAAGATTGAACGCGGCTGAATGTTTCATGGCGGTGCTCCCTGATGATCTGCATCTCGTTCTCCTTCGCAGGTGGAACGCCATTCGTTACAGCTTCACGCACTTGTGACGGTGTCGGCCGGATGTCCGGAAAGCCGCGCCGTCGGCCTTTCCCGGCGAAAGGTTCCCGGCTGCAAAGAAAAAACTTCGGGACGCCTGTAACAAATCCCGCTTCGCCTACGTACATGTTGTAGGGGCGTGACGGTACCGGACATCGAAAACGATCATGGCAACACTCGACGATCACAGCCAGGCCACTCCAACAGGCACGATGACGACAGTCATCCGCCGGCACTCGCTGGCGACCCGCGTGACACACTGGATCAACGTTCTCTGTCTCAGCCTGCTTTTGATGAGCGGGCTGCAGATTTTCAATGCCCATCCGGCGCTTTACTGGGGCCAGTACGGTGCGGATGCAGACCCGTCCTGGCTGTCGATCAGCGCCGTCGATGAGGATGGCGGCACGCGCGGCGTGCTTCGCATCGGCAATCTGCAGATCACGACAACAGGCATTCTCGGCGTTTCGGGAACGGGCGATGACGCGACCGAGCGTGGCTTCCCTTCCTGGATCACCATTCCGAGCTATCAGGATCTCGCAACCGGCCGCCGCTGGCATCTGTTCTTTGCCTGGCTCTTCGTCATCAACGGATCGATCTATGCGCTCATCGGCTTTCTGTCAGGCCATTTCCGCCGCGATCTGGCGCCGAGCGGCGAAGAGATCTCGCCGCACCATCTGGGGCAGGAGATCGCCGACCACGCGCGCCTGCGCTTCCCCAAGGGTGAAAAGGCAAGGCATTACAATGCGCTGCAGAAGCTCGCCTACCTGATCGTCATCTTCATCCTGCTGCCGCTGATGTTTGCAACGGGGTTGACCATGTCACCTGGCATGGATGCCGGTTATCCCTTCCTGCTCGACCTCTTCGGCGGCAGGCAATCGGCCCGGTCGATCCACTTCATCTGCGCCTGGTCGATCGTCCTCTTCGTTTTCGTGCATATCGCCATGGTGATCCTGTCCGGCCTCTGGAACAACATGCGCTCGATGATAACGGGCCGTTACGTGATCGAAACCGAAAGGGACGATCGATGACCTTCTCCATCACACGCCGCGGTCTGTTGATCGGATCGGCTGCCGGCCTCGGTGCTTTCGGCCTGACCGGCTGCGACGATGTCGTCCAGAACTCCAATGTCCAGTCCGTTCTCGAAATGGCCGAGACGCTGACGATGAAAAGCCAGCGGCTCCTCGTTCCCAAGGACAAGCTGGCGCGCGAATATTCCGAAGCCGATATCTCGCCGACATTCCGGCCGAACGGCACAAGTCAGCCCGACAGCGAAGCCTATGCGCAGATGATGGAAACCGGCTTCGCCGACTGGCGACTGAAGATTGACGGGCTGGTAGAGCGTCCCGTCGAGCTTTCGCTCGCAGATCTGAAGAAGCTGCCCTCACGCACCCAGATCACCCGCCACGACTGCGTCGAGGGCTGGAGCGCCATCGGCAAGTGGACGGGCGCGCCCCTTGGACCGCTCCTGCAGAGCGTGGGGCTGAAGCCTGAGGCCCGCTATGCCGTCTTCTACTGCGCAGACCAACTCGAGCAGACGCTGGACGGCAGCGGAACCTACTACGAGAGCATCGATCTCATCGACGCCTTCCACCCGCAGACCATCCTCGCCTACCAGATGAACGGCAAGGATCTGGAGGTCGCCCACGGCGCCCCGCTTCGCCTGCGCGTCGAGCGCCAGCTTGGCTACAAGCATGCCAAATACCTGATGCGGATCGAGATGAAGGACAGCTTCGCCGGCCTGTGGGGCGGCAAGGGCGGCTTCTGGGAAGACCGGGGCTACGAGTGGTACGCGGGAATCTAGAGCAATTCCAGCAAAAGTGCGTAGCGGTTTTGCGTCCGGAATTGCGTGAAAACAAAGAGATAGAGTGTTTCCGTGATTCGAAGAAAAACGGAAACACTCTAGGCACCGTGCCTCCGTACAGTCTTGCCGCGCAACAGTCTTGCAAAGGGCAATGGCGCCCACAAGGAGGAGAAGGTCATGTTGAAAGGCACAGTAGCAGCAATCGTTCTGGCAGCGGCTTTCGCGCTGCCCGCCTTTGCAGAGGACGCGATGATGTCGGCGAAATGCGACAAGGCTTCGATGATGAAAATGGAGGCCAACATGGATGCCATGAAGGATCCTGCCATGAAGACAAAGAAGGAAATGGCGTCCAAGGAAATGATGATGGCCAAGGATTCCATGAAGGCCAACAAGATGGAAGAATGCAAGATGCACATGGAAAAAGCCATGAAAAGCATGAGCAACATGTGAAGCGTGTCAGAGCGATGCGGGCGGCCCTGGGGCTGCCCGTGCCGGCATCGGCATGAACGCCGCTGCACGATTGGCAACTGCCTCGTCGGCGCCAATGCGCTCATCACCGAAGGCAAGGAATTCCCCGACAATTCCCTGATCGTCGGCACACCGGCCAAGGCCATCCGCACGCTGGACGACGAGGCAGTCGCGAAGATCACTCAGTCCGCGAAGAAATATGTCGGCAACTGACAGCGCTTTGCGCGGGATCTGGAGCGGATCGATTAGCTTATGCCGGATATGGGCAAAGCAGCCCTGATGCGTCGGCGCAATCCGTGGGGCGAGCAACGCTCGGGCTGCTCGAGACGCTGGGGAAGCCCATTGGTATGCGCGGAACGTCTGGCGTCCGCACGCCGACGCTGCCATAAATGAGCTTCATCGAGGGAGGCATCATGATGCAGAAGAACGCGCCGGACTTCAGCCTTGCGGGCAAGGTGACTTTGGTGACGGGAGCGAGCCGTGGCATCGGTCGAGCTTGCGCACTTGCCTGTGCCGCAGCAGGCTCCGATATTGTTTTGGGTATCCGTGATGTCGCAGCCTCGGCGGGCCTGGTTGCGGAACTTAAGGGCACGGGACGAAAAGTTCTCCCTGTCGAACTGGACATTCCCAATAAGGCCCATATCGCACAAGCCGTCGACGCGGCGCTTGCTACGTTCGGTCGGATCGACATCCTCGTCAACAACGTCGGCGTGGCTCCGGGTAATCTCGCGGAACTCGTTGAGGAGAAGGACCTTGACGAGATACTTGATGTCAACATCAAGGGCACCTTTCTGATGACGCAGGCAGTTGGCCGTCACATGATCAAGCGCAATGGGGGCCGGATCATCAATATCAGCTCACAGGCCGGTACCGTGGCACTGCGTGGCGAGGCAATCTATTGCATGAGCAAGGCGGCAATCAATCACCTCTCGCGCTGCCTTGCAGCCGAATGGGCACGCTATGATGTCACCGTAAATACCGTATCGCCGACGTTCATTCACACCGACGGCACAGCACCATTTCTATCCGATGCCGACAATCGCAAAGCGACGCTCGGTCACATTCCACTCGGTCGGATCGGTGAAACCGATGATGTGGTGGGTGCCGTAGTCTTCCTTGCATCACCGGCTGCGAGCCTGATCACCGGCGCGAACCTGCTGGTGGACGGTGGATGGTCCGTCGCCTGAGGCCGAGGCGGCTCCTGCAGCAAAAGTCTTATGCAAACGAGAGCAACTACTCGTGCTGCCTCCCCTCCTGGGTTTGGCGGCCTATCGCTGCAGTTTTGGGCGCACGGTGATTTCCACGCCGGCCGCATTCGTCACGCTCGCTTGCGCGGTCACCCGACATAGGCATCCGCCGGCTCGAACATGACAGTGACGCTGCCGTCGCCGTCCTTGAGCAATTGGCCGTCGATGAACCAGCGTACCTCCGAGATCGGCCCGCCCTTCAGCAGGTGAAGGTCGTAGCGTGTCGTCGTCTTCAGCCGGTAGGCCAGCGCGCTATATTGTTTCTCAGGGAACCAGCAGACCCGCAACTTGACGCGGCTGCCACCATTCACGACCTAGCTTGCATCCCCGATATCAAAGCGAACGATCCTGTCGCCCTCCATACGGAAGATGTGCGTCACAGTCTTGTCCTTCAGGCCATGACTTTGCCCCTCCAGCGGCCGGCCATTCAGATCGAATACCTTCTGGATCACCTCGACTGACTGCCGACTACCGGATCAGCTTGCGCCGATCGGGGGGGGCGACCATTGCCGATAAGGCGAGCGGCGAACTATGGCATGCGTCTCCTCTGCCAGCGCCTTTGAAGGATGCGGAAAAGGCCGGCATCGGCCAGCCTCTTCCTGCCACTGCCAGACGCCCTCAGGTGTTCAAGCCGCCATCCACATTGAGGATGGCGCCTGTGATGTTCCTTGCAGCAGGGCTTGCGAGGAAGGCGACGGCAGCCGCCACATCCTGCGGCTCGCCATAGCGGCCGAGCGGTATCAGGGCGCGCTGGAAGTCGGCAAATTCCCCGTCTGCCGGGTTCATCTCCGTATTGGTTGATCCCGGCTGGATCAGGTTGACGGTAACATCCCGAGGTCCGAGTTCGCGGGCGAGACCACGCGTGAAGGACTGCAGCGCGGATTTCGTCATGAAATACACCGTGCCGGTGTCTCCAACGATGCGTTCGGCGCCGGCCGAGCCGATATTGATGACGCGGCCTCCGGCTTGCAGATGGGGAATGGCCGCCTGCGCGGCGAGCACCGGCGAGCGCACGTTGACATCAAGCAGCGCATCGATCTGCGCGACGCTGAAGCCGGCGATCGTATCGTAAAGCGCGATGGCAGCATTGTTGACGAGAATGTCGAGACCGCCAAGCGCGCGAGCGGCCTCCTCCACCGAGCGCTTCACGGCCGCCGGATCGGCGCTGTCGGCCTGGATTGCAAATCCCCGCCTGCCCTTGCCCTCGATAGCGCGAACGACCTCGGCGGCGCGATCGGCCGATCGCTCATATGTGATGGCGACGTCGGCGCCCTTTTCGGCAAGCGCCACCGCAATGGCGGCGCCGATACCGCGCGATGCGCCCGTCACGAGAGCACGTTTTCCAGCGAGTTCAGTCATCAATCGTCCCTTTCTGTATTGATCGACACAGAATTAGCTAGAGGCGCTGAACACGCCCGTCAAGAGTATTGTATCGATCGACACAAAATATCTCGAACCGTTGTCGAGACGCACCGGCGGGTTTATATGGTGACCGATGCAGAAATCCGACCAGACGCCCCAAGCCCAGGATACGACGGCCAACGAGACGACAGCCACCCGCACCCGCGGGCGACCGCGCGCCTTCGACCGGGAAGCTGCGCTCGCCAAGGCGACCCGCCTGTTCTGGGAAAAAGGTTTCGAGGCGACGTCGATGACCGACCTTACCGAGGCGATGGGCATCGGATCGCCAAGCCTCTACGCGGCCTTCGGCTCGAAGGAGGCGCTCTATGCCGAGGCATTGACCTACTACAACGAGACGAACGAGGCGCTTATCTGGGCAGGCTTTCGTGCCGCCCGCACGGCGCGCGAAGCCGTCAAGGCGCTTCTCATGGACTCGGCGGCGGTCCTGACCGGCTCCGTCGTCGATATTCCCCTGGGCTGCATGGTGTCCCTCTCCTCGGTCGGCAGCGAGGGCCATGCCGAACTCGGCGAACTGGTGCGAACCGCCCGCGCCGTCACGCTCGACCTTCTGAAACGGCGCCTGAGCCAGGCGGTATCGGCAGGCGAAATTCCAGCCTCGACCGACATCCACGGCCTCGCCCGTTTCGTGCAGACCGTCCAGAGCGGCATGTCGATCCTCGCCCGCGATAGAGCAAGCCGCAGCGAACTGGAATCCGTGGCCGAGGTCTCGATGCTCGGATGGGACGCCCGCACGGGAGAACGATCATAGCGCGACGACCGGCATGAGCCGGAAGTGGTCATGAGGCGGCAGACATGGCGATCCCTGCGCTCGCCGGCGTGTGGCGGGAATTGCGATCCGGTTTTTCTCGACAATGGCCGTGTGCTAACGCGCCGTAAGCCGGCGCCGGATGACCGCCCTTCCCGGCCTAATCCGCCTCACCGATATCGAAGCGGACGATTCTGTCGCCTTCCATGCGGAAGATGTGCGTCACAGTCTTGTCCTTCAAGCCATGACTTTGCCCCTCCAGCGGCCGCCCATCGAGATCGAAGACCGTCTGGATCACCTCGACCTCTACGGCGCCATCGTCCGCCTGCCGAAATGCGGCCGGCTCGACATGCGGGCTGACGATCGCCCATTGGCGTGTCCAGTAATCCCGAACAGCCTCACGCCCATGAACATGGCCGCCCTCCATGCCGTTCGCCCAGGCAACATCATGTGCCAACGCCGCAAGCACCCCGTCGATATCCCGCGCATTGAAGCGCTCATAGATGTGCTTGATCAGCTGCGTCTGTTTTTCCGACATGCTGTTTCCTCTCTATAGCTTAGCGGGGTTCGGCCGACATTGACCAACACGGCCGGCGTAGTTACATACGTACATATGTAGTTTACGGTCAACGGCAGGCAAGGAGCAAATGGAATGAGTGAAGACGTGCTTTTCACGCCGGGGCATCTCATCAGCCTCGCGGCGCGAGGATTCGCCCGCCTCAGCGAGTCACGTCTGAAACCGCTCGGCTTCGGCATCGGGCAATTGCCGGTTCTGGTGGCACTGACAAACGGCAAGGCAAGCACGCAGCGCGACCTCGCCCGTTTCGCCAAAGTGGAACAGCCGCCGATGGCGCAAATGCTCGCGCGCATGGAGCGAGATGGCTTGATCGAGCGCACATCCGACCCGGAGGACGGTCGAAGCAGCCGCATCATGTTGACGGAGGCCGCGCAGGAACGCATGCCCGAAGCAATCGCGACCTTGTTTCAGGGGAATCGTGAGGCGCTAAATGGCTTCACACACGCGGAGACGGAACAACTCCTAACCTTGCTGACGCGGTTGATTGCAAATCTGGATAAAATTGCGAGTGCCGATCCGCCCCGACGCTATCCGTGACTGGTGGCTACGTTGCAGTCAACAGCAAAACCCATCGCGCCTAAATCAACCGCGCTGGCAATTTACAACCACATTCGCGGGCAAAAACGCAGGCAGGCGAAACTGGTGTTGACGGCAACCTGGGATATCGGAATAAGTCACTCGACTATAGCTGTGCGGATTTAACAATGCGATTTCGACTAACAATTTTGCTCGCTTTTTTTGTGACCTTTTCTCCTTCATTCAGCGCAGCCGATCCACGGCCCGGAGAAGTCATCTGGGAGGCTGAAACGGGTGAAATGCTGCTAAACGATTGCAATCCTTACATTCGGATATTGAACGAGGATTTCGAAGGCATGACTGCCAAAGACTATTTTCACGCCGGTCTATGCAAGGGTTCGATAGATGCAGCGTATGACACCATGGCCCTCAATAGGGATCTCTTCAAGGGCGCAGCCGATCGGCCCGTCTTCTGCGTCAGTCACACGGTTTCATCGGCAAGGATGGCAAAAACGGTTGTCGCTTACGGTGATGCGCACCCGGAATTTCAAAAAGTGAACGCGCAATCCCTGATCGGCTGGGCACTCGCCGATGCCTATCCATGCCCCGCCGCGGAATGGGTGGAAGAACCCGGCGTCTGTAAAGGCAATGATGAAAATTGCGGATAAGTGCGGGAAACGCCGCGAAAGATGGAAGCCCGTTGAAGTTTAGATCTCGATCGACATAGATGGCAACAAGACTGCTTCGAACCGGCAATACTCGCGCGTCATCCGGTCACCATCCTGCCCTTCACCCGGCCGTCGCCGCCACCTTCTTCGCAAACGGCACCCACAGCAGCGCACAAGCCGTCAGCACCGCAACCACCATCCACGCCTCGTTGAGCGCCTGAACGGTTGCCGCCGTCTGCACCAGCGGATCGAGCATCGACGTCGTATCGGCATCGAACTCTCCCTGATGCCCCGTAATCGCCTGCAGCGGCGCACCGACGAATGCCGCAACGTCCACATCCCCCGCTTTCAGCCGGTTCCAAATGCCGTCACCGAGTGGTTCCGAGCGCGTATAGACGATCGTGTCGATCAGCGCGATGCCGATTGCGCCGCCGAGATTGCGCATCAGGTTGAACAAGCCGCTGGCATCGGGAATGCGCTCCGGCGGCAGGGTGCCGAGTGCCAGCCGCGTCGGCGGCAGCAGGCAGAACATGATGGCGACGCCGCGGATGATCTGCGGCCAGAACATCGCGTCATAATCGGTCTGCGGGTCCTGAAAGGCGCTCATGCCGATGCCGATGGCAAAGAGCGTAAAGCCGGCCGCAGACAGCAACCGGGCATCCATTCGCTTTTCCAGGGCCACCGCGATCGGCGCGGTGACGAGCTGGGCAATGCCGGTCACCAGCATCGTCATGCCGATTTCGAGCGCATTGTGGCCGCGCACGAAGGCCAGAAAGACGGGCATGAGATAGACCGAGCCGAAGAGGCCGATGCCGAGAATGAAGCTCATTGCCGAGCCGGCCAGAAAGTTCCTGTCGCGGAAATTCCGGAGCTCGACCAGGGGTATGCGTCTGCGCAGCGATCGCCATGCGAATACGAATCCCGAGACCGCCGACAGGCCGATGAGACCGGCAACATAAAGCGAGGTCCAGCCGCTCGTCGGCGCCTCCTTGAGGCCGAGCTCCAGTGCGGCAAGGCTCCCCGCCATCAGCAGCAGTGACAGGGCATCGAGATGCCACAGCTCGGAGAGGTTGACGCCCTCTCGGGGGAGCGAGCGCATGGCGACGAGCGCTGCCACAATGCCGGGAATGATATTGATCAGGAACAGCCAGTGCCACGAATAGGTCTCGGTCAACCAGCCGCCGACGATCGGCCCGACGGTCGGCGCCAGAACCGCAAGAACGCCGGCGATCGTCGTGGCAAGCGCCTGGCGCTCATCGGGAAACAGGATGAACACCGCCGAAAACACCGAGGGGATGAGAGTGCCGCCGGAAAAGCCCTGAATGACCCGCCAGGCGACGAGCCCGCCAAAACTGTCGCTCGCCGCACAGCCCGCCGAGGCGATCACGAACAGCGACAGCGACGTCACGAAGAGCCAGCGCATCGTCAGCAGGCGGGTGAGAAACCCCGTCAGCGGTATCGCCACCACCTCGGCGATGAGATAGGCGGTCTGCACCCAGCTCATCTGATCCGGATGGATATCAAGCGCGGACTGGATGGTCGGAAGCGATGTCGCGACGACCTGAACGTCGAGGATCGCCATGAACATGCCGAGGCACATCGCCAGAAAGCCGATCCATCTGAGGTGTGATGGAGCGGCCGATAAAACGAGTTCAGACCGGTCGGGCATGGAATGGTCCTAGAGCGGTTCCAGCAAAAGTGCGCAGCGGTTTTGCGCCCGGAATTGCGTGAAAACAAAGAGATGGAGCATCGTTCTCAGCCCTGATCTACATGTCAGGATCAACGCATCGACGACGGACAATAGCAGGGCATGGAGTGGCATGCCAAAGCATAATGGGAGGATTGCGATTGCTGCGATCACAAAGAGGTGGTGTTCGGCAGATGCCGCTACCGCGCTGCTGCGATGAGAAGAAAGGCAATGATGGAGAGCCCTCCGAGGGCAGCAGTGATGCCGAGCGACGGCGTGATGCCGATATTTGCCATGCCGAAGGCGAGGACGAAGGGCGCGAGCGCGGAAAGGATCAGCCGCGCCGAAGGTGTTTTTTAAACTGTGCTCGGATATGGGCTATGTCTCGGCACGACCGAGAGTGTGATGCGATCGGTCAAGCAGCTGCGCCAGCCGGCCGATCGCGATAAACGCGAGGACGGCAATGGCGCCGACAATAGCCGCGACAGTGAGCGACCACAACACCCCGATGTTCTCCATCAGGAACGCGAGGATAAACGGGGCAGTCGATGAGATCACCAACCGGATCGCCAACACCTGTCCCTGACGTTTGCCGTACCCTTCGCTGCCGAAAAGCGCCAGCGGCAAGGTTCCCTGCACGATGCTGCTCAGCCCCGAGCCGAGGCCAAAGACCACCGCGAACATCAGTGCGCCCGGTACTGACGGGGCCGTGACGATCAGTATGACCAACGCCGCCGGTAGCAGCACGGCGGAGATGAGCGCCAGCGTCAGTTGCGAGAGGCCGCCGCCAAAGACCATGTTCGTGAAGCGGCTCAACACCTGCGAGGGGCCAAATAGCGTGCCGACCATTACCGCCATGGCACCAAGCCCAAGTCCGGACAGGACGGGAACCATGTGGACGAGAAGCGCGGCATTGACGAAGCTTTCCAGCGCAAAGCCCGTCACCATCAGCACGAAGGCCGGCGTGCGGATCGATGGCGCAAGGCTGGGCTCGACATGCTTTGCCGGCCCACCGGAAGCTTCCTTGCGGCTCTTGCTGACGCTAAATGACAGCCAGGCATGGATCGGCAGACAGACCGCGATGTTGAGGGCCGCAAAGACCAGATAGACCGATTGCCACGACATATGCGCGTGCAGCGTCGTCGTGATCGGCCAGAAGATCGTCGAAGCAAAGCCGGCGATCAGCGTTAGATAGGTAATGCTGCGCTGGGCGACTTTCGGCCTGATCTGCACCAGCAGTGCGAAGGCCGCGCCATATTGCACCAGATTGGATGCCGCCTCGATTGCGATCAGCGCGGCGACGAAGGCGACCTTGCCGGAAGAGAGGGCGCAAGCCACAAGGGCAGCTGCGGCGATCGCCGAGCCACCCGTCATCACGCGGCCGGCGCCGAAGCGATCGATCCATTTTCCCATTGTTGGTGCGGCGAGACCGCCAATCAATAGCGCAGCCGACAGCGCGCCAAATATCCATTCCGAAGACCAGTTCAAATCCCGCGCCATGCTCGGCGCCAAGATGCTGAAGCTGTAATAGAGCGACCCGTAACCGATGATCTGTGTCAGACCGAGGGCAAGGATTGCGGCGACCGGCGGTCGTTCGGCAATGGTCATCGTCATATGGATTTGAGGCTCACACGCTTTTCGAGTTTTTCGGCTTCTTCCTTCCGCTCGCTGTAGCGGTCGGTGAGGTAGCTGGATGCATCGCGCGTCAGCCAGGTGAACTTCACCAGCTCCTCGCAGACATCGACGACACGGTCGTAATAGGATGAGGGTTTCATACGGCCGTCGGCGTCGAACTCCTGGAAGGCTTTCGCGACCGACGATTGGTTGGGAATGGTGATCATGCGCATCCAGCGCCCGAGAATGCGTAATTGGCCGATGGCGTTGAAGGATTGCGAGCCGCCGGAGACCTGCATGACGGCAAGCGTCTTGCCCTGCGTTGGCCGAACCGATCCCACCGACAGCGGAATCCAGTCGATCTGCGCCTTCATGATGCCGGTCATCGCGCCGTGGCGCTCAGGGCTGACCCACACCTGACCTTCGGACCATTGCGACAGTTCCCGCAGCTCCTGCACCTTGGGATGTGTCACCGGTGCGTCGTCCGGCAGCGGCAGGCCCTCGGGATTGAATATCCGCACTTCGCAGCCAAAATGCTCCAGCAGCCTCCCCGCCTCATGGGCGAGGAAACGGCTGTAGGAGACTGCTCGCAGCGAGCCATAGAGAATTAGGATACGCGGCTTATGCGTCGAAAATGCCGGGCGAAGTTGCGCCAGATCAAGCTGGCGCAGATGCTCCGGCGAGGCGGCTGGCAAATCAGACAATGCGCTTGCCCTCGGCATCGAGTACTTTCTCGCCGTCTTCCTTGGTGAAGGCACCCTTATGCGTGTCGGGCAGGATATCCAGAACCACTTCCGACGGACGTGCGAGGCGCGTACCGAGCGGCGTGATCACGAACGGGCGATTGATCAGGATCGGATCCTTGAGCATCGCGTCCAGCAGCTGCTCGTCCGTTAGATCAGGATTGTCGAGGCCAAGCTCGGCATAGGGCGTGCCCTTTTCGCGGATCGCTTCGCGAACGCTCAAACCTGCATCCGCAATCATCTTGATTAGCTGTTCGCGCGACGGCGGGCTTTTCAGATATTCGATGACTGATGGTTCGATGCCCGCATTGCGGATCATCGCCAGCGTGTTGCGCGAGGTGCCGCATTCCGGGTTGTGATAGATCGTGACGTCCGTAGTCATGGAGCGGTTTCCGTCTTGGTGAGGGTTTTGGGATTGCGGGCTTCCATCAGCAGCCATCCCGCGAGCATCAGCGCCAGCAAGGCGCCGAGGATTTCGGCGACGATAAAGCCCGGCAGATCGATCGGGCGGATGCCGGAAAACGTGTGCGTCAACGATCGGGCAACAGCGACTGCCGGATTGGCAAAGGAGGTGGAAGCGGTGAACCAGTAGGCAGCGGTGATATAGAGGCCGACCAGCCACGCCACCGCATCGGCGCGAAAGCGAATGCCCGCCAGGATGACGAAGACCAGGCCGAAGGTTGCCGTCGCTTCGGAGAGCCATTGCGCCCCGCCTGATCGTACGGTTTCCGAAGCCTGCAGCAAAGGCAGTGCGAACATGCCATGCGCAAGCATTGTGCCGGCAATGCCGCCGATGATCTGCGCGATGATGTAGGCCGGAAGCGACGAGGCTGGCAGTTCACGCCGGAGCGCGAAGACCATCGAAACAACAGGGTTGAAATGCGCGCCGGAGATCGGGCCGAGGATGGTGATCAGCACGACGAGCATTGCCCCCGTTGCCAGCGTATTGCCGAGCAGCGCAAGTGCCGTATCGTCCGTCAGGTTATCGGCCATGATGCCGGAACCGACGACGGTTGCCACGAGCAGCATGGTGCCGAGCGCTTCGGCGACCAACCGCCGCGACAGAGGAAATACCGCACTCATGCCGGCAGGCTCCGGACCATCAGGGCGGCGGATGCCGGGCACAGGCTTGCGGCCTGGCGCGTCGTCAGGATGGTGGCTGGCGCTTCATCCCGGGCGATCGGACGAAAGCCGAGCGATTGAAAGAAAGGAGCGGCCGATTCCGTCAGCAGATAGGCAGCATCAGCACCTTTCCTATGAGCCTCATCGAGCAGGCCGAGCGTGATCGCATGGCCGAAACCGAAGCCTTGCCGATCGGACAACACGATGATGGATCGCAGGAGTGCCGCCTCGCCATAGAGTTCCAGCCCGCCGAAGCCGATCGTCTCGCCGTCACGCGAAAACCGGTAGAAGCTGCGGCCGGCATCTGTGAGATCATCGACCGGAAGCCCGGCGCCGGAAAGTGCGGCGCGCAGGCTTTCGTCATGGCCTTCCAAGGGCTGCTGATTCAAATCGAGCCCCATCAGCTTGCCTTGGGCTGCTTGATGCTGGCGCCTTCCATCGTGCCGATCTGGCGTAGATGCGATTCCAGCGCGAGCTTGTCGATCGAGGTGAGCGGCAGGCTGATGAAGGACATGATGCGGTTCTTGAGGAAACGGGCGGCCTGGGCGAAGGCGCGGCCTATTTCCACTTCGCTGCCTTCGACCGCGGCGGGGTCTTCGACGCCCCAATGGGCAGTCATCGGATGGCCGATCCACACCGGACAGGCCTCGCCGGCGGCGCTGTCGCAGACCGTGAAAATGAAATCCATCTCCGACGCGCCCGCTTCGGCGAATTCATCCCAGCTTTTCGAGCGGAAGCCCGTTGCAGGATAACCCAGCGCCTCAAGCTCCTTCAGCGCATGCGGATTGACCTCGCCCCTCGGCTGGCTGCCGGCTGAATAAGCCCTAAAGCGGCCTTTGCCTTCCGTATTCAGGATCGATTCCGCCAGGATCGAACGGGCCGAATTGCCCGTGCAGAGAAAGAGCACGTTGTAAACGCGGTCTGTGGTCATTGCAGTTCCTCCTCCATTTTAGGGGTACAGCAGGCCGCAACCTCAGCGGCAGGGGCGCAGATTTCCGGGTGACCGGAGCAGCAGTCTTCCATCAGGAAGCGGACAAGGCCGCCGAGCGCATCGTAATTCGCCGTGTAGATGATCGAGCGGGATTCGCGCTGCTGCGCGATCAGGCCGGAGCGTTCCAGTTCCTTCAGATGGAAGGATACATTCGACGGCGACACCTCGAGCTTCTCCGCAATCGCGCCGGCTGCCATGCCGTCAGGGCCGGCCACGACAAGCATGCGGATGATGTGCAATCGCGTTTCCTGCGACAATGCGCCGAATGCGATGAGGGCTTGACGTTGATCCATATTTCAACAATCCTTGAATAATTGAAACGAGGAATAACGCAGATGAACGCGATCGACAACAGCAAAATGCAGAAGGACGATATCACCCTCGGCGAGCTCATGAGCATCCTCTCAGGCGCCAAGGATTCACCGCTGGTTTTTTACTATGATGGCCGCCCGGTGAAGCCCGGCTATCATGTCACCGAAGTCAAGGCCGGGCAGTTCTCGGCGCTGGACTGCGGGGCCAATCCGGAAGCATGGAGCGAGATCTTCATCCAGCTTTGGGATATCGAGGAAGGCGACCGCACCCATATGCCTGCCGGCAAGTTCCATGCGATCATTCGCAAGGTCACCGAGCATGTGAAGCTTGACGATTCGGCCAAGCTGACATTCGAAGTCAGCGACGGCGTGCAGCCGATGCAGCTCTATTGCGCGGCAATGCCGACCCTTCGCGCCGGCGCCGTCCATGTCGAGCTTGCACCGCGCCCCGCAAGCTGCAAACCGCGCGACCGGTGGCTGGCGGAACAAAGCCAATCGACCTCCTGCTGCGCTCCGAGCAGCGCCGCCAAGTGCTGCGGCTGAACGACCGCAATGTGCATTTTCTGAACATTGAGTGTGCGATCATATCGGTTTCCATGCTGCGCCTGATCGTGTTTCATCCACGTCAGAGAAACGATGATTTCCATCAGGGAACAACAGCGCGGTGACGCGGCCGGCTCGGCAGGAGCCGCGTCCGCCGGCCGGGCCGTTCCCGCAAAGACCCCGAAAGGTGATGCCATGAAGGATGAATTGCGCGCGCTGGTCTCACTCGCCGGCCCCTACCCGCCATTCGATGCGGTTGCCACACCAGACGATCCGCGCGATCTCTTCTCGTCATGGCTGCGCGATGCCATCGTATCAGGTATCCGCGAGCCGCATGCCATGGTGCTCTCGACAACAGACGAAAATGGCGCACCCGACGCCCGCGTTCTCATCCTCAAGAACCTCGATGCCAGGGGCTGGCATTTCGCCACCACTGATAACGGCCCCAAGGGCCGGCAGATCGCCATCAACCCTTACGTTGCGCTGACCTTCTACTGGCCGGCGCTCGGCCGGCAGGTGCGTCTGCGCGGTATCGCCTTTCCGGCGGGCGAGCAGGAACGATCCGCCGATTTCCGCGCCCGCTCGCTCAGCGCCAGGGCCGCGGCACTCGCCGGCCGGCAGAGCCAGCCACTGTCATCGCACCGAGAACTCGACGCCGCGATCGACGCACAGGCCAAACGTGTCCACGCCGATCCCGATATCGTCGCGCCGAACTGGCAGCTCTTCATCGTCATGCCGCATGAGGTGGAGTTCTGGCAGGGCGCCGAAGACCGGCTGCATCACCGGCTCCTATATCGGCGGGAAAAGCTCGGCTGGCTGCGCGAGCGGCTCTGGCCATGAGCTTGAGGCTCGCGCGGGTGCGATCAGACGCAAAATATCGAAGAATCTGAATCCCACCCCTTGCAATCCGCCCCGCCGCATATCATATCGCGGCTTCACCTGAAAACGGACTTGCGCTTGGTATCGACGTTGGTCGAGCCGCGTTCGAGTTCACAGGACAAGGGCGCTCCCCGCAAGGGTCGAGCGCCCTTTTGATTCCCGCCGATGGTCTGGCAGAATCAGGCGTAAGCCGTGCCCGCCATGGCCGCCTTCACACCCACACTCCCCTGATCGACCAGCGCGAGAAAGACGGCTTTCGCCTTGTCCGTATCCCGCCCCTGCCGAAGAGTCCGGTGCGCTTCGATGAAGGCAACGCTCCAGCTCGCGAGCAGCATGGCGGCCGCGAGCCTGGCCGAGGTGTCCGCGGGGTCTTGGCCCGCGGATTCGGCGAGCGCCACCGCCAATTCCCCAGCGATCTCGTCACGGATCGCCCGCGCCCTCGCCTTCAGCGTTTCGCTGTTCTCCACTGTCTCGATGAAGCCCTGGCTCGCCGTGGAAAATAACAAATAAGGCGTCTGCTGCCTGACGAGTTTATGCGCGAGCAGGCGCAAGATCTCGATGGGGGAAACATTGCTGTCGCGCTGCCGCAGCGCTTCACGCAGGGTCTCGCGCGCCTCCTCGTCGCGGTCGAAGAACATGTCTTCCTTGCGCGGGAAGTGGTTGAACACCGTCATCCGCCCGACATCGGCAGCCGCCGCGATCTCATCGACCGTCACATTCTCGAAACCGCGCTCGAAAAACAGCCGGTCGGCGGCAAGCGAGATGGCGCGCCGCGTGGCCAGGCGCTTGCGGGATCGCCGGTCCAGCGGCGCCGAATCCGATACTTCCACATCTGAAGGGGCTGAAGGTGTTTTATCTGATGGCTTCGGCATGGCGCTCTCAATAGCAGGATTTATGTACTGAGTACATCAATCTTGACAGCGAGTACTCAAGATCCTATTACTGTACTCAGTACACATTTGGATGAAGTACAGCAGAAATCCGTTAAACCTGTACCCGTGGAACCGCGCTGCCGTGCTCGTGACCGCGAACGGAATAGCTGTGCCCTGCATCCGCCGCCCCGAAAGGACAAATACTTGAAAGCTATTCAATTCAGCCGCTATGGCGGCCCCGAAGTCCTCGAAATCGTCGAGATCGAGGCACCGCATCCCGGCCCCGGCGAAGTGCGGATCGCGGTGCGCGCCGCCGGCGTCAACCCGTCCGACTGGAAGCGCCGCGAAGGGCAATATCGCGCCTTCGAGGAGGTGTACTTTCCCGCAGGCCTCGGCGTCGAAGCCTCCGGCATCGTCGATGAGGTCGGCCCCGGCGTGTCCAGCACTTTCGTCGGCGATGCCGTCTTCGGTTATGGCAACGGCACGATGGCCGAACATGCCGTCCTCACGCACTGGGTCCACAAGCCGGATGACCTGCCCTTCGAGATCGCCGGCGCCCTCCCCGTCATATCGGAGACGGCATGGCGCTGCCTCGACGAACTCTGCGTCAAAGCCGGAGAGACGCTGCTCGTCAGCGGTGGCGCAGGCGGCATCGGCTCCGCCATGATCCAGCTCGCCCGCGTCAGGGGCATCACCGTCATCGGCACCGCGAGCCCGCAGAAACACGATTACCTAAGGGAACTCGGCGCCATCCCGACGACCTACGGGCCCGGCCTCGCTGAGCGGGTGCGGCAGCTTGCACCCGATGGCGTCGACGCGGCAATCGATGTCGCCGGCTCCGGTATCATCCCCGAACTGATCGCGATCACAGGCGATCCCGCCAACGTCCTCTCCGTCGCCGATTTCTCGGCCGAGGAGTATGGCGCGAAATTCTCGCACGGCCCGCCGAAAGAGCCGGAACGGGTCCTGGCCGATGTGGCCCGGCTCTATTCCAAAGGCCTTTTCCGCCTGCGCATAGAGCAAGCCTTTCCGCTGGAGAAGACGGCCGAAGCGCAGATCATCAGCGCCGCCGGCCGCGTCACCGGCAAACTCATCATTTCCCCATGAGTTCCCCAATGAACAAATCTGGCATGAACAAACCGCTCGTCGTCATCTTCACCGCCATCTGCCTCGATGCCGTCGGCATCGGGCTGATCTTCCCCATCCTGCCGCGCCTTCTTCAGGACGTGACGCAGACGCAGGACATCGCCTTCTATGTCGGCCTCATGACGGCGCTCTATGCCGCCATGCAGTTCGTCTTCGCCCCCGTGCTCGGCGCGCTCAGCGACACGATCGGCCGGCGTCCCGTGCTGCTGATCTCGCTTGCCGGTGCCGCGGTCAATTACGCCATCATGGCCTTTGCGCCATCCCTCACTCTGCTGCTGATCGGCCGCGCCATCGCCGGCCTTACCAGCGCCAATATGTCGGTCGCCTCGGCCTATATCACCGATATTTCACCTGCCGATCAGCGCGCGCGCCGCTTCGGCCTGTTCAACGCCATGTTCGGCGCCGGCTTCATCATCGGCCCGGTCCTTGGCGGGTTGCTCGGCGATTACTGGCTGCGCCTGCCCTTCATCGCCGCCGCCATACTCAACGCCTGCAATCTGCTGCTTGCCCTCTTCGTCCTGCCAGAATCCCGCACACCGTCTCGCCAGAAGATCGATCTCGCCACGCTGAACCCGCTGCGGCCGCTGAAATGGATCGTCTCGATGAAAGGGCTGCTGCCCATCGTGCTGGTCTATTTCGTCTTCAGCGCTGCCGGCGAATCCTACGGCACCTGCTGGGCGCTCTGGGGCTTTGACACTTTCGGCTGGAACGGCTTCTGGATCGGCCTGTCGCTCGGCGCCTTCGGCATCTGCCAGACACTCTGCCAAGCCTTCCTGCCGGGGCCGGCAACCCGCCTGCTCGGCGAGCGCTGGTCGGTCATGACAGGCATCGCCGCCGCCGCGATCGCCCTCCTGGTGATGGCACTGGCCAGCCAGGGCTGGATGATCTTCGCCATCATGCCGGTCTTCACCCTCGTCGGCATCGGCAATCCCGCCTTCCAGGCGCTTGCCACAAGAAAGGTCGCGCCCGATCGCCAAGGCGAGCTACAGGGCGTGCTCGCCTCCACCATCAGCCTCGCCTCCATCATCGCCCCGCTCGGCTTTTCATCCCTCTATTTCGTGACGCGAGAGAACTGGCCGGGCGGCATCTGGCTCTCGGTGATCGCCCTCTACGCGATCGCGGTGCCCCTGGTGCTGATGAGCACGAGAACCGTGGTGAATGTCTCGATCATCAGCGGTGAAACTCCCTAAAGAAGTTCCACACCTCAACCGCTGTCTCGATATCGTTGCTGCATCCGCCGAAACGGGGTCCGTCTACCGGATCATCATGACCGAAGCTGGTATCGGACTTGGCGAGACGGGGCCAGCAATGGCCTCCGTTTTCGATACGATACAACTGAACCCCCGTATCGGCCCGGCATCCGGACCATTGAACCAGGCTGGCGCGGGTCAGGTCATGCGGGTCGAGATGCGGCAGCGCCGTCGCATTTTCCCCGGTGCAGCCGTCGATCCGGCGCCAATATTCCGTTGTCTCCGGAACGGAAAGCAGCCTTCCGAATGAGCGGATATAGCCATCGTAACGCTGCACGTCATCACCAGTGCCGTTCACCATCATGACCGGCATGGCGTGGCCGGGCTTGCAGTCTTCGACCTGCGCTTCGTTTATCGCGCTGGCGACGGGAGCAATCGCTGATATCCTGTCCGGAAGCGCGCAGGCCAGCGTATAGGTCATCAGCGCGCCGAACGAAAAGCCCGTGGCATAGACCCTTGTGCCGTCGGCAATCCTGCGGCTCACCAGATCGTCGATCATGGTGCGGAAAAAGCCGATGTCATCGACCGGCTCGCCATTGATGACAGGCTTCCTGTTTTTGATATTCCAGGCACCGTCGATCGCTTCCGGATAAAGGGTGATGAAGTTCTCGCTGTCAGCGACAGCATCAAATCCGCTGTTTTTCTGGAAATTGGCGGCCTTGTCGTCTGACCCATACATCACGATGACAAGCGGTGCGGGGTGTCCTTCCGCTCCCTTGGGAATATGCAGGATTGCGGTGCGGTCCACGCCCTGCCACTTGTAAGTCAGGACTTCATCGGCATGAGCGGCCGTCCAGCCGAGAAGAAAAAGGAAGACGGCAAATGGCAGGCGGAGCAATGCGCGGCACATGAAACATTCCCGCTTCCTGAAGAAAATACAGCGACGAACATAAGTCATTCCGTACCACTGGCAATGATCGAAAGAAGCGACGCCTAGGGACACGATGTCGCTTCAGGCGGATCGTCGACGAGGCGCGAAGTCCGTTCCCGTCCCATCGGTTTTCAAGATCGAAAACACCCTCAGCGCTCAGGCAAGCCTGCCTGCCGCAGACCCTCGGCGGTCTGGGCCGCCCATTGCGGCACCCCCTGAAACACAGGCCTCGACAAGTAGCGCTCGATCGTAAAATGCGGCTCGATCTCCATGAGCTTGCCCGCCGCCCACCGGGCCGTCTTCATGTCGCCGCTCATGGCCGCCCAGGCCGCCATCATCCGATAGCACCAGGTCACGTCTGGATGTTTGTTGACGACCTCCCGGGCAATAGCGACGGCCTGCGAAAGGGAGCCTGCCATGGCGAGCGACAGGGCCATGCCCATGCGCATGTTGAAGGCGAGCGGATCTGCCGGGCTCAGCGTCAGCGCCCGCTCGAACCGCTCCGTCGCGCCAGTCTCGCCCTTGTAGCTTGCAACCCAGCCGTAACGCGCCCATGCCCAGGCATTGTTCGGGTCGAGCGCCAGCGCCCGTTCAAGATAGGCCGCCGCCCGCTCCTGATCGCCGCAATGGCTGAGTGCCCCGCCGACGGCCGTCAGCGCGGTCGGATCATCATCGATGGAGCCCACTGCAGCTTCGACAGACTTTAAAGCCCGCTCCAGATCCTGCTCCGGTTCCTCGGTCCAGATGTAGCCGAGGTGCTGGGCGTAGCACCATGCCAGAAATGCGTGCGCCCGGCCGTAAGCAGGGTCGATCGCGATGGCATCCTGAAGGAGTGGTATTGCCCGCTCGTTCGTCGCCTTGCTCTGGCCCCAGAGATACGGGTAGGCGCGCATGACGAGATCATAGGCGCGCAGGCTGCTGGGTGGCTTGCGCTTCGACAGCTCCGTTTCGGCACTCTGGATGGCCGGATGGATGGCGCCGGTCACCTGGGCCGCGATCCTGTCCTGAAGCTCGAATATGTCCTCGGCCGCGCCCTCATAACGCTCTGACCAGAACTGCATGCGCGTCTCGGTATCGACCAGCTGCACGGATATCCGCAGCCGCTCTCCTCCGCGCCGAACGGTGCCCTGGACCACGTAGTTGACGCCGAGCTCCCGTCCGAGGTCACGCACGTCGACGAAACGTCCCTTGTAGGTGAAAGCAGACTGGCGCGCGATGACGAAGAACTCCCGGACGCGCGAGAGCGCCGCGGTGATTTCCTCCACGACTCCATCCACGAAATACTCATCGCCCTGACCGCTGAGATTGTCGAAGGGCATGACGACGATCGACGGCTGGTCTCTGCCGAAGCGGGGCCCAGGTGATGGCGTTAGCTCTGGCCCGGCCTCCCCGCTTTCAGGCGCCTCCTGCAGCCAGTCGACCCGAAAGACGGAAATCGGCCTCGGGATATTCTTCATGGAGCGTTCGCCGAGGCTCGTCAGCGTGAACGGCACCTTGCCATAGAGATGCTCGCGTACCGACCCGGAAATGCATATGGCTGACGGCGGCGCTATCTCCTGCAGGCGCGCGGCGATATTGACGCCGTCGCCGAGCAGATCGTCACCCGACACAATGACGTCACCCAGATTGACGCCGATACGGAACTTCAGGCGGCGATCCCCGGGGATGTCTTTTGGATTGCTCGAGAGGCGTCGCTGGATTTCAACCGAGCACCTGGTAGCCTGAACAGCGCTTGCGAACTCGGCGACAAACCCGTCACCCGCAGTGCCGAAAATGCGGCCGTCATGCTCACCCACTATTTCGGCGATCTGGCTTAGGCACGCGTTGAGAGCACGAACCGTGCCCTCCTCGTCCAGCGCCGTAAGGCGGCTGAAACCGGCAACATCGGCGGAAAGGATGGCTGCGAGCTTTCGATCCACAGCAGTGATTGCTCCGGCGGCGTATCATACCGTTGGATGAATATGCGCGGATTTTGCCAAATTCATAGAGTTTTGTCGCAAAGGGGACGGATGAACGATCGCCTTTGGCATGGCGTATCGCGGCGCTCTGACACCTGCGGGGCCGAAGCAGACTGAGCTTTGAGGCGCACTGCCAAACCTGCCCCGATCCTCGCTGCCCCTGGCGTCACATATCCTTCATCGTCCCCGGTTAGGCAGGCCGAAATCCGGAGACTGCCCATGGATTCGACCGCACAACCGAACCGCCCAAAGATCGCCGAAACCGTCATCCAACCGACCGCTACCCTCAGGGATTCCAGCATCGGCAAATACTGCGAGATCCTGGAGAATACCTCGCTGCACACGGTCGAACTCGGAGATTATTCCTATCTGGGGCAGCGCTGCATCGTCGGCGATGCCTCGATCGGGAAATTCTGCGCCATCGCCGCGGAAGTCAGGATCGGCGCACCCAATCACCCGATGGACCGCCCGTCCATGCACCGCTTCACCTATTGCCCGGAATATTACTCCGCAGACGCCGCGCGCGATCACTCCTTCTCCGCCGAGCGAAAGGCGGACCGCGCCATCATCGGCAATGACGTCTGGATCGGCCACGGCGTCATCGTGCTTCCGGGTGTGACGGTTGGAGACGGCGCCGTGCTCGCGGCAGGCGCGGTGGTGACCAAGGACGTTGCGCCCTATACGATCGTCGGCGGCGTTCCCGCCAGGTTCCTGCGCGAGCGCTTCTCGCGAAACGTTGCGGAAAACCTTGCCGCGATCGCCTGGTGGGACTGGCCGTTCGAGACCATCATGGAACGGCTCGCCGATTTTCAGTCCAGCGATATCGAAGCCTTCTGCGAGCGCTGGGCCTAGTTTGGGATTTCATTGAGAGAGACAGGCGGATCATGAGCGACGAGAGACATGAGCATGAAGCGGCCTGCCACTGCGGCCGCGTCAAATTCCGGCTCCGGTTGGCGGACGAATTCAATACGATCCGCCGCTGCACCTGCTCCTACTGCCGCATGCGCGGCGCAATCGCCGTCTCGGCTGAGCTTGCGGATATCGAGTTCGTGGAGGGCGAAGACAACCTGACGCTCTATCAATTCAATACCCGCACGGCGAAGCATTATTTCTGCAAGACCTGCGGCATCTATACCCATCACCAGCGCCGCTCGAATCCGAACCAGTTCGGCATCAATGTCGCCTGCATCGAGGGCATCAGCCCCTTCGACTTTCCGGAGGTGCAGGTCATGGATGGCGTCTCCCACCCGTCCGATTCCGGCACCAAGGCGAGGGTCGCCGGCATACTTCGCTTCGAGCCGACGAAGTGAGATCATGCCGGGCGAGCGCTCTTGCCCCGGAAACGGCTCCAGCGGCATACGGCCGCCGAAATGAAACGAGGCCCAGGCATTCGCCGGGCCTCGCTGATTGAGCCGGATATGTGTCACGCTCAGCCTAGTGCGGCGTGACACGACCCCGTCAGTAGTCCCAGAAGATCGGCACCCAGCGAAAGGCTTCGCCGTCGACCGCCACATGGCCGATGGAGGGGAACGGCAGGTGCGTGGCCACCAACAATTCGCCGGTCGCCGCCAGCTCGCGCAGAAGCCGGATACGAACGCGGACCGCCTCTTCGGGGTCGTGTTCGAAACCGTTGAACCAGTCGGGATGTTCGAACCCGACCGCGAACACGGCGTCGCCGGCAAACATCAGCTTGTCGCCGCCGGAGGCCACGCGGACCACGCTATGCCCGGGAGTATGGCCACCGGTGCGGGAGACGACGACACCCGGCGCCACCTCGTATTCCTCATCGAACAGCCGCAGCTGGTTTTGGTACTCCTTGGCGAACCGCTTGGCGGCTGCCCGAAGCGCGTCCGGAAAGCCCGGCGGCATGGAGACGTGGGAGAAATCGGGCGACTCCCAGAATTTGACCTCGGCGGCGGCCACATGGATGCGCAGGTCCGGCCGCAGCCGTTCCTTCACCCCTTCGACGAGCAGCCCGCCAACGTGGTCCATGTGCATGTGGGTCAGCACGACGTCGGTCACGGAACCAAGATCGATGCCTGCGGCCTCCAGTCGCTTGATCAACTGCCCGGCTCGCGGCAGGTTCAGGTCCGGGTCGATCCCGAGCCCCGCATCGACGAGGATGGTCTGTGCGCCGCTACGCACCACGACCACGTTCAGCGACCAGTCGAAAGCGTCCGGCGGCAGGAACATGTCGCCCAGCCAGCCGGCCCGCACCTTCGGGTCGGCGTTGTGTCCCAACATCGCGGTTGGCAGCGGCAGCACCCCATCGCTGACCACCATCACCTCGATCTCGCCGATATCAAGCGCATAGCGCGACGGAACCAGCTCGCCGGGTTTCGCTCCACCGGCAGCCGAACTGTTCTGCGAGGACATATGTGTCTGTTGCGGACCCGTGCTACGGGCTTTTGTTTCTAACTGCGACATGACGCGCTCCTGTGTTGCGTGGACACCAGCCTGTCACTGTCCATTCGGTAATACGCAGATGTCGCATACCAGCATGGATCCGGCGCTCGAACCTCACGTTTCCAGACGTTTCCGTTTTCGAGCGCTCTTTGGTGGCGGCCCCTAACAACTACAGCCGCCCTCAGGCGCCGGTAATCCAAACTTACGTTTAAGACGTGGCGGCTGACCGTATGTCGCCTTTCGATATGCCAAAAGAGCCGGCACGCCATTCAAACAAGAAATGAAATCAGGCTCTTACCATTGGAGCCAAGCTCGCACGTCTGCTTTCAGGATGATCCACGCAGCAGGGACGGCGACCGGATTCAGAACCTAAGCTGCCATTTGCTCAGTGAGAGCCCTTCGCCAAAACCGGCTCCAGGGCATCGAGCAGAGCGCTCGGCGATACTGGCGGGCCGCCAGCTTTCCAGGAGTTCTGGAATTCGGCAATTTCTATCCCGACGAAGTCGTGTTCTGCGATAACCTTGCAGCAGGCTCGCATATCATCCAGCGACAGGCCGCCTTCGCATTCGTAATCTGTGGGCACGATGCCGGGCTCCAGAACATCGCAGTCGAAATGCACATAGACGGGGCGGCCGGCGATCGCGCTCCTGAGGTCGGTCGCGAGATCGGCTCCTGGTTTGATATGCGGGATGTTGTGTTTCGCGATCAGATCCAGTTCGTACGGATCGAGGTCACGTTGACCGACGAGAACGACCTGATCAAAGCTTAAACCCGCACCGAGACCGGAATCCCAAAGGCCAAGTGGTCCCGCAAGCGCCAGGCCGCCGAGATATCCGGTGGGGCTGGCCTCCGGTGGATTGAGATCGCCATGTGCATCGAACCACACGATGCAGGCCGCGGGATGGTGCTTCGCGACAGCTGGAAGGGTCGCCAGCGAGACCGCGCACCGGCTGGTGGCAGCGATCGACACTGCGCCTGCGGCCAACACGTCGTCAAATCGGGACTGCAACTCTCTGAGCGACGGCAGAGCCGCATCGAGCTCTTCGCGCCAACCGGCATTCAAGGCGGGCTCCGGGGTGCCGATTACCGCAGGAGAAATGCCGGTTCGGCGTTCCAATTCCTCGCCGATCGCCTTCGCACCCGGCATCGCCAGGTCGTTGTGATCGCCTGCGCGTCCCTGGAACACGGTATATTCTACTTTTCCAGCCATCGCTTACAACCTCGCAACGTGTTGTTCCCACCCGTTTAACTGGTTTCCGTGTGGAAAGCGAGAAGGTCAGCAAGCGCCGCGTTGCACCCCATGTCGTCTCGGGTTTCAGCGATGTGCCCTACCCCGGAAACGGCTTCAGCGTCCCGAACCAGGCAACGAGCGCGACAACACAGGCGGCGATCACGAGTTCCCCCACGAACGGCATCTTTCGGGTGCTGTGATCCAGTGCGCCATGGCGCGATCTGCCGGAGCGCTACGGCCGCGCACGACGACCGGCCCAACCGGACGTTGGAGGCCCCGATCAATCGGAGCCCCCCTTGCCTTGTGTAAGCGAACGCCTTGTGTCAGCGAACGCGCTTCTGGAACGACGTCTTCACATCATGCCGCCCATGTCAGGCATGCCGCCTGCTGCGGAATCCTTCTTGGGTATATCGGCGATCATGGCTTCCGTGGTCACGAGAAGCCCGGCAACCGAAGCCGCATTCTGCAGCGCCGTACGAACGACCTTGACCGGATCGACGATACCCATGGCGATCATGTCGCCGTATTCGGACGTCTGGGCGTTGTAGCCGTAGTTGTCTGTATTGCTCTTGAGAATGTTGCCGACGACGATCGAGCCTTCATCACCGGCATTTTCGGCGATCTGGCGAACCAGCGACTGGAGCGCCTTGCGGATGATGTTGACGCCGGCATTCTGGTCGTCGTTCTCACCCTTGACGTCAAGAACGATAGAGCAGCGCAGCAGGGCCGTGCCACCGCCAGGAACGATACCCTCTTCGACAGCAGCGCGCGTCGCGTTGAGGGCGTCGTCGATGCGGTCCTTCTTTTCCTTCACTTCGATTTCCGTCGAACCGCCAACGCGGATAACGGCAACGCCGCCAGCGAGCTTGGCAAGACGTTCCTGCAGCTTTTCGCGGTCGTAGTCAGAGGTGGTTTCTTCGATCTGGGCCTTGATCTGGGCAACACGGCCTTCGATGTCGGACTTGGCGCCAGCGCCGTCGACGATCGTGGTGTTTTCCTTGGAGATCGAAACCTTCTTGGTGCGGCCGAGCATGTCGAG
>NZ_JBFTPM010000012.1:0-170178 GCF_056398505.1 Rhizobium sp. 01T437
TGACCCGAAGACTTCCGGATCGACCTCTCCGGCGACGCCAGCCTCTTCGAACGCTTCCCGCAAAGCAGCGACAGAGCTGGTCTCGCCCGGATCGAGATGCCCTTTTGGGATGCCCCATCGGCCGTTCCGCAGGCTTGCGACCAGAAGCACCCGCAGCCGGCCACTTCCGTTGCGACGATAGCAGATGGCTCCTGCCTGCTGCAGGTCGCAGCCGGCATTGCCGGAACGCGATGCTTTGAGGTCCTTGGCAAGCATGGAGGTTGTCGATTTTCGATTTTGTTTCATGAAATCGCTGTATCATCGCACTATGACAGCACGCTCAGCGTTGAGGACCGCCCGCCAACAGCCGGAGTTCATCTTGTCATCGGAAATCGAAATCAAGCTCGATCTGTCAACGGAAGCCGTGAACGCTCTTCTCAGTTCCGATCTTCTTGGGAAACCCGACAAAGTTTTAAATCAAAAGTCGACTTACTTCGATACGGTCGATCGCACCCTATGGCGGAACGGATACACGCTGCGCATCCGGCAGGTTGGGGCGGCGCGGACCCAGACGGTGAAGGCCAGCGGTCCCAGCAGATCACTGTTTGCCCGTTTCGAATGGGAGACGCCCGTCGAGGGAGAAGAACCCGTCCTTGATCACACGAGCCCGCTGGTTGGAGAGTTCGGCGATAACCTGAGCCTCGAGCCCGTGTTCGACGTCGCAATCGAGCGGCAATTGTGGAACGTCGAGGAGAATGGCTCCCGGATCGAGGTCGTCATCGATACCGGCGAGGCGAATTCCGGCGACCGGAGTTCGTCGATCCGCGAAGCCGAGCTGGAACTGAAGGAGGGTGATCCAAGCGACCTTTTCGTCTTTGCCCGCAGGATCGATGCGGTTGCCGCATTCAGGTTCGGCATCCGCTCAAAGGCTGAAAGAGGCTTCGTTCTCATCGAAGCGCAGAAACCGGCCTACAAGGCCGAAAGTCTTCATCTTGACCGCGACATGACGGCCGTTACTGCTTTCCAGGCAATTGCGAGTTCCTGCCTCCGGCATTTCCGTCTGAACGAAGACGCTCTCCTTGAAAAGCGCAAGCCTGAAGCCCTGCACCAGGCTCGGGTGGCCCTGCGGCGTCTCCGCTCGGGATTCTCTCTCTTCAAGCCGATCGTCTGGGGTGACGAACCGGTGCGCCTCAACGGCGAACTGCGCTGGCTGGCTATGGTGTTGGGCGAGGCCCGCAACGTGGATGTCCTGCTGAGCAAGGCGCGGGACGCCGATCTCATCTCCAAGCTGAAGGCAGCCCGCCAGGCCACATATGAGGAAGCGATCGAAGCGTTGAATTCCACAAGGGCAAGAGCCCTGATGCTCGATTTACGCGAATGGCTCCAGTGCGCCGACCATCTTGCAAACAGCGGGCTCGTCCCGTCGGAAGTCCCAACTGCGCAGGATTTCGCTGCGCGCGTCCTGGAGAAGAGGCGCAAACGGCTGAAGAAGGACGGAAAGGCGCTTTCGACGATAGACGACGAGCACCGGCACGAAGTTCGCAAGGATGCCAAGAAATTCAGGTATGCGGCGGAGTTCTTCGGGTCGCTCTTCGATGACAAGCGCGGGGCACGCCGGCACAGGAAGTTTCTGAGCGCGATGGAAATGCTGCAGGACGATCTCGGCGCTCTGAACGACCTCGCGACTGCTCCTCACGTCCTGGAAAAGCACGGTCTGGCCGAACATCCAGCAAGAGACAGTGTCGTTCCGCATGCCGACAAGCAGGTTCTCATCGAAAAGGCACAGGCTTCGCTCGACGACGTGCTGGACACAAAGCGGTTCTGGTGATGATAAGCCTCCAGCGTAAACCGTCGTCGCTCATGTCGTGACCCTATGTCTTTCTCAATCGGGATTTACCGTCGGCGGCGGCCGCATGTCGGTGGGCGATCCAGGTTTGGCGCCATCGCCGCTCCTCAAGCTGAGGCAAAGCGGACTCTGACGATGGGGTCATCGAGATATGACCGTTACATCTGCTCGTGAGCCTGCCCACTTTCCGAAAACGCGCGATAGCGTGCAAGATCGGGGTCCCATCCATGTAGAGGTCGATGAAGCCTCGGTAGCCGAAGTCGCCCAGTCGGCCCGGAACGGTCTGCCCCAAACAGCCACGCTAGATCCACTTGCTATGGCGCTTTCGAGAGAGCGTGCTTCGCGAGCGGCCTTTACCACATCCGGACTGGTCGGGTTTTGCTCCGCCGATGACAATAATCTTGTGAAAAATCCGATACTAGGGCACAATTTGCGAAGGCATCTGAAGTTGCGGCGCAGTCTCAATTCCGGCCGTCTCGCGCCGAGTGACAGTTCGCGTCGGAGGGTCGGCGTCGATGGATCAGGGGTTCTTTCTTCTGTTCGCTACGGTATCCGTGATCACGGCCCTGACGGTGGTCCTGGCGCGCAATCCGGTTCACAGCGCATTGGCGCTGATGGCGTGTTTCCTGCAGGTCTCGGCAATCTTCGTCTTGCTCGAGGCACCGTTGCTCGCGGTCATCCAGATCTTCGTCTATGTCGGCGCGATCATGGTCCTGTTCCTGTTCGTGATCATGATGATCGATGTGCGCGAAGCAGTGTTGCAGCGGTTCTTGCCGGGCGGCAACCTCCCGGCTCTGGTACTGCTCGTCCTGCTCGGGCTCGAGATGCTCGTGCTGGTGCTCTGGAGCGACCGCTTTTCGCTCATGGAGCCCGTCGCCATGGGTGGCGGCGATGACGTCAGGCAGCTTAGCACAGCCCTTTTCGCCGACTATCTCCTGCCGTTTGAAACCGCCTCCGTAATCCTGCTGGCGGCCCTGGTCGGCGCCATCATGCTGGCGCGGAAGGAGCAGGGGTGATGGTTCCGCTCTGGTGGCATATTGTGCTCGGAGTGGTCCTGTTCGTGATCGGAGCGGCGGGCGTGCTGCTCAGGCGCAATATTCTCGTCGTCCTGATGTCGCTGGAGCTGCTGCTCAACTCGGTCAACATCAATTTCATCGCTTTCGGGCGTTACCACGCCGATTTCCGCGGGCAGATCTTCGCGATCTTCGTCATCGCAATCACCGCGGCAGAGGTTGCCGTCGCCCTCGGTATCCTGGTCGCCCTCGTGAGGAACAAATCCACCCTCAAGGTCGACGACGTGACGGTGATGAAAGGATAGCGGCTTTGGACCCGGTTGTATCGATCCGGCCGTTGCTTGCCATCACCGTCGCCGGTCTGGCGGCCCTAGCCGTTCTCCTTTTGAACAACCGCGAGCGACTTCGCGATCTGGTTTCGCCGTTGGCCGCGATCGCCATGTTCGCGATTGTCATGTCGATGGCGCCCACGGTGCTTTCGGGCGGGACGGTCGAATTGCGCCTGTTCGAGATTCTGCCGGGGATTGACTTTGCTTTCCGGGTCGATGCGCTCGGCATGGTGTTTGCCACCGTCTCGTCGCTGCTGTGGATCGTCGCGGCGATCTATTCCATCGGCTATATGCGGCATTTGAACGAGCATGCGCAGACCCGGTTCTTCGCCTGCTTCGCCAGCAGTCTTGCGGCCGCCGCCGGGGGCGCCTTCGCCGCCAATCTGTTTACGCTGGTGATCTTCTACGAAGTGCTCAGCCTCGTTACCTATCCGCTCGTCTACCACCACGAGGACGAAGAGGGCTGGAGGGGCGGTCGCAAGTACCTCGTCTATCTGATGGGCGCCTCGAAAAGCGCGCTGCTCGCCGCACTGGCGCTGACCTACCATATTGCGGGGTCGCTCGACTTTGTCGCGGGGGGGCTGCTGGCGAGGAGCGATGCCTCGGCGGCGCTGCTGACGGCCGTCTATTTCTGCTATCTTTTCGGCTTCGCCAAGGCCGCTGTGATGCCGATGCACGCCTGGCTGCCCGCCGCGATGGTCGCGCCGACACCGGTCAGCGCGCTTTTGCATGCAGTGGCAGTGGTCAAGATGGGCGTGTTCTGCGTGCTGCGGGTGGTGTTCCATGTCTTCGGCACGGGACTGGTGGGCGGGCTGGGCCTCGGCATCGCCACGGCCTATCTGGCATCGTTCACGATCCTGATGGCGTCGATTTACGCCCTGACGCGGGACGACCTGAAGGCCAGGCTCGCCTATTCGACGGTCAGCCAGCTCTCCTACATCGTGCTGGGCGCGGTTCTGTTGTCGCCGGTCGCGATGGTCGGCGGGATCATCCACATCGCGGCGCACGCATTCTCCAAGATCACGCTCTTTTTCTGCGCCGGGTCGATCTATTGCGCGTCGGGCAAGCGCAACATTAGCGACATGGCCGGTATCGGGCGCAGGCTGCCCTGGACGATGGGGGCATTTTTCGTCGCCTCGCTCAGCATGATTGGCGTGCCGCCAACTGCGGGCTTCGTCAGCAAGTGGTATCTGGCGAAGGGCGCCGTGGCGGCGGGAGAGACCGCGTTCCTGGTCGTGCTCCTGGTGAGCTCGATCCTGAACGCCGCCTATTTCCTGCCGATCAGCTATGCCGCCTTCTTCCAGGCGGAGAAGCAGGAGAGCCGCACAACGGTCCGTGAAATTCCGCTGGTCACGATTCCGCTGGTCGCAACGGCGATCCTGTCGGTGCTGATGGGCATTTTCCCGGGCTATTTTCTCACCCTGGCAGACGGAGTGATCCGATGATCAAGCGTGTCGTCGACTTCTTTGGTGACGAGCAATATGCGAGGCCGCGCCGCCGACTGTTCTACGTCGTGCTCGTCCTGATCGTCGTCGCCGACTTTCTGGTTTCTCGCGAACACGCCGAATATCTGTGGGACAGCCTGCCGGGCTGGTCGGCCGTCTACGGCTTCGTCTCCTGCGTCCTGCTTATCTTCGTTTCCAAGTTTCTCGGCCATCGGGTCGGGCTGATGCGGCGCGAGGACTATTATGACTGACTTCATCCATCCGGCTCTGCTCTTTATTGTCGGCGCCCTGCCGATCCCGTTCCTCAGCGGATCGGTCCGCAAGGCCTATCTGGTTCTGATCCCTGCGCTGGCGATCCTTGCCGTGCTTGCGATGGAGCCGGGCAGCTATGGCGAAACGCGGTTCATCGGGCAGGAGATCCTGATCGCGAAGGTGGACAAGCTCAGCATCGTCTTCGCCACCGTTTTCACCATCATGGCGCTGATCGGCATGGTCTACGCGCTGCATCTGACGGATGCCGGCCAGCACGTGGCCGCATTCGTCTATGTCGGCAGCGCGCTTGGCGTGGTGTTTGCCGGTGACTACCTGACCCTCTACCTGTTCTGGGAGGGCATGGCATTTGCTTCCGCCTATCTGGTCTTCGCGCAGCGTGGTGGGCCGGCGATCCGGGCCGGCTTCCGCTATCTCATGGTCCATATCACCGGCGGCGTCGTCCTGCTCGGCGGCATCATTTCCCACGGGCTCGCCACCGGTTCGCTGCTTTTCGGCCCGATCGGGGGCCCCCTCACCAACGGGGGAATGGGGGTCGGCGACTACCTGATCCTCGCCGGCTTCATCCTCAACGCGGCCGTGCCGCCGCTCAATGCCTGGCTGACCGATGCCTATCCGGAGGCGACCGTCACCGGGGCGGTGTTCATGAGCGCGTTTACCACCAAGACCGCCGTCTATGTGCTGGCGCGGGCGTTTCCGGGGACCGAGCTCCTGGTC
This sequence comes from Rhizobium sp. 01T437, assembly GCF_056398505.1. NCBI lineage: Bacteria > Pseudomonadati > Pseudomonadota > Alphaproteobacteria > Hyphomicrobiales > Rhizobiaceae > Rhizobium > Rhizobium sp. 01T437. Next base: position 5,600 of record NZ_JBFTPM010000012.1, read on the forward strand.
TGGCTCGGCACCATCATGGCGCTCTACGGCGTCATCTACGCGGTGCTGGAGAACGATTGCCGGCGGCTTCTCGCCTATCACATCGTCAGCCAGGTGGGCTATATGATCGCGGGTATCGGCATCGGGACCGAGATGGCGGTAAACGGAGCCGCCAGCCACGCTTTCGCGCATATCCTCTACAAGGCGCTGCTGTTCATGGGTGCCGGGGCAGTCATCTACGTCACCGGCCGACGCAAGCTCACCGAGCTCGGCGGGCTTTACAAGACTATGCCGCTCACCGTGGCGCTTTACATGGTCGGCGCCTTGGCGATCTCGGCCTTCCCGTTCTTCTCGGGTTTCGTCACCAAATCGATGGTGATAGCGGCTGCAGGAGCAGATCACCGCGCGGTTGTGGTGCTGGCGCTGACGATGGCATCGTCCGGGACGTTCCTGCACACCGGCCTCAAGCTTCCCTACTACATGTTCTTCGGGACGGACCGGAAACTGGAGGCGCGGGAGCCGCCGCGCAACATGCTGATTGCCATGGGCATGGCGGCGGTGCTCTGCATTGCGATCGGGGTGTTCCCCCAGCCGCTTTATGCGCTTCTGCCCTATCCGGTGGATTTCGAACCCTATACGGGCTCGCATGTCATGGAGAGCCTCGGGCTGCTGATGTTCACCGCCCTGGGGTTCGTGCTGTTCCTCTGGGCGCTCGATCCGGAGAAGACGATCAGCCTCGACACCGACTGGTTTTATCGCAAGGGCGCGCGGGCTTTCATGTGGCTCGCCGAAAGGCCGCTGGCGCGCTATGAGCAGGCGGTGAGCAATGTCTCCGAGACCGCGGCGCTGCCCTTGCTGCACGGCGCGGCGCGGGCAGGACTCCGGCTCGATCTTGCCGGCGTGGATGCCGTCGTGAATGGCATTGCCCACTCGATCCTGCACAGCGGCGGGCGGCTCAGGCGGCTCCAGACGGGTGTCGTGACCCATTACGTGCTGGCGATGGTCGTCGGTCTGATCGCAGCCACCGCCGTCTTCGTCGTGGCGTGGCGGTAGGGGGTGCCATGGGCTTCCCGCTGCTCAGCCTCATCATATTCACACCCGTCGCCGGGGCCGCGGTTTTGATGTTCCTGCGCGCTGACGATGCGGCGCGGTGGACTGCGCTCTCTTTCACCGTCCTCGACCTTGCTCTCTGCATCGCCATGCTGACGGGCTTCGACACCACGACCCATGCCATGCAGTTCACCGAGACGCGCCCCTGGGTGCCCGCGCTCGGGATCAATTATGCGCTTGGCATCGACGGAATCAGCGCGCTCTTCGTGTTCCTGACCGCACTGTTGGCGTCGATCTGCGTGCTCGCCTCCTGGGTCGCGATCGACCGCAAGGTCAAGGAATTCATGATCTGCCTGCTCTCCATGCAGGCGCTGATGCTCGGGGTCTTCTGCGCGCTCGATCTGTTCCTCTTCTACGTCTTTTGGGAGGCGATGCTGATCCCGATGTATCTCATCATCGGCGTCTGGGGCGGCGAGGGTCGGGTCTATGCGGCGATCAAGTTTTTCCTCTATACGCTGGCGGGCAGCCTCCTGTTCCTGATCGGTGTCATCGTGCTCTATTTCTACGGTGGCAGGACCTTCGATATCCTCGCTTTGACAGAGCAGGACTTGCCGTTCCGGATCCAGTCCTGGCTGTTCTTCGCCTTCCTGATCGCTTTTGCGGTCAAGGTGCCGATGGTGCCGGTCCATACCTGGCTGCCGGACGCCCATGTGCAGGCGCCGACGGCGGGCAGCATTATCCTCGCCGGCGTGCTCCTGAAGATGGGCGCCTACGGATTCCTGCGGTTCTCGCTGCCGATGCTGCCGGAGGCATCGATGTATTATTCGACGCTGATGCTGGCGCTTTCGGTGCTTGCGATCGTCTATGGCGGGTTGCTCGCGCTGGCGCAGGACGATCTGAAGAAGCTGGTGGCCTATTCCAGCATCAGCCACATGGGCTTCGTGACGCTGGGGATTTTTGCGCTGAACCTCCGTGGGCTCGAGGGCGGGATCCTGCAGATGTTCAATCACGGCGTCACGACAGGCGCCCTGTTCCTGTTCGTCGGGCTGATTTACGAGCGGACCCATACCCGCAGCATCGCCGACTATGGCGGGTTGATGAAGGTGGCGCCGGTCTACACCACGTTTCTGGCACTGTTTACCCTGTCGTCGATGGCGCTGCCGGGAACGAATTCGTTCGTCGGCGAGTTGCTGGTGCTGTCAGGCGGGTTTGCGGCCAACCTGGTCGCCGGCTCGGCCGCCGTTTTGGGCGCATTGCTGGGGGCTGCCTATCTGCTTGGCATGTATGGGAAAGTCGCGCTCGGCCCGACCAGCGTCGGCGCCCGGTTGACGATACGCGACGTGAACGCCCGTGAGATGGCTGCGATCCTGCCGCTGGCCGTCTTCGTGCTCTGGGTTGGGCTCTATCCAAAACCCTTTCTCAACATAATCGATGCCTCGGTGAAGCATCTGCTGACGCAGGTGCAAAGTAGAGGGAGCGGCCCATGACCGCCGCCACGCTTTTCCAGTCGGCCCTGGCGAGCCTGCCCGAGATCGTGGTGATCACCGGCGCCTGCATCCTGCTGATCCTGGGACAGTTTGTGCGCAAGGGACAGGAACATTTCCTTGTCTGGGCGTCGGTCGCGGTCGTGTTGATTGCCGCCTTGGCGACACTGATGCTGGCAAGCGAGGTGCGGCCGGCCTACACGGGCATGTTCATCGCCGACCGCTTCGCGGTCTTCTTCAAGTTCGTTTTCTACCTGGCCACCGTTCTGACATTCCTCCTTTCGCGAAAATATGCCGATATCGAAGGGATCGGCAGCAGCGAATACTATGTCCTGCTGCTCTTGGCGCTTTCGGGCATGATGATCATGGCCTCGGCGACCGATCTCCTGTCGATCTATGTGGGCATCGAACTAATGGTGATTTGCACCTATGTGCTGACCGGCTTCCTGCGGCGTGAGCGGCGGTCGAACGAAGCAGCCCTGAAATACGTAATCCTTGGCGCGGTCTCGACCGGGATTTTCCTTTACGGCGTTTCGCTGGTCTACGGGCTCACCGGCACAACTCAATTGGACGGGATGGCTGCGGCCGTGACCGGCGATCGGCTCGATCCCGGATTGTTGCTGGCGGTGGTCTTCATCGTCGCGGGGCTGGTCTTCAAGGTCGGCGCGGTTCCCTTCCATATGTGGCTGCCGGACGTCTATGAAGGCGCGCCGACGACGATCACCGCCTTCATGTCGGTGGGGCCCAAGGCGGCGGGGTTCGCGGTGATCCTGCGGGTGTTCCTCAACCCTCTGGTCGCAGCCTCGGACGTCTGGATCATCCTCGCCGTCATTGCGGTGGTGACGATGGCGCTCGGCAGTTTCGTGGCGCTGGTCCAGGATAATTTCAAGCGTCTCCTGGCCTATTCCAGCATCGCCCATGCCGGCTTCGCCATTTTCGGCGTGGCCGCTGGCGGGGTCGATGGGATCGCCAGCGTGATGCTTTACCTACTGATCTACGCTTTCATGAATCTCGGCATTTTCGGCACCGTCATCATGATGCGGAACGGCGATTTCTCGGGCGAGGTCATCGAAGACTATGCGGGTTTTGCCAAGTCACATCCGGGGCTGGGACTTCTGATGCTGCTCTTTCTCTTCTCGCTGGCCGGCATTCCGCCGACGGCCGGGTTCTTCGCCAAGTTTTACGTGCTGGTCGCCCTCGTCGAGCGTGGTTTCGTCATGCTGGCGGTAATCGCAGTGCTGCTCAGCGCCGTCGCCGCCTATTTCTACATCCGCATCGTCATGGTGATCTACATGCGCGAGCCGAAGAGAGCGTTCGCCCCGGCGCTGACGCCTCTGGTCGGCGTGACACTCGCCGTTACCGCCGCCGGCACCATCGGCATCGGCCTGTTTCCGTCGTGGTTTCTGAAGCTTGCCCAAGATTCAGTCTTTGGTGGGTGAGCGATTGGATTTGCAATGATCACACCGACGGAATAGACTTGAAAGCGGAGAAAGGATTGCCCAAGTCGCGCCGCGGCGGACCGATTTACCGGTTCGCGACGAGGTCGGTGGGCAACCGGTGCAGTGATATGACTGCAATGGAATTCTTGCCCGTTCTTTTCATGGTCGCCGGAGTCGTTCTGGTGGTGGGGGTGACGTTGTTCGTTTCCTCGCTGCTGCGCCCATCCAATCCCTATCCCGCCAAGAACATGCCCTATGAATGCGGCATGGATGCAGCGGGCGAAGCGGCGGCGGGCCGCTTCAGGGTGCCGTTCTTTATCCTCGCGATCCTGCTGGTCGTTTTCGATGTCGAAGCGATGTTCCTCTTTCCCTGGGCCGTCGTCCTGAAAGAGATCGGGCTGGTCGGCTATGTCGAGATGATCGTCTTCATGGTGCTGCTTCTCGTGGGCTTCGCCTACGCCTGGCTGAAAGGAGCGCTGGAATGGGAGGCGTAAACAACGCGATCCGCGACAGCGTACTGTTCACCACGGCCGACAGCATCATCAGTTGGAGCCGGAGATCGGCGCTGTGGCCGGAGACCTTCGGCATTGCCTGCTGCGCCATCGAGATGATCTCGGCCGGTTGCGCCCGCTACGATCTCGACCGGTTCGGCGTGGTGTTCCGCCCTTCGCCGAGACAATCCGACGTCATGATCATCGCCGGCACCGTGACCCGGAAATTCGCGCCCGTTGTGCGGCGGCTCTACGACCAGATGCCGGAACCGCGCTGGGTGATCGCCATGGGCACCTGCGCTATTTCGGGCGGGGTCTACAACACCTATGCCGTGGTGCAGGGATCGGAAACCTTCGTGCCCGTCGATGTGCATGTGCCCGGCTGTCCGCCCCGGCCCGAGGCGCTGATGCACGGCTTCCTCCTGCTTCAAGAAAAGATCAAGAGATCCCGGGCGCTGGCCGGCACACCCCTGGATCGGGTTATAGCGTCATGAGTGCGAAGCCGTCCCTCAATCGCGCTTTGATCATGGAGCGCTTCGGAGAAACAATCGAGGACCTCGGCACTGCGCACGGTATCGACGCCTTTGCCGTTCCGCCGGAGAGGATCGTCGAGTTCTGCCGGTTCCTGAAAGAGCATCCGGCGCTGCAATTCAATTTCCTCTCGGACATTTGCGGGGTCGATCACTATCCCGAAACGCCGCGGTTCGAGGCGGTCTACCATCTTTATTCGCTGCCCAACAGGTGGCGGGTCCGCATCAAGTGCCGGCTTGGCGATCCTCCTGAAGTGCCTTCGGTCACGGGAGTCTGGCGCACCGCCAACTGGCATGAGCGTGAGGCCTGGGACATGTATGGCATCCGGTTCGAGGGACATCCCGATCTGCGCCGGATCTACATGTGGGAAGGCTTCGAGGGCTTTCCCCAGCGCAAGGATTTCCCCTTAAGGGGCTATAGGGACACGTTGAACCCCTTCGGGGCCGAAGGTCCGCCGCCAACGCAGCCCGACCTTGCCACCAGGGACATTCCGTAAGGGAGGCCGTTCTACGCCGGAACGTTGAGATGACCGAAGTCACCGAGCTCAGCAGGCCTGAGGGCGAAGCGCTCAATACCAGGGAAGTGCTTCTCAACCTCGGTCCGCAGCACCCCAGCACGCATGGGGTTCTTCGGCTCGTCCTCGAACTGGACGGCGAGTTCGTCGAGCGCGTCGATCCGCATATCGGCTACCTCCATCGCGGCACCGAAAAACTGGCGGAGAGCTTCACCTATACCCAGATTTTCCCGCTGACGGACCGGCTCGACTATCTCTGTCCGCCCTCGAACAACCTCGCCTTCGCGCTGGCGGTGGAGAAACTCCTCGGCATAGAAGCACCGATCCGGGCGCAATATATCCGCGTGATGATGGCCGAGCTGGCACGGATCTCCGGTCACCTCCTGATCACCGGCGCGCTGCCGATGGATCTCGGCGCCATGACCGCGCTGCTTTACGTCATGCGCGAGCGCGAAATGATCATGGACCTCCTGGAAATGATCACCGGTGCGCGCATGCACACGTCCTTCTGCCGGGTCGGCGGGGTGCGCGAGGACCTGCCTGACGGGTTCTTCCCCAAGATCCGGGAGTTTTGCGACATCTTCCCGAACCGGATCCGCGACTATGAGCGACTGCTCGAAAACAACCGGGTGTTTCTCAATCGCACGAAGGGGATCGGCGTGATCTCCGCCGAGGATGCTGTCGATCTCGGCCTCAGCGGCCCGAACCTGCGTGCTTCCGGTGTCGACTGGGACATCCGGCGCGATGAGCCCTACGAGATCTACGACCGGCTCGATTTCAACGTCATCACCCGTAACGAGGGCGATTGTTATGCACGCTGGCGATGCCGCGTCGACGAGATGCGCGAAAGCATGAGGATCATCGAACAGTGCATCGACCAGATGCCTGAGGGGCCGTTCCAGATCGACAATCCGACAATCGCCTTCCCGCTCAACAAGGATCGGGTGCATTGCTCGATGGAGGCGCTGATCCAGCATTTCGACCTGTCGGCCTACGGCTTCAAGGTGCCGAAGGGCGAGGTCTATTCGGCGATCGAGGCGCCAAAGGGCGAGCTTGGCTTCTACATCATCAGCGACGGGTCGCCAAAACCGTTCCGCATGAAGGTGCGGGCACCCTCGTTCGTCAATCTTCAGGCCCTCTTCGGGGTCACCAACGCCCGCTATCTGGCCGACATGATCGCCGTGCTCGGCAGCCTCGACCCTGTGATGGCGGAGGTGGACAAGTAGCAAGGATTTGAATGCGATGACCATGCGCGAAAAGATCGAAGAGGCGGCGGCGCGCTATCCCGACCAGCGCTCTGCGATCATGCCCGCGCTGCTGATCGCGCAGGAAGAACATGGCCATCTGCCTGGGCCAGTGTTGGAAGAGGTCGCCGACATTCTCAAAGTCGCGCGGATCTGGGTCTACGAGTTGGCGACTTTCTACACCCTCTTCCACACCGAGCCGGTGGGAATGTTCCACCTGCAGCTCTGTGACAATGTTTCCTGCATGCTGTGCGGATCAGAGGAGCTGCTAAACCACCTGGAAACGGTGCTGGGGATCAGGAAAGGCGAGACCACCCCGGACGGGCTGTTCACGCTTTCGACCGTCGAATGCCTCGGCGCCTGCGAGATGGCTCCGGTGATGCAAGTCGGCGACGATTACCACGCCAACCTTGATGTGGCGCGGATAAACGCACTGTTGGACAGCCTGCGGGCGACAGTGGGAGCGCCGAGCGTCGAGCACGCCTCTGCGCGGCTGCCGGGGGAGTAGCGCCATGTTCGAGCCGGTTCTTCTCAAAAATGTCGATGTGGCCGACAATCATTTGGTGTCGACCTACGAGGCTGGCGGCGGCTACCAGGCGCTGGAAAAGGCGCTGCGCGAGTACACGCCTGACGAGGTTGTCGACCTCGTCAAACGGTCCAACCTGCGCGGTCGCGGCGGTGCCGGATTCCCAACGGGCATGAAATGGGGTTTCGTGCCGAAGCGCACCGACAAGCCGACATATCTGTGCTGCAACGCCGATGAGGGCGAGCCGGGCACGTTCAAGGACCGGATCATCATGGAGCGCGACCCGCATCAACTGATCGAGGGGCTGGCGGTCAGTGCATACGCGATCGGGGCCGAAACCGCCTATGTCTACATTCGCGGAGAATATGTGACGGCGACCCGTCGTCTGGAGCAGGCGATCGCCGAGGCCCACGCAAAGGGCTATCTCGGAAAGCGCATTCTGGGCTCGGATTTCAATTTCGCCGTCCACATCCACTGCGGCGCCGGCGCCTATATCTGCGGCGAGGAGACTGCGATGCTCGAATCGCTCGAGGGCAAGCGGGCGCAGCCGCGATTGAAGCCACCATTTCCGGCCGTGGCCGGGCTCTACGCCAGCCCGACAGTGATCAACAATGTCGAGACGCTCGCTTGCGTGCCGCATATCGTCATATGGGGGTCGGACTGGTTTCGGGGCATCGGCCCGGACAAGAGCCCCGGCCCGAAGCTCTACTGCCTCAGTGGGCAGGTGCGCAAACCCGGCCTCTACGAGTTGCCGATGGGCATACCGCTGCGCGAACTGGTCGAGAACCACGCCGGCGGCGCGCTGCCGGGACGCAAAATCAAGGCGGTGATCCCGGGCGGGGTCTCAGCGCCGGTCATACCGGAGCACGGGCTGGAGGTGAGGATGGATTTCGACTCGCTGGCTGCCGCCGGCTCGATGCTCGGTTCGGCTGGCGTTATCGTGATCGACGACTCGACCTGCATGGTCAAGGTCGCCACCCGGATCATCGAATTCTTCCATCATGAGTCCTGCGGCAAGTGCACGCCATGCCGGGAAGGATTGAACTGGGTCGTCAAGGTCCTGCGCCGGATCGAGGCCGGCGAAGGTGCGCCCGGCGATCTGGAGCAGTTGGAGATGCTCTGCAAAGGCATTTTCGGCAATACGTTTTGTGCCTTGGGTGACGGGGCGGCGATGGGGTTGCGGGCGGCACTCGGCCATTTTCGCGATGAGTTCGTTGCCCATATCGAGGACCGCAGGTGCCCCTTTCACTGAAGGCGTGCGCTGCGACAGGACTGCGAGGAAGTATGGTTAGCATCACGATCGATGGACAAACGCTGGAAGTTGAGGCTGGCTCGACAGTGCTGCAGGCCGCCCAGCGTTTGGGCATCGATATCCCGACCTTCTGCTATCTGAAGCGTCTGCCGGCGCTGGCCTCCTGTCGCATGTGCCTGGTGGAGATCGAGGGGCAGCGGCGGCTGCAGCCATCCTGCGCCACCGCCGTCACCGAGGGTATGGTGGTGCGGGCGAACACAGCTCTGATCGAGGAAACGCGCTCTTCCATGCTCGATATGCTGCTCGCCAACCACCCCCTCGACTGTCCGATCTGCGACAAGGGCGGCGAATGCGAGCTTCAGAACATGGTGATGGCCTACGGGCCCCGCGAGAGCCGATTCCGCGATGACAAGCGTGTGTTCCACTCCGAGGACATCCGTCTGAGCCCGGTCATCATCATGAACGTCAACCGCTGCATCCAGTGCCAGCGCTGTGTCCGGATGTGTGAGGAGGTCGTCGGCGCGGTCGCCCTCGGCACCATCGAAAAAGGCATGGATACCGCCGTCACCGGCTTCGAGGGCAGTCTCGCGGCTTGTGACCAATGCGGCAATTGCGTCGAGGTCTGCCCGGTCGGCGCGCTGATGAGCTTCCCCTATCGCTACAAGGCGCGGCCCTGGGATCTCATCGAGACCGACACGGTCTGCCCGCATTGTGGCACCGGTTGCCAGCTGACGGTGGGCACACGCAAGGGCGAGTTCATGCGGGTGCGCTCGAAATGGGACGAGGGGGTCAACCGCGAAACGCTCTGCGTTCGGGGACGCTTCGGCCTCGATTTCGTCGCGAGCCGGGACCGGATCAGGCGACCGATGATCCGTCGTGATGGCGCCCTGGTTCCGGTTTCCTGGGATGAGGCTGGGGACTATCTGCGCCGGCGGCTATCGGCCGTCGAGGGCAAGGCTGCCGGCGGGCTGGCCTCGCCCCGCCTCCCCAACGAGATGCTCTATCAGTTTCAGAAGCTGATGCGGACGGCATTCCGGACCAACAACATTGATTGTTCGTCACGCTGGTCCACGCCCTTCGATACGCTCGGCCCGCTACTGGCAGCCTTCAACAGCCGCGCACCGCTGGACGAAGTGATCGGCAACGACTGCGTGCTCGTCGTCGGCGGCAACGTCACCGAGGAGAACCCGGTCACCGAATACCTGCTGCGGGATGGCGTGCGGCGGCGGCAGACCGGATTGCTCTTGCTCTCGGCGCGGCCATCCCGTCTGGATGCCGATGCCAGGGTGGTGGTTCGCGTGCCGCCGGGCGGAGAAGCGGCAAGCCTTGCAGCGGTAGTGGCCGGTCTCGCAGCGGCAGTCGGTCAGGCCTTGCCGGACGACGTTCTTGCAGGCATCGCCGCGACAATCGGCAAACCGGCGGCCGAAACCGGCATTGACGGGTCGGATCGTCTGGCCGCGGCACTCAAGGAAGGCCGCAGCGTCACCGTGCTTGTCAGCGTCGACCTCCTGAGATCACCCGAAGCGCGCGCGACGCTGCAGCAGATCAATAACCTGCTGCAAGTTCTGCGCCTGCTCGGCAAGGGCCTGGCGATGCAGTTCCTCTTCGACCGTGCCAACCAGATGGGCGCCTGGGACATGGGAGTTCTGCCGGCGGCTCTGCCGGGGCTGCGGGCGGTCGCCGACGATGTGGCGCGCACAAGTCTTGCGCGGAACTGGGGCGCCGAAATCCCGTCTGACCCTGGCGCGGATCTCGACGCCATTCTGGAGCTCTGCGTCGGCGGGCGGATGGGCGCTCTCTACATCGTCGGAACCGACCCCCTGATCGCCTATCCCGACAGGGATTTCGTGACGCGGGCGCTTGGCGCCGCCGATCTCCTGATCGTGCAGGACGCCTTCCTCACGGATACGGCGGGCCTTGCCGAGGTCGTCCTGCCCGCGGCAGGTTACGGCGAGGAAACCGGTACGTTCACCAACAACGAGGGCCGGACCCAGACGGTCCGCAAATTCCGCGAACCCGCCTTCGAGGCGCGGAGCAATCTGGCGATTTTCGACTTCGTCGCAGCGCTTCGCAACCAGGCACTGCGGCCGTCGACGCAAGGCGAAATTTTCGACGAGATTGCACGGCTGGTTCCAGCCTATCAGGGCTTGACGCAGGGCGGACTTGGCGCCGACGGCGCATTTACCAAGGCGGTGCCGACGCCACCTGTGGCCAGGTTCTTTGCGCCGCCGCCCGTCCCGCCAGCAGCCGACCGGCTCATGCTGATCACCGGCGACTGCCTGTTCCACAACGGATATCTTTCCGAACGGTCGGACATCTTAAACACGGTCGCCAATGATCCCTATGTCGCGATGAGCGCGCAGGATACCGCACAGCTCGACCTTTTAGATGGCGATCAGGTCATTGTGCGTTCGGCCCAGGGCGAACTCACGGCGCAGCTCAAGGTCGACAGGCGGTTTCCCAAGGGCCTCGTCTTCGTTCCGGAAAACTATCGAGCCTTGCGTCTCAACGGCCTGATGCGGCGGGGCGAATACCCATGCCCGGTGAAGGTCCAGAAGGTGCAGGCCACTCTTGAGGCCGACCGCACGAGCCGGATCTGGCGTGGGGTCTGAAGATTTGGGGTCGGGGCGCCGCAGGCCACCCGGCAGGCTGCCCTGCCCCAGCGTCTTCACATCAAGCTGGCGACGTCAGTGATACCTGGTCCCGCAGATGTAATCCTGCAGATCCTGCTCTGTGCGCTGCGCCTCGTCGAGCCTGTGTTTAACCACGTCGCCGATACTGACCACGCCGACAACGTCGCCTCCATCCAGGACCAGCACATGACGCGTACGCCGCTGGGTCATGATCCCCATCGCAACAGGTAGCAAATCCCGTGTCGAACAGGTCGCCACATTGCGGTTCATGACATCCGCGACCCGCATCATCGCCGCCTCGGCCCCGTATTCCGCCACCGCATTGCAGCAATCCCGCTCCGATAGCGAACCCAGGTACTCGTCGTTCGATTGGCTGACGACGACGAAGCCGATATTGTTGTCGCGAAACAGCCTCAAGACTTCCACCATCGTCTGATCGGGAGCGACAGCGATGACACCGACACCCTTGTTCTTCATAATTTCGCCGACAAGCATCTGAGCCTCCTGTCTGCGCGCTCCGGCTTGACGGATGGCGCGCGTTCACGTTCGCCGGATATTCCGCCACCAGTTGTAGCCCTGCATCTCTTTCGTCTCGACGAGCACGTCCTTCTGTGTATTCAGGCGCGCGGCGACCACGCCGCCGCCGGTTTCAGCCTTGCCCGGCTTGGCGAGCAGGTCGTCGCGCCCGATCACCAGGTCACGCGAGGAAAAACTCGAAAATTCGTACTGCTGGCCAAGCGCGATTGCATCCGCTGGGCAGGCGTCCTCGCACAGCCCGCAGAACAGGCAGCGAGCCGTGTCGATCTCGAATTTGGCCGGGTGCCGGTTGCCCTTCTCGTCCTCGTAGGGGACGACTTCGATACAGTCGCAGGGGCAGATCCGCGCGCAGAGTTCGCAGGCCACGCACTTGATCTCGCCCTCTTCATCACGCGTCAGGAAGTGATGCCCGCGATAGCGTGAGTAGGGTAGCCATTTTTCCTTGTCCGGATATTGCATGGTTACGGTTCTGGAGAACAGGTAGCCGAAGGTCAGAGCCAACGCATTCGCCAGGTCGGCGAAGAACGCCCAGCCAATCCATGTTCCAACTCTGTCCTGCGCGCGCGACATCGCCGCCTCGCTACGGAGCCGCTACGGCCCCTAAAAGTACACCGGTTATAATTATGTTCGCCATCGACAGAGGAAGCAAGACTTTCCATCCGATCGCCATCAGTTGGTCGTAGCGGTAGCGGGGGAAAGTGAAGCGGACCCAGATAAACACATAGACGAAGAATGCGACCTTGAGCACAAACCAGAGGAGTGGTGGCAAGGGGATCAGTACACCGTTCCAGCCGCCGAAAAACAGGATCACCACCAGGACCGATACCAGCAACACGATGGCATATTCGCTGACCATGAAAAACGCAAAGCGGATACCGCTGTATTCGGTATGGAAGCCGGCCCCGAGATCTCCCTCCGCTTCCGAAAGATCGAAGGGAATACGCTGCGCTTCGGCCAATCCGGCGACGAAGAACACGAAGAAGCCTACCGGTTGGTAGACGATGTTCCAGACATCGGTCTGGGCCCGCACGATGTCGAGCAGGCTCATGGATTGCGCCAACATGACCACCCCGATCACCGCAAACCCCATCGGAATCTCGTAGCTGATCATCTGCGCGCAGGTCCTGAGGCTGCCGAGGACCGCGTATTTGCTGTTGGCGGCCCAGCCACCGAAGATGACGCCATAGACCTCGATCCCGATCACCGCAAAGATGAAGAGTAGCGCCACATTCATGTTGGAGACGTAAAGCGTGATCTCGGCGCCGAGGACCGAGATGCTTTCGCCGAAGGGGATCGCGACGAACACCACAAAGGGCGGGGTGAGCGCCAGGATCGGCGCCAGTTTGAACAGGAAGCGATCGGCCTCGGCCGGGATGTGGTCCTCTTTGGTCAAGAGCTTTATTCCGTCCGCCACCGGCTGCAGCAGCCCGTGCCACCCGACGCGCATCGGCCCCATCCGTTGCTGGATGTGCCCGGCGATCTTGCGTTCGAGCCAGGTTAGCGGCAACGGCAGCAGCAGCAGGATCGCAATCAGAAACGCGACCTTGAAGACAATCAGGCCAAGGGCGACGATAAGTTCCATGATCCGCGGCCACTTATTCATCGGGTTGAAGCGTGCGACCGGACTTTGGCTCCGGCTATAGACCGAGCACTTTGCGCAACCGTCAGGCTCCATGGTACAACGGCGACGCACCTCATACAATGCCATCGCAGTTTGCTCTTCGGCCGAACATTCGATGCGGAATATGTGTCTAGTCGGAGGTTTTTGAGACTATTCCGAACGCGCTGCGATCTCGCAGGCGCCTTCCACAACAATGAAGCGTATCGGAGCTTTCAGCATGGCGGCCGCACCATGGAGGGCGGGAAAGCGGGAATTCGCGTCACACGAGGGCGTGAGAAAAGGCAGCCGCAGGAGCTTCAGCGTCAGCGCTGCGCAGCAGAAGCGGGACCGACTGCCCCACGACCTCGTGTCCCGCTTTAAAGCCAGCGCGTAAACAATCGCCAACATCGCAATCGACGGCCGGCCGTCCCTCCGCTCACCTGCCCGACTAATGAAGCGACAGCCGGGCTCGCCTGCCGGCGATGCAGATCCAAAAATCCGGGTCAGCCAAGCGCGTGACCAGCCAATGCGTATATCTTCGGAGTGTCTGGATGCCCACGTTCCCGGACCGCCAGCCACGGGCGGCCGCGTGACATGGTGGTGACGGTATCGAAAACGGAAAGGCCACAATGGGCGAGGAAGTCGGAAAAAGCTCCGTTTTTCTCACGTGTGTCGAGCCGCAGGAATTTGCCCGTGTGCTCGATGACGTGCGGGCGGATGACGGCGATGGCGTCCGCATCGCTGGCTGCCGCCACCGGGCCGATGACATGTCCGCGGCCAAACTGCCGGCAGAAGGAGAAGGCTTCGATCTTTCCGTTGCGTGTCAACCCGAAGCCGCTGGACGAGGGAAGAATTCGGCTGAGGAGTGCGCTGCGATCCGCTCCGAAGGCCTCTCTATCCAAGGCGGCAATGGCCGTGAGATCGGAGATATCGAGCGTCCGAAGTTCGATGGTGGGCGGCGTTTCCGCAGGAGCGGGAGAACGAGCCTCGCCCTGACATTGGGAGACGACGGCTTCCGTGGTGAAGTCGAGGGATCGATAAAGGCGTCGCGCCGCCCGCGTGGCGTTGAGACCCAGATTGCATTGAGGAACCTGGGTGAGGACGTGGTCCATCAGCCATTGGCCGGCGCCCTGGGCCTGCAGGCGCGGCGAGGTGATAACGAGCCCGATCGTGGCGAAATCCTTGCCATAGGGAAACCACATGGCCGATCCCAAAACGCGCCCGACTTCATCCAGCGCCACGACACCCTTGCCGAGCTCACGAGCAAATTGCCAATCGTCGGCGCGGTGCGGCCAGCCGACGCCAATCGACAGGGCATGCAACTGTTCGAGATCGACCGTATTGATGTCGGTGATGCGCATCTCGAAGCTGTCGACCAGTCTCGATTTCCCAGCGACCACGCGCTTCCTCCAAATTGATCCCCACGGCAGTGCCGGCCAAACCATAGCCGGACGCCCTCTCCCAGCCAGACTATAGGAAACCTTCAAGCAGAAATCGCTGGTGAATCCCATGCCAACGAAACAATCAACCAAATCAGCGACGCTTTCGGCATCCAAAGCCTCGCGTCCTGGAAAAGATTCCAGTCGGCGGTGTCGCCGTTCACTCTAGAGGTTGAGAATGTCTCCCCCCGTCAGCGCTCGCTGCCCTTCCAAGGCTGTGCCGGACACCTCCAGCCTCGCCGCCCGCCTTGATGTCACCAGGGCGAACGGGCCGTGGGGATACCCATGCATGTAGTCGACATCCTCCGCAAGCTGGTCGGCCTCCCCTCGGTCGTCGGCATGTCTAATGGCGCTATCGTCGGTTGGATCGATGCCTATCTCCGCTCCTTCGGCATTGAAGCCCATATTCTTCCCGGTCCCGAGGGCGACCGGGCCAATCTCTTTGCGACCATTGGCCCCTCCGACAAACCGGGCTACATCCTCTCCGGCCATATGGATGTCGTCCCCGCGAATGAAGCGGGCTGGAGCGCCGATCCCTTCGTGTTGAGAGCCGCAGGCGAGCGGCTCTACGGTCGCGGCACCTCCGATATGAAGGGTTTCCTCGCCGCGGTCCTCGCCGCCGTCCCGGCGCTGACGGCGAGCCCCCTTGCCCGCCCGGTCCATCTTGCCTTTTCCTATGACGAGGAGGCCGGCTGCCGCGGCGTGCCCCACCTGCTTGCCCGGCTGCCCGATCTCTGCGCACCGCCGCTCGGCGCGGTGATCGGCGAACCGAGCGGCATGCAGGCCATCCTCGCCCACAAGGGCAAGGCCGCCGCCCGCATCACCATCAAGGGCCGCTCCGGCCATTCCTCCCGGCCCGATCTCGGGCTCAACGCCGTGCATGCCATGGCCGAGGTGCTGAGCGCGGCGATTGAAACGGCGCAGGATCTCTCCCTGGGCCCGTTCGACGATGCATTCGAACCGCCCTACTCATCTCTGCAGGCCGGAACCATCAGCGGCGGTCGGGCCGTCAACATCATTCCCGATCTCTGCACGCTGGAGGTGGAGGCGCGGGCGATATCCGGCATCGATCCCATCTCCCTGCTCGCCCGTCTGCGCGCGGCCGCCGAAGCCCTGAAGGCACGGGGTTTTGCCGTCGAATGGGACATCCTAAGTGCCTATCCGGCTCTCTCGCTGCCGCCGACAGTAGCGCTCGCCGACCTCCTGCGGGAACTGACGGGCAAGACACCCGTTGCGGCAGTCAGCTACGGCACGGAGGCCGGCCTCTACCAGCGCGCGGGCGTGGACGCGATCATCTGCGGTCCCGGCGACATAGCGCGCGCCCATAAGCCCGACGAGTTCATTCTGGCGAGCGAGCTTGCCGCCTGCCAGGCTATGGTAGAGGCGCTCGCCGCCCGCTGCCGCGCCTGAGCTTCCGAGACCAAGGATTCCGGACGATGACCTTTCTCTTCAATTCCGATACCGGCCGCGGCGCCGTCTTCCAGGAGATTTTCGCGCGCGAGCTGCCGGATCTGCCCTTCTCGATGGAGCCGGCGACCGTCGATCCTGACACCGTGCGCTACCTGATCAGCTGGACGGTCCCCGCCGACCTCGCGCGCTACCGCAATCTCGAGGCGCTGTTTTCCATCGGCGCAGGCGTCGATCAGTTAGAGATCGCCGCGGTGCCGGATCATGTGAAGGTGGTGCGCATGGTCGAGGAAGGCATCGTGCGCATGATGCAGGAATATGTGACGCTGGCCGTGCTCGCGCTTCACCGCAACCTGCCCGCCTATCTCGGCCAGCAGCGCGATCGAGTCTGGAAGGCCCTGCCCCAACGTCAGGCTAAGGGGCGTCGCATCGCCGTTCTCGGCCTCGGCGTGCTTGGCCGGGCCGTGCTCGAGGCGCTGAAGCCTTTCGGGTTTCCGCTGTCGGGCTGGAGCCGCTCAGAGCATGACATCGAGGGGGTGACCTGCCACACCGGGGATGCCGGGCGCAACGCCATGCTTGCCGGGACCGACATTTTGGTCTGCCTCCTGCCGCTGACCGATGAAACCCGCGGCTTCCTCAATGCCGATCTCTTCACCCGCCTGCCGCAGGGAGCGGCGATCGTACATGCCGGCCGTGGGCCACAGCTCGACCATGAGGCCCTGATTGTGGCACTGGATCGTGGTCATCTTTCCGGCGCCGTGATCGACGTGACCGATCCGGAACCGCTGCCGGCGAGCCACGCCTTTTGGAGCCACCCCGGCATATTGCTCACGCCCCATGTCGCAAGCGTCACCCAGCCCGATAGCGCTGCCCGCGCCGTCACTGAAAACATCAAGCGTATGCGCGCCGGCCTGGATCCGATCGGATTGATAGACCGCCGTCGCGGCTATTGACATTAATCCTCGAAAGGAAAAACCATGCCGCTTCTCAAGACCATCGACCCCAACCCTTCCTTTGCGCCGCGTGAAAACCTGCCGCTGCCGGAGCGGCTGATCTCAGGCAGTCCCGAGTTCAAGACCTGGGCGCAGGACGTTGCCCGCGGCGAGATGATCCATACCGGCATCTGGGAAGCCACTCCCGGCGTCACGCGCTCGACCAAGGGCGAGACATTCGAATTCTGCCACATCCTGTCCGGCATCGTCGAAATCACACCGGAGGGCGGCGATCCCGTCGTCTACAAGACGGGCGATAGTTTCGTCATGAAGCCCGGTTTCGTCGGTGTCTGGAAGACCATCGAAACGGTCCGCAAGATTTACGTCACCGTCATGGCCTGAAGGCTCGTGCGGGAAGCGCTTCGCTGCCGATGACGCCATGCCGATGAAGGCGCCAAACAATAAGCTGTGGGGCGGCGGCAGAACGGGTTTTTCCGCTGTCGTCTCGGCTTCCATCGGATCAAGCTACTTCGGCCGATCGGCTAGCCTTGCTCTCAGTGATGCGAGGTATTGCCATGACGCTGAGTTTCGATCCGGACAGCCTTTCCCTTCCCATCGGGCATCTCATTGGAGATTGCCTCATACCGGCGCAGGGCGTCATTCCCATGCGCCGGCCGTCCGACTCCAAGGCCTATGCAGATTGCCCTGTTGCCGGCGAGGATCTGGTCGATCAGGCCGTCCAATCGGCGAAAGCCGCGCTCAAGGCCAGCAACTGGGGCGGCGTTCGCCCGCGGGAACGCTTGAAGGTGCTGCACCGATGGGCTGACCTGATCGAGCAGGAGGCTCCTGATCTCGCAAGGCTGGAGGCGCTGTCGTCCACCCGTCCCGTCGGCCATCTCTTGGAGGGCGATATTGCGGTTTCGGCCGAACAGATCCGTTTCTTCGCGGAGTTCGCCGACAAGGAAGGAAGCGATCTCGTGCCGACCGACGACGGCAATCTCGGCATGATCATGACGGAACCCTATGGCGTCGTCGGCGCGATCACGCCGTGGAATTTTCCGGTATCGATGGCGGCATGGAAGCTCGGCCCGGCGCTTGCCGCCGGCAATGCCGTTATTCTGAAGCCGTCCGAGATGACGCCGTTTTCGACCATCCGCCTCGCCGAGATCGCGCTTCGCGCCGGCCTGCCGGCCGGGCTGATCAATGTCGTGCTGGGGGACGGCCCGGTCACCGGCACGGCGATAACAGGGCATCCCGGCATCAGCAAGGTGAGCTTCACCGGTTCCACGCGGGCGGGATCGGCGATCATGGAAAACATTGCCCGGAGCGGCATTAAGCCGATGACGCTGGAGCTTGGCGGCAAGAGCCCGCAGCTAGTCTTTGCGGATGCAGATATCGACAAGGCGGCCGCCGCAATTGCCGCCGGCATCATGAGCAACGCCGGCCAAGCATGTGTCGCCGGCTCCCGCCTCATCGTCGAGGAGGCCGGCGCCGGCCCGCTTGTGGAAGCGATCATTGCCCGGATGAAGACCGCCGTTGCCGCTCCGACCTGGGATGGCGCGGCACAATATTCCCCGATCATTTCAGAAAGGCAGCAGCATCGCATTCATTCGATCGTCTCCGCAGCGGTTAAGGCCGGTGGCGAATGCCTGACCGGCGGCAATCCGATGGATGCTCCCGGTTATTTCTACAGGCCTACTCTCATTTCCGGGATCGGCGGGAATTCGCCCGCCATCACCGAAGAGATTTTCGGTCCAGTGCTCACGCTTCAGACATTCCGGGACGAGGAAGAGGCGCTCCTGCTGGCGGACCATCCTACCTACGGTCTGGCGGCGGGGCTCTTCACCCGCGACCTTTCCCGGGCAATCCGGCTCACCCGCCGCCTGCAGGCCGGAACGGTCTGGGTCAATCGATACAACCGCTCACGCGATCATATCCTCCCGACCGGCGGCTACAAGCAGTCGGGCATCGGCAAGGATCTCGGCCGCGAGGCCTATCATGCCAACCGCAAGAGCAAGAGCGTCTTGATCAGCCTTTGAGGAGGATATTGCCATGACAAGCTACCGGATCGCTCTCATTCCCGGCGACGGCATCGGGCGCGATGTCACCGCCGCCGCCTGGACGGTGCTGCAGAAGGCGGCCGACAAGGCCGGCTTTACGCTCGATGGCCAGGAATTCCCCTGGTCCTGCGCCTTCTACAAGCAAACCGGCACGATGATGCTGGCCGACGGTATCGAGACGCTGCGCGGCTTCGACGCCATCCTGCTCGGCGCGGTCGGCTGGCCTGCGGAGGTACCGGATTCGGTATCGCTGCATGGCCTGCTGCTGCCGATCCGCAAGGCTTTCGTGCAATATGCCAATATCCGCCCGCATCGCCTGCTTCGGGGCGTCAAGGGACCGCTGAGGTCCGAGGGCTTCGACATTCTCTGCATCCGCGAAAACACCGAGGGCGAATATTCCGGCGCCGGCGGCCGTGTTCATCAGGGCACGGCGGATGAGGTGGCGGTCGAAACGTCGATCTTCACCCGCACGGGCGTCGAACGCATCCTGCGCTTCGCTTTCGAACAGGCGCGTGCCCGCCGCGGCAAGCTCGCCTCCGTGACGAAATCGAACGCGCAGAAATTTTCGATGGTCTTCTGGGATGAGATCGCCCGCAAGCTTGCCGGCGAATATGCCGATGTCGAGGTCACGAGCTACCATATCGATGCCATGGCGGCCCGCATGGTGATGGCGCCGGAAAGCCTCGACGTGGTCGTCGCTTCCAATCTTTTCGGCGATATCCTCACCGATCTCGGCGCCGCCATTCAGGGCGGGCTGGGCTTTGCGGCCTCCGCCAACATCAATCCGGATCGCAGCGCTCCGTCGATGTTCGAACCCGTGCACGGATCGGCCCCCGACATTGCCCATCTCGGCATTGCCAATCCCATCGCCGCCATCTGGTCCGGCGCCATGATGCTCGACCATCTCGGAGAAGAAGAAGCCGCCGGCGCCATCATTGCCGCGATCGAACGAACGACTGCCGGTGGCGTCGGCACGATCCCGGGCAAGGACAGGACCGAGGCGATCACCGCCGCCATTCTCGCTCAGCTTTAATTTTCTTCACCAGGGACAGATAGATGCAGAACTTGAAGGAAGCCGGCCTCTTTCGGCAACAGGCACTTGTCGGCGGAAGATGGATTCCGGCCGCCTCCGGCAACAGCGTCGACGTCATCGATCCGGCCACCCAGGCGGTCATCGGGACGGTGCCCGACATGGGAGCGGCCGAAACGCGCGCCGCTATCGAGGCCGCGCAAGCGGCCCATGGCCCATGGAAGAAGAAGACGCATGCCGAGCGTGCCGCGCTCCTGGAGGCATGGCACGCCCTGATGATCGACCATATCGAGGATCTGGCGCTGATCCTGACCACGGAACAGGGCAAGCCGCTCGATGAGGCCCGCGGTGAAATCCGCTACGGCGCCTCCTTCGTCAAATGGTTTGCCGAGGAAGCCCGCCGCATCGGCGGCCACACGATCCCCTCGCCAACACCGGACCGCCGCATCGTCGTCTTGAAGGAGCCGGTAGGCGTCTGCGGCATCATCACGCCCTGGAACTTCCCCAATGCGATGATTACCCGGAAAGTCGCACCCGCACTTGCCGCCGGCTGCACCGTCGTCATCAAGCCCTCCGAATTCACGCCCTACTCGGCGCTCGCCATCGGCTGGCTTGCGGAAAAGGCCGGCATTCCCGCCGGCGTGATCAACATCGTCACCGGCTTACCCGCCGGGATAGGCGACGAGATCATGGCCAACGAGACGGTTCGCAAGATTTCCTTCACCGGCTCGACCCGCGTTGGCTCGCTGCTGATGCGCGGTGCTGCCGACAGCGTGAAGCGGCTTTCCCTGGAACTCGGCGGCAATGCCCCTTTCATCGTCTTCGACGACGCCGACATCGACGCCGCCGTCGAGGGAGCGATCGCCTCGAAATTCCGCAACGGCGGCCAGACCTGCGTCTGCGCGAACCGCATTCTCGTCCAGGCCGGCGTCTATGACGCCTTTGCCGAAAAGCTGGCGGCCCGTGTCGACAGGATGAAGGTCGGCCCGGGCACACAAGCAGGCATTGCGATCGGGCCGATGATCAACGAAGCGGCGATCGCCAAGATCAATCGCCATGTCGAGGATGCGCTCGCCAAGGGTGCTGCGATCGTCACCAGAAAGGCGGAGCTGCCGCCCGGCCGGCAATATACCGCGCCCCTGGTGCTGACCGGCGCCACCACCGAAATGCAGCTCGCCAGCGAAGAGACGTTCGGCCCGGTGGCACCTCTCTTCCGCTTCGAGAGCGAGGAAGAAGCGCTCGCGATCGCCAACGGCACGCCTTACGGCCTCGCCGCCTATTTCTATACCGAGAGCCTGAAGCGCGCATGGCGCGTCGGCGAAGCGCTGGAATTCGGTATGGTCGGCCTCAATACCGGCGCCATCTCGACTGAAGTCGCCCCTTTCGGCGGCGTCAAGCAGTCGGGGCTTGGCCGCGAAGGCGCGCAGGCCGGCATCGAGGAATATCTGGAAATGAAGTCCTTCCATATCGGCGGGCTCGCCTGAGCAGGCAAAGTCGAGGGGTTGCGGAGGCAGCCCCTCGATCCGTTCCAAATGGAGAAAGGTGCAGCCGGCTTACCGGATCTTGTCGAGCATCTTGTAATAGAGCCCGACGAGCGGCAAGAACCAGGGTTTGCCGAAATGGCCGGGAACTGCCGGCCATTCCAGTCCCTTGAGCGGATTATGGTCCGGGCGGCCGAGCATCGCGTCGGCGATCGTCATTCCGAGATGGGTGGAGAACTGCGCCCCATGGCCGGAATAACCCATCGCAAACCAGGCACCGTCCTGATATCCGGCGCGCGGATAGCGGTCCTTGGTCATGTCGACCAGCCCGCCCCAGCAATAGTCGATCCCGACATCGGCAAGCTGCGGAAAGATCCGGCTGAGGCTGTCGTGCAATATCGCGCCGCTTTTGGCATCGGAACGCTGATCGGATGTGGCCGAGAAGCGCGCCCTCCCCCCGAAGATCAGCCGGTTATCAGGCGCCAGGCGCCAGTAGTTACCGATGTTCATCGAGTTGACGCAGGTGCGATTGCCGGGCATCGTCGCCGCAATTTCCGTTTCCGTCAGCGGTCGCGTGGCGATGATGAAGCTGCCGACCGGGATGATGCGACGGCGGAAATACCCGAAGTTGGGCGTCGTATAGGCCCCGGTGGCGATCAGCACCTGATCCGCTGTCACCATGCCCTTTATCGTCTTCAGCAGGTGTTTGCCGTCCGCCTGGCGATGGTCGGTGACGGAGGCCTTTTCGGCGATCGTCGCGCCATGGCGCCTGGCGGCCCCCGCCAGTCCGACGACATAGCGCCCCATATGCATCATCGCGCTTTTCCTAGACAGCATCGCGCCATGAAAGACAGAGCCCACCTCGCTTTTCAGGTCGCTCGCCGACAACAGGGCCGTCTCGGCATCCACTTCCGCGTGGACCGCCTCGAAATTGCGGGCGATCGCATCGTAATGCTGCGGCTTGGATGCGAGCTTGAGTTTTCCGGCCCGGCGGAAATTACAGTCGATCCCTTCCTCGGCAATGATCGCCTCGATGGTGTCGATCGAGGCATCGAACGCCCGATAGAGCGCGATGGCGCGCTCCTTGCCGAGCTCGGCCTTGGCGGCAAGGAAGCTATGGGCAAGGCCGTTGTTGAGATGGCCTCCGTTGCGCCCCGAGGCTCCGCATCCGACCCTTTCGGCCTCCAGCACGATGACGCGGACACCCGCCTTGGCGAGCTGGCGCGCCGCGGCAAGCCCGGTAAAGCCGGCGCCGACGACCGCAACGTCATAGTGGCCTTCCACAGGTCCTTGCGTGGCGTTGGCGAAGGGCGGAGCCGTATCGTGCCAGTAGGATTGGAGCTTCATCGCCACGGCTCTCCCTCAGAGCCCGACGACGCCGGGCAAGCCCGAAATATCAGCGATTTCGACATAGCCGTAATAGGGATTGGCAGGCTCGTGGCCGCGATTGACCCAGACCTTGTTCTTGATCCCGAGGTCATGGGCCGACATCAGGTCGTAGCGGAAGGACGACGAGCAATGGAGAATGTCCTCGGGACCGCAGCCCAGCATGTCGAACATGTATTCGAAGGCTTTGAAACGCGGCTTGTAGGCATTGGCCTGCTGAGCGGTATAGACCGCATGGAATGGCGCCCCGAGCTTTTCGACGTTCGACATGATCTGCGCGTTCATGGCGTTGGAGAGGATGACCAGCGGGATTTCCTTGGCGACTTTTGCAAGCCCCTCGGGAACGTCGGCATGCGGTCCCCAGCTCGGCACCCGCTCATAGACCATCCGTGCGGCTTCCTCGCGGAATATTATGCCGTTGCGCTTGCATGCCCGCTCGAGGGAATTGTGCACCACCTCGTTGTAGGGCTTCCAGTCGCCCAGGATCTCGTCGAGACGATAGGCGGCGAAGTTCCTGGTGAACTCCACCATCTGAGGTTCGCTCAGCTGTTCGCCGTAGAGATCGCGAGCGGCTTCGGCCATTTGGAAGTTCGTCAGCGTGCCGTAGCAGTCGAAGGTGATGTATTTCGGACGGAAGTGAGCCATGACGGTGTCCTGAATGTTCCAGCTGTTTCGCCTGCCTTCATCATAGGCTGCGCTCCAGCGGTCCGCTCGACTGAAATCCGGACCGCCGAAGCAGAATGTTTCGTATCGCGAGCCGGCTTTGGCAGAAGGTTGCGTGCGGGCGACGCCGCCAAGGCTCGTTTGCCGGAAAGGTGTGTGAAGCGATTGCGCCTGCCAGCATAAGATGCGGCGGGCCGTCCGGGCAACGCTATAAGATACTGCCGGGACCGGCGCCTTCAGACGATCTGCCGGTCGAACCTGCACCACACTTCCCGGCAAGAGAGGAAGGACATCGCAATGCAGACAAGTCAGATCGATCTCGTGGCATTCGGCCCCGAACACCTGGAGGCCGCCGTCCAGCTCTCCCGGCAAGCGGGCTGGCCGCACCGGCTGGAGGATTGGCAGATGGCCCTTGCCCTCAGCAAAGGCGCCGTTGCGATCGAAGGGGGCCGCGTCGTCGGAACCGTGCTGACGACGATCTACGAGGCCGACTGCGCCGCCATCAACATGGTGATCGTCGACGAAGCCATGCGTGGACGCGGCCTTGGCCGCAAGCTGATGGACGCCGCATTGGAGATTGCGGGCAGCCGCCCCCTCCGGCTGGTTGCGACCGAGCAAGGCCTGCCGCTCTATGAAAGGCTCGGCTTCCAGAAGACGGGCGCCATCCGGCAGCATCAGGGCGTGGCGGGAGAGATTGCCGCTCTTCCGGGGACGGAAGCGGCGGCCGACGGCGACATGGATGCGATCAACGGCCTTGACCGCCGCGCCTTCGGCGCTGATCGCAGGCAATTGCTCGCCTACCTCGCCAAGGCAGGTGAATTTGCGGTGATGCGCCGGGACGGCCGCGTTTGCGGCTTTGCCGCGCTTCGGACTTTCGGCCGCGGCGAGGTCATCGGTCCCGTCGTTGCCGCCGGCCTCGACGATGCCAAAGCCCTTGCCGCCCACTTCATCGCCCGGCGCTCCGGGCAGTTTTTGCGGGTCGATACGACCGTCGATACCGGGCTGGCGCCCTGGCTTGCCGCACAGGGCCTTGCCCATGTCGGAGGCGGGATCGCCATGGCAAAGCCGGCAATCCCACGCGGCGCCGATCCGGCCGCTGCCACTTTCGCACTCGTCAATCAGGCCCTCGGCTGAGGCAGGAGACCTTCATGTACAGCAATTCTCTCATCGCGCTCGACCGCGCCCATCTCGTTCATCCCGTTGCCTCCTATCGCGGCCATGAAGCGCAGGGCGTGCGGGTTCTCGCCTCCGCCAAGGGAGCGACGGTGACCGACGCCTACGGCCGCCAGCTGATCGACGGCTTCGCCGGTCTCTGGTGCGTCAATGCCGGCTACGGCCACCAATCGATCGTCGAGGCCGCAACGCGTCAGATGCGTGAACTGCCTTATGCGACGGCCTATTTCGGCCTGGGTTCGGAACCGGCCATCCGCCTTGCCGCCGAACTCGCCGAGCGCGCGCCGGGAGATCTGAACCACATCTATTTCACGCTCGGCGGTTCCGACGCCGTCGACAGCACCATCCGCTTCATCCGCTACTACTGGATCGCCCGGGGGAAGCCGCAGCGCGACCAGTTCATTTCGATGGAGCAGGGCTATCACGGCTCCTCGACGGCGGGAGCGGGATTGACCGCGCTGCCGAGCTTCCACGCCGGCTTCGGCATTCCCTTCGACTGGCAGCACAAGATTCCATCACCCTACCCCTATCGCAATCCCGTCGGCGACGATCCGCAATCGATCATCGCGGCATCGCTTGCAGCGCTCCGCGCCAAGGTCGAGGCGATCGGTGCGGACCGCGTCGCCGCCTTCTATGCCGAACCGATCCAGGGATCGGGCGGCGTCATCGTGCCGCCCAAGGGCTGGCTGAAGGCCATGCGCGACCTCTGCCGCGAGCTCGACATTCTTTTCGTCGCCGACGAGGTGATCACCGGCTTTGGCCGCACCGGGCCGCTGTTTGCCTGCTCGCAAGAGGAGATCGTTCCCGACTTCATGACAACAGCCAAGGGGCTGACCTCGGGATATGTGCCGATGGGCGCGGTCTTCATGGCCGACCACGTCTACCAGGTGATCGCCGATGGCGCGGGCGCTTCGGCGGTCGGTCACGGCTATACCTATTCCGCCCATCCGGTCAGCGCCGCCGTCGCCCTTGAAGTGCTGAAGCTCTACGAGGGCGGGCTGCTGGAGAACGGCGTCAAATCAGGAGCCCGGCTGATGGCGGGCCTTCAAGCGATGAGGGATCATCCCCTGGTCGGCGACGTGCGCGGTCGGGGCATGCTGGCCGCCATCGAACTCGTGACCGACAAGGCGGCCCGCACGCCGCTTCCCGCCGAGGCGCAGCCTGCCCGGCGCATTTTCGACCGCGCCTGGGAAAACGGTCTGGTGATCCGCGCCTTCGCCAACGGTGTTCTGGGTTACGCCCCCCCGCTTTGCTGCACCGATGCCGATATCGACGCGATCCTGGAAAGAACCCTCAAGACGCTCGACCAGACATTGGAGGACCCCGACGTCAGACGGGCGCTGAGGGATTGAACCGCAGCCGGCGAAATACCGCCGGATGCCGATATTCGGAATTTTGTGCCGCGTCATGGCGCCTATTCGGCGCAAACCATGCGCAGAAGGTGCCAAACTCCACGTGAGCAGAAGTCGAGCCCCCTGAAAAACAGGGGCTCACCATAAGGACCCGGCGCAAAGCCGGGCTGGGAACGACATAGATTTGGCCAAGCGGCTGCCTGCCTTGCCGCTTGCTGCCTGACACTGGGGACACGAAATGACGAAGTCTCTGCCTGAATTCAAATATATGAGTTTCGACGTCGTCGGAACGTTGATCGATTTCGAGAGCGGCCTGACGTCCTGCCTTCAGGAGATCGCCGCCGAAGCGGGTGTGACGATCGATGGCGAGGAGGCACTGTGTCTTTACCGCTCTGCCCGTTACAGCGAGGATGCGTCCCTGTTCCCCGATGATCTCGTGCGGGTCTATCTCGCGATCGCGCCCGATCTCGGACTGCCGGCCGATGAGCGCCATGGCGAGCGCCTGCGCGATTCCGCCAGGACATGGAAGGCATTTCCCGACAGCGCGGCTGCGATGGCGCGGCTTGCCCGCAACTACCGCCTGATCGCCATGACGAATGCCCGCCGCTGGGCTTTCGACCATTTCTCCGCAGAGCTCGGCAACCCGTTCCACGCCGCCTTCACGGCCGACGACACCGGTACGGAAAAGCCGGACCCGGCATTCTTCGAGAGTGTCTTCGACTTCGTGGCCCGCGAGGGCCTGTCCAAAAGCGATATTCTGCACGTGGCCCAGAGCCAATATCATGACATCGGCATCTCGCGCGCGCTCGGCTTGGCCAATTGCTGGATCGAACGCCGCCACGCCCAGACGGGATATGGCGGCACCATCGAACCTGCCGAATTCACGCAACCCGACTACCACTTTACATCAATGGCCGGCCTTGCCGAGGCCGTGGCCGCAGCGCGGAACTGATCTGCGGTAAGACCCGACCAGGGCCAAGCCCGCGTGGAGACGGGCAGCCCCCAACCAGACGACAAAAAGGGGAATGACATGAACGATAGAACCACCAACTGGACTGCGTCGGACGACGCAAAGATCGAAAACGCCATCCGCCGCGGGGCGACCCGGCGGGAGCTTCTTCAGATGATGCTGGCAGGCGGCGTCGCGATGTCGGCCGGCGGGCTGATCCTCGGCCGCGCGTCAAAGGCGGTCGCAGCGACGCCCGTTGCCGGCGGCGCGCTGAAGGCGGCAGGCTGGTCGTCTTCGACGGCCGACACGCTCGACCCGGCCAAGGCCTCACTGTCGACCGACTACGTGCGCTGCTGCTCCTTCTACAATCGCCTGACCTTCCTCGATAAGACGGGCACGCCGCAGATGGAGCTTGCCGAGGCGATCGAATCCAAGGATGCGAAAGTCTGGACCGTCAAGCTGCGCAGCGGCGTGACCTTCCATGACGGAAAGCCCCTGACCGCAGACGACGTCGTCTTCTCGCTGAAGCGTCACCTCGATCCGGCAGTCGGCTCCAAGGTCGCCAAGATCGCCGCGCAGATAACCGACGTAAAAGCGGTGGACAAACAGACCGCGCAGATCACGCTCGCCAATCCGAACGCCGATCTGCCGACGATCCTTTCGATGCACCACTTCATGATCGTCGCCGCCGGCACCACCGATTTTTCCAAGGCCAACGGCACCGGCGCCTTCGTCAGGGAAGTGTTCGAGCCCGGCGTGCGCTCGGTCGGCATCAAGAACAAGAACTACTGGAAATCCGGCCCGAACGTCGATTCCTTCGAATATTTCGCGATCAGCGACGACAATGCCCGCGTCAATGCGCTGCTATCGGGCGACATCCATCTTGCCGCCTCGATCAATCCGCGCTCGATGCGCCTGATCGAGAGCCAGGGCGAAGGCTTCGTGCTGTCGAAGACGACTTCCGGCAACTATACCAATCTCAATATTCGCCTCGACATGGAGCCCGGCAGCAAGCAGTCCTTCATCGAAGGCATGAAATATCTCGTCAATCGCGAGCAGATCGTGAAATCGGCGCTGCGGGGCCTGGGTGAAATCGGCAACGATCAGCCGGTTTCTCCCGTCAACTTCTATCGCGACGCCAATCTCAAGCCGAAATCCTTCGATCCTGACAAGGCGAAGTTCCTCTTCCAGAAGGCCGGGGTCCTCGGACAGTCGATCCCGATCGTCGCTTCGGAAGCGGCGAATTCCTCGATCGACATGGCCATGATCATCCAGGCCTCGGGTGCGGAGATCGGCATGAAGCTCGACGTCCAGCGGGTCCCGTCGGACGGTTACTGGGACAATTACTGGCTCAAGGCGCCGGTCCATTTCGGCAACATCAATCCGCGCCCGACGCCCGACATTCTGTTCTCGCTGCTCTATGCCTCAGACGCGCCCTGGAACGAAAGCCAGTACAAGTCCGAGAAGTTCGACAAGATGCTGCTGGAGGCGCGCGGCCTGCTCGACCAGGAGAAGCGCAAAGCCATCTACAACGAGATGCAGGGCATGATCGCCGAACAGGCCGGCACGATCATTCCGGCCTATCTCTCCAATGTCGATGCGACCACCGCCAAGCTCAAGGGCCTGGAACCCAGCCCGCTCGGCGGCCAGATGGGTTACGCCTTCGCGGAATATGTCTGGCTCGAAGCCTGATAAAGAGAGCAGCCGGGGACGAAAATTGTCCCCGGCCCGCTTTCCCCCGCGTTATATTAGTCTCAATGCCAAAGGGAGCGCGCGCGTGAACAAAGAGGTGCTGTCTCTCATATCGAGCCGGTTGCTCATCGCCCTGATCACCCTGATGATCGTCTCCTTCGCCGTGTTTTTCGCCACGACGATGCTGCCGGGCGACACGGCGACGATCCTGCTCGGGCAAGCGGCGACGCCCGAAGCCGTCGAGGGCCTGCGCAAGGCCATGCATCTGGACCAGCCGGCTATCCTGCGGTTCCTCAGCTGGCTTTTCGGCCTGCTGTCGGGTGATCTCGGCACGTCCTATGCCAACGACATGCCGATCAGCCAGCTGATCGGCGGCCGCTTCGTCAATACGCTGAAACTCGCAGGCGTGACCGCACTGTTTTCCGTGCCGATCGCACTCACGCTCGGTATTACCGCCGCGATGCTGCGCGGCTCCGTTTACGACCGGATCGTAACGATTGTGACTATCGGCGTGATATCCGTGCCCGAGTTCATGGTGGCGACCTCGGCCGTGCTGGTCTTTGCCGTCTATCTCCGCTGGCTGCCGGCGCTGTCGCTTGCCAATGAAGTCCACTCCCTTGCCGATATGCTGCGCGTTTATGCCATGCCTGTCATCACGCTCACCTTCGTCGTTTCCGCGCAGATGATCCGCATGACGCGCGCCGCGGTCGTCGAAACCCTGAACACGCCCTATGTCGAGATGGCCCTCCTGAAAGGCGCGTCGCGAACCCGCATCGTCCTGAGACACGCCCTGCCCAATGCTCTCGGTCCGATCGTCAACGCGATCGCCCTGTCCTTGTCCTATCTCCTCGGAGGGGTGATCATCGTCGAGACCATCTTCAACTATCCCGGCATTGCCAAACTGATGGTCGATGCGGTCGCCACACGCGACCTGCCGCTGATCCAGAGCTGCGCGATGATCTTCTGCCTCGGCTACCTGATCCTCATCACGCTTGCCGACATTGTTGCCATTCTTTCCAATCCGAGGCTGCGATGACATCCCATATCGAACAGCGCCCCGTCGTGACGCGCCGGCCCGGCTACCGCTTCAATCTCGTCGGGCTGCTCGGGCTTGCCGTCATTCTCTTCTGGGCCTTCACCGCGATTTTCGCGCCCTTGCTGATCCCTTACCCCGTCGGCGAGATCGTCGATACCGATTATTTCGGCCCGATATCCCAGCAATTCTGGATGGGGTCGGATTATCTTGGCCGCGATGTCTTCTCGCGCATCGTGATGGGCGCGCGCTATACGGTCGGCATCTCGCTGGCGGCGGTGACCATCGCCTGCTTCAGCGGCGTCGTGCTCGGAATGATCGCGGCGGTCACCGGAGGCTGGCTCGATACCCTGCTCTCCCGCTTCCTCGATGCGCTGAATTCCATCCCGGGCAAGCTCTTCGGTCTCGTCGTGGTCGCGGCCGTCGGTTCGTCGATCCCGGTGCTGATCCTGACGCTTTCGGTGATTTACATACCGGGGTCCTACCGCTTCGCCCGGGCGCTCGCCGTCAACGTCAATTCCATGGACTTCATCACCGTCGCCCGTATCCGCGGCGAAAGCACCCTTTATCTCATCCGCTCGGAAATCCTGCCCAATATCGTGGGTCCGGTGCTTGCCGATCTCGGACTGCGCTTCGTCTTCATCGTTCTCCTGCTTTCCGGCCTTTCCTTCCTTGGGCTTGGCGTGCAACCACCCTATGCGGACTGGGGGGCGCTCGTGCGCGAAAACATCGGCGGCCTGCCTTTCGGGGCTCCCGCCGTCATGTTCCCGTCGCTTGCGATCGCCAGCCTCACGATCAGCGTGAACCTCTTGATCGACAACCTGCCGCAGAAAATCCGAGATCGGAGCGAGTGATGGCCAATCTCGTCGAAATCCGTGACCTCAGGGTCGAAGCGACCACCGATTCCGGCCGTCGCGTCGACATCATCCGGGGCGTCAGCCTCGACATCGCCGAAGGCGAGATCGTCGCGCTGATCGGCGAAAGCGGCTCCGGCAAGACGACGATCGCGCTGAGCCTGATGGGACATTCGCGGCCGGGCTGTCGTATTTCGGGCGGCAGCGTTTCGCTTGCCGGCAAGGACATGGTCCGGCTTGGCGAGAAGCAGCGCGCCAGGTTGCGCGGCACCGAGGTGGCCTACGTCCCGCAATCGGCCGCCGCCGCCTTCAACCCCGCCATCACGATCATGGAACAGGTGATCGAGGTCACCCGCATCCACGGGCTGATGTCGGCCGACGAGGCAAGAAGCCGTGCGGTCGAACTCTTCCGGGCGCTTTCTCTGCCCGAACCGGAGATCATCGGAACACGCTACCCCCACCAGGTCTCCGGCGGCCAGCTGCAGCGCCTTTCGGCGGCGATGGCCCTGATCGGCGACCCGAAGCTGATGATCTTCGACGAGCCGACGACGGCGCTCGACGTGACGACGCAGATCGAAGTGTTGCGCGCCTTCAAGTCGGCCATGAAGAAGGGAGCCATTGCCGGCGTTTACGTCTCGCATGACCTTGCCGTCGTCGCCCAGATCGCCGACCGGATCGTCGTGCTGAAGGGCGGCGAAGTCCAGGAGACCGGCACGACGGAAGAAATCCTGACCGCCGCGAAACATCCCTACACGCGCGAACTGCTCGCCGCTTTCGAGCCGAAGGCACGCAATCCCGACGCCAATGTCAAGGCAGCGCCGGCGGCGCTCTTGACGATCGAAGATGTCGTTGCCGGCTACGGCCGGCGGCAGGCCGACGGCCGGCCCCTGGTCTGTGCCGTCCAGCAGGTGAGCCTCAGGGTCGAGAAAGGGCGCAACCTCGGCATTATCGGCGAATCCGGCTGCGGCAAGTCCACCCTTGCCCGCACCATCGCCGGCATCCTGCCCGCCGCCTTCGGCAAGATCGTCTTCGACGGCAAGGAACTCGGCCACAGCGCTCGCGAACGCTCGCGCGATCAATTACGCGAGATGCAGATCGTCTTCCAATATGCCGATACGGCGCTCAATCCGGCAAAATCGGTCGAGGACATACTCGACCGGCCGCTCGTCTTCTACCATGGCATGCCGGCCAAGGCGCGCAGCGCGCGCATCGACGAATTGATGGACATGGTCCGCCTGCCGCGCAGCCTTCGCCATCGCCGGCCGGGAGAGCTTTCGGGCGGGCAAAAGCAGCGCGTGAATTTCGCCCGGGCGCTTGCCGCCGATCCGAAACTGATCCTGTGCGACGAGATTACCTCGGCTCTCGACACAGTTGTGGCAGCCGCCGTGATCGATCTCCTCAAGGAATTGCAGCGGGAACTCGGCCTCTCCTACATCTTCATCAGCCACGATCTTTCGGTGGTGGAGGCGATCTGCGACGAGATCGTCGTGATGTATGACGGCAGGAAGGTCGAGGAAATCACGCCAGCGAAAATCAAGGCAGCGCAGCATCCCTACTCCCAGCTGCTCTTCTCCTCGGTGCCGAAGCTCGATCCGGCCTGGCTCGACGAGCTGACGCAGGATCCGGAACTGGTGCGTGCCTATAGCAGGGGTTAGGATCGGCGCTGCGATCCCATGCCCCGCGCACCTTGGCCGGACGGCTCAGAGCGGAAACAGGCTCGTCAGCGGCATATGCGCTCTGACGATCGGCGATTTCAGGACGACGAAGCTGAAATATTTGTCGATGCCGACATCCATGTCGGTGAGACGTTCCATGATCGTCTGATATTCGCCGATCCCCGACGTGACGAATTTGACGAGGTAGTCATAGCCACCGGACACCAGATGGCACTCGATGACCTGCTCGACCTTTTCGATCGCCGAAAGGAAGCGGGCAAAATCGATCTGCCGATGGTTCTTCAGGGTGATCTCGGTAAAGACCGTCAGGGTCTGGCCAAGCTTGCCGACGTTGATCTGCGCCGAATAACCTTCGATGTAGCCCTCCGCCTGCAGCTTTTTCACCCGCATCAGGCAAGGGCTCGGGGACAGGGCGACGAGATCGGCCAGTTCCACATTCGTGATGCGCCCGTTCTTTTGCAGTTCGTGGAGGATCTTGACGTCGATTCGATCGAGTTTCACGAAGCACCTTTTCGGGTTGCGACCGCCGGGATGCGGCAGATTATGCTGCAGCCCTGCCTTGATCGAAGGTAACACATTGCCCCTGCCTGTCTATTTCGTTTTGCGTGTTGGCGCCAAGCACAACTGTCTGCCTACTTCCGGCAAGACGGCATGTTCTGCTGCAAGCCGGTCGAACTCCAGCAACGCCGTATCCGCAATCCCCGCTAGATTATGCCGTAACCGGAGAGCGCTTCATGCCAGCACCCCTGAAATTCGTTGAGTCACCCCTTGCACTTCCCGCGGCTGCCGATGCCGTGGTGATAGGCGGCGGCATCATCGGCGTCTTTACCGCATACTACATGGCGCTGCGGGGCCTGAAGGTCGTTCTCGTCGAGAAGGGCCGGATCGGCGCGGAACAGTCGAGCCGGAACTGGGGCTGGTGCCGCCAACAGAACCGCGATGCGCGGGAGCTGCCGATGGCAACGAAGAGCCTCGATCTGTGGGAACGTTTCGCAGCCGAATCCGGTGAGGATCCCGGGTTTCGGCGCTGCGGGCTTCTCTATCTGAGCAACAGCGACGAGGAGCTGGCCGGCTGGGCGCGTTGGCGTGACTTTGCCCGCACGGCCGGTGTCACCACCCATATGCTCGACGGCGCTCAGGCGAACGAGCGCGGCCGTGCGACGGGCAAATCGTGGAAGGGCGGCGTCTTCTCCCCGACGGATGGGACCGCCGACCCGGCGAATGCTGCTCCGGCCGTCGCACGCGCGATCCTGAAGCTCGGGGGCACCGTGCGCCAATCCTGTGCCGCCCGCGGCATCGAAACCGAGGGCGGGCGTCTTTGCGCCGTCGTAACCGAACACGGCACCATTCGCACCAGGACTGCGGTTCTCGCCGGAGGCGCCTGGGCTTCCTCCTTCTGCCATCAGCTCGGCATACGCTTTCCGCAGGCCTCGATCCGCTCGTCGATCCTTTCGGTTTCCCCCCCTGCCGCAGCCCTGCCCGATGCGCTGCACACCTCCGCCGTCTCCGCCACGCGCCGCGGCGACGGCGGTTATACGCTCGCCATTAGCGGCGGCGGTCGCGTCGACCTGACGCCGCAGCAATTGCGTTATGCGCCGCAGTTTCTGCCGATGTTCATCCGGCGTTGGCGAAGCCTGGCCCCCGGCGGATGGGAGGGAATGAGATCCGGCCACGAAACCTTGAGGCGATGGCGGCTGGACGCACCCACCCCGATGGAGCGGATGCGTATTCTCGATCCGAAGGTCGACCAGGCGACGATCCGGCGCACCCATGCGCGCGCACTGGAGCTTCTGCCTGACCTCGAGACGACGCAAATCACCGCCGCCTGGGCAGGCTATGTCGACAGCACGCCGGATGGAGTGCCCGGGATCGGCGAGATCACGTCGATACCTGGCTTCATTCTGGCGGCCGGCTTCAGCGGTCATGGCTTCGGCATCGGTCCCGGCGCCGGCCATCTCATCGCCGATATCGTCAGCGGCAACACGCCGATCGTCGATCCCAGGCCCTATCATCCCGAGCGGTTCAAGAGATCGGTCTGGGGCAAAGTCGCCGATTTTTAGGCGCGCTTTCCGCCAGTCATTTATTCCCCGTCTGCGACGTCCAAATGGCCAGTCGAATCTCGTCTGGTTCGGACTGTATTCTCGTCCAATCCGGATTATTGAAGCGGCCAGATCGGAATGTCACGAGTTCGCGCCTGAGCCAATGATCCCGAAATCTGGGCTTGGGGTCGCTTAGGCGGGGCGCGCGCGCCTGACTATCTTATGAGCGTTTGCCTCCAGCAGCGGTGATGACGCCGACGATGATGAGGCCGGTGAGCAGCAGGCGCACGCCGGCGCTGACGCCGAATGTGTTGAGCATGGTGAGCAGAAGCACGAGGAAAAGGGCAGCCCCCCAGATGCCGGGAACATTGGCCTTGCCGCCCGCCACCGAGGTGCCGCCGATGACGACGACGGCGATCGAGGAAAGCAGATATTCATTGCCGATATCGACATTTGCGCCGCGGAAATAGCCGGCAAGCAGCGCCCCGTTCAGACCGCCGAGCGTACCCGAGAGTGTATAGGTGAGGAAGCGGATGCGCGCGACAGGAACACCCGCAAGCCAGGCGGCGCGGATATTCTGCCCGATCGCCAGCACCGAGCGCCCGTAGATCATCCGATGGAGCGCAACACCGGCGCCCAACGTGAACAGGATGGTGACGAGCGCCAGCACGGGAACGCCGAGAATCTGCAGATTGGTGAATTCGGCAAAACCCGGCGGTGGCTTGATCTGCAGGCCGCGGCCATAGCTGATGTCGATCGACTGGATGATGAAGCTTGCCGAGAGCGTGGCTATGATCGGCGGAATGCGCAGCGCCCAGATCAGCAGGTAATTGGCGGCACCGACCGCAGCACCGCTGGCGAGTGCCGCAAGCAGGCCGATTGCGATCATGCTGTCCTGCCCGTCCATGGTCTTCATCGCGACGGCGCTGGCAAGCCCGATATTGGCCGGCAGCGAGAGATCGACATTGCCGGGGCCGAGCGTGATGACGAACATCTGCCCTGTACCGACGATGACCATGAAGACGGCGAGCGAGAAGGCCGCCGTCAGCATGCCGCCGGCGCCGTATCCGCCGGTAAACGCGATGGTGGCGAGCCAGGCGGCGAGAGCGCCGATGAAGGACCAGATCCAGGCTTTTGCGGCAAGCGCCTTCAATTGCGCCATGTCATGCCTCCTTGCGGCTGATGAGCGCGCGTGCGGCAAGCACGATGATGAGGATCGCGCCATTCGCTGCCACCTGCCAGTCCGGCGGAATATGCATGAAGGTCAGGAGCGACGAGGCGGCGAGCGCCAGCGTCAGCGCGCCGATGACCGCGCCGATCGGCGACACGCGCCCACCCATGAATTCGCCGCCGCCGAGAATGACGCCGGCGATCGATAGCAGCGTATAGCCATTGCCGATATTGGCATCGCCCGACGAGGTAATGCCGATCAGCGTCATGCCGGAGAGCACGCCGAAGCTTCCGGCCAAGGCAAAGAGTGTGATCTTGGTACGCAAGAGCGACCAGCCGGCCCGCGCTAGCGCTGCCGGATTGCCGCCCGAGCCGCGCAGGATGACGCCGTAGGAGGTGCGCATCAGGCCGAAATAGACGACGGCGGCAATGACGATCGCAGCGACGATCGGAAAAGGAATGAAGGGCGGTTTGAAGGAGGTGATCGCCTGCAGCCACTCCGGTGCCTTGCCGCCGGGTTTGGGCAGCACGAGGATCGCCAGCCCCTGCCAGACGAAGCTCATGCCGAGCGTCACGACGATCGACGGCAGGTTGCGCAGGTGGATCAGCGCGCCGAGCAGCGCATAGACACCAATCGAACCAAGCAGCACGACGATGCCGAGCAGCGGCGCGTCGCGCAGCCAGGTGGCGGTGACGCAGCCGACGAAACCGACGAAGGTGCCGATCGAAAGATCGAGCTCGTTGCCGGCGATGACGAACATCTGAGCGATGGTGGCGAGCGCAATCGGGATCGCGAGGTTCAGCATCAGGCTGAAGCCGAAATAGGAGATGGCGCGCGGATTGAGCCAGGCGATCGCAATCAGCACCAGAGCCAGCGAGAGCGCCGGCAGCATGGCGCGCAGGGTGCGTGCCCTTCCGGCGCTGCTGCGGGCCGGGCGCATGAGGGAATTGTTCAGCGAAACGAATGTCATCTCAGCTTGCCTCGACGAAGGAGGATTGGATGATCTTCTCCTCGGTCAGCTCGTCGCGCGTGAGGTTGGCGACGATGCGGCCGTTCTTGAAGACGTAGACATGGTGACAATTGTCGAGCTCTTCCGTCTCGGTCGTATACCAGATGAAGGTGCGGCCATTGGCGGCCTCCTGGCGGATGAGATCGTAGACTTCGAGCTTGGTGCCGATATCGACGCCGCGCATCGGATCGTCCATTAGAATGATCTCGGCATCGGAGCCGAGCGCACGGGCAAAGAGCGCCTTCTGCTGGTTGCCGCCCGAAAGCGACAGGATGTTGTTGTTCATGTCGGGCGTGCGGATGCCGATCCGGCGCTTCCACGCATCGGCAAGCTCGGCCTCGCGCTTTTGCGAGATGAGCAGGCCGGCTCGCAGCCGCTTCAGCGACCGGATGCCGATATTCTCGGCGATCGACCATTGCGGGAAGATACCGTCGGACTGCCGGTCGCCGGCAACAAGGGCCACCGGTGCTGTCACCTCGATACCGATCTTGCTGCGGCGCGCGCCATTGAAGATCGCTAGCAACAGATCGGTCTGGCCGTGACCGGCAAGCCCGGCAAGGCCGATGATGGAACCTGATTGGGCAACGAGTTCGGCGCCATCGCCCTGACGTGCCGGTCGTGCCCGCACGCGCGGCGCACCTGTCGGCTTGGCGGCGACGGTTTGCGTTGCGCCTTTCTCGCGATGGGCAGCCCCACCCATGGTCGCGACCAGCCGGTCGCGGTCATAGGCACGTGCCGCATCGGCGGCCACGACCTTGCCGTCGCGCATGACGACGATGCGGTCGGCATTCTGCAGCACCTCGCCAAGCACATGCGAAATCAGGATGCAGCTGCCGCCGGCCGCAACGAAGCGCCGGACGAAGGCGAGCAGCTGGCCAGCGGTCTGGGCATCGAGCGAAGAGGTCGGCTCGTCGAGGATGACGAGGTTCAGCGGGTCCTCCGTCACCGTGAAGGCGCGGGCGACCTCCACCATCTGCCGTCGCCCGATCGACAGATCCGCGACGATATCGGAGGCATCGATGCCGTGCTCGGGAAAGATCTCGTCGAGCTTGGCGCTAATCAGTTCGGCGGCACGCCCGTGCCAGCCGAAACCGCGCAGTGACGGATGGTTGATGCGGGTATTCTCTGCAACGGAAAGATTGGGACAGAGCGACAGTTCCTGGAAGACGCAGCGGATGCCGAACCTCTGGGCGCGGATGACAGAATAGTTCTCCTTGACCGCCTCGCCGACCGTCATGCTGCCGCGGTCGAGCACCAGCGTTCCCGCCAGCATGTTCATCAGCGTCGACTTGCCGGCGCCGTTATGGCCGACGAGCCCGACGCATTCGCCGGCGCGAACGTCGAAATCGACGCCATCAAGGGCCCTCACGGCGCCGAAATGTTTTTCGGCGCCGCGGAGGCTGACGATGATCCGGTTGGCCACAGCCTGCACCGGCGCGATCATCACTTGATATTGGCCTTTATGGCTTCGATGGCATCGGCTTGCGTATATTCCTTGGTGGCAACGCTGCCGACGGGAATATCCGTCAGATGCTTCTCGAAATCATCCTGCGTAAACGCGAGATAAGGCACCAGGAGATCGTGTGGGATGTCCTTGCGGCCGTCGAGCACCTGCTGGGCGACCCAGAAGGCGAGCGTCGAGACACCGGGCGCGATCGAGGCGGACCAGGTCTTGTAACCGTCCTTGGCCTTCTGCTCCTTCCACCATTGCAGCTCGTCCTGACGGTTCCCCATGATGATGGTCGGGCGCGGCTTGCCGGCGGCGGCAAAGGCCTGAGCCGCGCCGTAGCCGTCGCCGCCCTGGGTGATGACGCCGACGATATCGGGCAGCGAGGGGAGAACGGTCGCGACTGCTTTTTGCGCCGTCGTCTGGTCCCAGTTGCCGGTAACCGAATTGACAATCTTGAATTCCGGATGAGCGGCAACGGCTTCGATCAGGCCCTTGTGGATGGAATCGTCGATCGAGGTGCCGGCAAGGCCGCGGATTTCCAAGAGGTTCCCGCCTTCCGGATGAAACGCCATCATCTGCGCGATTTCCTGTTTGCCCATGTCCTCGAAATCAACGACGACGCGATAGGCGCAAGGCTCGTTGACGATACCATCAAAGGAGACGACGACGATGCCTGCTTCGCAGGCTTGCTTGACGGCGCCGTTCAGCGCATCCGGCGAAGCGGCGTTGATGACGATCGCGTCATAGCCCTGCAGGATGAGGTTCTGGATCTGGGCGGCCTGGGTTGGCACTTCCTGGTCGGCCGTCGTGAAGACGTCGGCCGCGCCCACGACCTTGTCGGCGACGGCCTTCTTGGTCACGATGTCATAGCTCTTGAGCATCGCCTGGCGCCAGGAATTGCCAGCATAATTGTTCGAGAAGGCGATTTTCTTGCCGCTCGTGTCGGCAAAGGCCGTGCCCGATGCGAGCAGTGCGGCAAGGCTGGCAAGTACGAAGACTTTACGCATTTCAATCCTCCCTAAGTTGTTTGGCCTTGAGTGAAAGGCTTTCACCCGGCGCCGGTCATTCTCCGGCAATCCGTCGATCGGATGCTTGGACATCCATGGCGCCGATCCTCCATCGGCAGCCACTCCTGCTAGCCGGTTTCCCGGATGTCAGAACAGTCTTAACCCCGGCACGCGCACCCTCAGCCTGTGCAGCGAACTTGAGGCGGTAATATACAGGCTCTTCAGATCCTCGTCACCGAAGGCGAAATTGGCGGTCGGCTCCGGCGTGCGGATGACGCCGAGCATATGGCCCGAAGGATCGAAGACATGGATGCCGCCCGGCCCGCAGCAATAGACGTTGCCGCAGCTGTCGATCTTCATGCCGTCAGGCGCACCCGGCGCCTCTCCTTTCGTCTCGGCCCAGACCGCCCCGCCCGTGAGCTCGCCCCGCGGCGAGATGGCAAAGACCCGGATATGCTGGCGCTCGGTGTCGTTGACGAAGAGGCGCGATTCATCAAGCGAGAAGCAGAGCCCGTTCGGCTGGGCGAAATCATCCACCAGCAGCGTTAAGTTGGAACCGTCGGGATCGACGCGGTAGACGCCCTGAAAGGAGAGGTCCTGCGGCCGTGGCACGCCATAATATTCCATCCGCCCATAGGTCGGGTCGGTGAAATAGATCGCGCCGCCGGTCGCAACGACGATATCGTTCGGGCTGTTGAGCTCCTTGCCCTTGTAATGCGTGGCGATGACACTCGTCGAACCGTCGCGCTCGAGCCTCGTGACGCGGCTCATCGCATGTTCGCAGGTGAGCAACCGCCCTTCGCGGTCCAGCGTATTGCCGTTCGCCTTGTTGCTCGGCCGGCGAAAATCCTCGATCGCGCCGGAAGGCCGGCGGATATACATGCGGTCTTCGGGCATGTCGCTGAAGACAAGCCATTTCTCGTAAGGATGCCAGACGGGACCTTCGGTGAAGCCGAGACCGTTTGCCAAGGTCTCCAGCGCCCCGTCGCCGACCACGTCGGCAAACCCCGGATCGCGGGTGCTCTTCGCCATGGCTCAGCTCTTCGAGGATTGGACGGATTTTCCGCCGACGAACCAGTCGGACGCCAGGACGTCCTCGAAGACGACCCAGATCGCCTCCTTCGGCAGTTCGGCCAGCTCGCTGACGGCAGCAGTGACGCGCCGCGCGATCTCGTCCTTGCGCTCCTGGGAATGGCCTTTGAGAATCTGGATGTTGACGAAGGGCATCGCGTGTTCTCCCGTCTGCTTTTTATTGCTTGTGCCCGAGTTAGCCACGGATGGAAGGGTTCGGCTACGTTTGAAGACGCAGATTTGAATGTGCAAACACACACTCGGATCTTCAGAGCTCCTTCGGCGGTGAAGCCTGGTCGATCCAGGCGTCGAGGCTCTCCTGCGCGCGCCTCAGCGCATCGACATTGATAAGGCCGCGGGCAAAGGCCAGATAGATCGCCCGCGTGCGGGAATTGAAGAGCGAGCCCTCGCCCGCCCCGTCCTCGGGCACGACGCCGAGCTTTTCGTAGAGATGGCGGATGCGCGCCTGCGCGCCGCGGGTAGAGAGGCCGCGGCGGGCGGCGATCGCCTTGTCCGTCAGCCCGAGCGCGACATCGATCAGGCTTTCATATTCGCTGTCTGTAATGCCCTCCAGGCGATCCTGCACGCGATGCTGGATGCCGCGTACCTCCCGGTCGATGATGCAGTGCCCCTCGGCAAAGACGCCGCGCAGGGCCGAGCGCATGCCCTCCTCTGAGGCCGATTTCAGCACATAGCCGTAGACGGTGCCCGGCGGCACGATACGGGCAACCCCGCGCACGTAGGATTCATCGGCGAAATTCGACCAGAAAAGGATGTGGGTATTGGCCCGTCGGCTCCAGATGGATCGCGCCACCTCGATGCCTGTCGCTTTCGGCAATTGCAGATCGAGCACCACATAGGGCGGCTCGCGGCGTCGCGCGAGATCGATTGCGACGTCGCCACTGCCTGCCTCGATCACCTCGACGTCACCCGGCCACAGATGCTCGATCGTGGCGCGCACGAACGCGCGATGCAACCCGTCATCCTCGGCAATCATCACCAGCATGTCAGAGCCTCCCCGGGGCGTTGGCTGCAGCGACCGCGCCGTCCGGCGGCAGCGTGCCGGTACTTATCGTCTCGCCAGCAAGCGGCACGTCGATTGCCACGCGCGTACCGCCCTTGCGGCTGGAGCGGCCGATGCGAAGCTGCGCGCCGATCAGCGCCGCGCGCGTGTGCATATGGCCGATGCCGCCGCTCGCCTGCGGGTCGGCCTGGACGCAACCTGACCCGTCATCGGTGACAACAATCTTCAGCAGCGACGGCGTCGCTTCGATGCGCACCTCGATGCGCCGCGGCGCTGCGTGCTTGACGGCATTGTTGATCGCCTCCTGGGCGATGCGGTAGATCGCCGTCAGCGTGCGCTCCGGCAGCATGTCGGCGGCGCCTTCGCTGGTATCCTGGATCCGCACCGCAATCGAAGGCGTTGCCCGGCTGACGCTGCGGTTGAGATGCGCCTCTATGGCATCGCGCAAGCCGAAGAGCTCGAGCACGCTCGGCCGCATATCGTCGACGATGTGGCGCAGTTCCGTCAGGCAGTTGACGATTTCCCGCTCGAGATCCGCAAGCTGGCTGACGCCGGCCATGCCATGGCGATGTAACGCGGAGACCTGGCGCACGACGCGGGCGAGGTCGGCGAGTGTCTGGTCGTGCAGGTCCATGGCGATGCGTCGCCGCTCCTGCTCCATGCCTTCGGTCAGCCGAGATGCGCCGACGCGCAGGATCTCTTCGCGATTGCGCGCATCGCTTTCTGCCATCATCGCCCGGCGTGCCTCCTCGCTCTGAATCAGCGCGAAGATATAGGGTGCAATGAATTCGGCGCAGTGCTGGGCGATCTCCAGATCGGCGGGCGTGTAGCAGCCGGGCTCGTGCCTGCTGATGTTAAGGGCGCCGATGATCTCGCCCCTTGCCCGCATCGGCACGACGATGCGGCTGCGTAACCTGGCGGTAAAGATCGGCTCGTCTATTGCGCCCGTGAAATGAAACCGCTCATCTCCGAGCGCATCGTCGCTCAAGAGATATGGCAGCTCGCCTCTGAGCACCGCCCGCACCGGGCTAAGTTCGACCGGCGGTGGACTGAGCGCCAGTTCGCTCCAGCTTGTCTGATAGCCTGTCTCGTAGCAAATGTGGCTCCGGCCACCGTTCAACAGAACGGCGACATCGATATGGTCATGCGGCAGCAACTTGAAGATCTCTGTTGCCGTTGCCCGAAACGCTGCTCCGGTCTCGGTATGTCCGGCAAAGGCACGCGAGATCGCGAGCATCCGGTCGAACAGCTCCGCATCGTGTCTGATCATCGTCACTCCTCCGACAATCGCGCTCCTCCTCGAAGCAAAGCATTAATGCCATGTTCCTCCGGCGATGACACTATTTGCGATCGTCCCTTCCGACACAAGCTGCTTTCCAAGCAGGAGTTTCCGATCGGGGAAAGCTCTACACGCTTCCTTTCAAAGAACATTCTCGCTCTCGATGACATTCACGACGCACATGAAATCGAAAAGAAATTCGTTCAGCTTCCCGCCGGCTTCGAACCCGAGTTGGCATTCGTCGCATCGGTGACACCACGATTCCGACGCTTCGATGGTGGCGCGTGATCACAGGCAAGCATCGCGGCGAAGAGTGATAAGGTAGGATCTTGCCACCCATAGAGAGGTCGCGCCGACGCCAGCACCTATTCGAGACGTTGGGCATACGCCGCCGCTCTCCGTCGAGATGACGTTCGATCGCGTCAACTTAGTTCCACACCCAGGATCTGCTGACGGCATTGGAAAAACGGGCAACCAGGAATAGAATTTTTCGCGCTCCGCGTAGTTGAGCTAACCTTTTTTTAACCATCTCCATTGCAAAAAGGTTCACGAAATTGCCGGTCTGATTGAGCGCCCGGCAATAGCCCTAGCACACTGATTTCGTTCGGTTTTGTGAGGGCGACGGTCCTGCCATGATCGCAGGCACCCTCGTGGTTAACCGTTAAATGTTCCGACATCGCCAGCTTTGTTTGCCGGACTGACGCGCTCAAGTCCGGGGGCTGGCCTATCCTCACGGGGCTTTTAA
Source organism: Rhizobium sp. 01T437 (assembly GCF_056398505.1). Classification (NCBI taxonomy): domain Bacteria; kingdom Pseudomonadati; phylum Pseudomonadota; class Alphaproteobacteria; order Hyphomicrobiales; family Rhizobiaceae; genus Rhizobium; species Rhizobium sp. 01T437. The sequence continues at coordinate 48,802 of NZ_JBFTPM010000012.1, forward strand.
CATGGCCAGCATTTTGACCAACACGTCCGCTATGACAGCGCTCCAGACGTTACGCAGCGTCAACGCCGGTCTCGAGAAGACGCAGCAGCAAGTCAGCTCGGGTCTAAGGGTCCAGAAGGCGTCCGACAATGCGGCTTACTGGGCGATCTCCACGACGATGAGGTCGGACAACAGGGCTTTCTCTGCGGTATCTGATGCCATCGAATTGGGATCGGCCACGGTCAATACCGCCTATGACGCAACCTCGTCCATCATCGATATCCTCAGCGAGTTCAAAGCCAAACTGGTTGCAGCCAAAGAGAATGGCGTCGACAAATCGAAAATCCAGCATGAGCTCGATCAACTAAATGCACAGGCCGAAACAACGGTGATCTCGGCGAGTTTTAGCGGCCAGAACTGGCTGAGCACCAATGCACCAACGCACCTGATGGAAACGATTGACTTCACAACCGACGTGGTCTCGTCATTCGTCCGATCAGAGAACGGAGCAGTGGCGGTTGCAACAAACAAGGTGAACCTCAAGTCGACCAGCATGCTGAACGCTGGAGGAGGCGGCATCCTCCAGAAAGAGATCGGCGGTGTTGGAGACATCGGTGGTTTTCGGAGCACCGGCATCAATTCCGTGGCACATGAGGGCCATGAGAGCCACCTGTTCACTGGTCCAGCGACATTTGGTGCAGCAGACTACATCACATTTGATCTGGTGGTCGACGCGGGGACTCACTCTGCGGGCGTCAGTTTCGCGGGATTGCGGATCGACAAGAGTGTCATAGATGTTGCTCTCGGCACCACGGATGGCACGATCCACGACGGCGCAGAAATGAGAAAGGTCTTGCAGAAGGTCTTCGCAGACAACTCGGTTCCCGCAACAGCCAACGCGACCATGTTCACAGGCTCACTTACAGCTCCAGGTGTCTTTGAAGTCGGCTCGCTTGAGACCTCGGGACATCCAGGCTCCAGCATCGATATCTCCAACGTCATTTCGCATCTCGCAAGCACCTATCCCGCCGGTTTTGCCATGGGCCTCGAAAATCCGCCGAATGCCAATCACGACAACATGTATCCGGAAGCCTTCTTCGATTTCACCAAACCATTCACCGTCTCGCCGAAATCCCAGATTTTCTTTGACGCACAGGTGGGACCGGGAGCTCCTCAATCCTTCACGATCGACCGGGCGACGGTGGATGCGGCCCTTGGAACGACGGATGGCTCTATCGGCAATGCGGCTGACCTTGCGACTGTCATTGGATTCGTCACGGCCGGACTGGGCCTGTCGATAGTCACCTCCGGCAGCCGCCTTACTTTTGCGGCCGACCAGACGGTCTATCCCAACGCGGGAAATCGCGCGGCGCGCGTCATGGTCGGAAACGTCAGCTCAAATCCCACATGGGCATTGGAGTTCGATCTTGCTGAAGTCGATGTCACGTCGTCGAACTTCACGATCGACGAATATCTTGTCGGCATCGAATATATGCTGCACCGGTCAACGACGAGCGGCAGTGTCCTTGGCTCCCTCAACAAGCGGCTCGACATGCAGTCGGATTTCGTTAGCCACCTGCAAGCCAGCATGACATCCGGGATCGGCCGTCTGGTGGATGCGGATATGGAAGAAGAATCCGCCAGGCTAGCAGCACAACAGACCCAGCAGCAGCTTGCCGTCCAGGCTCTTCAGATCGCAAACACGACCCCTGGCACAATCCTGCAGCTTTATTCAGGTCGATAGGCTCGTGTGGGGCACCATCGCGGCGTGCGATAGTGGCGGGGAGCGTCGCCGTGACGTCAAGGAGGTCGACATGGTCGTAGACGGGCATGCCCAATATCATGGAGAACCTCCTCGACACCCGGTTCAGAGCGCCAGCCGGACCCCGTTGAACCATGTTGCAGGCTGGGGGCCGCGTTTTCGCTCGAGAAGAGCAAGGATCATCGTGGCGGCCATGACAGCCCAATGAACGATGCCGCTGGAGACGAGGACCACGAGCATGAAGGCCCAGCAGGTCGCCGCGCATGACAGTCCGCGGGCCACACCAAACCGGAACACGTCGAGGTCGGCCTGCTTGCCGTAGGCCGCAAGCGGCGGCCTGCCATGGCAGGCGTTCAGGAACCATTGCTTGCTCGGCGTCACCTGCCAGACGAAGGCGATCAGCAGCGCGGGCAGGACTGGTGCCAATGCGACAGCCTGGCTCCAGGCATTCAGCACGATGGCGGCAGGAACGAGCATGGTCCCCGCCGCAATCCAGACGAGGAGATAGGCCACGACAAACGCACCGACAGCTCTTGGCCTGCGGCGGCTGAAACTGCGTCGCCAGACATGCAGCAATGGCCCGGCGAGCAGAGGCGGCATCATTGCCAGGATCATCGCGACCCAGGCCAACGCCGTCAAAAACAAGCCTTTGTCTGCGAGGGCGACATCGATCTGGGTCGTCAGTCGGCCTGCCACCGAGGGCGAGGAAAAGCAGAGGTCGGGCATGGCCGGCAAAACCTCTTTGCCCGTCATCACCATCCAGCCGAACAGCGTGGCGAGAAGAAGCGGCTTGGGAAGTCGCGTGATGAGACACCAAACGACGACGACGGTCCGCACCTTACTGCTCCTGTCGGTAGACGCTGATACGCCCGATGGAAATCCCTTCGCTTGTCACCCCCGGCACGGCCGAGACGAGCTTGACCGAAATCTCCTCCGCCAGTCCCTCTTGGGCAAAAGCGGCATCGATGATCCTGGTGATGTCGAAGGAGGCATTGATGCCGCTGCCGCCGGTCGGCCCTTCCCGCTTGCTTGCCTTGCTGACACCGAACATCGACAGGGTGCCGGCGAGATGCTCGGTATCGTCGGATGGATCGGCATCGCCGGGCAGGTTGACATAGACGTAAAACACCGCGGCGTCGGTCGGACTTTTGACATTCTCGAGGTTGAGATAGACCTTGTCCGGTTCCCTCTGGATGCTAGGCGAGATCGACAAGGTGGTGGACAGCCGCTGCTGCTGGTCCTTGTCCAGCCGCACTTTCGTCTCGACGACATCATCGCCAAGTTTGATCGTCCCGTTATTGGCTCCGAGGAGCTCTGCCTGTTTCGGTGGCGCCATTGACATAGCTCCTGCAACCTGGATTGCGACCTGCGGCGTTGCTCCGAGCCGCTCGAGGCGAGCGGCCACCACGGTCGTCAGGTCCTCGCCGGCCGGCTCGTCATCATAGATATAGTTGAGCGACCGCGATTGTGTATCGAGGACGTCCCGCGCCTTGAAATTATAGATCGTGCCATCGACGGCAGGCATCGCAAATTCTCGATCCTGTGGCCCATCGAGCCAGTCCGGATCAGTCGGATCGGCAAACACATCCGCACTGTCGTTCAGACGGCGCTTCTGGCGCAACCAGACATTCCAGAGGCGGTCGATATTGGCATGATGCAGCCAGAAGATCGGATCGAGGGCGGCGGTGTCGGGGTTGGTCATCCAGCCGATTTCCAGCGGATCCTGGCTGAGGCCGTTGCCCTTGAAGCCGCCGCCGACGAGAACATGGACGGGGCCGTGGGGTTGGGTTTCGAGCACGCCGAAGGTGCCGTCATTGCTTTCGTCGCCATGCCAGAAGGGCGTCTTGACGCCCCCGAAGCCCGCCGAACCGCCACCGGCCGAGCCTTCGAAAAACCGTTCGGCGAGCGTGTCGGTGATGGTAACGGCGCGGGGGTCGAGCACGATTGGCGATTGCACCTGAGGCACCTGCCCCGTACCGTAACGCTGGCCCACAAAGAGGTAGTTGCGCTGACCGCCGGCAAGCTTGTCCTTCGCGAAGGCGGGCGGCAATTCGCGGCTGCGCGCATCGGCCGAATAATTCCAGTAGGGGAGCGCCCAATCCTTCGGGCCGCCCAGGTCGATAATGGTGTTGCGGATGATACGCTCGAAGGCAAGCAGATAACCTCTGTGCCAGGGAAGGAAGTACCAGGTCAGATGCTGGCACTGCCGCCAAAGTGCCGTCTGCGCCGGGCCGGCCGGCAAGGCTGCGCCAGACGGGATGACGTTGAAACCTCGCCAGATCGGTTCGTCGATGCCATGCATGGCGGCAAGCGACCACCAGCTCGTGATATCGGAAAATGGCAGTCCCTGAAGACGCTCGACGGCGCGGCCATACCAAAGTAACGTTTGATCGCCACTTGGTAACTTCCAAACATCTTTGCGAACAAACATCATGACCTCCCCCGATCAGGCATTATTCTGGTAGAGTTTTAGGATGTGCTTGGATTATACATGCGGGATGCGGCATTACAATGCTAAATCGCAATCCGCTCATATATTCTATAATAACGCGTATTGAAGCACGCAAAAAGCCGAATGCCGGGCCGTGGCGGCCGGGTCATTGCCGACGGCAATCACCAGCACGCCGTTGTCGAGCGCCGAGCCGATTGCCGCGCGAACAGCTTCATCCTCGCTTGCGATATTGGCCGAGACTATCCCGAAAGTCGCCGTTTTTCATTCTCCTTTGCACTGAGCTTTGTCAGATATTCGCGCAACAAACTCGCCCGCCGGGGACGAAAACTGGCTCCGTTGCTTGAAAGGCTCTCGACCCGGTCGACCCTGAACATACGGAAGTCATCACGCAGACAGCACCACGCCAGAACCGTCAGGGCGTGATCGCTGTACATGATGGCAAGGGGGCGAATGATGCGCTGGCTGGCGGTGCCCGCTTGATCACGATAGCCGATTTCGATCTCCTGTTCCTCCCAACACGCCTGCCGTATCGCTTGCAGATGCGGATGCGAGCCGTAGCGACCACTTGGCCGATAGACATGGGATATTGAATGCAGCAATTGCTGCTCGCGATCGTCCGGCAAGGTTGCGGCAATCTTAGCGAGCACAGCCTCCGCGGCGCGCGCTAAGTCCGGGTCGCCCATCTGGCGCACTTCGCCTAGTCCCACGGTAATCGCCTCGATTTCCAGACGATCGAATGTTTGCGGCGGCAGAGCATAGTCCTCGATCAATCGATAGCCATAGCCGCGTTCTCCCTCAATTTGGGCGCCCGACAGCCGCAACAGTTCGATATCGCGGTAGATCGATCGTACCGACACGCCGCGTTCGACCGCCAGGCGTTCCGCCGTGATCGGAGGCGCCATGACGCGCATAAGCTGAAGAAGGCGCAGCAATCTATCGGGTCCGCTCATCGTCCAACTGCCGTGAAGTGTCAGTTGGGTACATCTATACCCGTTTCATCCATTTCACATAGCCAGAGGGCGAAGACGATGAGCATCCAGACCGTCGCACACATCAATTTCCGGGACGAAGCGCGCCCGGCACTGTCTTTCTACCAATCCGTCTTCGGTGGCGATCTGGTGCTGCTGACCCATGCGCAGATATATGGCACGACCGATCCGGCGGAAGCCGATCTGGTCAGTTGGGGTCGTGTAGTTTCGAAAGACGGCTTTGCCATCATGGCATACGACGCGCCGGCGAGCCGGGCCTACGATCCGGGTCAGAGCCCGTTCTTCATTTCCGTCAGCGGCGATGCCAGCGACGAAATCACCACCTATTGGGACAAGCTCAAGGTTGACGGTGAGATCCTGCAAGACCTTGCGCCGGCTGGCTGGTCCCCGCTCTACGGAATGCTCAAGGACAGATTCGGCATCACCTGGATTCTCGACGTGCAAAGCAGCGACGCCCATTGAGCGTCCCACGACGAGCTTTTAGCAAGAGAGTGAACCATGGTTTTCAGTGCATTTGCCCAGATCAGTCTCTGGGGCGTTCTTGCGGCCTCAGCGTTCGGCTTCGTGTTCGGGGGCGTATACTATGGCGCCCTAGTACCCAAATATTACGCAATAGCGCTGGGACGTGAGACCATGCCAGCCGCCAAGCTGGACATGCTTACCATCCTTGGCCCCTTCGTGTGCAATATCGTTATGATCGTCACGACGGCCGCGATCATGCGCATGATCGGCGTTGTCTCCCTTGCCGATGCCTTGTCGCTCGGGCTGGTGATCGGCGTCGGTTATCTCCTGGCGATGTGCATGACTATCGCGATCAATCCCAATTTCCCCAAGCCGTTCTACTACACAATGGTGAACGCGCCCTATTTTCTGGTCAGCAGTTTGGTGACGAGCGCCGTGCTATTTCTGTTGCAGTAGGCCCATGGAAATCCGTAGTCATTGTTGGCAAGTTCCGTCGTAACTGACATGTCGAGAGAGCCATCCGCCCGGCGAAAGACCCCGTAGATAATCCTGTCGACAATCTCATTATCGGCGTTCCCGCAAACGCAAGAGCAGCTTATCCACTTCGGCTCAATCTTCCGCAATCTCCGAGGTCGGTCATCAGAACTCCTCTCAGCTTTCGGCATTAATGGCGGCATTTCCCTGAAAGGCGTGAACTACCTTGGCAGTCATCTGCCGGACTGGGTTGGCTACCGGTCGGGTTGGCGCTCCCGTCGATCTCGGTGCCGACCGGTGTGAATGCGTTTCGGCACCGACATTAAATTGTGACAGAAGCTGGAACAGTGCTTCAGACTCCCTGGCGAGGCCGTGGGCAGCAGCAGATGTCTCCTCGACCATGGCTGCGTTTTGCTGGGTGCCCTGGTCGATGGTGTTGACGGCGGTGTTGATCTCTTTCAAACCGGTCGCCTGTTCGCGCGAGGCTTCGACAATCGCGCCGACGTTGCTATCGACGTGAACGACCTGTCCGACGATCTCCTCGAGCGCCTTACCGGTCTCGCCGACGAGTGCGACGCCATTCTTGACATGCCCATTGGATGCACCGATCAGATCCTTGATCTCCTTTGCGGCTTTGGCCGAACGCTGGGCAAGTTCGCGCACCTCTTGCGCGACAACCGCAAAGCCTTTGCCGGCATCGCCGGCGCGGGCGGCTTCAACGCCCGCGTTCAATGCGAGCAGGTTCGTCTGGAATGCAATCTCGTCGATGACGCCAATGATGTTGGCGATCTCTGACGCCGACGTCTGGATCTTATCCATCGCTTCGACGGCTTGACGTACCACCAGACCGGAGCGCTCCGCATTCTCTTTGGTCTTTCGCACAAGCTGGCCGGCTTCCTGGGCGCGATGACTGGAATCTGACACGGTTGTCGTGATTTCTTCGAGCGCAGCAGCGGTTTCCTCCACCGAAGCAGCCTGTTGCTCAGTCCGGCGAGAAAGGTCATCGGAGGCGGAACGGATTTCCTGTGACGCGGCGGCAATCGCGCCTGCATTCTGCGCCACGGCTTCCATAGCCGAGCGAAGCTTGGACGCGGCACTGTTGAAGTCGAGGCGGAGTTTTTCCAGTGTTGGCAGAAAGGGTGAGCCGAGTTGCTGGGTCAGATCACCTTCTGCGAGCCATTGCAGCGCAGATGCGAGGTGATCGACGTTTTCGACGCGCGTCGTAACGTCGGTTGCGAACTTGACGACTTTGAAGACCTTGCCGTTCATGTCGAAGATCGGGTTGTACGAGGCTTGGATAAAGACTTTCCTCCCACCCTTTCCAAGACGCAGGAACTCGTCAGCGACATACTCTCCGCCTGCCAGCCGGCTCCAGAAGCGGCGATAGTCGTCGCCGTGGGTATAAGCGGGTTCGCAGAACATCGAGTGATGCTTTCCCTTGATCTCGGACAGTTGATATCCGAGCGTGTTGAGAAAGTTCTTGTTGGCTGCAAGGATTTCGCCCGTAGGTGTGAACTCGATAACGGCTTGGGACCGCGACAGCGCATCGAGCTTGCCAGCGTCTTCGGCGCTCTTCAGCTTCTGGGCGGTAATATCGGTTGCAAATTTGACGACCTTATAGGGTTTGCCTCCCCGGAACACTGGATTGTACGAGGCTTCAATCCAGATCTCCTTGCCGCCCTTGCCGATGCGCTTGAACTGACGCTGGTGGAACTTGCCGGCGGCGAGATCGCTCCAGAACTGCCGGTACTCGGCGCTCGCAGCCTCTATTGGATCGACAAACATTCGATGGTGCTGGCCAACGATCTCGTTCAGTTCGTAACCGAGTGCCGCACAAAAATTCTGGTTGGCGGACCGAATCTTTCCCGTGAGATCGAACTCGATGATCGCTTGCGACTTGCTCATTGCGGCAAGCACGGCACTGGCATCGGACGAGAAACCAAAAGACATCATTCCCAAGATACGCTCCATGTCTGCCGAAGGCTCGTGTCCTGGACGATTTGCTGTCCGTTGGAATTATGGCCATGGCACTTCAGTTAGGATCAAGCCGGCGCTCATTCATCTGAGAGACGATGCCTTCTTTCCGGCACCCCCAGTTTTAGGGGCAAACCCCAAATGAAGTCTTAATGTCAGGAATGGCAGTTGGGCATTCGCTCAAAAAGTGCGCGCCCTGCCCAGAAATCAATCAAAGAATACGGGATAAAGTGCAGCCTCGAAGCCGCCTGCGGGACAGCAGTCGCTGTCGCGTCAATTGTGTTTGCGTTTTTGGCTAATTGATAAGTCCACGGCGGATCGCCTCTGCGATCGCATGAACGCGATTATCCGCGCCGAGCTTACGGATAGCGGTCTTGACATAGCTATTGACGGTGTCTGGTGTGTAACCGCTCGCCGCAGCGATCTCGTCAGTCGTCTTGCCGAGGCTGGCAAATCTCAGGCAGGCGATTTCGCCGTCTATTAATTTGAGAGTCTGTGCTGAGAACTTTTCCATGATTGGCCGCGTGATGACTCGGTGCATGACTTCCGAGATCTCGCCTAGGAAATCGACTTCCTCTCGCGTGAACGGCGCCGCACGCGCAAAGGCCACCGCTCCGAAGACGACGTCACCACGCCTGATGGGGAAGAGCGTTCGGTTAAGCACGCCGAACGTCCTGGCAAGATACTGTAGCCTCTGAGGCGGCGGTGTTTCAGCATAGACCTCCTCCTCAACAACTACCGTTGCCGCCGACATCGATGCTTTCACGAATGGATCTACTTTTAGGAGGTCATCGCCATAATAAGCGTCCAGGAACGCGGGCGGGACATCGGTATCGATGGAGTGTCCACTTCCAAAGCGATAGCCGTCCAGATCCAGCCCGGACACTGCAAAGAAATCGAACTGTACAGCCCCACGCAGTTTCTCGACAAAAGGGTGCGCAATGACCTGCCTTCGCGTAGGAAGCGAACGCAGATCGGGCGCCTCATCAACGGGGCTGCTAAGAGCAAGTGCGCGCGAGAATGGCAATCTCAATTCTCCAAATCGGATGTGACACCAGTTTCTGGAGGTGAATTCTTAATTTTTTCTAAACGCGCAACCCCACGTTTCGCCATGCGCGCGCCGAAAAGTCCCGCGTTCAGGGGCCAAATGCCAGATTGGGCGGACGATGCCGAATGCGAGTTCTTCAGCATCCAGCAATTGGCGCGTCTGAAAAGGAGGCTCGATTATGCCGAACACTGCATGGCCGAAGCTCAACAAGTCCACCTACAAAATTCAACTGTGCGGCATATTCGGCTTTCGGCATAAGACGCTTTGGACAGCTCCGGAGAGCCCGGCGGGCGCGATCTGTCCCACTAACGCCGTGTCAGCTCCCAGCGGAAATCAACAGACTCTGAACCCGGAGCGGCCAGGTCCTCGGCTCGCTGCAAGAAGTCATGGCTTCACAGGGACATTCGCTCTGGCTTGTTTTCCTAGGATGGAGCTGTGTCGGGGTATCTCTTAAACCTCCTGCCAACACCTGCGCGATGGCAATCAGGCCTCAGCGGTTGCACTTTCAGCCCCGATCGAGAAGCCGGACGGCGGCGTAGACGGGGAAGCCTGCCGGATGTCGCCCGGATGGCTTTCCCGTTGCCGTCGTGCGGTAATCAGAACTCTTCCCAACTGTCCGCCGCGCGCGTCCCCCACTTGCAGCTATCCTGAGTTTTGAGGCCGAATTCGGTTGCGAAACGTGTGAGACCGACTGTGCCATTGCTCGAGCCATCTGACGCGGCTCCGTAGTCTGGACTTTGCCGACGCTGAAGCTCTCACGACATCGTCCGACGATCTTTCGTGAGGTCCGACGCAACATGCTCATCGATAAACAGTTGCGCGATCTCAGCAGCTACCATTTTGCGACGGGGCATGGCCGGCCCGCCATGGACGGCCTCGTGCGAGCACTACAGGCGCTGCCCCACCTCACCCGTCGTTCAATCACCTTCGACCGTGGCACGGAGTTCACCGCCACCGACCACGGCTGTAGGATTCAGGCGGCCCGCCTCACTTGCATCTCGTTCAGGTACAGCGATAGCGATGCATGTCGGTTGACAGCGTCGGCCAGGTCAACCGCCGAGCACAAATCGAGAAAATGCCAAAGCGTTCCCCGCATCCTCGTCCATTTTCGCTTCGTCCGCGCCATCGCTTAGATCACGCCACACTCGGATGTCAGACCCGATCGTTCCGCCTGTCTTTACGAACGGTTCCATGACAACGGCACCCGAGTAATTGATATCGCGAAGAGCGAGACCGATCTCGTGCCAAGGTATTCTGCCTTTACCTGGGACGCGGCGATTGCTCTCGCCCGTGTGGAAATGTCCGAGCAACGGACCGGCGGTACGGATCGCCTCTCCGAAGCTGTCCTCCTCGATATTCATGTGGAACGTATCGAGCATCACTTTAACATTCGACTTGCCGACATCGTTCACGAATGCCACGCCTTCGGCGGCGGTGTTGAGAACGTGGTTTTCAAAGCGATTGAGCACCTCGATGCAAAGGTTGATACCCAAGTTTGCAGCGAAGTCTGCAATGCCATGAATGCCCTCGACCCCACGCGCCCGATCGCCCTCCTTGTCGACTGGCTTGGAGTAGTCCACCGGCCAGTAGGAATGGAGCGCACCACCAATTGTCTTGATATCGAGCTTTGCGACATTTGTGAGGGTTTGCTCGAAGAATGCCTTACCCGCCTCGCGCACCGCAATGTCCGGCGACGACAGATTCTTGGTCTTCGAAGGGCCGATCCCAGCCGTCAGGATGATATTGTTGTCCTTGGCAGTCTGTCTGATTTCTGCGAGCTCGGCATCGCTGTATTCATTGATATGATGTGCAGCTACCTCGATGACGTCGAAGCCAAGTTTCGCGACCTTTTCGACATAGGGGCCGAACTTGGCGCTCCACTCATGTTCCCAGTAGGAATAGTAAATCCCGTGTTTCATATGAGTCTCCAAATTTCAGTTGTAGATCCCGCCGATCATCCTTGGCGGGGTTGACGGTGGCCGACCGCAATGACTTCCGGTCGGCGTGGGGATCAGTTGTTGTCGATATGGAGATCGGGCTCGGCGCTTCCGGCTACGATTGCAAGACCGTTCGGCAGATCGTTTTCTTCGACCTTCCGCCGAATTTCCGCAGGGTCCAGGCCGTAGGTCTGCCAGCGGTTTTGAAGTCTCTGCCGCAGACGATCTTTGTCCACGTCAACGAACGCTGTGAAGTCGAAAATCTCCTTGAGCTTGTCCCAAGGAGTCTGTCGTGCAAGCAGGTAGTTGCCCTCGCAGACTATGATCTTTGTAGACTGAGGAATGAGGTTGCCGCCGGCGCGAGCAATCTCGATCGAGCGATCAAATACCGGGACGGCAACGACGTCGTCCTCATTGGCCTTCAGCCGCTTGAGCATGTGGCGCAAACCATGTGCATCGAACGTGTCGATTGCTCCCTTGTAGGGGCGGCGTCCCATCTGCTCCAAGACGGCATCGTCGTAGTGATATCCGTCCATCGGGAACAGAGCCGCTTCCAGATGGTGATCGTTGTTGATTGCCTGAACGGCGCGCTCTGCGAGCGTCGACTTGCCTGAACCCGGTGCACCCGCAATCGCGATAAGAACTCTTCGACCGCCGTTTTCCGCAAAGCGTTGAACCGCGATCTTTGCGATCTTCTGTGCGTTTTCGTCTATTTTGCTCAACAAGTTCCCCCATTGCCTCTTCGCGTTTTCGGCGGCTCACGCCGTCTACAAACGCGGACCATCTCGAAGTCATGCCAGTTGATATTGTGCGGCTTTGTTGCGTAGGAACGAGAGGCCGTTGCCCATGACTTCGTCCTCGTCACGCGCGACCGGGCGCCACGTCGATATGTCGCCGGCCATCTCCGGCGGCATGCTGACGAAGCTCTCCAAGGTCAGCGCCCCCTTGAAGCCGATCGCAGACAGGGCGGCGAAGATCGAATCCCAAGGGACGTTTCCTGCTCCAGGCGTTCCGCGGTCGCTCTCAGACAAATGCATGTACTTGAGATGCTCACGCGCAACGAGAATGCCGTTGGCAGCCCCCTTTTCCTCGATGTTCATGTGGAATGTGTCGAGGTGGACAAAGACGTTATCCATGCCAATGCGTTCGACCAGCGCCACGGCCTGTTCGGCCGAGTTGATCAAATGGCTCTCGTATCGGTTCACCGCTTCCACGCCAAATTGGATACCTTGGGCCTTGGCCTGCTTGGCTGCAGTTCCGAGCGCATGAGCAACGTTGTCATATTCCGCCTGGGTCGGCGGGAGGCCCGTGCGTTCGTTGGTGCCGCCGTAAGTGACGCCCGTAAGCGCCTCGGCTCCCATCAGAGCCGCCTTATCGATCGCCACCTTCAGGTGCTCAATTGCGGCCTCGGGCCGGACGGATGCCCAGGCGGCCTCGGGTAGCACGAGCGAGCATGCCGCACGCATGCCATGCTTTTCCAGGAGGTCACGCGTATGTCTGGCATCAACCGAGGCGGCGTCTGCGAGCGGAATTTCAATGAACTCCATGTTGTACTTGGCTGCACCGGCGATGGCTCGCTCTGCGCCTGCGCGGTCCCAGTTCATTGTCCACATGCTTGCGTGAATACCGAACCCTTGCACAGTCATCCCTTCTTTCTGCTCGACGCGATGTAGGTTGAAACGATGGTTCTTGCGGCCATAACGACGATCATCAGTACGCCCCAGAGGGCTGTTGCGAGGTGCTGGTTTGCGCCCATGAGATTGAGGCCGGAGGAGAGAAGCTGGAGCACGATAAGGGCTACGAACACGGGCAAGACACGGCCAAACCCTCCGAATGGATTGATGCCGCCGAGAAACGCCGCGAGCACCGTGATCAGCAGATAGGATTCGCCGTGGCCGACGCGGACGGAGTTGAAGCGGGCGAGCATGATGACGCCGGCGACCGCACACATGAGGCCCGAAAGCGTATAAACAAGAACGAGGATGCGGCGCGTGTTCAGGCCGGAGTAGCGGGCCGCCTCGATATTTGAACCGACCATCAGCAGCCCGAAGCCGAGTTTGAAGCGTGTCAGCAGGAGTTGCCACAGGCCAACGCAGGCAATGAAGATCAAAAGCGGGATCGGCAATCCCAGGATCGAACCATGCCCGATCGGGGCGATGAAGGAAGGGAACCCGGACACGTCACCGCCGCGGGTCAGAAACTCACCGAGGCCACGCAGGAAGATCATCATTGATAGGGTGACGAGAATTGGATGGGCCCGTGTGTAGGCGATCGCAGCGCCGGTCATGAGACCGGCAGCGCCACCGGTGGCGAGTGCGGCAAGGACACCGAGCAGGAACGCGCCTGGAGACGCGTCGGCCCCGCCGTACATCTGCATCACCGAGGCTGCTGCCAATCCGGAAAGATTTGCCGTGAAGGTGATGGAGAGGTTGATCCCGCCGGTCAGAAGTGGAAGCAGCATGGCGAGCGTGAGAAGCCCGAGTTCGGGAAGCTGGAAGGCAACCGAACCGAATGTTGCAGCGGAGATGAAATTGTTTGCGGCCAGACCGAAGATGACGATCACCGCCACGAATGCGATAGCTGGTCCGGTCATGTCGGCGCCGAAGGTGGCGTTGAACTTTTGAGCCATGGCCTTCATTGGTGCGTGCCCTTCCTCTTGGTGCTATCCGTGGCGAGAAACGGGAAAAGCTTGTCGATCCGTGCGGACGAGAGCGTGATGGCGATGAGGATGATCGCGCCGACGATCATCTTGAATGCAAAGGGCGACACGCCCATGAGGTTGAGACCGTTTTGGGTGATCGAGACCATCAAGACGCCGAGGACGCAGCCGATGACCGAGCCCTTGCCGCCACCGAGCCTCGCACCGCCGAGAACCGTAGCTGCCAGGACATCCAGCTCCCGGCCATAGAGGGCGTTCGGAACGACTTCCTCGGCATAATGGGCTTGCATCAGTCCGGCGATCCCGGCCATGAGCCCCAGCCAGCCGAACGAAATGTAGTGCATCGCTGCAATGTTGATCCCGAAGCGGCGTGCCCCTTCCGGGTTGTCACCAAATGCGTAGAGCTGCCGGCCGATGGTCGTGCGGGAAATCATGAACCAGGTCGCAAGGCAGCAGAGGATCATGACGACGACAGGCAGTGTAAGCTCGATCCAGGAGCCGTCAGCCATCTCGCGTTCGAAAAATACCACGCGCGTCGTCAGCCATTCCGGCAGGTCGTAGATCGACACGCCCTTGGTGAAGAACATCAGCAGCCCGAAGAAGATGTTGAAGGTCGAGATCGTTGCAACGATCGAGATGATATGCAGCCGGTAAACCAGGGCTGCGTTGATCAGACCCAAGCCAATGCCGATGGCGCCGGCGATCATGAAGCCTTCCGCCCAGTTGCCGCCGCCCAATGCGCCAAGGGCCAGCGCGGTAACGTATTGGGCCACCGAGGCGGCGACAGCAAAGGAAATATCGATCCCGCCCGAGATCAGGACGACGAGAAGGCCAACTGCAAAGATGATATTGACGGCCGAGACGTTCAGCACATCGAATGCGTTCGAGATCGTAAAAAACCGATCGGTGGCAAAAGACAGCCCGACGCAAAGCACGACCATGACCGCCAGAAGCGTAAATTCCGTTGTGTGTCCAAGGATCAGCCTACGCATAGACGGCAGACTCCAGTTCGGTGAGCGATAAATGTCGCGGGTCGTAGGTTGCGCGGATCCTGCCCTCGACCATGTGAATGATGCGGTCCGCATTGAAGTAGACTTCCGGCGGCTCGTCGGAGATCAGAATGATCGCAAGGCCCTGAGCGGCAAGCTTGCGCACGATCTCGAAAATGCCTGCGCGTGCGCCGACATCGACACCCACGGTCGGGGCGTCGAGAATGAGGATCTTCGGACCGATCGCGAGCCATTTGGCAATCGCGACGCGTTGCTGGTTGCCGCCCGACAACGTCCGGATGGGGTCGTCGGGTGTGCCGATCTTGACACCCAGCGCCGATATCCAATGGCTGACCACGCTCGCCTTCTTCGCCGGCGAGATCATTCCACCGGACAGAAGCTTATCGAGCGATGCCATGACCAGATTGTCGGCGATCGACTGCGGCTGATTGAGACCGAGAGACAAACGGTCTTCCGAGAGGTAGCCCACGCCGGCGCGAATTGCGTCGCGATTGGAGCTGAACTTGACGGTCTTGCCCTCGATGGCGATTTCCCCGGCCTGCGGACGGTGCATCCCGAAGAGCGTCAGCGCCAATTCGGTCCGGCCGGCGCCGAGGAGGCCGGTAATACCGAGCGTCTCGCCTCGGCGAAGGTCGAACGATATATCTTCGAACTCCGCTGCCCGCGTCAGCCCGCGGACGGAAAGTAGGACCTGCGCGTCGTCGTGATCGGCGGCGACGACGGAACTGTCGAAGTTTCTGCCGGTCATCAGCTCGGTCACCCGTGATTGAGTCATGCCCTCGACCGGGAAGACGCCAACGAGCGCTCCGTCACGAAGCACGGTTATGCGGTCCGAGATTTCGAGCACCTCCGCGAGACGGTGGGACACAAAGACCACGGCCACTCCCGAAGCGGAGAGGTTACGAACGATATCAATCAGATAGTCGGTTTCAGACTGTGTCAGCGAAGCGGTCGGCTCGTCCATGAAGACCAGGCGCGCCTCGCCGACAAGAGCGCGCGCGATCGCTACGATCTGGCGTTGGGCGATCGGCAGTTCCTTCAACGGAAGATGGATATCGATGCTGACGCCGAGACGGCTGAGCGCCTTCCTGGCTGCGTCCTCGATGGCACGTTTGTCGACGAGACCATATTTGCCCTTGAGCGCATACTGAAACCCGATGTTCTCGGCGACTGTCATTTCCCCGAACAGCGCCAGGTCCTGCCAGATCACCTGGATGCCGAGCGATTGCGCCAGCGTGGGCGTCATGGCCGAGATCGCCTTGCCATCGAAAAAGAACTCGGCGCCCTCCTGTGGCTTGTACACACCGGTTATGACCTTGATGAGCGTGCTCTTGCCGCAGCCGTTCTCCCCTGCCAGGCAATGCACCTCCCCCGGGTTTACTTCGAACGACACGCCCTTCAGCGCACGCACGCCGCCGAAGGTCACCTTGATGTTTTTGAGTGAAAGCAGCGGTTCGACGCTCATGGAGTATCCTCCTGTTCAGCCGCTGGAGAACGGCTGGTGCAGGTTTTTCCGATATTCGTAAAGTTGGGGGGCGCGGGAATTGTCCGCGACCCCCGGCTTGGGTCCAGGGAGGATTAGAGGCCCATGCCGACAAGCTTGTCGATGCTGTCCTTGTTGATCGCCAGCAACTGGTCGACGATGATGGTGTTGCCCTCGGGGTTGATCTTACCAAGGCCCTCGATATCGTCGCCGGCCTTCGGCGCCTCACCTTTGGAGATGCGATCGGCAAGCGTCACGAAGACTTCACCCGCCTGCTTGGGGTTCCACATGAAGCCACCGGTAAGCGCGCCGGACTTGATCAGCTTGGCGCCCTGCCCCGGAGAGAACGGACCGATCACGAACACCTTGCCGTCCTTGCGACGTTCTTCAACAGCGCGACCTGCACCGATTGGACCCTGCGAACCGAAGGCCAGGAAACCCGTCAGGTCGGCATTTGCCGCCATCAGGTCGAGCGCGGTCGAGCGGCTCTTGTCGACGTCCTCAGCCACGCCGTAGCGGTCACCGATGAGCTTCATGTCCGGGTAGTTCGCTTTGATATAGGCGATTGCTGCATCGGCCCATGCATTGTGCAGGGGAACGGTCAGCGAGCCGACAAAGACGGCATACGATCCCTTGCCGCCCATCTTCTCAGCGAGCAACTTGCCATGCGCCTCACCGAAGCCCTTGGCGGAGGCGAGCTCGAAATCCCAGTCGGCGCCGACCTGCTTAGGCGATTCATGGGTAATGACCTTAATACCGGCTTCTTGGGCCTTCTTCAAAACAGGTTCGAGAACCTTCGCATCATTCGGGACGACGCCGATATAATCGACCTTCTGAGCAATCAGGTCTTCGATGGCGCGAACCTGCAGCGCAGGGTCGGCGCTGGTCGGACCAACCATGAAGCCTTCAACCCCGAGCTTGGCGCTCTGTTCCTTGATGCCCGCCTCCATGGCATTAAACCACGGGATGCCGCCAATCTTAACGACAACACCAATCTTCGGACCAGCAAATGCCGTTGACGCGAGCAAGGACAGGCCGAGCGTGACCGCAAATAGCTTTTTCATTGGGTATTCCCTCCTCCACTGAGCCGGCAAGGAAGCACCGTTCGCGAAAGCCCCATGCTCTCGCGCTCAACGTTAGCCCCGCATTGCGGAACTCCTCCCTGTCGCTTTCCTCAAAGCCCCATCTCCATGCACAATCGGTCTTGCATTTATGCACCATCGATGGTGCAATTACCCTATCACGGAAAAGACTTTCGTCAAGAGGACTGCTGATCTAGAGAGAAAGAGCCACTGGAAGGTTTGCGGATGTCTGAAAAAGAACGAAAAAAAGCAACCATTTATGATTTGTCCGCCGTGTCAGGAGCATCCCCGTCGACAGTGGCCTCGGTGCTAAACGGCACATGGCGCAAGCGGCGCATCTCCGAAGAGACTGCGGCAAAGATACTGTCACTGGCCAGAGAGCATGACTACAAGGCGAACCTGCAGGCCCGCGCGCTGCGCAGCTCCCGTTCAGGCCTGGTAGGTTTGCTCTTGCCCGTCTACGACAACAGGTTTTTCTCATCGATGGCACAGACCTTCGAGAGCGAAGCGCGAAAACGGGGCCTGCTGCCGATGGTTGTGTCGGGCCGCCGCGACCCCGAGGAAGAACGTCGCACCGTGGAGTCTCTCATCGCCTATGCGATCGACTCGCTGTTCATTGCCGGAGCAACAGATCCGGATGGCGTCCACGAGATCTGCATGCGCGCAGGGCTGCCTCACGTGAACATCGATCTGCCAGGCAAGTTTGCATCATCCGTCATCGCGGATAACCGTCAGGGCGCTGAGGCGTTGACGTCAGCCATCATTCGTCATGCCGAAACATTGGGACCACTTCACTCCGGCGATGTCTACCTATTCGGCGGCCGCAACGACCACGCCAGTCGCGAACGTATCGCCGGTTTCCACGCCGTCAAGCAATCCGTATTTGGAGCGGTCACAAAAGGAGATATCGAGATCACAGGTTACTCGCCTAGCGCGACGGCGCTCGCGTTCGACCGTTTTTTCGACAAGCACGGGAGGCTGCCCAAGTGCTTCTTCATCAACTCATCCATCAACTTTGAGKGGCTATTGCGGTTCATGGGCCGCCACGACGGAGAGACGTTCGGAGATATCGTCGTCGGATGCTTCGACTACGATCCGTTCGCTTCATTCCTGCCCTTTCCTGTTTACATGATCCGGCCGAACATCTCGAAAATGCTGGAGCGGGGTTTTGATCTCCTGGAGGAGCCGAAGCCTCTGACGATCATGATCGAGCCGGAGTTGGTTCCTCCACGCACCGCATTGGAGGGTCCGCTTGATGCATTGAATGATCCTTCACCACCATTTGTGTTTGCCGACTGAACTCTCCAAAGCCTCACCCGAAGACCATCGCAGAGCGCTGATTACGGTGCATCCTTAGGGTCACCATCCCTGACGTAAATCCGGGCTTGAGTGGTTTCCTGCTATGAACGCTTCGCTGGCTTTTTGGAGTTGTTTAAGAATTGCGGCTCTTGATGGGAAGCGAACCCCGGACCCAGACGCAGGCCTTCGGCATTTACTGAAAATTCCAGCTCTTGATCTTCAGGGTATCGATATGAAGATCCGGCACGAACATATCTCTCGCCCGAAGCCCTGGCGCCGGCCGTTCGCGGGAATCCGGACTGCCCGGTGAGCCATGCGCGAACTCGTCGCAGCGCCCGGTCGGCGGCCGGAAGGCGCCATCGCGCTCGGCAAGGCTCGATAGATCGGCCGAGAGATCAAAGAGCTGCTTTGCGACCAGATGAACGACGTCCCCTTCTCGCTGAATCCTGCCATCGATCGCCATCATGCTGGCGCCGAGCACCACCCGGCGCGACCGCTCAAAGAGCTTTGGCCAGACAACGACGTTGGCCGTTTCATCCCCCATGGTGATGAACATCACCCCCTTCGCGGAGCCCGGCCGCTGGCGCACCAGCACCAGGCCGGCCGCCGTCAGCCATTGCCGGTCGCGCCCCGCCATCGCCTCGGCACAGGTGACGATCCGACGCTTAGTGAGATCGGCCCGCAGGAAACTCAAAGGGTGCTGCCGCAACGTCAGGCCGGTATGGTTGTAGTCCGACGACAAAGCGGCCGCAGTACGACGTCCTGTTTCTCCTCGACTGAAAATCAGTTTGTCTTTCCAGTATCACTGGCGATGCACGCCACACCATAGGAGTTTCTGTTGCTGTTAGAATCACGAATCCAGCGCTGCACCATTTCGCCAGCCCGACTGCACGCTTGATAATTATCAAACGGACCAGATTGACTGAGAGAGGGCGAACCGTCGGCCGCAAAGGAAACCATTACTAGAAGCCACTTGGTCATCGGTTTTTCGATCCCTGTTCGATTTACTGCTATCGATTGGCGACCCATTGAAGATCATTCAGTCTCAGGTGACGATGATGATCTGCACCTGGTCGCCCGCGGGCAAAGCGCCATCGCGACCAGCTAGTCAATCCGCTTGATGGGCGGTCAGAAAAGCGGTGGTTGATCAGCATCACGGAAGTCGAAATGCATATAGTCTTTCGTGCTGGTCGACGTGCCCAGCCAGCGAAGACCACCGCCGTCGGCCGCCGCCAGGCCACAAATCACTTCCGCAGGCAGGTTAATGAAGCCATGGCGGGCGGTCGTTGCTGCCGTGCCAGTAACTGCCGGCCTCAGGTTCGGCTTTTGGGACATGGTGAAGACCTGCATGGCATAGACCAGACGATTGGCCATCGCAGCCCGCTTCGAAGCGGCAACCCCGAGCGATGCGATCTTGTCGTTGAGGCCGTTAAGGTCCGGATGTGGTGGTGCCGCCAAAGCCAAAAGCTTGTTGGCATCGGCCGTCGAGATCACCAGCGTCAGAGCCCTCTGGAAACCGGCGCAGACGGCAGTAGCAAGATTGGAAAGGCCTTTGTTTGCTGCAACATAGTCGGCGTTGGCTCTGCAAAGTATGTTCACATCAGGAAGTGAAGCGTCATAGCTGCGGGGTGTTCTAAGCCGTTTGCTTTCATCACCATAGGGTCTAACTCCGCTCAGGAACTCTACCAGATCGGTCCAGCGCGCGAGCTCGGTTTCGGACATCGCCATGTTGGGGTTGATCGACGGATCGAGATCGATCGCAATCCCAAAAGAATGGAGGCTTGGTTTGCTCGCATCGTTGGCGTTTGGACGGATGTTGAAACCACCAATGTCAGAAACGGCAGCAAGCTTGTCAGCGGCCCCCTTGGCTATGATCAGGGACTGCGCCAATTGCATGCGCTGCGCCATCTTGGCATGAACCTTCATCGAGGCGCCGCCCTGCTGCAACTGTCCCAATACAAACGCACCATAATACGCGTTGATCCGCTGAATGGCCTTCGTCGGGTTGGTCGGCGCACCAAAGGCGTTGAGCATCATGCCACGCATGTTTGCCCAGTCCGAGATGCGGCCTTGGCCGATGTTTCGACGTACGAAGTCCGACAGGCTGTTCCATTCAGCAGTCAATGAACTTGGCGCGGCGAGCGCAGTCAGGGACGAGGCGGGCGCAAGCTTTGACCACGCGTGGTCAAAAGCAGCATCGGCGAGTGCACCAATGCCGCCTTTGCTTAGTCCTACGACCGCGCCAGCGAGGTCAGAAGCCGACAGTCCGGGAATGACAGCCGTCGCTGCGTGATCGTGCTGGGCGTGAAGGTTCTCGAGGACGCGCGGCCACATCCAGGCCAATGTCTCACGGTTCCCGGCGACCAGGCTTGCTGCATCGCCAATGATTTTGCTGGATTCGTCGCTCGACGCTACCGACAGTGCGGCGCCCGACAATTGCAGCGCCACTGACTTGCTGAGCGGCCATTTGGACGGCGGCGGCACTGTGGAAGTTATCGCGGCAAGAGCGTTCGCTTTAAGCTTCGGAACGACGGACTTGGGAACGGCCATGCCGTCGGGCGAATTGGCGAGCCGTTGCGCATAAGCTGCAGCGCCAGCGCCCGAGCCATTGTAAGTGCGCCACGCCACCAAAGCCCAATCCGCCCAAGTGATGTTGTTTTTATACGCGGCCTTGAGGTGATCGAAGAATTCGTTGGCTCCAGCCGCGATGTTGGACCTCCAATCCCAGGCCATTGGCGTTGTCAGCTTTGCCGGATTGGTAAATTGCGAAATGCCGACGCCGAAATCGAATGCGGCGACGGGAAAGTTCTGCGGATCGTCGGGCCAGTCGAAAAGCTTCTTGAACCCGTCTTCTCCGAATTTCGTCTGGGTTTGGCGTTTCGGTTCAAACTGCTTCATATTCGCTTCCCAAGCGAATATGGCATTCAACATGTTTTCGAGCGGGGCGGCATTCCGTCCAGCGACGATTTTTTTCACGTTCGACCGAATATCAGCTTCGGTCGGGTTCGTGCCGGTGATGCGTAGATGAACATAATCCTGCAGCCACGAGCCGCTCGGCTTTGCAGCAATAGTAAGCACCGCATGTCCGCCAGCGACACGGTCGTCCAGATTGTCATAGACGAGCCCGGCCGGGATCGCACCATCAGCAAACAATGTAAACGACGCGCTCTCGGACGAGCCACTCCATTCGCTTTGAAGCGGTACGACACGTGACTGGTAATGGTAACTGCCGACATTCTTGAAGCGCGCCAGAACGTGCAATGTTTGGAGACGCCAATAGATCGGCGTCGCCGAGCTTGGCGTGAAGCCCGCGACGTCGCAGTTGACCTTGATTGCCGGCATCTTGGCATCGGCCGAGATCGCCAGGACGTTTCCGTTAAAGTCGACGCCGCGCGGGACGCCGTTTGGCTGGTAGTTCGGCGGATCGGAGCGATCAAAATTGCTCAGTTCCAGGCGGATGCCGTCCTCATTGAGGTGTCGCGCTGGAAGGATGATACCCTTGTCGGCACCAACAAATTTGTCTTCATCGATCACCGGCTTGGCCATCACGTTCCCCATCGCGCGAAATAGTCTTCTCTGAAACTATTATTCCGAACGCCAACGCAACGTCCCCTCGTTGCCAGTCGGCGATAACTTGATTGGCGAAGTCATCCCCTAGATTTGCCTAGGCAAGCTAGGTACTTGAGCCTTTCAATCCGATCCGGTAGCCAGCCGGGAACGTGTTGACGATGGTTCCCTGGATTAACCCTGCGCCAAAAAATCCCCCCGCCCTGTCGTCCAGGAGTGCTGACTTGGGCATAATTGCGGGCTGCCCCGCTTGATACCACCGATTAGCGTGGAACTTCATAGACTGCGGGAGCCCCGTTGTTCGCGCCGTCGGACATGATCAAGACCTTGTAATGATCTGCAGTGGTTTCGAGCACCGTCAACGCTTCGGGCTTGCTGTCGGCCGGGCCAGCTTTTTTGATCTCGCGGCAAAGCTTTGCATCCCCACCCGGCTTCCAGAAACATATTCCTGCAGGGCCTGACATGTCTTTCTCGGGACCCCAAAGGATCAAAAAGCCCTCCCCTGCCGCGGCAATATCGCGAACACCCTGTCCTTTCCCGAGGTCGACAGAATAGGTTTTGAGTTTAGCTTCCGGATTGTCAAAAGCGTCGGAAACACTGAGCGATGCGATAAGTGCCTCTCCGTGAAGGAGCGGTCCCCGAAATCCCAGAAATACGGTGTCACCCGAGACAGCAAGACCTTCAATGTTGATGCCGTCCTTGTCCGGAATGTCCCCCTCATGTTTGGAGAGTTCTGGATCGCTATGGATGATCGCCTTGAGATTTGCGGATCGCTTTACTTGGGCCGATGGCTTTTCCTTCGACCCCAAGTCTGCAGCAAGCCCCGTGTCCGCATCAACGCTGACGCGGTAGATGAAGTATCGAGAGGGTTGAAGGTCCCCGCTCTTATTCAGCCCATGTGAGCCGGTCAGGAAATACGCTCCATTAAAAAAAGCGATACCTTCTCCATCAGTCTCGTCGAATTCCTTGGCTTCCTGACCTTCGGTATATTCCTTGGGCAGAAGAAACAGCTGTTTGCCGGGCACCAACGTGTCGCCCTTGAGGGTGAAGAACCTGGCATATTTCTTTTCGTCACCGATCAGCAGACAAGACGTGCCTTTCTCGCTTATGACGGCGCAAGCCGCTCCGCTGATGTTTTCGGCCTCCTTGGCGTCTGTCAGCGGTGGTTGAACCTGGAGAATTTGCGTCGGCGCCAGAGGCTTCTGAGCCGCGTATGACAAGTCGGCTCCTGCTGCGATAACCGCAGCCGCTACCCAGATCGATGCCGAAATGCCGAATTGATGGTGACGTGCCATGGCAATCCCTCCCCCACGAACGATCACACGCGTCAATATTACAATAGATTGAGCAAAAAGATGAAAGCAATTTACACGATAGGAAGTATTTCTACAATAAGCAGGCCGATATTTCAGTGCAGACCCCCAATATCAAACCTCTTGTCCAGTCTGTTTTCGGTGTTGCTGGATCCATCCGGCCTAAGATCTACGTCTCCCAGATAGAAGGAATTTCCTATTCCACACGAGCTCTGGAGAGATCTTGATCTTAACTAGACACGGCTTTTTTTGAAGTGTCATGAAGGTCTTGGCCAAAATTTCTGGGGCCCGTATTTGTGGCAATTCCAAAATGCAGTCGAATAGGCGGAATATTCGGGCGGCGAAGGCGATCTGAAATATTTCTCCTCGCATGACACGGCAACATCGACATCCCGCCGCTTCGGGCCATATTCACGTCTTAACGGAGGTTCCGAAGCTAGAATATTAGTCAGTGCCGGATTTAGTATTAAAAATAATTCTTGGTATGGATTAGCTGGCCTCTCCAGATGGTTGTGTTTTCATTCGTAATGTACTAAAACGAATATCGTTGGAAGAGGAATATCCATAAACTGACGTATTGACGCGCAATCTTTGGAGTTTGCGCGGTAGAACTTTGTCGTTCAGAGTTCTGAATCACTTCAGACGCACCTTGGTGCTTTGAAATACTTCAAGCGAGTGCGCGGGTGTCGCTGGAAACTCGACCTTTACGCTCTCCGCGCCAATGCACCCGACCAACGCGCGAAGTGATCACGACCACGCGTACGCATATTCGTGCATTCCATACACGAAATGACGCCAATTTCAGACGGCTTGCAACATGAGGAGGTTCCTGTGGCAGACGCTCCAACTTTACTGGTCAAAGTGTCCGGTGATGGAGGTCAGTTCATCAAATCGATGCAGCAATCCAAGGGTGTTGCGTCAATGCGGGCAGAACCAATCCTTACGGTTCCAGCAACAGGCACGCCCGGAGCCCCGCTTGCCGCCGCACCCGCCGGCCCCTCTACATGGCTGCGCATCAGCCAGGCCGACTCGACGGCCGGAAACCCGTGGGACCAGGCACACGCAATTCTCGATGCGGATCAGCCGCTATCGTTTTCAGGGCTTCCTGGCGTAGAGGCAATCGAGCCTGACCTTCCGCAACAGTGGCCGGTCGATCGCCAAAAACCAGGAAGCCCTTTCGCGGCCGCAGCCGATCAGGCAACCCTTTGCAATTTTGATGATCAGGACGGCGGCGGGCGGAAGGCGGTCGGTCCCGATGTCGCCTGGAACTTCGGCGACGACTACAGCCAACTCGCGGCTGCCCGGCAGGCTGTCGGCGTCAAGATGAGCAAGATCCTGATCGCTCACCTCGATACAGGCTACGATCCCTCACATCATCTCACCCAGCCGCAGAACCTGAAACTGGAGTGGCAGAGAAATTTTGTGTCTGGCGAAGGCAATGCGAATGACGCAGGCGACCATATTCCGGCAAACACAGCGCTCGCCAATCATGGACATGGAACCGGCACGCTCAGCCTGCTTGCCGGCAATAAGCTGAACGGCAATTCTCCTGGCTGGAAGTCCTTCAGTGACTACGTGGGAGGCGCGCCGCTCGCCAATATCCTGCCGGTACGCATCGCCGACTGGGTCGTACGCTTCACGACTGGCACAATCGTTCAGGGTCTCGATTATGCGCGTCAGCGAGATGCGAACGTGCTGTCCATGAGCATGGGCGGGTTTTCGTCACAAGCGCTCGCAGACGCCGTGAACCTGGCCTATGAGGCGGGTCTGGTGCTTGTTACGGCCGCCGGCAACAACTTCGTCAACCTGCCAGTGCCTTCGATTGTTTACCCGGCCCGCTTTCGACGGGTCCTTGCTGCATGCGGCGTGATGGCTGACGGTCGCGCTTATACCAATCTTGCACTTGGGACCATGCAGGGCAATTACGGACCTGACAGCAAGATGGACACCGCCCTTGGCGCCTATACGCCCAATGTTCCCTGGGCGCAGATCAGCTGCGGTAATGTCGTTGACATGGATGGCGCGGGAACCTCGGCGGCCACGCCTCAGATTGCTGCTGCTGCCGCTCTCTGGCTTGCTGAGCACTGGGACAAGGTGCAGAACTATTCCGAAAGATGGATGCGCGTTGAAGCGGTCAGGCATGCGCTGTTTACAGCTGCAACCAAGACCACGGCCAAAATGGACACCCAACAAACGAGGAAAACCATCGGTCAAGGCATCATGATGGCGGCCGACGCCCTGAAGATCGAACCGCCCTCAGAAGCGGAGCTCAAAAACAGGAAACTTCCGCCGGCATCCTCTACACTTGGCTGGCTGGACGGCGTCTTTGGCGGCGGCGTATCCGTTGCGCCGGATGATGTTGCGAGCAAACGACAAAAGATGCTGGCTCTCGAATTGACGCAGCTTTGCCAGCGATCCATTGAAGTGGATGGCGCGATCGACGATCCCGACGTTCCAATCGATCAGATCCCGGTCGATGCGCGTAATCGCTTTTTGGAAGCTGCCCTTGATGCAAAGCCATCGCGCAGGCTCGAAGCCTTCCTCACTTCCCTGCTCGGGCGATCCTCAACGGTTTCAATCGCCACGAAGCCGGGCTCCAGCGCAACGCCGGTGAAGCGAAAGGCATGGCGACCGCCGGTGCCAAACAGGCGGCTTCGCGTTTTCGCTCTCGATCCGAGCATTGCCCAGTCGCTTGCGTCAGTTGCGGTCAACGAGACGACCCTGTCGATCCCGTGGGACGACGCACCGGAGACGATTGAGCCGCTGCGTCCTGGCCCGGTCGGTGAATATATCGAGGTGGTCGATGTCGACCCCGCCTCCAATCGGTTCTATGAGCCCGTCGACCTTAATTCAAAGATCCTGCTTGCACAGGACGGGTGGTCACCATCTGAAGGCAATCCGCAGTTCCACCAGCAGATGGTCTATGCGGTCGCGATGACAACGATACGCCATTTCGAGCTTGCCCTCGGCAGGCGCGCGCTCTGGTCTCCACGGTTCGCAAAGATCAATGTCGGCGAGGAGAATGAGCGGCAGGAGATGTATGAGGTTCCGAAACTCAGGATCTATCCTCACGCCTTTCGTGGCCAGAATGCTTATTACAGCCCAGAAAAGAAGGCTCTGCTGTTCGGCTATTTTATCGCGAACTCACGCGAGGGCGATTCCACGCCGACGGGATCAATGGTCTTTTCGTGCCTGTCGAGCGACATCATCGCGCATGAGACGACGCATGCCCTCCTGGATGGCCTGCATCGCCGCTTCCAGGAGGCGTCCAACCCCGACGTCCCGGCGTTTCACGAAGCCTTCGCTGACATTGTCGCCCTGTTTCAGCATTTCAACGTAGCCGAGCTCGTCCGCTTCGAGATAGCACGAGCCAAAGGCAAGTTCGAAGCCCTCGAATTGTTGAGCGGCTTGGCAAAACAGTTCGGTGAGGGTGGGAGCAGAGGCGGGCCGCTCCGCGACTATGCGGATAACGGTCAAAAGCAGATGCGTTATGAGGACACGACGGAACCCCACGAACGCGGATCCATCCTCGTCTTCGCCGTCTATGAAGCGTTTCTCAACATCGTCAACCGCCGTGTCAGCGATCTCTTCCGGATTGCGAGCAATGGGACTGGCATACTGCCTGAGGGCGCGCTCCACCCAGATCTCGTCGACAGGCTGACGACGGAAACCTGTAAGACGGCTCAGCAGGTTCTGCGGATGTGCATTCGGGCGCTCGACTATCTTCCACCCGTCGATGTCACGTTTGGCGAATATTTAAGAGCCTTGATCACTGCCGATGTCGACGTCGTCCCGGACGATCCGTTCGGCTACCGCACGGCTTTCATGGAAGCATTCCGAAATCGCGGGATCCTACCTCGGAACGTCAGGACAATATCTCAGGAGTCCCTCGTTTGGGATTCTGCCTCCGACAGTCAGCCGGCGTGGCTGTCTGCGCTTCTTACGGGTCTCGATCTAAGTTGGGACCAGGGGGCAGACCGCCCCAAGTTGTTCAAGCAGAACCAGGAGAATTGTTGGGCGGTCTGGAACAGGTTGCATAAGATCTTTGCGGCCGATCCCGATGTCATGCAGGAGTTTGGCCTGGCTCCCGACGTCCCACGCTATGAGGAAAATGGCCATATACGCCGTGAGGCAAAGGGTGCCACGACGTTTGAGGTCCACAGCATTCGCCCCGCACGGCGGCTCGGGCCGGACGGCACATTCCTGACCGATGTCATTGCCGTTGTGACGCAGCGCCAGGCAAAAGCCTTTGACGGGCAGAATGTCGACAACGGTTTCTACTGGTTCCGCGGCGGCGCCACGGTCATCATCGAGCAACGCCCCAACCGGCAGCGCATCCGCTACATCGTCCTGAAAAACAGTGCGAGTGCCTCCCGCGATCAGAGGCAACAGGAGACCGTTCGCGACAACATCGGCTCGCCGTTGAGAAGCCTCTACTTCGGACGAACGGAGGCCGAGCCGTTCGCAATTCTTCATGCCGAACACGAGGTGCTCGACCATGGCTAAGACACCAACACACAAGGCGACTGCGACCGCCGACGGAACAAGGGCAGGTGCACTTGATCCCGTTGCACCCGTCATGACGGTCAGACATTATTGCCAGGGTCTCGGTGACTGCCACCTGATCCGCATTAAACGCGACAAACTCGACGACTTTTTCATGCTGATCGATTGCGGTGTCCATAGTTCCGTCAGCGGCGGCCCCGCAACGATCAACGCGATCGTCTCAGACATTTTGAGCGTCACCAAGAAGATCGACGTGCTTGTCGTGACGCATGAACATGTCGATCATGTTTCCGGCTTTCTCTCAGCCGCCGATAAGTTTGCGCAGTTCGCAGAAATCGGCGAAGTCTGGATGGGCTGGACCGAAAACCCCGCGGATCCGCAAGCAAGACAGCTCGACAAATTCAAGGGGCAAGCGCTTGCCCTGCTCAGCCAAGCCAGTCAACGCCTTTCAGCGGTTGGCGGGAATGACGGGTATATGGCGAACGTCCGGGACGGGGTTCAGAGTATCCTTGGGTTCAATTTTGGCGTGAAGGGGGAACGGGTTCGCAGGATGCGCGACGAGGCGGGAAAACTCGCCAAGACACAGCCCCCCGTCTATCTCGAACCCGGCACGCTGCGGCCGACCATCCCCGGTCTGGATGACTTGAGGATCTATGTCCTCGGGCCTCCGCGCGATGCTGCTCTTTTGAAGGTCACCGACCGGCAGTCGGAAATGTATTCACTTGCAAGCGCTTCGGCCGCGCCGATTGCAGCTGCCTTGCAAGGCTCCTTCGCTCTGACCATGGCCGGTGATCAATTCGTCGACGATCCAGCCGCGCCATTCGATTGGAATGTTGGACTTCCTCTCGATGGCCTGATGTCGGCTGAAGCGGATGGCGAGCTCGATCGCGCTGCTGTATCTTTCCTCGCGCAACATTATAGCGGTCAGCTACCCGCGCCGCCACGCACCAAGCGACAACGAAAGCCCGTGGATTCCAATCAAGTGGACCAATCCTGGCGGCGTATCGACCACGACTGGCTTGCCATGAGCTCGACGCTTGCAATGCAGCTTGACGACCAGACCAACAACACCAGCGTCGTCCTCGCCTTCGAGAATACCAAGACAGGGCGCGTTATGTTCTTTGCCGCAGATGCGCAGATTGGAAGCTGGTTGAGCTGGCAAAGCCTAAAATGGGATATCGGAGCAAACTCCGTGACCGGGTCCGATCTTCTGGCGAGAACGGTCTATTACAAGGTGGGCCATCACGGCAGCCAGAACGCGACCGCACAAGCCAAGGGATTGGAGCTGATGACCAGTCCCGATCTATCGGCATTCATTCCGACGAACCAGAAGGACGCGAAGAAAGTCGGATGGGGCGAGATGCCCTTCCACGGCATCCTCGACGCACTTGAGAAGAAGACGAGCGGTCGAACGGTGCGCGCAGACGACGTATGGTTGGGCACCGGTGCCTTCCCCCCTGCCCTGCAGACCCCCACCGGCTCGTTGCAGGCAGTCCGTTCCGGATCGCCGCTTTGGGTGGAGTTCGACATTGCGTGACGCGTCCGGGAAATCTTCTATGGGAAGAATGATCGTACGATACCTGCGTCATGCTGCGAGTGCTGCATTCATAGTGGCCGTACTCTATACGGCGGCCATGGCCGACGTCGCATGGGCGGCGGACGAAGCAACGCCGGCACTGGGGTTGTCGAACCTGGTCTATACGGCATCTGCCAAATCGCTCACCATGCTCTTTGTGACCGCCGTTGTTTTGGAGAGCGCATTTGCCGTCATCTTTAACTGGCGCGTCTTTCTCGCCTATTTCGACACAAAGGGCGTGAAGACCATCGTCATGATCGTGATCTCGGCGATCGTCGTATTCTATTTCAAGCTTGACGTATTTGCGAGCCTGATGGCCGCCTTCAGCCTTCCAAATCCGAGCGCCGATGCTGCCACCGTTGCAGCCAGCCTTCAAAATGAAGTCACAAACACGTCCGATACGTTGTCGAAGCTCATCACGGCTTTGGTGCTGGCCGGAGGCAGCAGTGGTGTTCATAACATGATGTACGCCCTTGGCTTCAGGAGCAACCGGGATACGGAGACAACAACCAAACCTGCACAAGACGAGGCCTGGATTTCAGTATCAGTGACATGCAGGACGGTTGACGGTCCGGTTCAAGTCAGCGTGCAAAAGATCGATGCCGCTCCAGATGGCATCGCTCCGCTCGCCCTAGCCGGTTCGGTCAGATTTCGGCGGCCAGCCCTCAAGGAGCTCTTGATGCGCAATCTCAATCGGTTTCCGCAGAACGGCGGATATGTCGTCGAGCCTGACAAGACCTATGCCATTCAGGCCGTGGGCGACAAACGGGGCGATTCGTCCGTTCAGGTCGCATCGCCTCCGCGATACTACAAATTTGCGCCGCGCGCTGTCGTGGATCTCGACATCGTCATTTAGGCTCTCAGGATGTCAAAGCCCGGTTCGCCTAGGGGCATCCGCTAGCTACTTCTGAGCGATCTTACGCGATCTATTCTCAAAACGGTGACGGAAATATCCAGCAAAAAGGCAAAGCATTTTTTTGCGCACAAGGTATAGGCAAATTACATTTGCCGTGCAATTCTACCGAGTACTGTCGTGGGGTGCCTTTTTTAAGAAATTCATTAGGGCGACAGTGGCCGGGGGGCGTTAAAAAATGCAGTTCTATTTTGTTGGCCATGCGGTACGTGCCGCGTGGAGTAAATCTGTGCATCTTTCAGTTCTCGTGGTGTGTTCAGTTGCTTTAAGCGGCTGTGTCGGCGCCGGTGATGTTGGACAATCTGAACTAGATATTCGGATCCGAAATTCGGATCCATCAATACAAAAGGCGGCATGCAGGAATACCTTTAGCTGCCCCACAATTGATGTTGGTCCTTCTTTTGCCGGGCGCGCCAACTATGCTGCTGCTCTCGCTGGGGAGTATATGCGATTGGCCGACGATGCTTCTCGCACTGAAGATCTTGCCGCGCTCGGTATCATATCGAGCGCTGGGGTGGCAGCGGGAGCTCTTCTCTATGACGCCAACGTCAATCTCCTGAAGGGAGCCGGCTTAAGCGCGGCTATGATCGCCGCTGGTCGCAACTATGCGAAACCGAGCGAGTCGGCTCAGCACCTGCTCAATGCAGCCGAAGGGATGCTTTGCGTGGCTAGCGCCGCCAGATCTACCGACCCTGCGGCCCAAGCCACCGCTGCTGGGCTTGTCGATGATGCGATTAATCGCATCAGGCTCGATTTGAGGAAACGATTGGCGCGGCAGGCGCCGAACTACCGCGACATTGTGGACGCCGCCAAAGCCTACGACGCCGACAAACATAGCGGAAAGCCCATGATGTTTTCGACACCCGAAAGTTTGGCAACAACGCTCGACGCCTGCGTCTCAAAGGTTGTGATCAATGGCGCTGCATCCTAGGCAGCTTGCAAGAAGGGGAGTTTGACCATGAAGCGACTTAGAGCGACCGTTGTGCTTCTACAGCTCGGTCTTTATTCGTCACCCGCGCTGACAGCCGACTTGTGCAATATGACGCAAATCGACACACATCGCGACGATCAACACACCAAGATCTATGCCTCCACGCACAAAGTGCGCTCGCTCTATTACGCCGCCGACATGGCGGTGAATACCGACGGCACACCGCGCTCCTATCATCCGGATGACCCTACCGCAAAAAAAGGACTGGCGTTTAACAACATAGCGAATGCCATTAACCGGCTCTACGACGCGAAAGGGGTTCGAATTACATGCGGTGACGACCCGAAAGATCGGCACGGCGCTTGCTATGAAACTTTTATCACTTCCTTCGAGGATGCTCGAGACTCCAAGTACAACCCATCTGGTCATGCTGTCATAAAGACCAAGGACATAATCCCTTGGAGACACGACGCGGCCTTGGGTCGCGATATGCCCTGCCTGAACACCGTCGAGCCATTTGTCGGTTATTTCATCTCCCAGACGTCGATCTCGGTCGATCCCGCAAAAGACGCCTGCGACCAAGGCCGTTATCTGGATAGTCTGAAATACAGGGCTGTGGTCCTGCCCTTAAAGGTTGACTGGAGAGCAGGCGGCATCAAAACGGATGACGGCGACCTCGTCATTATCAGGGATGTCGAGTCCGGCCGGATCGCCTTCGCCATTAATGGGGACAGGGGGCCGCCGGAAGGTATCGGCGAAGGCACGATTGCGCTCACTTCCTATCTGAGCGGGATAAAGGTTGCCGGGACCGAGACCTATGATGAGATAAAGAAACTCCATCGGGGCCGCGTCCAGTACATCACCTTTCCCGCTGACGACATAAGACCGAAGACCGGTGGTAAGTTCACACAGGATGACATCGATCGCGAAGCCGCCAAGCTCTTCAAAGATTGGGGCGGCGAAGAGCGTCTCAATGCGTGCGCGAAGCTGGATTAGCTGCGGTTATAACGAGACCGGCCATACGTGCTCCCGCTTCGAACCGCGGCGCTAACAGGCGCCTTCAGTTCTATATCGCGCTTCAGAAGGCGTTACGTCTATTTTTCTCGTGAGCCTGAGCAAAGCCACTGGTGGGGCGGGATCGAATATGATTCCATCCTGCCATGCCCGAGCAGATCGGCGACAATGCGCAACAGTTCGGTATAGTCCGATCGATTAATCAGTCCACGTTCTACGAGCGATTGCGTACATTGCAGCTCGTCTTCTACGACCTCTACCTGCTTTTGGGTGGCAGCCTTCTGTTCGCCCAAGCCAGTGAACGTTTGGTCAAGCTGTTCTGCGTTTGTTGCTTCTCGGAACTGGAGTAATCCCTACAGAGATCGACAAACGTCACGCCTTCCAGCCCGCCGATACGCTGGGCCGATCAGATTCGTGCCCGAGCTCCAGACCACGGACAATTGCAGGTCCACTATGCCGATCAATGTTCGAAAGTCGGGCAATTACAAAGAACTCTCATCCAGTTTCTTCAGCACCATCAGCAAATGTTCGACACCATAAGGGCGCTCTTGCGATCGGTTTTGAAGCATTGCGCGCGAAGTCGGAACATCGACAACTGCACTTACGACAGAAGACGCATAAAAGAGTGTGTCGCCGCTCGAGTCGGCCAGAAGGCGCACGCATTCGCCGGTTGACGCTGGCATATTGGCGAGCAGATTGGCGGCAATAATTGTCAGCCACCGAGATCCGTGATGAAACGCTTTCTCTACGAGATTTCGATCGAGACCCAGAGAACTTGCACGTGACCAATCGGGCTTGGAAATATCAGCCTGCCCAAGCTGGAAGAAGAGCGGTATGTGTGGGTTCCGGTCTAACCTGGAAATGATACTTCGGGCTTCTACGGCTAGGTCGACCGCGTCAATCTTTGACAGGCGAACCACCGCAATTACGGCTTCACGCACCGCGGCTTTGTCATATGCCGATTCCCATTTATAAACGTCTCTGGCTTCAACCTCAGCAAAGCCGACGAGGGCGGTGAGCGCGCTGAACTGCAACAGCCGTCGTGGTTCGTGGTCCATCTGTTTGGGCGACGCCGAGCTTCCATCCAAGATGGCCTCAGCTATCGCCCGCATGGCCTTATTGGCGGCCTGGGTCCATTCGTTGGGTTGGAGAAAACTTGCAATTGCGTCGACAGATGGCTGCCGTAAATTATGCGGATGTTGGCGGCTCAAGCCGTGAGCCTGCAGCACGGCCTCGATTTTTCCAATGAAGCCCATGTTGGTGAACGGCACAGCGGAGAAATAGCTTTCGACGAATTCAATCATATGCCCCACTGGCTGCGCTCTTAATGTCGCGATCGCGATGGACTGCAATAAATCCACATCGGTACTGGCTTGATGCGGAGGGAAAAGCCCCTTGAAACTGTACTTTGCTGGCTTGATCGCCAGTTTAAGCGTTCCGAGCACATGTTTAAGCCGGGAAGGATCGTAGAACTCCGCTCCTGCATTCACCGCGCAAGCCCAGGCAACGAGACGGACACTCACATTGTTGTCTTCCAGCCGTTGTGCAGCTAAGGGACCTACCGAATCCGGCCGGTTCTTTGCCAATGCTGCGAGAGCGGCACCAATGGAAAATCTGTCTGTCGAACCTGATGCGATTATAGTAAAGGCGATCGTGGCCAACTCGACGGCCTTGCTGGCATCTACTTCGGCGTCCCGGTCCCCTGCGAGCTCCAGCGCGCGCTCGATTTGACCTGCTCCACCCGAGCGCCACCGATCCACGTAAAGCTGTGCGAGTTCATTGCCGAGCCCAAGCCCACCCGCGAACGCTATCACCTCCTGGTACTCAGGTGCGTCGATGATCCGTTCGGCTTCCTGACGCCAGCCCGGTCCTATTGCGACTAAAAACCGGGCGGCGGCGAACTCCGCGAAGGTTTTGTGGACGAACGTCAGCAATCTTCTGTTCTCGAAGTTGAGTTTCTCGACTACTCCGGCGCGTTCCCAATGCAACAGACTTTGCTCGAACGGTTCCGCCGCACTTAGTGGCGGCAAGCCGAGTTCATTGGCGAGGCGGCTACGGATCTTTGCTTCGGTATCGCCCCAGCTCTGGATCGGATTGCCCGTAAGCTCCCACCCGAGAATGTCGAGGACACGCTCCGCAACCTTCGAGCTCACAACGCCCCTGCCCTCGGCGTCGCGAGCCTCGAAAAGGTCGATCATCGCCTCGTAGAGTTTCGTCTTGGTATCGGGAAGGCGTTTATCCCGGATGATGAGGGCAGCGGCCATTCCAAGCATTAAGGGCCGTGCAGCGATCGCTCTCCTGGCACCAACGGACGATAGTTCGTCTTTGATTTGTTGTCTTAGTGCCTCGTCGCCTTTATCAGCCCCTCCCGCTGCAACGATCAAATCGGCCAGGCTGCCTTCGGGATTATCGTCGCCCAGCGCATCCAGGCGATAATGTCGCCAGTCGGCAAGTCGCTTCGTATCATAGCCAATGGGCCTGGTCGTGACGACGATCGTCGCGCCTGGGTGACCAGCAGCGAAAGCCTCGAGCCTTCTGGCGACTTCGTCGTGAAGTGGGCCCGCTTCGTCCAATCCATCGGCTATCAAGACGAACCGACGAATCGCATAGCGGCGGAAGTCTGAAGCAGAGATATGCGCTCCGTCCAAGCCGTGCGCGAACAATGAGTCAGAAAAAGACCAGCCACCCTTTAACAAGGCGGCAACGCGTTTCAACGAAACGATCAGAACCGGAATGGTGTCGCTTGCGTATTCCCAGGCCAAGCGTTGGGCGAGCGTAGATTTTCCCATGCCTGGTCCGGCGACGATAACATTCAACCGATGGAAGCGCCCGATCCATTCACCATTGAACATCGCCGTGTCCGAACCGTGCTCGTCTCGTTCATGATACTCGAACAATGCAGTCAATGGGTCCCGTGTTTTGGGTACAGAGAGATCGAAGGGAAAAACGACTGGCGGCAGCATCGCAGCCACCTTAAGCTTCGCGACGGCCGCCGGAAGATGAATCGTTCCGTGGATAGTTTCCACCCAGGTAGCGAGCTTGACGATCATTCCCGAAGGAGTCTCGTCGTGTCGCAATCCAATGCCGGCGGCCCGAAGAAGTCTGACGATTGAGGGCAAGGTCCACCGTCCCCTCGCTTTCATCAGGGTTATCGCATCCTCGTAAAGGTGATTGAGGGAGTGCTCCGCATCTTCCTCTTTTAGGCAGACCCAACGCATTGCTTCCAAGGCGTTCCGCCGGTCCGCTCCATCGGTATCGGACACGCGAATGGTGACAATCCGCAGGAACGCGCAATGCGCCGGATTCCGGCCCGTTGCTTTCAGCCTGGCAAGCCACTCGCCGCCAATTTCGCTGAGCGAGCCTT
Organism: Rhizobium sp. 01T437; assembly: GCF_056398505.1. Lineage (NCBI taxonomy): Bacteria > Pseudomonadati > Pseudomonadota > Alphaproteobacteria > Hyphomicrobiales > Rhizobiaceae > Rhizobium > Rhizobium sp. 01T437. The sequence continues at coordinate 84,596 of NZ_JBFTPM010000012.1, forward strand.
CAACGCCCTGACCGATCTTGACGATGTCCTGCGCAAGTTTGTTCCGAATGTTGCCGCTTGACTCCCCGTTGACCAGTAGAATTCCGCAATCGATTTTCTTTCTGGCAATGCCGTCGACGAGTCCCTCGAGTGCGCCCCAAAGATCGTCCCCCTTCTGCAGGTTTTTCTTCGACTGAACCTCGACTTTTTCGCCCCCTGCCAATTCGAGGCCGATATCATCTCCGGGTCCTCCCGTCTCTGCCGTTATAGCGACCGGGGTGTCGTCAATGACCTTGTTTAGCCAACCAATCCTTGTCCCTCGTAGGAGGTGGGCAGCGGCGATCACCATCGCCTTTGCATGAAGCTCAGTCCCGCCCGCGAGACCAGTCCCACCTCCGCGACGATCCGGCTCTTCCTCTGTAGTTGCGGATGAAGCATCTTGATGATCGTTGCCCTGATGAACCATTCACCCTATTCCCTCCGCACAGCTCGAAATTGGCAGCATTCCGACAGCGCCATCCTGATCAGAATCGAGAGTTGTTTAGCTGCAAATGGTTGAGGATTTTACTGGCCCAAGAACCGGACGGCCTTCTATGGGGCTTGGCGTCTGGCCATCCAGCGCTACGGTATCTATAATCGCTATAGCGGTTGCGGTGCCACCAAAGGGCTATTGCCCCATGGCCCGCATAATGTCCGCGATGTCCTCGCCGCCTACATTCTGAAGCAGACCTGTTCGCATGAACAGGCAAGTTACGCGATCCAAGATACACCGGACATGATCCGGCAGCGCTACGGTCGGTTTTTGCCACAGGATAAGTCGGCGCTTGCAGCCCATATTCTGAATCAAGTCTGAGAGGCCGCCGCTTAACGTCAGCATGAGGGTTCTTGTCTGGAGGAAAGACGCTGTCAGCCTACTCCTGATATAAGCGGTCCTTCGTTTCGATCTTTAACTTATTGTTTTCGTTCATATGCGATCGAACGAAAGGTCGCCATTCTGACAAAACCATGATAAAAAATGAAAGCAGCAAGGGCTCCTCAAATCGCTTGGTTTATTCACGAGGTTGCGGGCAAGGGATCAGTGCCTTCGCTTAGGATCGCAAGGTACCGCCTATAACTGAAGACGCGACCTCGTTTACAGCCGGTCACCTCCTCAACCACACCAAAACCCTCTAAACGGAGGTTTCGACAAAGCGGCCATGCCGCTGACTGGGTTCGGAATCAGACATGGCGCGAGTATGATTTTGAGCCGCTATTTAAGCAAGCCGCCGTCTTTTTTAAATAAGGAAAACGCTAAGGTAAGCAGCCTTAAATAAGCGTCGCCCAATTCGGCAGAGAGCCTCTGACGGGAAAAGGAGATGATCTTCTTGGAGCGCAGCTCCTATACATCGATCTCGCCCTTCAGCGATAACGCACTGTCCTTGGCGACAGCCAGCAAATAGCGCCAGCATTCAGTGGCCAGCGGATCGCCACGCGTTTTTGTCAGTTTGCTGACGTTGTCCTAAAGCCAGAGGTAAGTTGTTACTTCATATCGTGATGACGTACTAAAGCAAAACAACTGGGTTTAAAAATCGAACCCTCTATATCTTCAGATATAACGCATTGACATTGAGTTGTATAAATGTAGATATATGTACAAAATGTATTGGTGCCGCTGGAGATCATTACGATGCAGGGCGCAAATGTTATCCTTGACATATCTCACCACAACGGAAAAGTAAAATTCGATAAACTCGCAGCGTTGGGTATTGTGGGAGTAATCCACAAAGCTACACAGGGACAGTCTGGAGTTGATCCAAATTTCGCTTCCAATAGAGCAAAAGCTCTCAGTGAGGGCTTGTTGTGGGGTTCTTACCACTTTGCAACCGGCAGTGACGGCCTTAAGCAAGCACAACACTTCCTTGATACTGTTCAAGATTTCGACACTACTGTATTGGTGCTCGATTTTGAACCCAACCCGACCGGCCCAAGCATGAGCCTCGAGGAAGCGCGAGCCTTTGTCACCCATGTCAAAGAAGTCACCGGCCGTTATCCGGGATTTTACTCAGGCCACTACATCAAGCAGCTCTTGGGCACAGGCAACGATCCGATCCTCGCACAATGCTGGTTTTGGCTTGCGCAATACGGGCCAACCCCCGTGGTTCCGCCGAACTGGCCAACATGGACGATGTGGCAATATACGGATGGAGCATTCGGTCCCGAGCCGCATGATGTAGGAGGAGTTCGGTTTGACCGCGATACCTTCAATGGAAGCGCGCAAGATTTGAAAAACTTTTGGGGAACTTGAGCAAACGGCACACTGTGAATCGATTTTGCGCCCGGTATCGACTGGAGAAGTAGTTTGCGAGGATTGTTGTGGTCGATTGTGGCCCTCATCGGATTTCAGCCTATCGCTTCTGTGAGCATGGCATCTGAAGGTCCGAATGCTCGGATCCAAGCAGTTTTCTTTGAAGCTCAATATTCGAACGCGGCTAATATTGCGCTCAGATCAATCCTTAGAAAAGATCCGGTCAAATCCTGTACGTTTTTCAATTATCGGATCGCCTGTGTCAGCCGATTTCTAACCGAAAAAGAGTGGGGGAAACTAAGGCATGTAGCGCACAAACTGGCTCCCTTCGCCGCGAGGCAAATCGCTCGCGAGAATGAAGGGCCGCCCTATAACCAGCTGTCCGTCGTCAATGCATGGCAAACTGCAAGCGAAGCACAGCTCGATAATCCGAAGCCTGTACTGGTTCTTCCACCCTATCCAGGGTTTGTGCCGTTTGCCGCGTATGGTGGCAAAATCGATCTCGACTATGAAAAAATGAATCGCGAGATCGGTTATTTGGACGACGCACCCGAGGAAATGCGCCCCGAGATGGAAGCCTTGGGCGAGGATTGGACATTCGGCCGCAGCCTTCTGACAGCAAACAGCGAAAGTCTGCCGGAGCTTAGCGTCACTGCGGGCCCGGACACCTTTGATACCCTTCTACACCATAGCTTTGATTACCGAGGCCATGATCTTTTTGGAGACTTCGCAACCGTCAGCGACGTGGCTGATGGTGACAAGATTGTCCAATTCTGGTCGGATTACGTGCGTTTTTCAGATACGGCTGATCTCAGCAAATGCTCGGAGGCCTGTAGCATAGCTGTCATACTCACCTCCAAGCGTGGCAAAATTCATTCAATTGCCGCCTGCACCGTAACGAGCGTCTCAGGCGTGCCAGGTGGTCCAGAGAACTGCTATACCGTTGTAACCACGGATGGGAAATCGACTTTCATCAGAGCCTCAATCTACCCGAATGCTTTGAACGGGCTCGACGGGATAGGTGGAGATGAACTCGTCTGCAATGCTGGTTCGGAAAAGCACGACATAGATCAACTGGCAACTGAGGTTGCCGACAAGCTCAAATCCGTCAATGGAATCGACCCAGACCCCTCGTACAACGTAGACATCGCGAAAAAGGGGGACCTTCGAACGGTCCTGATGACGAACAGATTTGGACCTTCGAAGTTGCTCGACGAGCACAAAGTTATGTACGAAATTTCGACGACCCGCGTCGATCTTTTTGCTGAAGACAGCGGACTTCAGGCGTCGATCGCGATTTCAGCTTCGGTTTCGCCAACGCACAGTTATTCGCAAGGAGATTACATGACCGTCGCGGACCAGCCGGCTGATAGAATGCGCAGACATATCATTGATCTTCTTAAAGGTTCGTTGACGTGTAAAGTTTCTCGCGGCAATTGATTGGAGAGGGCTATGACAGCCATTGAAGCTAGGCGAAAGCTGATAATATTAAGTCTTCTGACGACTGTAGTCTTCTCCATGTTATTGATAATAGCGCCGCTTTTTACCCCTTTCACCTCCAAGCAGTCACTGCAGGTTGTGCAGATTATTTTTCCAGTATTCGCCGGATATATAGGGGCTGCGGTACTATTTCTGTTTCGCGGGGATCCAAACAAAGGGAACGTCGCGGACCCCACTCTTTTGAAGATACTGATTTACGCGCCGTTCATAGTGTTCTGGTGCATAGCGGCAGCGATATTGATCGATTTCTATGTCTCTAATCAGCCCGGTTTTGGCGAAGGAATGAGCTTTTCGGACTTGACGACCTATGTCACGCTGATCGTATCGTTCATGAATATCACGACAGGAGCGATAGGCGCATTTCTGTTTCAATCTGAAGAATTGAAAGCAAGAGGCGATCAGGTCGGACAGGTCGCCAATCGCAGCGAATGACCTTCCTCGCCCGTGAGCAATTTCGAAATAGTCAGTGGGCTGCCCTCCGCAACTCCTCCGATTTGCGTAGTTGCTAGTTGCCTGATGCTGGTTGATATTGGAGGCACATACCTCCTATGGTCGCAAGTCCCGGCACTATGTTGATATGGGAGCATTGCGGACGTTTGACCTCTTCAACACGCTCTAGACGGATTCCGTGGGCTGGCCTGGTAAAGCAATTTTCTAGCAAAGTGTCTCCGGTGTCGAGCCGAGGCGTTCGACATGAACGAGAGTGCCGATCGCAGTTTTCATGGTTAGTGCGGATGTGCAAGGCGAACCCTATAAACGAAAGAAAGACCTGCGCCGTTACCGGCTTTGCTATCGCCGGCCTCATCGATTGTCTGGGTGCGGCCGACACCGGCATGATCTCGTATATACGCCGCAGGAAGCTGGGGAACGTGTTGGCATGGACACTTTTGAAGCGTGATAGCCGGGGAGAATGACGATGGTCGTAATTTTCGGACGGCTCACCGCGGCTCAAACCGCACTTCGTCAATGGATTTCATGGACACTGCGAAGCTTGCTATCGCTTTTGCGCCGTGTGATCTCACTGCCATTTGTTTGGATTCGGACCATAGCCTCCGAGATCTTGAGCCCAAGCGGATACAAAATGATCGGTGTCTTGTTGACCATCTACGTGTTTTTGTATCAGCAGCGATGGCAGACCTATCTCCTCGAAGTTCAACGCGACGAGCAAGCCTACAACAGCTTTCTTTCACTAGCGGCAAGTGGTGATCAGTCGGCTTTTCCCATCCTCATGCGTAGTGTCTTTGCGAAAGTACAACTTACCAAGCAATCGGCAGAACCCTCATTCTATTGGTGGTGGTGGGACGATACGACCACACAGCCTTACGCAGGCGAGCTCGGGCGATGGGTTGAGGTCCGGCTCGAGACATGTCGCCAGGAAAATTGTGGCGGCACGAGCGGACGACGCGTCGACCTTCGCAAGGCGGACCTTTTCGGAGCGCATCTGGGGGGCACGAACATGTCGCAGGCTGATATTTCGGACGCAATGCTGAGAACTGCCTTGCTCTCAAGCGTGGATTTCTCCGGATCCGATCTCAGCCGCGCCGACCTCGGCTTTACCAGCCTAAGCGATAGCAACTTCACCGGCGCCATCCTGGACTGTGCCGATCTACGCAACTCAACCGCATTGTCCCCCGACGAGGGAGGAGCGCCCCTGCGCTTTACAGACACGAAACTGCGCGGCGCCAACCTGGAGAATGTCGTCTTCACCAGTGCTCATATTGAACGGGCAGATTTCAGCGAAAAGGAATGCGGTCTGTTCAGATTTCAGACAAAACTTTCAAACGCGTCCCTCACCTATGCCGAGGTCATCGATACGTCCTTCAAAGGCGTCGATCTTACCAATGTCGATTTTTCAAACGCCCGCTTCAGGAACGTCAGAATTGCGGAGGCGATTACAGTCGGTACGGTGTGGCCTAAAGATATGGTCACGACGCCGGATGGGATTGCATCGACCAAGCCATGGATTTCGCTTACCAATGCGCTTCCATCGTCTCAGACCGAAAACTCCTCCCGATAGGCACAAATGTGCCCTTACGTGGCATCAGCTCAATTCGCTTCTTGAGTGAAACGATTGGAAGCCATCAGTACGGACAACGGCAATACCGTAGAGCAAAGGCGCCTCTCACCTGCCCGGCCGCACCAACGAGCGAGCGATATCGATGATGTCATCACGCGAAGCGGTCGGATCTTCCCGGTTCCATATGTGGACGGCTCCCACTTGCAAGCTTTTTCTGCAGATATTTTTGATCGGATCGCTTGCGTCCATATGTGCGGCCTTTGTGTGTGTGTGTGGTCTCACATGACCACTGGCCAAGATGGTTTCCGCAACGTGTGTTCCTAACAGGCAAGCGGCCTTGAATGGCCACTGGAACCGGCGGAGTGTCACGCGTTTTGGATCGATCGATCACACCATCTGCTTCTTTCTTGCAAGTTCACTGCTTCAGCTCACCACGGCGCATTTTTATCGTGCTCGCGTGGCGGCCAATTTGCTAAACTACCTGTGTTTGTCCCTCTGTCCGCCGATACGTTTCGCCGCTCACCATGAGCCGCCATGCGATCCGGGCGATCTTGTTGGCGAGCGCTATGGCAACCAACTTCGGTCTCTTCCGTTTCAGGAGTTCGGTGAGCCATTGGGAAGGATGTCTGCTCCGTCCTGCTCTGACATGCCGAAGAACAGCAGTTGCGCCAACAACCAATATGCTCCTCAGCATCTCGTCGCCAGCTCGGGTGATCCCCCCAAGCCTTAGCTTGCCTGCGGTCGAATGGTCTTTGGGCGTCAGCCCAATCCAGGCAGCAAAATCGCGACCCGACTTAAACATTCGACATTGGCCTCGCAGATAGCGCAATCTCCGATCGCGAACTCGCAAATGCGGTCGCCAAGCATAAGTCGATGTTCTTCTCGGAAAAAGCCGCCGACCGATCGCCAATCGACTACGAGACAGCGGTAAACGGCAACCTGATGCCGACGCCGGTCGGCGGGGGACTGAAAGCCCTCAAGGAAGATTACGCCAGGATGGTGGAGGACGGTCTTCTTTTCGATGACGCTGAAACGTTCGACAAGCTGCTCGAACGATGTGCTGCCATCTGTGAGAAGGCGAACGCTGCAGCCTGAGAACTGCTTGAGGGTTTTCGAATGGCAAAGCGCGATATGTCGAGAGAAGAGCTCTTCGGTTTGGTATGGGAACGCCCGACCAGCGAGATCACCAACGAACTCGGCATCTCCGACGTTGCAGTCGGAAAGCTTTGCGAGAAATTGCAGGTTCCCAAGCCTCCGCGGGGATATTGGGCGCGCGTGGAAGCCGGTCAGACGCCGCGGCCTCCGGCTTTGAAAGCATTTCGAGAGGAACTCGAAGCGAAACGCAAAAGCAGGATACAAGCCCGTACCGCCGGACATTTCACGGAACTTCAATCGAAATTCCTGAATGCCGCACTCGATGAACTTCGTAAGCGAGGCGTTGAACATCATGTCGATACCTCACGTCTGAGACATATCTCAAACCTCGATCAGGATATCGCCGCGCAGGTGCTACTTTTGATACAGGGGCAAGCACAAAAGTGGGCGGAGAGTGGTCGGGTTGCCGTCAACTGGGGGACGTCGGTCAGGGCAAGCATCGGAAAACTCGTCGAGCGATTGATGCCGCTTGCCCGTCCGCAGTTGCTGGCTTTCGAGACGGAAGGCAAGCGCCATTCGTTCTCGGCTGCAGGTCCGATTGTATTCGTCAGGTGGACGACAGAACTTCAGACCAGAATAGCAACGCTTGCGGGGAGGCATGATACGATTTTTGGGTGGCAGCCGAGGATTGAGTAGGCCCGGGAAGACATCCAAGAATGGTAGGTACCGTTGGTGGCAGGATAAACTGCACCTATGGAGATCTTGCGTGTCGTCTTGCCGGCGACCGACCGGGCGATCTCGGTCGGCAGGTACACCTCGCTCAAAATCCTGACCGCGCGATCGTGAAAGGCCGCTCCTGATCTATTGCGCGCAATTGGCTCACATTTCTAATTTTCTTAATGCTGTTTCAATGAAACCAGATCTATCCTGCGACACTATTGGACCTGGCCATGATGAGCCTGCGAACGAGTAAGAACTCGGCGGCCAGCGGATTGTCTTTTTTTGAAGCATCGACGCGAGCGGTTCCAGCACATTCAGCTGTCGTGCGCGCACCAGCGAGACGTCAGCCGCAACGCAAGTGGGGCGACTATGACTTTATCTATCCGCAATATCCTGGTTGGAATTTTTCTTCTTCTGAGCGCAGTGATCTGTGTGCTCACCGCGTCATCCGCGATGGACGCATACAACAAACAGCAGGTTTTCAGCGATGTATCGAAGCTTACCGCTCTTGACCGCGCACTTTTCCAGACACTTGCGACCTTTCGCAACGAGCGCGGTGATGGTTCATCCGCAGCAAACATGGAAATCGACGCACTCGCCGGCACGCTGGCTTCGCTGAAAAAGGATCGCGGGCTGGTGGACAGCGCCATGGCTAGCGCCAAGGCGATCTATGCCAATATCGACGACAAGGCGATCAAAGCGCAGATTGCCGACGTCATGAACGCGTTTGACCGGGTGCTGGCGTTTCGGACAAAGCTTGATGATCAGTTGACGAAAAAGCTGGCAGACCGCGACGCTGGACTGCAGGACAATGCCCTTAACCTCGGACAGGAGCTGCTGACGGCGCTGGAAACCGGCTCGACAGCAATCGAAGCCCGAATCCGCGAAAGCGATCCGTCGATGACGGCAATGATCCAGATCCGATCATTGGCATGGTCAACGCGTGCGCTTGCGGGGGCATCGAACCTCCAGCTCAATATCACGCTTGGCGCAGGCGCGACGATGACAGCTGCGGAGCTAGGCAAGATCCAACTCAACGATTATGCCGTAACCTTCGCCTGGAAGCAGGTCGGCGTCCTCGTGAACCACAAGAACACGCTTCAAATCATAAAGGACGCCTACCAGGCCGCAGAGACCGGCTATTTCGGGGGCAATTTTGCTCCCAAGCGCGCAGCACTTCTCGAGACCTTTTCGGCAGGCAAGAAGGCGCCGATGTCCCTCGACGTTTGGCGGCCGATGGGCAATGACGCCCTTCTCTTCATCACCAATACTGCGGCCGCTGCAGCGGACGGCATGGTGGCTGCAGCCGCTGCCAGTGAGTCTCAGGCATTCGCCCAGCTCATTCTCTATACGCTGATCTTCCTCATCGCTGCTATCGTCAGTGTTGTCGGCATCTGCGTCATCATCTTCCGCGTCACCAAGCCGATCGGCGTCATCACGCATTCGATGGCGGCCTTGGCGCAGGGCGATCTGAAGATCGAGGTGGCCGGTGTCGCTCGCCGTGACGAAATTGGCGAAATGGCTCGTTCCGTCGAGGTCTTCCAGCAGGCTGCTATCCGCAATAAGGCACTTGAAGAGCAAACGGCCGAGGCACGGGTTTCCGCAGAGCGCGAGCGTATCGAGATGCAGCGGCGCGCCGAGGCCGAAGCCGAAGAACGCTTGATACAGGCAACAGGCTCGCTCGCTGGAGGCCTGCGCCGTCTCGCAACTGGCGACCTCGTCTGTGAAATCGATACGGCTCTAGCGCCGCAGTTCGAGGCACTCCGTCACGACTTCAATACTTCGGTCAAGCAGCTTCGCGACGCCATGCGGGGCGTCGGTCAGGCTGCGGCATTGGTCAGCAGCGGCAGCGTCGAGATCTCGCAAGCGTCCGACAACCTCTCCAAGCGTACTGAACAGCAAGCCGCTTCGCTCGAGGAAACCGCCGCTGCACTGGAGGAGGTCACCGCCAATGTGCGATCGACCTCCCAGCGTGCCGGAGACGCCCGCGATCTCGTGCGCGGTGCCCGCTCTCGCGCGGAAAACTCAAGCCAGGTCGTTAACAACGCAGTCAGCGCCATGGGCAAAATCGAGCACTCGTCCAGGCAGATCAGCCAGATTATCGGGGTCATCGACGAGATCGCTTTTCAGACCAATCTGCTGGCGTTGAATGCCGGGGTGGAAGCTGCACGTGCCGGTGACGCCGGCAAGGGCTTTGCCGTTGTCGCTCAGGAAGTGCGCGAGTTGGCGCAGCGCTCCGCCAGTGCCGCGAAGGAGATTAAAAGCCTGATCGGCAATTCAGAGGTCGCTGTCAGCGAGGGCGTACGCCTGGTCAACGACACCGGCGAAGGCCTTTCTGCGATTGCCGAACTTGTGCAGCAGATCAACCAGCACATGGACGCTATCGCTACCGCCGCCCAAGAGCAGTCTATGGGGTTGTCGGAGATCAACAGCGCGGTCAACCACATGGACCAGGCGACGCAGCAGAACGCCGCAATGGTCGAACAGATGAACGCCGCCGGCACAGGTCTCGCGCAGGAAAGCAGCCGTCTGGGCGAATTGCTTGGCACTTTCCAGACCGGCGATGGAGGAACAGCCGCCGCCGGGCACCGTGCGTTGGGTCCTTCCAGGACATTGGCGCCAGCCCCCGTTAGAGCGTCAGCGCCTGTCTCTCGCCCGGTGCCTGCCTCACGCGGCAATACAGCGCTCAACAAACTGCAGCAGGAATGGTCGGAATTCTGATCAGAGCCAAGATAGCGCCAGCCCGGGCGGTAATGCCCGGGCTGTGTTCGTTTCAGCAAGCGCCATAGGGCTGCGGCGCGGCTTTGTGTGCTGGTCGCAAGAGAAGATCTGCCCAGCCAGTTTAGCCGCTTACTGGCACTCAACTTTCTTCCCGCGACTTCTCGTCGTGACAGGTGCACCAGTGTCCCGTATGCAGCTACTCCAAGAATCTGCGGCGATTACCTCCAAGCTGCATACCCCGCCTGCGCCACATCAGCGAAGCGTCCGGGAACGTTGCGCATTCCCACGTCTGCGGATTCGCCAATCTCACGGCCGCCTCAAGTAAGGTTCGCTTCACCTGCCTGGCCGCACCAGCGAGCGGGCGATATCGATAATGTCGTCGCGGCCAGCGGTCGGATCCTCCCGGTTCCAGGCAACACCGAGCCCGATCTTGAAATCGATCCCCCTCACCTTCTTCAATTCGAATCCGCGGTTCGGCAGATCCTGTGTCCATTCCGGCACGAAGCCGATGCCAAGGCCGGCCGAGCTGGAGTAGTCTCTCGGATCCCGTCGCTAGGCGGCATTGTCTGGTTGTACTGGCTGGCAAAAGCAGCAGTTACCTCAGACTGGATTCGTACCAACCACCCTCCACTTACGACGACTTCGTCTCAAAGCGGCCAAAATTTGAAGACCCGGTTTGAGAGCCAATTGTCGCGCATGAACTGCCAGAGGTTATCAACCGGCTTGAGTTATTTTCGGGGGGCAGACCACTTTATGGCGCATCCCATGTGGCGTATCGTGCAACCATGAAGCACCGTATCATCATCAGCCTGACGAAGGGTGCCGACGCGGCATCGGTCACACGCGCATTGTTGGCACTTGGCGCTGACGAAGTCACGCCAATGGAGGCTATGCCCGACGTCTTGGTGGCGATCGCGGATGACCGCGTTGCCGATAGCGTGGTAAAGGAAGCGAATAGCCTCGCTGGCGTTCGGCGTGCTGAGTTTGATCAGATGCGATTCACGTCATGATCGACATGAAGCATCGGCTGTCGTCCGGCGAGCATGGGTGAGCCAAGCGCGGCAGGATCAGCAAGACGCATGAATAACGCGGCAAGCCCGGCACGCCCAAGAAACAGCCCTGGCACGTCCCTTCCGCCGGGTAGGCCGACGGTCCAGCAATCGTCGTTATCGGCGCGGAGGCGCAAGATGAGATCACCGACTCGGCGCGCGGCGCGAAGGTGGTCGTTATTCCCAGTTGCTTCATGGGCAATCAGCATAAGTTCCGCCGCGCCCGCAAGCCCGTGACAGAGGGTCATATCCGCGATCTGGCCGACAGGGGTCCGCGCGGCGGCAACGACGGCACGGCGCGCGCGCCAGAGCGAGGCCGTCGCCCGCGCGAGCAATACCGGGTCGGGATTCCGTTGCCAGAGATGCCAGCGCACCGCACCGATGCCGAACGCGCCATGGCACCAAGCGTCCATCCAGCCCGGTGCGGCCGAGACGTCCGACTCGATGGTACGCAGGTCCGGCCATGTGCCTTGTACTGGATCGAACCAGCCATCCTCCCACCGAAGAACTTCCTCTCCCGCTACGCCAAGCCGCGCATCACCAAGGCGCTGTCCGGCTTCGATCAACGACCAGCCGATCCCCGAGGCCCCGTGGCCAAGGCCGCACAGCGCAACACCTGACGAGCCGGCCACGTATCGGCCCCACCAGCCGGATCGGCTGGCCGCGATGAGCTGTTCGCAAAGCAGGCGCGCGGCATCGCGGAATATCGGATCTCCAATCCGCGCATCGAACGCCAATAGGGAAATGATGATGCCGGCATGACCGGCGATAAGGTCCGATTCGACCAAACCTTGACGCCTCGCCTCGGTCGCGGCCTTCGTCAGGAGCCGCGCCGCACGTTTCTTGAGTGTTTTGTCTTCCAGCGCGATCCCGCCCTCCATTGCGGCAAGCGCCACGCCCGATGCGCCGCCATGGAGTGAGAAGGCATGTGCCGCGATCATGGCATCGCCGGCGGCAAGCGCGCCGCCAAGCGCCGCGCGCGCGCTTTCGGCAAGCTCGCTATGGTGAAGCCGACGGGACAGATGCGCGAGCACCCACCCGATGCCGGCGCTACCGCCATATAGATCATGTCCAGCTTCCCCGTGAACGACCACGTGACCGCCATCGGCGGCGGCGACGAGGCGATCGCTGGTCCAAAACACCCCCGATCCACCACAGGCACGCGTCAACTCTTCGGCAATTTCCAGCGCAACCTCGCGATAATGTGTCACGTCGCGCGTCTCCATGGCCTGCCCGCGTCGACACCGGCGTTCTGGAGCGCCGCACGCAACTTGGCGACAAGGTCTTGCAAGTCGGTCCATTCGCCAGCCACGACGGGTGCCAGCAATCGGCATCGGTGTTGGCCAAAGGATTGACCGTCGCCCGGATCCTCCGCGAAGCCCACGCCCGGAGCCAATTCGCGCGTCAGGGACGGCTGGCCGCGCCTCAGCACGGCCGCGAATTGCGCGATACATGCCATGGCGCGGTCTTCGATCGCGGTCCAGCCGGATTGGTCAAAATACAATACGAGCGCATCGGCGCGTGAAAATCCGCGGCTCGTCGCCGGACATTTCAGACTGAAGGGGATTCCATCCTGAACAAGCCATCGCGCCAAGGGCCCGATGGCTTGACCAACATGGGTCGCGGCGACATTCAGATAGAGGCGCACGAGTTGCTCCGGTGGCGGAGCTACGCTCCGCGCCGCCCATTGGCCCGTGGCGGCATCGAGCCAATGGAACAGTACGGGCGCCGCGACGCGATCGCCTGGAACAATTGGCATTCCAGGACGGTCCTTACCGGCAAATTGGCCAAGCGGCAGCAGGCGCTGAACCTGCCCGCGAGCCGCCAATATGGCACCGCCAGGAAGCACCGACTGAGCGATCCAATCATCCGACCAGGGCACCGCATGATCGACAACGGCGCTCAGCGCGCTACTCAAGCTATCGAATGGCGGCGGAGCGGCCTCCGGTTCGAATCCATCTGGTGGTGTCAGATACCAATCGCGATAGAGCCAGTCGGCGAGTGCGGCATCCGCCGCGTTGTCGGCCAGCACTGCGGAGGCTCCCGCTGCCATTGTCGCGAGCCGTTCTAGGTCGGCCTGCGCGCTCACGAGGCGAGTACCGCGGCAACGGAATCCTCGCTGTCGAGCAAAGATCGTGCCTGCTCGAATGCCGCGTCCATGGCATCGGCAAGCTCACAGGTGTCGGCCCATTCGCATGCCACATGAAGAAGCCGCGCCGCTCCAAGATGCACGATGTGGCGCCGCGAGGCGTCTTGATCGAAAGCGATCGGCCCGCCGGCGCGACGATACCCCTCGGCAAGGTCCGTAATCGCGTCCTGCACGTCCGCGGGCCAGACGGTGGCACGCGAGCCGGCGCGCAATCGGTCGAGAGCCGGCTCGACCATCGCGGCTGCAAAGTCCGCCGCGGGATCGCCACCACCCGACATTTCCCAGTCGATGAGGCGCAACGCGCCGTCCGGCATCGCCACCCAATGGTCCGGGCGCAAGTCTCCGTGAATCAGGCTGCGCGACACGTAATTTTCCTTCGCTAAGCGTAGCGACGGCGCGATCACCTCATCGGCCGCGATGCGGTGCATCAGCGCTTGTGTCGCCGGCGGTCGGCCGAGGCCGGTTACTTCGGGATGATCGGCCACTTCGAGAACACCCGCGGCCTGAGACATCGGAATGGCGAGGCCCAGAGTTGCCCCGTGAACGACGGCCAGCGTCTCTCCCGTGCGTCGCCAGAAATCGAGGATCCTGCGCGGCATCGCGCGGTCACGCGCGCCGGCCAGCGCTTCAAGCACCAGGATCTGCGCGGCCTCGTCGATATGCAGGGGCCGCGCCAGCACCCCGTCAAGCGCCGGGATCCAGCTTGCCATGCGGTAGACAAACATTTCCGGCGTCAGACCGCGACTGCCGTCCGCCTTGCGTTGCTTGACGACGGCTTCGGCGCCGTCGCTCCGCGTCGCAAGGTGAACGCTGTGCGAGGATGAGAGGTTTCGAATCCGCACCAGGCTTGCGCCTTCCGCCAGCCAGCCGCAGGCGCGCAACACCGCCGCCGGCGCGCGCACCTGCTCTTCTGGATATAGAACCCGATCCTCAACGCGACTGGTCAATTCCATAGTCCGGCGCATAGGGGTCATCGCTACCCAGTTCCGATGTCATCCCCAAACCACCTTCGCCTGGGAAGCCCGGATCTCCGCAGCGATTGCTGCCTGGATCGCATATCGGCCTTGATGGACACGCGAGATTGGAAGTCTGGCAGGGAACTTGGTTCGAGATGTGGCAAACGATCGACGTCGTGCACCCAAAAGTGTTCGTTGGGCACACCACCAGTGTGGACACTTGGTGGCAGATGATTTGACGGCTACAATTGAGCTGCAGCGTGGGGATGTTCTGACAGCCGGCGATCAGCAGCGAGTTTCGACAGGTGATCGGATTGGTCGTATCGCAGATGATCTGCAGCGAGGGGACCTTCTGACAGGTGATGGGGTTGGTCAGATGGCAGACGATCGCGGCGGAGACCGGTGGCGATGCGCGATTGAGCGCGGCCAGCGCATTGACGCACCCCCAGCCATAATTGTTGTTGGGGATGGGATCGCCCGGATTGTCCCGCAGCGGGTCAGCGGTTTGCCGCAGGATATCCGCGCATTCAGCTGCGGTGAGCGAGGGATTGATCGACAGGATCAACGCTGCGACGCCCGCGACATGCGGGGTTGCCATCGATGTGCCGGACATGGTGGTGAAGCTGTTGTCCCACACTGTGCTCAGGATACCGACGCCAGGCCCGGAAACGTCAATATGAGGTCCGGTCTGAGAGAATGAAGCGCGGTGATCGGACGAATCGATCGCGGCAACAGCAACGACATCGGAATAAGCGGCGGGGAAGCTGATTGGTGCTCCTGCACCCCCGTTGCCCATCGCTGCGCATACTACGACCCCGTGCGCGATCGCATAGGCTATCGCGTCACGCTCAACAAAGGTGTCGCTCGGGCCGCCAAGACTGAGATTGATGACGCGAGCGCCGTGATCGACCGCCCAGCGGATCCCGGCGGCGATATCAGCCGAAGACCCGGTGCCGCGGACGTCGGCTGGATTATTGTTGTTCACGATCCTTGCCAACACGCGCACCGGCATGATCCGGCATTGCCAGGTGACGCCGGCAACCCCGGTCGCGTTGTTGCTGAGGCAGGCGATCGTCCCGGCGACATGGGTGCCGTGACCGACCTCGTCCATCGGATCGTTGTCGACGATGTTGATATCGCCCTCGAAATGGAAGCCCGGCGGGGGTGTCGGCGAAACGCCAAGGTTGACGAGGTCGCGGCCAGGCACAAGCAGGGGTGCGAGTTCGGGATGATCAAGATCGACACCGGTGTCGATGACGGCGACGACGATGCTGTTGCTGCCCCTGCTGCGATCCCATGCCTCCGGGCAATGGATCCGCCTCAGCCCCCATTGCGAGGGGAACTGAGGATCATTCGGCGTCGTCGTGAGGGTCTCGCGATAGCGGATCGCCTCCACCATTTCGACACCTTCTACCGTCGAAAGAGACTCGACGACCTTGTCGACTGTCGTTGAGGCGGCATAGTCAATACGAAATGTTGACGCCATCGGCTCCGCGATCGCCGCGAGAGCGCCCACGGATGGCGCGAATGCCGGTGGGGAAGGCGGGTGCAACCGCGTGATTGAAGTCACCTTGAGGTTCGACAGTGCCTTGTCGAGGGCGGTCACGCCGAAACTCTTGGCCGACGATGCCGTGGCGGCCAAGGCCGGGCTTCGCCCGATATTGCTCGTAATCGCCCCAGCCGTCGCTTGATGAAGCTGCACGATCACCTGGCCGGGGACAATGCTGTTATCGGGCGTCAAGATGGGTTTGAGTATGTCGTCTTTGTTCTCGCCCAGACGAAGACGCCAATTATCGGCTTGAGTAAATGTACCCATTAGAGCCATCCTCCCAAAGATTAGAACGAACGAATATTTCACGCTCACTTCAGCATGTTCAGGTATTATGGGTAGTATTCGTGACAGCCCCTCCGGATATACTACGCCTGTCTAAACGCTACCGCAAGAGGTGCAATCCAATCTCCGCTCGCGCAAGAGTCGCTTCCCTCGATATGGCGGATAATGTCATCGGTGGTGCCGCTTTCGATATGCATGCGGATATCAGGATATTTGCGGGCAATACGCGCAAGGCGCGCAAGGAAGGACGGAAGCACGCCGATGGTGGCGGGATAGACGGTGCCGATCGCAATCTTGCGCGTCGTCTTGCCGGCAACCGAGCGGGCGATCTCGGTCGACAGATCGACTTCGCTGAGGATCCGGACCGAGCGTTCGTAGAAGGCTGCCCCGGCCCGCGTCAGTTCCACCCGTGCGGCTGCCGATCGGGATTTCTGGGCGTAGTGTCCTGTGGCAACTTTTGCCATGGCGCGTCTTTCATGCACAAATCGAACTGTCTCTTTGTCAATACATGTATAGACATCATTGTTGAACGGTGGTTCTATCCTGCAAAAGCAAGGGGATCATCATGGCCAATACGATGTTCGATCTGGCGGGAAGAGTGGCAGTTGTGACCGGTGCGAGCCGCGGCCTGGGCCAATGGATTGCGCTGGCGCTTGCCGAAGCGGGTGCCGATGTTTGCGTTACGGCGCGCGACCAAAATTCGCTAAGTGAAACCAAAGGGAGGATCGAGGCCCTTGGCAGGACCTGCATCACGAGCGCTCAGGATGTGACAGACATCTCGTCCATCGACGAAACGCTAAGCAAGTTCGAAAACATCACTGGCGCTGTCGATATTCTTGTCAATAATGCCGGGTACGAACAGGTCTCTCCCTCACTCGACGTCGACGAACAGATCTGGGACAAGATCATCGGCACCAACCTCAAGGGCGCGTTCTTCTGGTCGCAAGGCGCGGCGCGGCGGATGTCAAAACAGCCTCGGGGCGGAAGCATCATAAACCTTTGCTCACTTACCTCCTATATCGGCATCCCGACGGCCGTGCCCTATGGCTCCTCGAAGTCGGGACTGCTCGGTATGACCCGAGCGCTTTCGGCCGAATGGGCGCCGCTGGGCATCCGCGTGAATGCAGTGGCACCGGGCTATTTCCGCACAGCGATGACCGAGGGTTTTTATCAGGATGAGGGCTGGTCGGCCAAAATGCTGGACAAGATCCCACAAAAACGGTTCGGCGATGGCTCCGACATCGGCGGCGCCGTCGTCTTCCTCGCAAGTGGCGCATCGGCCTACATCACTGGCCAATGCATTCCTGTCGACGGCGGTTTTTTGGCGTCGATCTAGAAACGAAAGATGACGCTTGACAGCACACGAATGATCATATTGTCTATAGATGTATAGACAACTATAGACAATAAAAACGGGAACGAAGTCTTCGGCTTCCTGGGAATTTGCCGGATAACCATATCCGGCGTCCTCGCACGAATAGCTTGCAGGGTATTGCGCCGGTGGCCACCGACTTGCGGTGCGTTTCAGCATGAACTGTGAGCAAGTTGGAACGTCGTGCCGTCAGGGCGCGGACGATTGCCGTCGCGTGCCCCTTTGTGCGCCAAGAAGGATATGAGCAATGACCGAAGTCACTTTTCACGAATATTCGAAGCTTGAGCCCGATGAGAAGGCTGCGCTCTTGCGCCGATCCGAAACGGACATTTCCGGGTTCGTCGAGAAAGTGGCGCCGATCCTCGAGGCTGTGCGCACCGAAGGCGACCGCGCTGTCGCCCGCTTCGGCCGGGAGCTCGACAAGGCGGATATCACAGAAGCAACGATCAAGGTGACCGATGCCGAGTTCGATGCGGCGTTCAAGCTAGTCAGCCAGGACGTGATCGAAGCCATCACCTTCGGAATTCAGAATATCCGCCATTTCCATGAGGAACAGAAACCAGAAGCAATGTGGCTGAAGGAAATAAAGCCGGGCGCCTTCGCTGGCGACCGCTTCACCCCGATCAAGTCCGTTGCGCTCTATGTCCCGCGCGGCAAAGGTTCGTTTCCGTCCGTTACGATGATGACCTCTGTCCCGGCCGTTGTGGCAGGCGTTCCGAACCTGGCGATCGCCACACCGCCAGCCCCGGACGGTCGTGTGGACGCAGCAACGCTGGTGGCAGCACGTCTGGCCGGTGTGGAAACTGTCTACAAGGTCGGCGGCGCTCAGGCGGTTGCAGCCGTCGCCTACGGGACGGAAACGATCAAGCCGGCACTGAAGATCGTCGGGCCGGGAAGCCCTTGGGTGGTCGCAGCCAAGCGAAGCCTATCAGGCATCATCGATACGGGCCTGCCCGCAGGACCTTCGGAAGCGATCATCTTCGCTGACGACACGGTCCATGGCGGCCTCGCAGCACTAGATCTCCTGATCGAGGCCGAGCACGGCCCGGACTCTTCGGCCTATCTCGTGACCCATAGCAGGCGTGTGGCCGAGGAGGCCCTCGCCGCATTGCCCGAACACTGGGCACGCATGACGGAACAGAGGGTTCAGTTCTCGAGCGCAGTCCTTTCAGGCAAATGCGGTGGCATCATCCTCACCTCCTCGGTCGAGGAAAGCTATGACTTCGTCAATGCTTACGCACCCGAGCATCTCGAACTCCTGTCACAGGATCCTTTCGCCCATCTCGGACAGATCACCGAGGCTGCGGAAATCCTCATGGGTCCGCATACGCCCGTCAGCATCGCCAACTTCTGCCTCGGTCCAAACGCCGTGCTGCCGACGAGCCGGTGGGCGCGCACGTTCGGCCCGCTGTCGGTGACCGATTTTGTGAAGCGCAGTTCGATCGGCTACGTGACAGCGTCGGCATATCCCGAGTTTGCGAAGCACGCCCATAAGCTCGCGGAATATGAAGGCTTCTCATCCCACGCGCATGCAGTCTCGGCGGTCCGCGACAACTATCTGCCAAAACGAGGCTGAAAGGATGAAGGCGGTTCGGCTTTACGACGCGTTTGATCTTAGGGTCGAGGAAGTCGACAGACCTCCGCCGCCGCCCCCGGGCTACGTGACGATCGACGTTCGCGCCGCGGGAATCTGCGGCTCGGACGTTCACAACTACCGAACTGGCCAGTGGATCAGCAGACGTCCATCGACGGCCGGGCATGAATTCTGTGGGCGCGTTTGCGCAATTGGCGAGGGCGTCGAAGATCTCGCGATCGGTGACCTCGTCGCAGCTGACTCCCGCTTTTACTGCGGCCAATGTAAAGCATGCAGATCAGGTCGGACCAATATCTGCGAACATCTCGGTTTCGTCGGCGAGGTGTGCGACGGAGGGTTTGCCGAGCAGACCCAACTACCCGCGCGTCTCGTTTACAAGCACGACCCCTCACTTGATCCCGCAGTGGCGGCCATGGCCGAACCTTTGGCCGTCGCCCTTCATGCGGTACGACGGCTCAATCCGCCCCAAGGCGAAGCGATTATTCTCATCGGTTGCGGGACAATCGGCGGTCTCTGCGGTTTGCTGCTTTCACAACTCCACGATGGAAAGCTGTTGTTTGCGGATTTGAATGGCACCCGTGCCGAGATGGTGGCCGGCATCTGCGGAGGATCGGTGGTCGCGCTGGACAAATCGCAGGCAAGGACTGCTCTCGGCAACGCGCGACTGCGTTATGCGGTGGATGCAACGGGAAGCACGAAGGCCATCGCGCAAGGCATCGAACTTCTGGACGGGGGCGGCGCATTCGCTCTCGTGGGCATCAGCCACGGACAGCTAGATCTGGATCCCAATCTCCTGGTCGAGCGCGAGATTTCCCTCGTTGGCTGCCACGCCTTTGAAGACGAACTCGCCGAGGCCATCGCGCTGTTGCCAAAACTGCAGTCCTCACTTTCACAATTCATCGAGGTTCTGAGCTCACTCGACGAAATTCCTGATGCGTATCACCGACTGATCGATGGTCGCTCAACCAAACTAAAAACGATCATTCGAATAGCCGATTGATCGAGCACACGCCTCGGCGTGAGACGGAGATAGAAATTGCCCGGTCTTTCAAACACCGCGCTTCCGCTCTACGAAAAGGTCAAGGACTTCGTCCTCGACAATATCGGAAACGGCAATTGGCCACAGAATGAAAAGCTCCCGTCCGAGCATGAATTGACGTCTTCGCTCGGGGTCTCTCGCATGACGGTCCATCGCGCGCTTCGCGAACTGACCGCTGAAGGCTATCTGCGAAGGGTCCAGGGCGTCGGGACATTCGTGTCGCCTCCCAAGGCACAGTCGACCCTCATCGAGATCAGCAATATCATCACAGAGATCAAAGCGCGTGGAAGTCAACACCGCGCCGAGGTGATCCTGCTCGAGCGGATCGAGCGGCCGGATAAAATGCTATTGGACGCGTTCGAGTTCAAAAAGCTCTGCCCCGTCGATCACTCGATGGTCGTTCACTACGAGAATGGCGTGCCTGTTCAACTGGAGGAGCGATACGTCAATACAGAGCTCGTGAAGAACTATCTTGATCAGGATTTTACGTCCATCGGCACCTACGACTACCTGCAGCACAGTACGCCGCTCACCGAAGTCGAGCATCTCATCAGCGCCATCCCAGCAACGGAGAGACATGCACGCCTCCTGCACATTCGTGAGCGCGACAGTTGTCTGGTGTTGCATCGCAAGACGTGGACGGGGCAGACGATCGCCACGGTCAATACCTTCACCTATGTCGGAAGCCGCTACTCGCTTGGCAGCAGATATTTGCCGCCCAAGAAATGAAAAGTCTTCGCGTCATTCCAGGAGTGAGAGAAATCATGGGGCAGCCCAACAGTCGGACCGCAGCCATTCGGGAGAAAGCCAAGACGCGCGACGGTAGTGCCGAAGCTCTTCTTGCCGACCTGCTGCGAGATTTGTTTGGGGTCGAGGCACATGATCTGGCAATCAACCACGATCAATACAGCCTCAATTCGCTGAACGGTTTCTTTGAGGCCGACGGAAAGCCGTACTTCTTCAAATTCCATCAGGAGGAAAATGAGGAGGAGATGAGCGGCGAGTACTATCGTGCCGATATCCTTGCCAAGGCCGGCCTGCCGGTAGATCAGCCGATCATGATGTCGACCCTTCCGGGCGAGCAGATCCTCGTCTATCGACGCAGGACGGATCCGCGCTTTTCCGATGTTCTGCGCGCGCTCGACGAGCTTCATGATGAGCAAATGGCAAGTCAGGCCGTGGATGCGGAACGCCGGCTCAATGAGGCCGTCCTGTCCGTCTACCTGAAGACGCTGCATCCGGTCACGCCTGATCAAGTCGCAAAAGAGCCGGTCCACCGGCTATTCTACGACCGGCTGGTCACTGCGCCGGACGGAACCTACCCTGGTGGCCGGCTGGCGAGCTTTTACGTCGGCAAGGCGTTCAAACTCCCCGGCGTCACGCTTTCCTGGGACACGCTCTCAAAAGCCCGCTTCGTCATCAATGGCATCGAATACCGCAACACGCTTGGGGAACTGTTCGACGCCGCGCATGAAAGACTGAACCCTGCCCGTCTGGCGGATAGTGGCGGCGTGACGGCACATGGCGACGCCCACAACGCCAATGTCTGGTTCGAACGGCAGCAAGGGCGCACGAGCCTGTCATTCTTTGACCCGGCCTTCGCCGGCGAGCACATCCCGACGCTTCTCGCAGAGGTTAAGACGACCTTCCACAATATCCTTGCTCATCCCTATTGGCTCTATGATCCTGCGATCGCCGAGCAGAAATTCAACGCGACAGCAAGGTACGAGAATGGCCGTCTCTTTGCCGATTTCTATTGGACGCTAAGTCCGGTTCGAGCCGCACTTCTGGAAACGAAGGCCGAGGCGATTTGGAAGCCGTTGCTTGCCGCCCTCAAGCAGCGGAGCATGCTTCCTTCTGACTGGCGAAAGGTCGTCCGGCTCGGGCTTTTCCTCTGCCCGACACTCGTCATGAACCTGCGGGCCGGTGCTACAAGCCACAATCCGACATCCTCCCTGATCGGCCTTTCAGTGGCGATGATGGTAGGGGCGGAGCCTGATGATGGCGCGGACCTGGTAACCCGCTTCCTCGCAAAGATAGATCCGGAGGGGTAGATTGTGACGATCGTCAATATCGATGACCTCCGGCTGGCCGCTCGCAAGCGATTGCCGAAGCTCTTCTTCGATTACATCGACGGCGGCTCTTTTGCGGAGGAAACCTATCGTCGAAACAGGGACGATTTCTCGCTTTTGCGGCTGCGTCAGAACGTTCTCGGCGACTATGCCGAGCCTGATTTGTCGACCGAATACCTCGGACGGCGACATCCTCTTCCCTTTATGCTGGGACCGGTCGGCTTTCTTGGCCTTTACACGAGGAATGGAGAACAAAAGGCAGCCAGCGCCGCTCACGCTGCCGGCATCCCCTTCTGCCTTTCGACCTTCTCGATCGCGTCGCTGGCAGACCTCCGCCAAGCAATTGACGGCGCGTTGCATTTTCAGCTCTATGTGCTCGACGACCGCGCACTCTGCGAGGAACTTCTGAGCGCTGCGGAAGAGGCCGGTGTCGAGGCGCTGTACGTGACCGTCGATACGGCCATCACCGCCATCCGCGAACGCGATGTGCGAAACGGCTTCCGATCTCTTACGCGTATCACACCACGACTGTTCGCGAGTCTATGCCGAAAGCCCGCCTGGTTGTTCGATGTCGGTCGCGGCGGCATGCCTTCCGTTCGGGCGGTGGAGCATCGCACAGACTTCGGGAGAGGAGCGCTCGAACAGGCCGCCAATCTTTCCAGGCGCATCGACAAAAGGCTCGCATGGAAAGACATCGAGGCACTGCGCGACCGGTGGAAAGGCAAGCTGGTCATCAAGGGTATTCTTTCACCAGAGGATGCGACGAAAGCGCAAGCGGTCGGGGTCGACGGCATTGTCATCTCGAACCATGGCGGCCGCCAACTCGACGGTGCCATGAGCACGATCGCCGCACTCCCCGACATCCGGGCCGCGGTCGGACCGGATTTCTCTCTGATGCTCGACGGGGGCGTGCGAAGGGGAAGCGATATCGTCAAGGCAATTGGAATGGGCGCCGACGGCGTCATGTTGGGACGAGCCTATACCTATGGTCTTGCAGCCGCCGGCCAGGCCGGCGTCGACCGTGCGATCGAGACATTGCGCCGCGAGATCTCGATTACCTTGGCTTTGATGGGCGTCGGCTCGATCGCCGACCTCAAGGAACGTGGCTCGCACCTCATACTCAAACAGTAACCGCTTACGCCGGCGAAAGGAGACAAGTACTCATACAGGATGTCCGCCCGCCAAGAGCTTGATGGTCGGGCGTCAAACTTAAGAAGATGCAAGCCATGTGATCCGTTAAAATCATCAAAAGAGGGGTTCCCAATGAACTACAAATCCATCAGCAAGCAGTTTTCCCGCGCAGCGATCGCGCTCGGGATCGTCGGCGTTCTTGCCAGTGCGCAGGCAAACGCCCAGGATCAAATCCCGTCCAAGCCGGAGCCGGGCACCTTCAAGATCGGCATCGAGCCGTGGCTCGGTTACGGTCAATGGCACGTCGCCGCGAGCAAGGACCTGTTCAAGAAAGCTGGCCTCGAGGAAGTCGAGCTTGTCAACTTCAGCGAAGACAAGGACATCAACGCAGCACTTGCCAGCGGTCAGCTCGACGCTGCCAATATCGCCACGCACACGGCCATGGGTATGGTCGCCGCCGGCTTGCCGGTGAAGATCGTCTCGCTGCTTGATTTCAGCCTGAAGGCGGACGCAATCCTTGCCGGAAGCGACATCAAGAGCGTCGCTGACCTTAAAGGAAAGAACATCGCCTTCGAGGAAGGCACGACAAGCGACATCCTGCTGAACTACGCGCTTGCCAGCAACGGCATGACGATCGACGATATCGTCCGCGTGCCAATGCCGGCAGCTGATGCCGGGACGGCACTGATTGCAGGCCGTGTTCCGGTCGCCGTCACCTACGAGCCCTACATTTCAACGGCGCTGACCCAGGACAAGAATATCAAGCTGCTTTTTGAAGCCGGCAAAGATCCGGGCCTAGTCTCCGACGTTCTCGTCGTTCGCGAGGAGGTGCTGAAGCAGAGGCCTGGACAGGTTCTGGCCATGATCAAGGCCTGGGATGCGGCTCTGGCCGACTACAAGGCCAATACGGACGAGGATCGCACCATCATCTCGAAGGCCGTCGGCGCCTCCCCGGATGATCTGAAAACGGCCTTCGACGGTGTCCAATACTATACCTCTGCTGAAGCAGCCAAGGCCTTTGCCGGTGACTTCAAGACCAAGACCTTCGCCGACGTTCTGAAGGCGGCCAAAACAGCCGGCCTCGTGACCCAGGACGTTTCTGCCGACAGCATGATCGACACGTCGTTTGTCGATGCTGCGAACAAGTGACCTCTGGCCACCAACGGGACCGTAATGTCTAGCTCAGAATTGTCGTCGACAGCGAAGGAAAGGCCCCGCGCGCAATCGCGCGCGGGTGTCGGTAGACCACCCAGTGCCTTTCGGATCGGGGATCCGATCAGCGGTCAGTCGTTTTTTATGATTGCAGTTGCCGTTTTTGCCCTGCTCTTCGCCGTGTGGTGGCTTGCTACCGTCACCGGTTGGGTGAAACCGATTTTCCTGCCCTCGCCCGGAGCGGTATGGGCCAAGATGGTGGAATTGGCGGCCGATGGCACGCTGTGGACCGATGCGGGGATCAGTATCTATCGCATGCTCGTCGGTTTTCTGATTGCATCGGCCCTGGCGATCCCGATCGGGATCATGATCGGCTGTTTCAAGACGTGGGAAGCGGCCATCGAGCCCTTCGTCGACTTTGTTCGCTACATGCCGGTTGTCGCCTTCGTTCCGCTCACCATTCTTTGGGCCGGCACAAGCGACATTCAGAAATTCGTCATCATCTTTATCGGAACCTTCTTCCAGCAGGTGCTCATGGTCATGGACAGCGTCAAGCGCGTGCCAACCGACTTCGTCGGACTTGGCCGTACGCTTGGAATGTCAGAAACCAAGATCCTGCGCCGCATCGTCCTGCCGTCCTCCCTACCCGGCATCTGGGACACACTGCGTATCAGCCTTGGCTGGGCCTGGACCTGGCTTGTGCTGGCAGAACTTGTCGCGGCGACATCCGGCCTCGGCTATCGCATCGTCGTCTCTCAGCGATATTTCCAGACGCAGACGATCATTGGTTACATCTTGCTCCTTGGCTTGCTCGGTCTGATCACAGACCAGAGCATGAAGGCCCTCGAGCGCGTCTTCTTCCGTTACGCTTCGAGGCATTGAGATGAGCGATCCCAAACTCAAGATCGAGGGTCTGAACAAATGGTATGGTGGCAGGAAGAGCCGCGTTCATGCCCTCAGCAATATCGATCTGGAACTCGCCGACAACGAGTTCGTTTCCCTGGTCGGTGCTTCCGGCTGTGGCAAAAGTACGCTTCTGTCTATCGTCGCCGGACTTCAGGGCTTCGACAACGGTGTTCTTCTGACGGATGGTTCGCCGATCGTCGGCCCTGGGCTCGATCGCGGCGTTGTCTTCCAATCCTACACGCTGTTGCCGTGGCTGACCGCGCAGCAGAATGTCGAATTCGCCCTGCAGGCGGCCGGGTTGCCGAAGGCCGAGTGCCGGGATGTCGCCCGCCACCACATCGAACTGGTGAAGCTCACCAAGTTCGCCGATGCATTCCCCTCTCAACTGTCGGGGGGCATGAAGCAGCGGGTCGCCATTGCGCGTGCCCTTTCCTATCGACCGAAAATGCTATTGATGGATGAGCCGTTCGGCGCGCTGGACGCTCTGACCCGTCACCAGATGCAGGAACTGCTGACCCAGATCTGGGAAGAGCATCGGCTGACCGTGCTGTTCGTCACGCATGATGTCGAAGAAGCCGTTTACCTGTCCGACCGTATCGTGGCGATGAGCATCAATCCGGGACGCATCAACGCGACCTTCCATGTCGGCCTCGCCCGCCCACGCAACCAGGATATGATTGCCTCGTCAGAATTCGTTGCGCTCCAAAAGCAGGTGCTTTCTGCAATCCGCGCCGGATCGCAAAGTGAGTTGGAGCATTGATTCAGCCAATGCGGGGTGGCTGAAGCAGCTCCGCATTTGACCTCAATTCGAAGGAAAAGCCATGTTCGAAACGCTCACTGCCGCCCCGCCGGACAAGATCCTCAGCCTCTCGATTCTCTATAAGAACGACGAGCGGCCGACGAAAATGGATCTCGGCGTCGGCGTCTACAAGGATTGGCAGGGTGCGACCGTCATCATGCGAGCAGTGCGTGATGCCGAGAAGCGCCTTTATGAAAGCCAGACGACCAAAACCTATGTCGGCATGGCAGGCGATGAAGGTTTCAACAAGGCCATGCTGAGGCTGGTCTTTGGCGAGGAGGCCGATCTCTCGCGCATGTTCGCCTGCCAGACAGCGGGCGGCTCGGGCGCGCTTCGCACGATCGCCGACCTGCTGGTAAGGGCCCGGCCGGACGCCACCGTCTGGCTCTCCGACCCGACCTGGGTGAATCATGTGCCGATCCTGAAGGCTGCTGGTTTCAAAACCGCGACCTATCCCTATTTCGATCCCACCAGCGGCACGGTGAAGGCCGATGCCATGCTCCAGGGATTAAAGCAGGCGAAGGCCGGCGACATCGTCCTGCTGCATGGCTGCTGCCACAACCCGACCGGCGCCAATCTGACGATCGAGCAGTGGGGTCCGGTCGTGAATCTTCTCGTCGAACGCGACCTTTTCCCCTTCATCGATCTTGCCTATCAGGGCTTCGGCGATGGTTTGGAGGAAGACGCCGCCGCTGTTCGCCTGCTCGCAAGCAAGGTGCCGGAAATGGCTGTCGCCACCTCCTGCTCGAAGAATTTTTCGGTCTACCGCGACCGCGTCGGCGCCGTCATCCTGATGGGCAAGGACCCAGAAAGCCTAAAGATCGCAGGCAGTCAGGCGCTCGCCATCACTCGCGTGCTGTATTCCATGCCGCCGGACCATGCCGCTGCCGCCGTCCGCCTTATCCTCGAGGACGATGCACTGCGCGCCGACTGGAAGTCTGAACTCGAAGCTATGCGGCTTCGTATGCTCAACCTGCGCAAGGGCTTTGCCGAGGCGCTCCGTCGCCAGTCCAACTCCTCGCGCTTCGACTTTATTGCCGACCACCGGGGTATGTTCTCGCGGCTCGGCCTGACCGAAGCGCAGGTCAACCGCCTGCGAGATGAGTTCGGCATCTATATGGTCGGTGATTCCCGCTTCAATGTCGCGGGCCTCAGGGAGGACCGGCTCGATGACCTCGCCAAGGCTGTTGTTTCGGTGCTCTGAGCCTAAGACCTTTGCCAGCTCAGTTGATGAAAATATGGCGCGTATTCTGCTGACTAGGACGGATACCTCAGCAAATTGAAGCGCCAACGCCATTCGATATCGTGGCAACCAGCTCTGAAAGCGGGGATCGTCTTAAGTAGATTTGAAGTTCCCGCTCTCCATATCGTTGAATGACGAGCATCGGCGATGCGCCGCAACCCACGCTCTTGATGGGAAGCGAACCCCGGACCCGGACGCAGGCCTTCGGCATTTACTGAAAATTCCAGCTCTTGATCTTCAGGGTATCGATATGAAGATCCGGCACGAACATATCTCTCGCCCGAAGCCCTGGCGCCGGCCGTTCGCGGGAATCCGGACTGCCTGGTGAGCCATGCGCGAACTCGTCGCCGCGCCCGGTCGGCGGCCGGAATGCGCCATCGCGCTCGGCAAGGCTCGATAGATCGGACGAGAGATCAAAGAGCTGCTTTGCGACCAGATGAACGACGTCCCCTTCTCGCTGAATCCTGCCATTGATCGCCATCATGCTGGCGCCGAGCACCACCCGGCGCGACCGCTCAAAGAGCTTTGGCCAGACAACGACGTTGGCCACGCCCGTTTCATCCTCCATGGTGATGAACATCACCCCCTTCGCGGAGCCCGGCCGCTGGCGCACCAGCACCAGGCCGGCGGCCGTCAGCCATTGCCGGTCGCGCGCCGCCATCGCCTCGGCACAGGTGACGATCCGACGCTTGGCGAGATCGGCCCGCAGGAAACTCAAAGGGTGCTGCCGCAACGTCAGGCCGGTATGGTTGTAGTCCTCGACGACGTTGTGGCCTTCGGTCATCTGCCGCAGTTCGATTGTCGGCTCCTGCTGCTCGGCGATGGCCCGCGCCTCCCGCTCCGCTGCAGCGGTGAAGAGAGGCAGCGGCTCGTCGCGCAGCGCCTTGATTGCCCAGAGCGCATCACGACGCTCGAGGCGTAGAGACGGCAGGAAGGCATCGGCTTCGGCAAGCTCGATGAGCGAGGCGACCGGTACGCCGGAGCGCCGCCACATGTCGTCGACGGATGCGAAAGGGTCATCAGCGCGGGCGGCTGCGATGCGCGCAGCGTCGGCGGTCGCCAAACCGCGCACCAGACGCATGCCGAGCCGCACCGCATGCCGGTCGGTATCGTCGATCCGCTCGAGCATGCAGTCCCAGCGCGAGCGGTTGATGCAAACGGGACGTATCTCCACGCCGTGCTTTCTCGCGTCGGCGACGATCTGGGCGGGGGCATAAAAGCCCATCGGCTGCGAGTTCAAAAGCGCCGCGCAGAATACTTCCGGAAAATGGCATTTCACATAGTTTGAGGCATAGGCGATCAGCGCGAAGGAGGCAGCATGGCTTTCGGGGAAGCCATAGGCGCCGAAGCCTTCGAGCTGACTGAATGTCTTCTCGGCAAATTCCGGCGTGTAGCCGTTGCGCACCATTCCCGAGATGAGCTTGTCCTTGAAGCGTGAAACCCCGCCCGTGAACTTGAAGGTCGCCATGGATTTCCGAAGCTGGTCGGCTTCGCCGCCCGTGAATCCCGCACAGACCATCGCCACCTTCATCGCCGACTCCTGAAACAAGGGCACGCCCAGTGTCTTGTGGAGGACCGCCTTCAGTTCGGGTGTCGGGTACTCGACCTTCTCCTTGCCCTCGCGCCGGCGCAGATAGGGATGCACCATGTCGCCCTGGATCGGCCCGGGGCGGACAATGGCGACCTGGATGACGAGATCATAGAAGGTTTCAGGCTTGAGACGTGGCAGCATGGACATCTGGGCGCGCGATTCGATCTGAAACGTCCCCAAGGTGTCGGCCTTGCGGATCATCGCATAGGTCGCCGGGTCCTCCTGCGGGATCGTCGCAAGATCGAGATCATGATGCTTGTGCTCGCGGATCATCGCGAACGCCTTGGCCATGCAGGTCAGCATGCCGAGCGCCAGCACGTCGACCTTCATGAATCTCAACGCCTCGATGTCGTCCTTGTCCCATTCGATCACCTGCCGGTCGACCATGGTCGCCGGTTCGATCGGCACCAGATCGTCGAGCCTGTCATGGGTGAGGACGAAGCCGCCGGGATGCTGGCCGAGGTGACGCGGCGCTCCCATCAGCTGCTGTGCAAGTTTCAGCGTCAGGGCGAGACGTCGGTCTTCCGGATTGAGACCGAGGTCGCGCACCTGCTGCTCGCTGACCTCCTCCGACCAGGACCAGATGCCCGAGGATAGTGCCTTGATCAGGTCCTCCGGCAGGCCCAGCGCCTTGCCGACATCGCGAATGGCACCCTTGGCGCGATAGCGGGTGACGGTCGAGCAGAGTGCTGCCTTGTCGTGGCCATAGGTCTTGTAGATCCACTGGATGACCTCTTCGCGCCGTTCGTGCTCGAAATCGACATCGATATCGGGCGGCTCGTCGCGCTCCTGGGAGACGAACCGCTCAAACAGGAGATCATTGGTCTCGGGGTCGATCGAGGTGACGCCGAGCACATAACAGACGGCGGAATTGGCAGCCGATCCCCTGCCCTGGCATAAAATGCCCTGCGATCGGGCATAACGGACGATTGAGAAGACGGTCAGAAAGTAAGGCGCATATCTCATCGTCTCGATCAGAGCGAGCTCATGGCGAATGGTCTTCTCGACATGGACCGGCAGGCCTTCGGGATAGCGTGTCTTGACGCCCTCCCAGGTGTAATGCTCCAGCGACTGCTGAGCCGTCATGCCTGCGATCAGCGCCTCCTCGGGGTACTGATAGACCAGCTCCTCGAGCGAGAACCTGCAGCGCTCAACGATCTCTATCGTACGTGCCAGGGCCTCCGCGTAGCGGGGAAATAGACGTGCCATTTCTTCCGGCGGCTTCAGATGGCGATCGGCATGCCGCTCGCGCTCAAAGCCGACATCATCGATGGTGGAGCCGGTGCGGATGCAGGTGACGACGTCCTGCAGCTGCCGGCGGCCGGGTTCATGAAACAGCACGTCATTGGTGACGACTGTCTTCACATGGTGTTTCACCGCAAGGTTCGAGATCTCATGCAGTCGCAGTTGGTCGTTGGGACGGCGACGCAGGCAGAGCGAGACATAGGCACGATCGCCAAAGATCTCGGCCATCTTCCTGAGCTGCACGGCGCAGGCGTCATCGGCCAAGTCCGGTACGAGAACGCCGATCAGGCCCTCGGCATAGAGCGCCACATCATCGAGATGCAGGATGCAGTTTGCCTTCCCGCCTCTGCCCTTCCCGAGTGTCAGCAGCCGCGTCAGCCGGGAATAGGCGGCGCGGTCGGTCGGATAGACGAGGATCGACATGCCGTCGGACAAGTCGAGCCGGCAGCCGACGACGAGCCGCAGGCCGGTGGCGCGCGAGGCCTCCAGCGCCCGGACGATGCCGGCCAGGCTGTTGCGGTCGACAATGCCGAGCGCTTCGATGCCCATGAGCTTTGCGGTCGAAAACAGGTCGCCTGCCGAGCTTGCGCCGCGCAGGAACGAGAAATGCGTGGTGACCTGAAGCTCGGCGTAGCGCATCATGCAAACACCCCGTGCAGGAACCATTTATGCGATCCGGTTTCCGCATCGACGCCGTCGCCGGATCGAAAGATCCAGAATCGCTTACCGGTATCGTCCTCGACGACGAAGTAGTCGCGCACCGCGATCCATTCGGCGCTGCGTTTCCACCATTCGCCAAAGATCCGCTCCGGCCCGTCGGCGCGCTTTATCCGCCGCCGCTTGCCGCGCCAGGTAAACGAGACCGGTGGATGATCCGGGAGCAGGGCGATCACTTCGATCAGTTCGGGACGCGCCAGAAGCCAGGGTGGCCGCAGCCAGTGCAGCGGCCAGGTGGCGCCATCCTCGTCGGCCGTAGGCCCGATCCGCTGGACGCTGCGCTCCGGGACATCGCTTGCGACCGGTGCGACGCGGAAAATCCGCTGGCCGCCACGATTGCCGAGCACGTCGATGAGCGGCGTCACATCAGCAATCTGTTCTTCAATGAGCGATGAGACCGACTGCGCCTCGATCAGCGGCTCGGCGAGGACGGCAGCAAGACTGAGCTTCTCGATGCCGAAGCCAGGCTCGATCTTTTCGATGCGATCGCGAAAGAGTTTGGTCAGCCAGGCGATGTCACGGACGGATTTGGCGGTGCCGGCCCGAAGCGCCTGAATGCTATTGTCGACGCGGTGGACGATGAGGTCGGCACGGCGGACGCCCAGCCCACGCTTTTCGAGCTCCAGACAGAGCTGGCGCACGAGGCGGGTGACGTATTTCTCGATTGTCTCGGGCGCTCCGATCGGTTCGGCGAAGGATTTTTGGACCTCGACAAGCTCCGCTGGGCGGATCGGATCAATCGGTTCGGCGATACGGCCGAACATCTGGTCGAGGCGGCGACCGAGCTCGGGACCGAAGCGCAGCGTCAATGGCGCACGTGGGGTGGCGGCAAGATCGCCGATGGTGGCAAAGCCGAGGGTTCGCAGGCTTTCAATGGCGTCGGACGGCAATCGCAGCGACGACAGCGGCAGCCGGTTCACGGCCTTCTGGGTTTCGCCGCGCGCGATTATGACCGTCTCACGCCGGGTGGTGCGGGCGAGCGCATGCGCAGCACCCCACGTGTCGGCGATTGCCGCATGGGCAGCGAGCCCCCGGCCGCGCAAGCGATTGACGAGGCCGGACAGCATCAGCTCCTCGCCGCCCTGGAGATGATCGGCGCCTTCAGTATCCATGGCGATGCCATCGGGAGGATCGATAGTGACGACAGGAGAGTATTGCGACAGCGCCCAGAGCGTCAGCCGTTCCAGCGCTGCAAGGTCTGCCGCGGGATCGGCGTCGATCATCATGAGCCCTTGGACCAGCGCCTGCGCCTTGGCGGCCGGCATGCCGATACGAAGGCCAAGTTTGGCCGCTGCCCGATCGGCTCCGGCAATCCATCGCTTCGAACCACTCCTGGCGATCACCACCAGCGGCGTTTCAACGGATAACGAAGGATCGGCGCGCCTGATCCGGTCGGTCGGCAGCGTCGGAAGAAAGACAGATACGACCCTGGCCATCGCATGCTCCGATAATGAATTCACCTCCCTCGCCGGCCCTGACCCGCATCAGTTCTGCCAACCATCGCGCCCGCCCGACACCCGGCACGGCAAGCGGCTCGGACGGCAGCACCGAGATGCGCCAGCGGGTTGTCGCAGCGCTCGGCATGCCGAAGTCGGAGGCCTCCGCCTGCCGCCTCCACCGGCGGACCACCAGGCCCAATGTCCCCGACTTTTCCGCGGCAAGCTGCAGGCGGCGCGATGCCGCCATCGGCAGACGCACGAGTTCAGCGACGACGACGCCGAGGCCGCCATAACTCAAAGCCTCTTCGAAGCTTGCGAGCACCGTCTCTTGCCTGTCGCACTCAACGAAGATGACGCGGTCGGGGTGAAGGCCGATCTGGGCGAAGGCCGGGAAGAAGAGGTCAAAGCGCGTCAGGCACCACACCACCTTGCCGGTGGTGCGGGCAGCAATGCCGCCGACGAAGAGTGCGGCGGCCACCCCGTCGATCGCCCCATTTCCACCGCCGGCCACTTCATGCAGCGCGCCATAGGCGAGCCCCCCTCCCGGCAGCTGAGCATCGATCTCGCTGACCCCGAACGGCAGGACACTTCGTTGGCGCGAGCCCGCCCCTTCCAGATTGGCGATTTTCTCGCGTAACTCGGTGAGAACTGCATTTGAAGCGACTGCTGAACTCATGATCTCCTTTTGACGGCAACCCGTTTTCGGCTTGAGTAACAGGAATCTGTTCTGTATTTGTTCTTAAGGCATAAATGAGTCAATACGCATATAACCCGCTGAAGTTGAGCACGCGCGCGGGCAAGAAAAATCGCCAGTGGATTCAATCGGATGATGGGGAAGGAATATTTTTCGGATGCGCCGAACGCGGCTTGTGGACGATGCGGTCCCTACACGGAAAGATCACAGGATTCTGGCAGTGGAACTCGTCTGCCCGCCTCCGCGATCGTTGCGCGCCTGGGCGCAAACTGTTGGTGAAAGCATTTGGCGCAAGTGTCAGCTTCGCGGAAATCCGCCGGCGCACGGCCATGGGCTGCCGGCGAACGCAGACGCGCAAGGGTGACAAGTGTGGGGCACACGTCCCATGTTTGGGAAATGGTCCCGCTGATGGAAGCTAGATGATGACAGACGAAGGAAGCCGCGAGCGGCCGCGCAAGATCGTGCATGTCGACATGGACGCCTTCTATGCGTCTGTCGAGCAGCGCGACAATCCCGAACTGCGCGGCCTGCCGGTTGCCGTCGGCAGCCCTGCCGCCCGCGGTGTGGTGGCGGCCGCAAGCTACGAGGCCAGAGCCTTCGGCGTCCATTCCGCCATGTCGTCGGTGACCGCCCGGCGAAAATGCCCCGACCTGATCTTCGTCAAACCCCGCTTCGACGTCTACAAATCTGTCTCCATGCAGATCCGGGCGATCTTTGCCGAATACACGCCGATGATCGAGCCCTTGTCGCTCGACGAGGCCTATCTCGACGTCACCGAAAACCTGAAGGGCATGGAGATTGCAACCGAGATCGCCGAAGAGATCCGCGCCAGGATCAAGGCGGCAACGGGGCTTACCGCGTCAGCTGGAATTTCCTACAACAAGTTTCTGGCCAAGATGGCAAGCGACCTCAACAAACCGAACGGCCAGGCCGTCATCACGCCGAAGAACGGCCCGGCCTTCGTCGAGCAGCTCCCCGTCAAGAAATTCCACGGTGTCGGGCCGGCGACCGCTGAAAAGCTGCATCGGCTCGGAATCGAGACCGGCGCCGACCTCAAGCAGCAATCGCTCGAGTTTCTCACCCAGCATTTCGGGAAATCGGGACCGTATTTCTATGGGATCGCCCGCGGCATCGACAATCGCCAGGTCAGGCCGGATCGGGAGCGCAAATCCATCGGCGCAGAGGATACGTTTTCGCAGGACATTCATTCCTACGAACCCGCCCGCGAAGGGCTTCGGTCGCTGATCGAAAAGGTCTGGGGCTACTGCGAGGCCAATGAAATTGGCGCAAAGACGGTGACGCTCAAGGTCAAATATGCCGACTTCAGCCAGATCACCCGCAGCAAGACAGTTCCGTCAGCTCTTCCGGCGATCACCGATCTCGAGGAGGTCGTCGACCTGCTTCTCGCGCCAATCTTCCCGCCGCAAAAAGGGATCCGTCTGCTCGGCGTGTCGCTGTCTTCGCTGGAACGGCGCGCAGCCCTCACGGAACCCCAGCTGCGGCTGGCGCTTTAGACGGCGAGCATTGTCTGAACAGGAGAGGTCGAATGGCGCCTGACCCGAAATGTCCCTGCCGACAGGGGCCGCAGGATTTCGTCCTCGGGCACAAGTGCGTCGAGCCAGGCCATGCGTTGATCGCGGGTGAGAACCACCATCTGCCGGTCGTGGAACGGCGCGATATCGGCATTCGCCTCGGTCGTCAGGATGGCATAGGCCTCCGGCCAATCGGGGCTCGCAGGCCGCCAGATCCCCGCGAAATAGAACCAGTCGCCGTTGGCGAGCGAGAAGCTGAAGCTCCGATGGCGAAACTGGGACGCCGGCACCAGGCATCGGTGGGTCGGAAACGTCCTTCCCTCCGATCGAATGACGTTCACCGCACGAGGCCCGCCGTCGCGCGGACGCAGACCCCATGGCAGCTCCACCATCTCCACATCGCCGTCATGGCGCCTTATGATGACGCGACGCTCGTCGAGCGGGGCGTCGGACTGGAAAACCTTCGCGCTCATCATAAATAGAACATAGCAGGAACGCGCCTACGAGACAACCAGAACCGAAACGGAGGATACATGTGCAATGATTATCGGCTGATGGTGGATGTCGCCTCGATCGTCGAGGACTTCGCCGACCTCAAGATCAAGATCCGTTTCGGTGAAGGTGCGCCGAACCTCGAAGCGCGTGAGGACATCAAGATTACCGATGTCGGCCCCATTGTGCGAGCGATCGATGGCGCTCCCGATGAGGCAGAACTCGTCCAGCGGTGCTGGAGCTGGCCGGCGCCGAACAAGCGGCCGGTCTATAATTTCCGGTCGGAAGGCCGGGAGTTCACTTCCAACCGTTGCCTGATCATTGCCGACGGCTTCTACGAGTTCACCGACCCCAAGGATTCGACGAAAAAGCGCAAGGACAAGTGGCTCTTCACCAAGAAGGACGAGCCGATCTTCTGCATCGCCGGCATCTGGCGCGAGACGACGGAGGTCGGCCAGGCCTTCACCATGCTGACGATGGAACCGGGGCCGGACATCAGCCCATACCACGACCGACAGATCATCATCCTCGAACGCAGCGCCTGGGCCGACTGGCTCGATCCGACGGTCTCTTCGACGTCGCTGATCAAGCCTCTTCCAGCAGGGACGCTTGCGGTGGAGCAGGTCGGCTAAAAAAGGGGAACTACCAGATTTGGGCGCGGGGTTCCGGTCATTTTCTGTAGAGCGGATGCTCGGTGTGTTCTTGAACAGCATCTACGTCGACCTAACACGTCAACGACGTGGGCTTCTCTCACAGTGGTCAGTCACTGGCAGTCGAGAAGAAGTGCAGTGAGGAGTTGTTCGCGGCACTTCTGCAAGTTGAGTACCAATCACTCTTGCAACGAACGCTCTTTAGTGGTTTCCTGTTATATTATTGAGCGTTAATAATTAAGTTTTATTGGCACTAAGCAATTACGCAAACGCATCGCACACAAGATAACGGTTTAGGTGTAAATCTATCGTACAAACGTCTTTGAAACCTTGGGGGGACAAATGGATGTACATTGGCGGCCGTTAGACAATCCACTCGGCGCTGAAGATGCCGCACGCCGCGATAAGAGCGACGTCTACAATGCTTTCGTCGATGTCCGAGATCTCATAATCCAGCCATACCAAGTAAGTGAAGACATCGAGCACATTCGTGTAGTAGTTGGCAAAAAAGGCTCCGGAAAGACTCACATCCTTCGTTATATTGAGGAGGAAACGAATAAAAGTGG
This sequence comes from Rhizobium sp. 01T437, assembly GCF_056398505.1. Taxonomy (NCBI): domain Bacteria; kingdom Pseudomonadati; phylum Pseudomonadota; class Alphaproteobacteria; order Hyphomicrobiales; family Rhizobiaceae; genus Rhizobium; species Rhizobium sp. 01T437. Next base: position 121,134 of record NZ_JBFTPM010000012.1, read on the forward strand.
TCGGACTGTTATCTTTGGCGCACTTAGCGACAACGCCATACCTGCGCACCTAGAGCGCCAGTTTGAAACTGGCACCGATCGCCCGCACGCGCGTAGTCATTGGTCTCGTTTGTGGCGAATCGTTATTTCAATCTCGATTCTTTCGAGATTTCTTTCCGACCAATCCGCTCCAAAAGTGAGAAAGGCTGCCCTCAGATTTTTGGAAACCCGCGGTTTTAATTTCGACAACGAGAACTCAAATGACGTGCGCAATGCACTCGTGGGGCACTTCGAGCAGCATTTTTCAGCCGGCATTGACTTCAAGCTCAGCAATCTCCGCGATCTCGCGAATCCGGGCATAATTTTGCATCGGATTCTTGAGCCGATAAACACTCTTGCTCGGCTTCTTCAGTTCCTCGATAGGACCGACCTGGCGTCCCTGGAAGCAGATATCGCTTCGCTCGTGAAGCAGGATCGTCCCGTGCATGTCATTATCGACGGCGTCGATGAAGTGTCATGGCGCCAACCGCGGATGTGGCTCGATTTTCAGGTGGGCCTGTTTGATGCGATTTTCTTCTTTCATGAGGCGCAACGTAATACCAACGACATCGTCGTTACCGCTGCCATAAGAAACTTTGTCTTTGTAGCGGCACGCGAAAGTCCGCATGTAGATCGCATACGAAATCTGCTCTCCCTGAACTGGGAGCCACGTTCGGCAAAGATGTTTCTCAATCGCCGGCTACAACAGATTTCAAATTTGCGTTTTGTCGACTCGGAGAAGCTCAACAGCGATCAGCGGCCACTCGCAGCGTGGCTTGGTTTTTCGCAAGTTCGGGCAAAACGGCGGTTAGGTCCCGAAGATGTCGAGACCTATCTGCTGCGGCATACGCGCCTATCTCCAAGAAACGTCATCCGATTGTTCAACCTTCTTTGCCAGCATAAGACGCGCTTTTATCAATCAAACGAGGTATTTACCGAGAGAGAATTCAAGACCGTCGTTGAAGAGGTAGCTGGAGAAGTGGCTGACCTCATGCTCAAGACGGCGGCCGAGGAAATAATCGCTTTCACGCCGGACATATCGAGTGTCGTTCCCTCAGTGAGAAGTGAGGGAGTTGTAAACTGGGTCGCCACTGAATTGGAAGAAACGATTCGAGATTTTGGCAAAGAAGTCCTGTCGCGAGATGAGTATGATTACTTTCTTGAGACCTTTCTCCGCCGCGTACTTCCCGACGAGGTGTGCACCGAAAAAGGAATTCATCACAACATCAAGCGAACGGAAGCAATACTCTGGCGTAGCAACGTTATTGCATTCTTGGTGAATGAAGGCACTGATTCCAGGTGGGTTTTTTCATGGTCCCCCCAACAACGTGTTCCCGCCAAGCCCGAAATTGTGGGATTTCATTCCTCACTGATCGTGCGTTGTGAACTCGAGGTAAGTGAGGAATATGGCCCGGTCTTTTAGTTCCCGCAGCGGAATCTTTGCCACGGTTGCATGCGCCAATTGGGATGATTTCAGAACTGCGATGCGTTCTGTCTTATTACAAAATATCGGCTTCCAAACGCTCTCCGATAGGTTTGTATTTCGCGGTCAATCTTGCTCGAGTTGGGGCCTTATTTCTAGTTTCGATCGCCTGAACGCTAAACTTTCAACGGCTGATCGCGAGAAAAAATACAAAAACCTCCTAAAGCTCTTTGTCGAGAACTACGAAATTTACGGAAAAATCAGTCCCGATTCGGCTAAAGAATTTGCGGACAAGTTTTCGACCCTAACCGATGGGAATATTGAGGCCATCGCCCAGCATTACGGTCTAAATACGCGACTATTGGATTGGTCATTCAGCCCTTACGTTGCGGCTTTTTTCGCGACCTCTCGAATTGATCAATGCACCACCGGAAACATTTCGATTTGGGCGCTTGATCTAACCGCGACGTCCAAAATCGCAGCGTCCGAGCTGCAATTTAGACGCGATTTGTATCCTGGTAATTCTCGAAACCTGTGGCAGATGGGAGCATTCACACAAAACTTGACATCACGGACTGACTTGGTGGATCTCTTCAAGAGCGCAAGTACCTCTTTTTTACCTGCACTAAATGAAGGACCTCCTTTCCTGATTCGGTTCGATATCCCTGCTGAGTCAGAGGATGAAATTCTTGATGACCTTCAACTAATGCGGATTAATAGTATGACGATTTTTCCCGGCTTGGAGGGCGTCGTTGGCTGGTTGAAAAAGAAAGCCGGGTCTCCATAGAACGTTGACCTGGTCGCCGCAAGTCGTCTCGACCTCAGTTCGATGGCGTACATAGCACCCCGGGCTGCGCGACCACAAAACAAACGGTCAAGTCGACAATGTCGCCGCCCGAAGTGCCCCAATTTCGATTGTTCCAGCCGACGCTTTTTCCGATCTTGTGTTTCGGGATGGAATATTCAGCGCCGATTAATACTCGCCAAAAAATAGGGGTGGGTGTGATTTCCTCATGCGCGATGGTGACGAAGCCACCGCGACAGCGAAGGGTGGATCCGGCTGGGACGCATCTCTCTTGGCTTTAAGCTATTCTACAGCCCGACGATTTGTGGATGGCGGCGGATGAACGCCGTTCGATGGCGGCGAACTGCGTGGTAGCGGCGCCTTGGAGCAGGCCTTCAACCTATGAAAGGGTGCCTTTCGCCCGACGTTCGCCGCTGAACTGCCTCTTCCGGCTTTGCCCTGATCTGGGGCCGACGTGAAGGAGTCGCGCGAAGACTGCTAGTAATGCGAGATGATTACGCAGAGTCCATACTTTGTCAAAAAGAACTCGATGGTTATTTTTGCTTGTGCGCCGGCAGATGTCGCACTGTCGTCATGAGTTTCCACTAACGGTCTTCTTTTGTAAATAAATCAGTTGCAAATTGAAAAGACCTTCCTTTAAGTAGAATTTATATTTTCTACATTTTAGAATTATGTAGCAAAATTCGACCGGGGGATCGATGAAGTATATCGCAATGCACGCAGTGGCGGCAGCTCTTGCGGCCGCCAGCACTTCACTTGCCGCCGACGAGATAAATCGGCCCGGAAAAGGTGATTGGTGTTATTTGGCGGTTCACGCTCCAAGTCCGCTCGAACAAAAGAGTTTCGTAGAAGAAGTAGCAAACGCAGCGAAGGTGTCGGCCATGAAGCACGGGGTGCCTGCCGCGATGGTCGCAGGAATGGCCGTCATTGAATCTGGCTATGGTTTGACCCGTATCGCAATCAAGTCGAACAATATTTTCGCGTTCAAATGGCCTGGCGCCGAATTAGGCAAGGGCTACGAGAAATTCGTACTGTGGTGCCAGCCTGACTGGGATGAAGGGAATGAGTATCCGGCTTTCAAATCTCGAGCAGACGCTGTTGATTTCGTGGCATGGCGCCTCGCCACAAGCCGACATTATAAGCCAGCCACCGACGCTTACCGGGCCGCTATCAAAAACGGAGGCGATAGCCGTAAAGCCGCGATCGCCTGGTTGCAGACAATAGCGCCAACGTACAATTATGACGGCCCAGCCTACGTTCAGAAAGTGTCGGCCGTCGTCCAGAAGCCGATTAAAGACAGCACCGTTTCGATATGGGAGATGACGGAGTGAAAAAGCTCTTAAGTGGAATCACGTTCGCGTCACTCATCGTGTCGGCGCTCGCAGACCCGGTCGCCGCGAAATCGACATTCGACTCCATATTCGAAAAGCTTCAAGACGATAATTTGCGGGGGTCACTCACAAAGGTCATCGCAGCCAAAACGAACCAACCACGATATTTTGAGAAAAACTGTGATCCCACGCTGAGAACCGACAATTCCCTATATCCAGGCGTCCCCTACAAGGAATGCACCTATAAAAAAGGCGGTCTGGACGGATGGGTCCAGTTGGCAGTTATCCCAGCCGACATGATGTCGGGCTGGATTGTGGATGCGTGCTCCAAGTCAATTAAAACCCGCCGATGTGTGGCGCGATTGGCCGCATACGTATGGGAATCCAATCAGTTCTCGTATCCGATTGCGGGAAATATCGTCGAAAATGGAAATTCAGCTGGCGCGTCCTCCAACGACTATCTCAATTTGATTTTCTTACACGGCGTGACGATCCCTTTGCCGGCAGGTATACCCCAGCGTGGATCTGTTTCCGTGTCGAAGCAAAAAGCGATCATAGGTGCTCTTTCCCAAACTGGGACGGTCGACAAGCCGGCGCAGGTCTCAAGGCCCTCTGGGATCAGACGAGAGATCTATTCGAAATATAGCGATCCGGTGAAGCTGGAAAACGGTAAAGCGGTAGACGTTGGCGCGTCGTGTCCCGTAACCGCCAGAAAAGCGGGTTGGCTGGAAGTTTCACGCAGAAGTCTCGTCGAGGCGTGGAATAAGCCACACCACAGGCTACTTGCGGCGACCGCGCAAGCCCTAGAGAAAGATGAGTTCCCGGGTCGGATCTCATGCGATTAGGGCTGTTCTCCGAAGCCACGCATAACTTGTTGAAGTGCCCTGCGACCCGTGTTCCGATTTCGGGCCGGGCTCGCCCCCTCACCTTCTCTATTCGGCGGGTCGAGGTCAAGCTTCGTCGAGTTCCGTCTCCGTCGTAAGGAAATCCATCGCGGGGTCTTGCTTCTCTCCGGGACCGGCCCTGCGGGCCCTCCCACCATGGGGTCAGAAGAATGAAGTAGAACAATCTGCACCAACGTCCTGATCGCCTGCAGCAGCCGATACAATGATGTCATCGGTGGTGCCGCTTTCGATATGCAGGCGGATATCGGGACATTTGCGGGCAATGCGCACAAGGACGGCAGCACGCCGATGGTGCGGGATAGACCGTGCCGATCGCAATCTTCCGCGTCGTCTTGCCGGCAACCGAGCGGGCGATCTCGGTCGACAGGTCGACCTCACTGAGGATCCTCACCGAGCGCTCATAGAAGGCCGCCCCTGCCCGCGTCAGTTCCACCCGCCGTGTCGAGCGGATGAAGAGCTGCACGCCGAGTTTCTTCTCCAGCGCCAGGACCGTGTTCAACAATGCCGGCTGCTCGTCATAACTGGATGCGAGGTCTCCCGTTAATGTTCTCTGGAATTTTCGTGAGCGAAATTGCCGTCCCCGTAGGAAAGGTTCGGGCGGAGAACGAGATGACTTTCGGCTGGTGAAGGTCTCCTAGCCGATCTCGGCCTCGAGAGTGTCGGAGGAAAAACTAGGCCTGACGTAGCTTGCCGGTGCCCATGGGAAACCTCGAATGTGGCCGATTGAACGCGCGTGGCACGATCGCCGTTCAACCCTGTGACCGTTCGCGAATGCCGCCGGCAATATTGAGTTAGAGCGCGATCACCAACTACTTCTCACGGACCGCACGGGAGACGCGATCTCGGATCGGCTCCCAAAGATACTGCGCGAACGTCCTGCTCGACGTTGTGATGAAGACCTCGACCGGCATGCCTGGGACCAGTCGTACGCTGTCGAGCGCGTCGATCTCGCCAGACCCAAGTCGCAGCTCAACCGGATAGTAGGCAACATGCGTCGTCGGATCCTGCGCGAGGTCTGCTCCGACCATCGAGACTTGAGCATGCAGGTCAGGCGTGGTTGAGTGGTTCAGGCCGATGATACGAACGACGGCCTGGTCGTCCAAATGGATGTTGTCGATGTCGTGCGGGTTGATGCGCACCTCAACTTTCAACGGCACGTGCTCCGGCACGATCGTCATCAGGACCTCCCCGGATCCCACAACGCCCCCGACTGTGTGGACGGCAAGCTCGTGCACGAAGCCATCTCTCGGCGCTTTGATCTCCACGCGCTGAAGCGCGTCCATCGCTTGAACCCGTCTGCCTTCCAGCTCGCTGACCTTGGCTTCGACCTCGGCCAGTTCTTTGCTGGCATCAGCCACTGCAACCTGCTCGATGTTCAGTATCTGCAATCTGGTCTCGGCGATCTTTGCCCCCACTTCGGCCGTCGTCGCAAGTATTTCGCCTATTTCACCGTCGAGTTGCGTTGCGGTGCGCTCCAGCGTGTTGACCTGCGCGACGAGGACGAGCTTCTGGTCGAGCAGCCCGTGGAGGCTCTTGAGCTCGTCACCGGCAATCTCCCGCTGGCGCGTCTTGGCCGTCGACTGGACATCAAGGCCCTCGATCTGCTTTTCAAGTTGGTTGATACGTTCGGTAAGTTGGCTCTCCTGACCAAGCCGAGCCTCACGACGAGCCTCCAGCATCCGTTCTTCGCGCTGAAGCAAGGCGTCCTCGAACGCGGACTCTTCGGGCGGAAGGATCGGCGGCGGCGGCGAAAAGCGATCCTGGCCGTCGCGTTCGGCTCGAAGCCGCGCCGCCGTCGTTCTCAGATCGGCGAGTTGGTGAACGACAATCTGCAGCTCGGAGCCGACAGTCGTCGGGTCGAGGCGGATCAATACTTGGTTTTCGGCGACGCGCTGGCCATCCTGTACGAGTATTTCGGAAACGATACCGCCTGTCTTGTGCTGCACCTTCTTGACGCTTCCGTCGACCTCGAAGCGGCCCGAAGCGACAACGGCTCCCGAAAGCGGGACAAGCGCCGACCATGCCCCGAAAGACGATGCGAAGATTGCGATCATTACGAGCCCGGCGAGGCCATAGCGGCGCAAAGACGTGCGGTGATCAACGAATCTCCACTCTTCGCTATCCATTGTCCGCCGAGCCTCCGACCGCTCTCAAGGGCGTAACCTCCGACGGTCTCGATAACGCAGCAAGCACCTCATCCTTCTGACCAAAGAGCTGCACGACCCCGTCCTGAAGAAAGGCAACCTTATTCACCGCGGCGAGCCCTGACGGACGATGCGTGACGACCATAGCTATTCCCGCACGTTCGCGCACGCTCTCAATTGCCTCCGTAAGGGCCATGTCGCCGACGGCGTCCAGGTTTGAATTCGGCTCGTCCAGCACAACGAGAAAGGGATTTCCGTAGAGGGCGCGCGCCAGTCCGATCCGCTGCCGCTGACCACCGGACAACATGACGCCACCCTCACCGATCCGGGTATCATAGCCAAGCGGGAACGACAGGACGAGATCGTGCGCTCCCGCAACGATCGCCGCTTCCATGATCCGTTCCGAGTTTCCGTCCGCCTGGAACCGTGAGATCACATCGGCGACGGTTCCGTCGATCAGCCCGAGGTCCTGCGGAAGGTAGCCGACGTGCCGACCGATGCGTTCCCTGTCCCAATGGGTCAGCGCCGCACGGTCCAGCCGCACGACGCCCTTGGCGGGATTGAGAACGCCGACAATCGCACGCGCTAGCGTAGACTTGCCGCATCCACTTGGGCCAATGATGCCGAGTGCGTCTCCTGCTTTCAGCTCGAAGCTAATATTAGCAAGGATTGGATCGCCGCCGCTTCGCAGGATCGTCAACCCTTCCACCGATAGCTTCGACCGCGGTGGCCTGAGCTCCACCAGTTCGCGCTCGACGGCAATGCCGAGCGACGTCTTCAGCCGCGCATATGCCGCTCGGGCGGCGACGAATCCCTTCCAGTTTGAGAGTGCCGTCTCGATCGGAGCGAGCGCTCGTGCCGTCATGATGGATGCGGCGATCATCGCCCCACCGGAGATTTCCTGATTGATGACAAGATAGGCTCCGGTTCCAAGGATCGCGGACTGGAGGATCGTACGGAAGATCTTGGCGAAGGCGCCGAGCGTGGCAGTTACGTCGCTCGACTTCAGCGTGACATGAACGTGCTCCTGGTTCAGCCGGCGCCATCGGCGATCCAACGCGGCATGTACGCCCATCGCCTCGACGGTCTCGCAGTTTCGACGCGCGCCGTCTGCGAAGACCTGCCTTGCAGCAGCAGTACCGCCCAGCCGGCGGACAGGCTCCCGTAGCCGGGCTTCCGTCGTCAATGCAAGAACGATGATGACGGCACCCCCTCCGATTGCGAGCCAGCCCAGCCAAGGATGCAGGAGGAAGCAGCCGACAACGAACAGTGGCATGAACGGGAGGTCGAAGATCGCCGCGGGTCCTGGTCCGGCGAGAAACCCGCGGACGATATCGAGGTCGCGAATCGGCTGCACAGACTGTTGCGCCGGAGCCCCATGCAACGGAAGAAGGTTGGAGGCACGCAGGCAAAGACTTGAGAGGTCGTCGTCGAACTGAGCTCCGACCCTGCTCAGCATCTTCAACCGGATCGAATCCAGCGAACCTTGCAGGGCAAAGGCGATGAGGGCTACCAGCGACAAGGCGACCAGCGTCTCGACGCTGCGGCTGGCGAGCACGCGGTCATAGACCTGGAGCATATAGAAGGAACCGGTCAAGGTGAGCAGATTGATGACGGCCGAAAAGATGGCGATCAGTCGAAAATCACGCCGCCGCGCGCGCAAAGCATCCCGCGCGGGCTCGTCATCGAATGCCTTTCCGATGCGGCGGTGTTTGACGTATCCGGCTTTCGGCGGCGACTTCATCAGGCAATCCCCACGAGATATCGAAGGTCACAGAACACGAGCGACGAAGCGCCGCCTTCCGTGCACCTCTCATACGACCACGAAGTCCGCAGCGCGAAGGTTCAGACCAGCGTCCAGCGTTGCAAAATGGATCGGATTGCCGCCCGGGGCACTGCCATTGCTGTCATAAGTCAGCCAGCCGGTCGTCGGATCGTAGACGATCCGATCGCTGGCATCCTGTGGCTGTCCGCCATTGGCGACGGCAAACGCAGCATTGGAGAGGGTGCCCTCCGCAAGCTGGCTGAACATGCCGCTGGCGTTGTCCAACACGATGCGGTCGTGAACGCCCGCATTGGCAGCACGGGTGACGAAGTCCGTGATCGTATCGACCCCTGCCGAACCGAAGGCGACGTTGAAGATGAACTGATCTGCGCCTGACCCGCCGGCAAGGACGTCGCTGCCCGCACCTCCGATCAGCAGATCATTTCCTGCCCCGCCATCAAGGTGGTCGCTCCCGGCCCCGCCGCTGATCGTATTGTTCAGGACGTTGCCTATTCCTGTGAAGTTGGTCATCCCGATGTAGACAAGGTTCTCGACATTGTCGGAAAGGGTGAAGCTCGCAAGCGAGGCCTCGACCGTGTCCCTACCCTCGTTGGCATTCTCCTGGATGGTATCGCCTCCGTCATCGACAACATAAGTATCGTTGCCAGTGCCTCCCGACATGCTGTCCGCGCCCGATCCTCCGTCGAGCCGATCTACGCCTGCCAGGCCGATGAGAGTGTCATTGCTCGTTCCTCCGAGCAGAGTGTCGTTACCGCGGTTACCGTTGAGAACGTCGTTTCCGGCACCGCCGCTGAGGATGTTCGATCCGGTGTTTCCCGTAATTGTGTTGTCCGCGTCGTTGCCGGTGCCATCGACATCGCTGTTTCCGGTCAGCACGAGATTTTCGATCTGTCCGAGGACATGCGTTGACGCCGCTAGACTGTAGCCGAGGGATGTCCGGACGGTGTCCAGTCCACCCGCCCGCGCAGTGCTTTCATCGACGATGTCGTTAACGTCATCAACCACATAAGTATCGTTACCGCCCGCTCCTTGCATGATGTCCTGCCCGGCCGCGCCGTCCAGGATATTGTCGCCGCCATTGCCGATAAGCAGGTTGCCGAGAGCGTTGCCTGCCGCATTTATGTTGGCGATACCGACAAGCGTCAGGTTTTCCACCGAGCCCGCGACTCGTCCAGAGGACAGGCTGAAGCCGATCGAGGAGATGATCGTGTCTTGCCCGCCGGCGCCGCTTTCGTCGATCCTGTCGCCAACGGAATCGACGACGTAGGCGTCGTTGCCAGCGCCGCCGCGCATCGTGTCATTGCCCGCCCCGCCATCGAGCGTATCGTTGCCGCCGTTGCCAACCAGGGTGTCGTTGCCGGCACCCCCTTGAATCAGGTTATCTGCATTATTGCCTATCAGGACATTGGCGAGATTGTTGCCGACGGCGTTGATCGCTGCAGAGCCCGTTAGTGTCAGGTCCTCCAGCCCTCCCAGAACGGTGGCCGAAGCGACAAGACTGAAACTGATAGAGGACTGAACCGCGTCTCTGCCGCCTGAACCAGGCACGGATTCGTCGACCGTGTCGCCAGCGTCGTCGACGACATAGGTGTCGGCGCCCGCGCCACCTTGCATCATATCGGCACCGGCGCCGCCGTTTAAAAGATCCGCGCCGGTTCCGCCGACGAGGCGATCGTTTCCTCCAAGGCCATTGAGCGTGTCGTTTCCCGCAAGGCCGCTGATCGTGTCAGGGCCGGGCGTGCCGTTCAGTGTGTCACCACCAGCGGTCCCGTTGATGACGCTCCCGCCTTCTGCAACATTGGTTACCGTGATCGCGACCGCTTGAGGGGTGGCGAAGGTGCCATCGGACGCGGTTACGACGATGTCATAGACGTTGCTTGCACCGGCATCGCCGGGAGCTTCGAAGTCTGGCGGTGCTATGAAAGTCACCACGCCTGCGCTGTCGATTGCAAAACGGGCAGCATCTGTACCGCTCAGCACATATGTCACGCCCGCGCCGTCGGCGTCGGTCGCATTGGCATCGTAAACGGTGCCGGTGGCGTTTTCCGCGAAGGTTGCCGTGCCGCCCGAGACGAAGACGGGCGCGTTGTCGTTGAGGTTGGAGACGGTTATGGCCACGGTGCGGTTTGTCGCCTGTGTGCCGTCCGACGCCGTGACGACGATGTCGTAGACATTGTCGGCATTCGCATCCAGAGGCGCTTCGAAATTCGGCGCAGCCTTGAAACTGACCATTCCCGACACGGCATCGATGTCGAAACGCGCCGCGTCGGTTCCGCTGAGGGAATATGAGAGAGCCCCAAGACCATCGGCTTCCTCGGCGTCAGCGTCGTAAGCGACGCCGCCTGAATTCTCCTGGACGTTCGCGACCGTACCGGAGGTGAAGACCGGAGCGCTGTCGTTCAGGTTCGCGACCGAGACCGCGATTGACTGGGTATCGACGCCGCCGAGCCCGTCCGAAACCTGGACTACAACCTCGTAAAGATTGTCCCCATTGACGTCGCCGGGCGACTCGTAGTCAGGCGCGGAGACGAAGCTGAGGTTTCCGGTCGTTGCGTCAATTGTGAATTTGCCGGCGTCGTTGGCGCCGGCGATCGCGAATGACAAGGTGTCGCCGGCGTTCGGGTCGGTTGCGACGATCGTGCTCACGACCGTCTGGTTCTCATTGACCACGGCGGCGGCAGTATCGCCGCCAGCGATCGATGGCGGCGCGTTGACTGATCCGGCCACCGTGCGGTCGGCGAATTTGAGGAATTCGATCTCCCAGACGGTATCGCGCCCATCCGGGGTTCCGGCGCGTAGGTCCGCGACGGTCATGCTGCCGTCGCCGTTGTCTGTGATCAGGTAATCTGAGCGATTGCCGGTGTAGTCCGCTGTATCAGTCCCCGCGCCGCCATAAAGATTATCATCGTCGACACCCCCATGAAGAAAATCGTCGCCTGCTCCGGCCTTTATCGTGTTGGCATGGTTGCCGCCGTAAATTATGTCGGCAAATGCAGTACCGATGACATGTCGGACGTTCGGAATCTTGTCTTTGTAGCCGAACGTGTCGATTGCTTCATCGGCAAGAAGATCATATTGGTTCAGCGGGCCGTCGCCGAGGAGGTTCACTATCACGCCACGATCGCCGCCTTCCGCGCCGTAATCGACGGTGTCGAGGCCCCCGCCACCATCCATAGTGTCTTCGCCCCGTCCACCGATCAGGGTGTCGCTGCCGTCACCGCCGAAGAGACTGTCGTTGCCGTCTCCGCCTCTCAGCGTGTTCGACTGACCGTTGCCGATCAGGTAGTCAGCGAATGCCGACCCCGTCACGTTCTCAATGTCGACCAGTGTGTCTATGTCTCCATAGAGGCCGATCGCGCTTCGCGGTCCAACGGTACCCATCGTAGTCGTGAACGTCTGGCCGGACAGGTTGACGAGCGCCCCGTGGGTGGCCGTCCCATTATCGTCGAAGCTGTAATCGACGGTATCCACCCCATCGCCGCCGTCAAGAACGTCGTTGTCGAGACCTCCGATGAGAAGGTCGTCGCCAGCTCCGGCTTCAATTGTATTGGCATGGTTGCCGCCGTAGATAACATCGGCAAACTGTGTACCAATGACGTTTCTGATGTTGGCGACGGTATCCGTGTCGCCAAAGGAATCGATGGCGGTGTCCGCTGCAAGATTGACCCGCGGCGCGTTCCCGAGCAGGTTGACCGTTACGCCGTGTGTCGCTCCGGCTTCGACATCGCGACTGTAATCGACAGTATCGAGGCCGCCGCCGCCGTCCATCACGTCGCTGCCGCGCCCGCCAATGAGCGTATCGTCGCCACCGCCGCCCAAGAGCGTGTCGTCGCCGGCTCTGCCGTCGAGCGTGTTCGACTGTCCGTTTCCAATCAGGTAGTCACCCAAGGCGGATCCGGTCGCATTCTCGATACTGATGAAAGTATCGGCATCGCCGAACAGCCCGATGGCGCTGCGCGGCCCGACTGTCCCGAGCGCCGTCGTGAAAGTCTGGCCGGACAGGTTGACGAGCGCACCGTGCGTGGCCGTCCCATCATCGTCGAAGCGGTAGTTGACGGTATCTATCCCATCGCCGCCGTCGACGACGTCGTCGCCATCACCAAGTTCGAATTGATTGTCGTTCTCGTTTCCGTAGATCACATCGTTGAAGGCCGTACCCTTGACGCTGTCTACGCCAACCAGGCTGTCCAATGACGCGAAGCCATCGGTCGCACTGTGAGCGGCCTGACCGCCCTGCAGGGTGCCGGAAATGTTGACGATAACGCCATTCCTGCCGCCGCGCGACGCATCTTCGTCATAGTAGACCCAGGTGTTTGCTCCGCCACCTATGATCGTGTCGCTACCCGCCAGACCCCAGAAGCCCTGATACTTGTCCGGGCTCGCCTCCCCGATCAACACGTCGTCAAATTCCGACCCGATCGCCTCCTCGATGTCGAGCAAAGTGTCGATATCTCCGTAGAGGCCGATGGCGCTGTGGGCGGCGGCGGTTCCAAGCTGTGCCGACGTCGCAAAATTCGACAGATTGACGAGGACGCCGTGCGTGGCTGTGCCATCATTGTCGAAACTATAGCTGACGGTATCGTTGCCGTCGCCACCGTCCACGAAGTCGTTCCCAGCGCTGAGCTCGAACTGGTTGTCCTTCTGATCGCCATAGAAGATGTCTGCCGAAGCCGTCCCCTTCACGCTGCCGACGTTGATAAGCGTATCTGTCGCGCCAAAGCCGTCTGTCGCACTATGGGCCGCCTGGCCGCCCCGCTCAGTGTCGGAGAGGTTGACTGTCACTCCTCCCAAGCCGCCAAATCTTGCGTCGTCAAAATAGTAGACCCAGGAATTCTTTCCGCCGCCGATGATCGTATCGTTTCCCGCATAGCCCCAGAAGCCCTGGTACTTGTCGGGCGCATTTTCTGCGACGAGCACGTCGTCGAACTCGGATCCCTCGGCGTTTTCGACGCTGGTGAGGGAATCTGTGTTGCCGTAGAGGTCAATGGCGCTATGAGGACCGACAGTGCCGAGAAATGAGGTTTGCACGTCATCCGACAGGTTGACGAACGCGCCATGGCTGGCGGTTCCATCATTGTCATAGGCATAGATGATGGAATCCTCGCCGTCACCGCCATCAACGATATCGTCTCCTGCTCCGAGTTCGAACATGTTCCGTTCTTGGTTGCCATAGATAACGTCTGCGGCGTGGGTGCCCTGGATGCCGCCGACATTCGTAAGACTGTCGGTGTCGCCAAAACCGTCGGCCGCACTATGCGCTGCCTGGCCGCCCCGCTCGGTGTCGGAGAGGTTGACGATCACCCCCGAGGAGCCGCCAAATCTCGCATCGTCAGAATAGTAGACCCAGGTATTTTCTCCGCCACCGGTGATGATGTCGTTGCCAGCAAGCCCCCAAAATCCCTGATAGGGCTCGGGAGCATCATTACCTATGAGAACATCGGCAAACTCCGAGCCCTTGGCCTCCTCGATGCTGAGGAGCGTGTCGGCATCGCCAAAGAGGCCAATCGCACTATGGGCCGCGACGGTCCCGAGAAAAGACGCCTGTGCCTGCCCTGAAAGATTGATGAAAGCGCCATGCAGCGCGCCGCCGGAGCGATTGTCGCCGCTATAGTCGACGAGATCGCTTCCATCGCCACCGTCAACGAAGTCGTTGCCCGCCAGCATCTGGAAGTGGTTTGCCTCGTCGTTTCCGTAGAAGACGTCGGCTTGAACGGTACCGCGCACGCGGTTGACGTCAGTGATCGTGTCGGTGCTGCCGAAACCGTCCTTGGCGGTGTGGGCTGCTTGCGCGCCCTGCTGCACGTCCGAGAGGTTGACGATGACGCCGCCCGTTCCACCGAAATCCTGATCTCGGTGATAATAGACCCAAGTATTTCCGCCGGAACCGACGATCGTATCGTTGCCGCCCAGGCCGCGGAAAGCATTGTAGGAGGCGCCCGATTCGCTGACGAAGACGTCATCGCGCATCGTTCCGAAGATGTCCTCGATCGACGTCAAGCTGTCGGTACCGCCAGAGGTGTCGGTCGCGGTATGGGCTGCCTGCGAGCCATATTGCTCGTTCGAAAGATTGACCGTGACGCCCTGATTGCCGGTCTCCCCTGTCGACGTATAGTCGACGGTGTCGTCGCCGCTACCACCATCGATCTGGTCGTTCCCCGCACCACCGATAAGGTAGTCGTCTCCCTCATGACCAAGAATGACGTCATCGCCACCTAAGCCATAGAGCTCGTCATCGCCTGGCGTTCCTTCCAGCGTCTCCGGACCGTTCGTGCCATTGATGACGACACCCACCTGCTCTATCGAGAGGCTGGCATAGACCGCCCCGGAATCGTCGTTCGTAACACTTGGATCAGTTTCGGGCTTAATCGACAGCGCGCCGGCGATCACGCCCGAGAGTGTGATCATGCTCTCAAAGACACCGTCACCGTCGGAGTCAATCTGGACGAGCGTGTCGGTGGCCGTATGCTCGAGGCGATAGGCGCCTTCCGCCGTCGGGCCGCCTGCAATGAGGATCCTCTCGCCGTACTCGTAGTCCGCGATCCGGTCGCCCTTCAATTCGGCGATGGTGCCGCTGAAGGCATCCATGCCAATGCCACCGGTGAGCACGTCCGCGTCCGATTGCCCTGCAAGGAAGTCGTTGCCATCGCCTCCATTGACGACATCCTTCCCAGGCCCGCCGAAAAGGACGTTGTCGTGCGCGTTTCCGGCCACCAGATTATCAAGCTCATTACCCAATGCTTTCCGTGCTGCATCGGTGAGGAATATCGCTTCCACGTTAGAGGGCAATTTGAAATCCGCCGATGCGACCACGGCATCGTATCCGCCGTTTGCGGGCTCCGACACGAGAGCCGCAGAACTCGACACCAGAAACAGATTGTCGCCTCCATCGCCATCGAACGTCTGGCCACCGTCCTGACTATCAACACTGCTCAACGGCGGTGGTGCGCGCTCAAGATTGTCGTAATTCAGCAATATCAAATGGGAGACCGCATCCTTCAGGTACGGAGCCAAGAATTTTTCGTAGACATATGCCGTAGCTAGTCCGGCGCCCACGGTGGCAAGAACTGGGAGCGCGGTTCCCGTTAGTCCGAATGCGACAATGATTTCGGCCGCGACAACCGAACTTCCGAATTCACCAAAGGCAACTGCGGAGGTCTTATCGAAAAAGTCAACGACCGCACGAATTGCTGCAATTTGGTTCAGCTGAGTCTGGTTCGGTTTGCCCTCTGCCTCGCTTCTGTCATTGAGGTAGTTTGCGACGATTGGAGCGGTGTTCAGTCCGACTGTCAGCACATGTGCTGATTTCTCAATGGAGTCGGCGAACTTGGAGTAGTCGGGATCCTGGGAATATTTAAGTAGGCTCTTTATGAATTCGTTTTTAACGCCGAGAATCTTTTCCAAGATCTCCGTTGCTTCGGTCATGTCACCCTTTTTGTCCAGATATCGGACGATCGAGTCCTTGACGTTCGCATCGATGGTGGTGGTGGTTTCACCGGCCTGGCCGAAATAGACCTTTTCGTCAGCGGACGGAATCGCCGTGACCGTAAAGGAAATTTTCTCCGTGAGTTCGCCATGGTGGTCGTCGGTCGCTTGGAGGACCTTCACCCGAGCCCCAGTCGTGCCGGCTGGTATGATGACCTGAGGAAGGTTGACCTCGTCATGCGCCGCCGGATCGCTCGGGGTGAAAATGAGCTCTATGTTATATGGCACCGCCTGCGACAGCGTGACGTCTGCCCACCCGTAGTCGTAGCCCTCGTAGGCAATTATTCCCGATCCCTCGATAGGCTTTACCGTGATGATTGGGCCGTCATCGTTGATGATCTGAATTTCAGACGTTGTCGTGCCGAATTCACTCGAAGCCATCACAGTGACGTTCTCGAAATTTTTCGACAGATCTGTTGGCGAGGCCTCGCGAATGTAGTCGTCGACTAGTCCGAGTTTGACACTGACAATTTGGCTCATCGCAGGCATGACGACGTCATAGGTCGTCGGCTCGACGTCACCAATTCCTCCAACCACGACATGCATCGTGTAGTCGAAGGTCGCCGGGTGGTCCGCTGTAATAGTCAGCATCGGGGGAGACTTCTTGTCGTCCTCCCTGATCGATAGTTCGTGAATTTCCAGCTTCGGGATGTCCGCGGAATCGTCGATATTGACGGTTATAACGCCTGAATACGGAGTCACGACGGGAACCGGAGGATCTCCGTCCTCTAAGGTCGTGATCGCGGCGGTATAGTCGATGAAGAACGTCTCGGCAGTCTTTCCTTCATAGACCTCGTCGTCGACGGTCTTGATGGGGAGAGAGAATTCACCCGAGCCACCACCCGACTGATGCAGAGCAGCATAGTCATCCGTGCCGTCAGGTGTCCCCACCGCCAACTTGGCCGTTCCGTCCCTGCTTTCCACAGAGTAGGTGTACGATTCGACTTCATCGTCGGCGATTGCCAAATTGATGGTTCCACCTTCCACAACAGTGAACTCGCGATTTATCGTCGGCATGGCACGTCCCCCACTTCGGCATTGATCCCCGGATACAGACCTGCCAGAATATTCTTTGCCGGCGCAGCGCGCATGACCCAGTTGGGAGGGGATGAAGGCCCGTGATTGGATGGTCGCCCATTCCCCGCATCGTAGATAAGCGAACTCCAGCTCAGAAAAGGTCGAGTGGTGTTGCAATGCTGACCAACGCCGCGATCAGGTCGGACTGGCTGTTGATGCCCAGCTTCGCAAAGATGCTCTTCAGGTGATTTCGACCCGTCTCGTAGGAGAAGCCTCCGCTCACGGCGACATCGTGGAGCTTGTGTCCGGTGGCCAGTCGATGAGCGAGTCTTGCCTCGGTAGGCGTAAGTGGGAATAGCTTTTGCAAAATGTCGGGCGACGGTATTCTACGTTCCATAGGGTCGATCAGGATCACAAATGCCTGGCACGGCGAGAATAGGTCGAGCGCGACGCCTCTTGCCTGAGTGACGAAGGCAACGATCACGCCGCCGTTCTGACGGGAAACCCTTATCGGATGAAGAAACTCGCTCCCCGGTTCGGACATGCAAACGGAGTGGACGGCCGCGTCCAAGGTTCGCCTTGCGGTAGGGTCGCGACAGGTCAAATGCTTGTTGCTGATCTGAAGATCATCACAAACAAATCGCTCGGCCGCTCGGTTGAGCAGGATCGCCTCGCCAGAGCGGTTTAGTATGACGACTGCTTTGTTGGAGATGTCAAACGCCTGGAGCGCCGCTTTGGCCCTTGCGAATCCCAGTGCGCTCCCCACCGCGACGGCCGAAGAAACTCCTCGCGATAGAAGCCGGAGCTGATCCACTTCCGCATCGGTGAACGGCCCCCGCGCTTCGGAGCGCTGAACGGATAGCGCGAATTCGTCCTCGCCTGCCTTCACGTGAGCCCCCGCAAACCACTTCAAACGAAGGGCCGCAGCCATTCTTGATAGTAAGGATGATGCCGAATGGCGTCGGTCGTTATAAAATCGAGATCGGTGGCGACTCCTTTCCTCAGCATGGTGCCCACGCCTTGAAATCGGATGTCGCGATTCATCCAGCAACGGCTTCCTCAAACGACGAACTCGTTGGCAGCTCGAGGGAGGCGTCTTTCAGCGGGACGATGGTAACGTCAGCTGCGCCGGGACGATCGCTCGCGACGCCAGCCACGCACACGGCACTCAGATTCCAGTCGGCTGACATCAAGTCCCCTAGCCGTGCCGAACCCTTTCGGCATTGCCGAATGACGGAGATTAGCCAAGCAGCTCGACGCTTACAACCTAAACGAAATACGTAGGGGCCCTACACCACCCCAGTGCCTTTTCGCTTGGACAGCCACCGAAACCTTGCAGTCACCGCCTGACTTTGGCATAAGCCAACGAAACTTCGTGACCGGAGAGTTTGACCTCATCCTCTGAAGACATCACCAACCCGTCTTAAGTGCTTGAAAATTCTCACCCCTGAATGTCGCGCCCGCAAGCGTGGACATGAAGTTGAGCCATTGAAACGTCGAAGGTGCTGCCGTGGCAGCGTCAGCCGTGCAAGAGCTGCACGCCGAGTTCCTTCTCCAACGCCAGCACCGTGTTCGACAAAGCCGGCTGGGCGATATGCACCTTGGCTGCCGCTCTGCCGAAGAGCGAACGACCGACGCGGCTCGCAAAAGCGACATCATACGCATCTCCGGACGCCGACACGCGCTCCGGGACGGATGGACGTATCGAGAACTACGATAAAACCATCCGGTTTCCGCGCTTAAGATGGCTTCGCCATCGGAACTCATCAAAGCATCATCTCAATAACATTGACCTGCCAAGCGAAATGAGGGGCACTCGACCAAATCAATATTACTTCGCAGCTCAAAGCGATTACATAATCCATTTGAAGACAAAGGCATATTTTTCCTGGTTTTGCTTAAACCTTCTTGCCGACACCGAAAATATCGTATTCCATAGGTTGCACGATCGCCGGCGGAGTGGGGAGGATTGACCGTGAGCGCGAGATGGATGGCCTGGAAATGCCTAGTCCTCGGCATCGCTTCCTTGGTTTCCGGAGGGGGGCTTCCCTTTGCGAGCTTTGCTCAAGAACCTATAAAGGTCGGCATACTGCATTCTTTATCGGGATCTATGGCACCAGACGAAAGGCGTCTCAAGGACGTCCTGATGATGATGATCGAGGACCAAAACGAGCGGGGCGGTGTTCTAGGACGCCAGATCCTGCCCATCGTCGAAGATGCGAAATCCGAGTGGCCGACCTACGCGGAAATCGCGGATGAAATGCTATCGAAGGAAGGTGTCTCTGTCATTTTCGGAGGCTGGACGTCAAGTTCGAGGAAGGCGATGATACCAGTCCTTGACGAGCACAAAGGTCTTCTAATCTATCCTGCACAATTCGAGGGAGAAGAGGACGACCCGAACATCGTCTACGCTGGCAGTCCGCCTTCACAACAGACAATCGCGGCGGTTTCGTATCTGCTTGAGCGCACGAAAGCACAGAGATGGGTTCTTGTCGGGACCGATTATGTGTTCCCACGCGTATCAAACCAGGTAGCCCGAGGCTTTTTGAAATCGCATGGCGTTGCGGAAGACGACATTATGGAACTTTACGTTCCCTTCGGATTTAGCGATTGGTCTAAAATTGGCAAGTCGATCGGAGCCTTTGTGTCTGGAGACAAGACAGCGGCAATCATCTCCACGGTCGCGGGTCAAGACAGCCTCGGCTTGTTTGATGAGCTTCATCGCATGGCGATCGACGAATCTCGAGTTCCAATGCTTTCGCTCTCTTTGGGAGAGGAAAATCTCCCCGGGACCAGCGATTTCTCCTTTGTAGGGCAGCTTGCAGCTCGCACGTATTTCAACTCGATCCCAACAGAACTCAACTTGGGTTTTCAAAAACGTTGGAGTAGCTTCAAGGGGGCGGAGGGTGGCCCTGTAACGGAAGGAATGGCCAACTATTACTCCGCCTTTCAGGCCTGGGTGAAAGCGGTCGAGACGGCCGGTTCCTCGGATCCCGATAAGGTAAAGCATGCGCTCCCAGGCATCTCCGTAGCAAATCTTGCGGGAGGCGTAACAACGGTACAGAGCAATCTTTACACGACTAAGGCAGTTTTATTCGGCAAAGCGGAAAAAGATGCTACGTTTTCGGTTGTCGCGCAGACGCCACCACTCGTGGTCGAAGCGAGCTTCAGCGACTATCTACCTGACTCCGGTCATTTGGTATCGGATTGGCGGTCACCATTTGAATGCGCCTCATTCAATGTCCAGACAGGAAAGTGCGAAAAGGCCGTTGAGACCAATGATGCGCGCACCTTGAAAATTCTCTATGCGACGACGCGGGAGCAAATCGTGAGGGATAACTGGATCGCCTACGGAAACAACCGTGCAAAGCTTTCCTACGGCGCAATCGAAGTACAAATTCCGGAAACACATAAATTTGGCGCCGTCGCAGACAAGTCATGGTCGTTCCAAAACCTGTTCCAATTCCAAAGGCAACCGAACGGAGAGTTTCAGCTCAAAACAGTTTCGAGATTGGGCGAGGAAGAATTCAGGCGAACGATCGACGATGGTAACGACACAACTGCGCTGATATTCGTCCATGGCTTCAATAACACCTTCGAGGGTGCCGCCTTCCGGTTCGCGCAACTAATATGGGATTCTCAGTATGCTGGGATCCCGGTGATGTACGCTTGGCCTTCATTGGGAAGTCCGCTCGCGTACTCGCAGGACAATGAGAATTCTCGATACGCAGCGTTGGGATTTCACGAATTGATCGAGACACTTCGGAAAACAAAGGTGACCACTATCAACGTGATCGCTCATAGTATGGGTAGCCAAGTGGTCATCAGCGGGTTAAATGAGTTCGGGAGCTGGTCGGGGAACAGGCCGGTCAACGAACTCATTTTCGCGGCGCCTGATTTTGACAGGGGAACGTTTGAGAACATTGCTCCCATCATGGAGCAAGTTGTGTCGGGAATAACACTTTACGCCTCCCGGAACGACAAAGCGCTAATTATGTCCAAACGCCACTGGAGATACCCCCGTGCCGGCGACGCGTCCGCGCCACTTGGGCCGCTGGTAGCTGCAGGCATGGACACGATCGATGTCAGTTCCATAGGCGACGATGTTTTTGGATTAAACCACAGCACGTACGCTTACCAGATGCCTTTACTGAACGACATTGCGGTGATTCTTAACAGCGGCCTCCGTCCGCCATCGAAACGATCACCGATAATCAGAGGAGTTCCGGAGGGGGTTTCGAGCCCAAGTTACTGGTCTTTTCCCCCCTCTTCGAATTGAAGAGCCTCCGCGTCGTTTTTCTGATTTAAATGCTTGTCATATATGTCTGCTAGGTCGGGCCATGGCGGAGCGTGCCCGGGATAGCTCTCCACCGTTTCTCTGACTAGTGTCACAGCTTCCAGCCCGGYACACCGAAACCAGCGTTCGCTCACCCGCATTGCTTGCGGTCCCAAGTCGTTGGCGATATCCTCGCCGAGCCGTTCCGGCTGAAGGGCATACCGAGCGAAGCACGCCAGGCACGAGCTGTCGAGGTTCTCGCCAACTTCATCAAGTCCGGTAATTCGCGTCACACGAGGGCGTGAGGAAGGGCAGCCGCAGGAGCGTCAGCGTGAGCGGTCCGAAGGAGACGCGGGACCGACTGCCTCACGCACTCGCGTTCCGCTTTTAGGCTGACCTCGCAGCCAGTCGCGATCCTCATAATCTAAGACGGCTCCTCTTTCGCTTCACCAGATCCGGGGCCGCACCGAAGTCGGTATCGAAGGCCCGCTGCCGATTCCCTCACCTGCCCGGCCGCACCAGCGATCGTGCGATATCGATGATGTCGTCACGCGAGGCGGTCGGATCCTCCCTGTTCCAGGCGACACCGAGCCCGATCTTGAAGTCGACGCCACGCACCTTCTTCAGCTCGAATCCGCGGTTCGGCAAATCCTGCGTCCATTCCGGCACGAAGCCGATGCCAAGCCCGGCTGAGACCAGCGACACCAAAGAGAACGTGTCGTCGCAGGTATAGGCGACATTGTCGGTCAGATCGTGCTCCTCGAATTTTGCCGCGAAATACCGTTCGCTGTAGGAGAGGTTCTGGCGGGTAAACGAGATGATCTTCTCGCCGCGCAGATCCTCGAGATCGATCTCGCTCTTCAAGGACAGCGGACTGTCCTTGGCCACAGCCAGCAGGTAGCGTTCATGAGCAATCGAGAAGAAGCGCAGCGAGCCGATATTCTCCACCGGCCGGATGAAGCCGAGATTGATGCGGCCGGCCTCGATATGGCGGATGATGTCATCGGTGGTGCCGCTTTCGATATGCAGGCGGATGTCGGGATATTTGCGGGCAATGCGTGACAGGAACGCCGGCAGCACGCCGATCGTGGCGGGATAGACGGTGCCGATCGCAATCTTCCGCGTCGTCTTGCCGGCCACCGAGCGGGCGATCTCGGTCGACAGATCGACTTCGCTGAGGATCCTGACCGAGCGCTCGTAGAAGGCCGCCCCTGCCCGCGTCAGTTCCACCCGCCTGGTCGAGCGGATGAAGAGCTGCACGCCGAGCTCCTTCTCGAGCGCCATTACCTGGTTCGACAGCGCCGGCTGGGCGATATGCACCTTGGCTGCCGCCCTGCCGAAATGCAGCTCCTCGGCCACCGCAACGAAGTAGGATAGCTGGCGTAGTTCCATGTGACCACCGGAACAAAATAACGACAATGCGCTTCCGCACGCGAGAACGGCGGAGTCGAGACGGATTTCAGGTGCAGAAAGGCGCGGTTGCTCTAGCTAAATTGCCATGCAATGCCTACAAGCGTAGTCATAGATGCTTGGCGAACGCAGGTCAAGCACTTTTCGCTACACCTGTATTCATTTTTTTGGTCCAGCTAAATGGCAGCACTCACTCCGGAGGCAAACAGGGCAGCCCGCGCTATCCTTAAATGGTCGGTAAGAGAGCTCGCTGACCATGCCGGAGTTGCTTTCTCGACGGTGCATCGATTTGAAGCTACTGGAGTCGCGACCGAAACGACGAAAGATAAAATCAAGGCGGCGTACGCTTTGCACGGTGTCGAGATAACTAATGGCGACTACACGGGCGCGCGTCTGCTGCTCAAACGAAAATCGGAACTGGAGTAACCCCTTGGGTCCTGTTCACCAAGCGGCTTCATGGAGTTGGGCGCGTGGTCGTAAGCGCACTGGTCGCCTTGAAGGGATGTGAACCTGCGACCCATGGCCATTGACGGCAAGTCTCTGATTTTATGGGACAATGTCCTTTGCCCCGTATAGGAGGAAATGATACCGGTCCCGTTGCCGCGTATTCCGGCGGTCGATGAAGAGCCGCTTGAGAAGCTGCGCGAACATCGGCGGGCGAACCCACGTCCGTTATCGCCTTGTGTCGATCAAACGCATACCGAAATTGCAGGATATTACCGCGCTGTAGAGATCGGAGGGGTAGTGGCGATCCGGCACACCCAGGGACATACGCCGCGTTATGATATCGGCATTGTGGAAGGGTGCGACGAGCGACGTGGGATTGTCTACGTCCAAGGGCGTCACCGAAACACTATGCTTACCCGAAGCGACTTCGATAATCCTGAGGAGAGACGCCGTAGGCCTTCATAAAGGCGCGCCGCATGCGCTCGTCGTCCCCGAATCCAACCCGATGCGCTATGCGTTGAATAGAGTCCGGAGCCGCTTCAAGCAGCCGTCTGGCAGCTTCGACGCGAAACTGCTCGACAGCACGAGCGGGGCTCTCGCCGGTATCACGATGATAGACGCGGGCAAAATTGCGAGGGCTCATCCTTGCTTCGGCGGCTAGCGCAGCAACTGATAGGTCGCTCCCAATATTTGCCCGCATCCAAGTATGAAGATCGTCGAAACGGCCGCGAGCGTCGTGCATCTGGCGCCGGAGTTCGACGCTAAACTGTGACTGGCCGCCTGGGCGCTTCAGGAAGAGAACCAATCGACGCGCCAGCGCCAGCGCTGTGACATGACCGAGGTCATCTTCGACCATAGCCAAGGCCATATCAATCCCTGCGGATACGCCGGCAGATGTCCAGATTCCATCTGACAAGACAAATATCGAATCGGGTCTGACAATGACCGAAGGGTAATCGCGCTGCAGATTTCTGCATTTTTCCCAATGCGTCGTAGCCTCACGACCATCGAGTACGCCGAGTTCCGCGAGGATAAACGCTCCAACGCAAATCGAACCGATCCTGCGTGGATGGTCGAGGTACTTCGCCAGGCATGAGCGCAGCGACGCGGTTGCAGCTGTCGACTGCGCTGGCGCGCCACCGGTAATCAGCAATGTATCGATCGGGCCGGCCATCACGTCATCGATCCGTTCAGAATCCAACGTCACGCCCGTGTCCGTGGTGACTGGCCCACCTGTTTCAGATGCCAGGATGACCTCGTAGGCTGGATTGCCATCCTCCAGACGAGCATCGTTGAACACCTGAAGTGGTCCGGTCACATCAAGCATTTTGGAGCGATCGAAAATGACAAGAACGACTTTGCGACGCTCTTTCCAGGTTGGCTTGGCAGAATTCATGGGCATGCGGTCATACGTGCCATTCGTGGTGTGAGTGTCAATAGAGCGGAACCCTATCCCTACGGGTACTCGCCCACCGCTCTACTTTTGCGGATCGGCAATCAACGTGTCGAGTAAGTCAAGGTGTCGATCGAACAGCCGCCTACTCGTCGAACGGAGCGCCGTCCAACCAGACTTGCGGGTCGGGTATATCGAGTTTCCCGTTCCGCTGATGCTCAATGCAGGTGCACATATGAAAGCGGTGCGGATACGGCTGTTTGCTGTCGAGTTCTTCGCGATGCATTTCATAGAAGCCCCGCTTGAATCCCAATCGTGGGTATCGCCGCACCACCTCGGTTACATCGTCAGGATCTAGCTTTATTTCGGGTGGCAAGGCGATGACGTCATAAAGGATGCCGAGCTGCGTTATGCGTGCTTCATCCTCCTTGAAGAGATTGAGATCCCAGGTATGGGCGGCAATCGTGGTCCACACCTGCCAAGTCCGGTCGTCGGCGACGCCGTGGTCCTTGAGGAAGCGGCGTGCTGCATGCGCACCCTCGATCTCAAAGCGATTTGGGCCGCGGCCAACGTCGGTGAATCCAAGATCGTGCAGCGTCGCCGAAAGGAAAATCATCTCGCGGTCCGCTTTCGAGTTTTCTTTCTGCGCGAGAAGCTCGGCGAAATAATAGCAACGCATGAGGTGGTTAAAGAGCATGTCATTGGACACCGATCGAACGAAGTCCACGGCTTTGCGGACAATATCGGTGTCCGGAGCTTTGATTTCCGAGAGCATTGCTTTTCTCCAAGGATATTCCGACCGACGGTGGACCGGCCTAAGTGACTCGTTGCCACATTGGCAGCTAAAACATTCCGACCTCTAATCCAGCAGCTATTCCTTGATAGGGTCGGCCGGTGCGGGGGAGAGGCCGGTAACGTGCAATCGTCGGCGTTTGACGAATCCGAGTTTTTCATAGAGCGCGATCGCAGATTGGTTTCCCGCATAAACATGAAGAAATGGAATGCCGCCATTTGACCTGATGCGCGTGCAAAGCTCGACAGTTAGCATTTGTGCCAGTCGCTTTCCCCTGTGGTCGGGGTGGACGCAAACCGCGCTGACCTCCACCAGACCACCGAACCGCATGCGTTCACCGACCATCGCCACCAGCGTGCCTTGCTGGCGAATTCCAAGATAACGCCCAAGCTCAATGGTCCGAGCTGTAAAGGGACCAGGCTTCGTCAGGTTCACCAATTCCTGCATGTCAGGGACATCTGCTGGGGCTAGGTCGAAACATTGGAGCGTCATCTCTGGCGCCCGCTCCGGGATGCTTTGGGCTACCATCTGATAGCCTTCGCCCAACACGGACGCTTCAAATGAGGTCGGCGGATCGAGACGTTGCGTCGTAAACAAGGCAACCTGGTCAGCGCTGGTCAGCAGCGTGCCGAGCTCAGCGTAAGCATCCGGAGTTGCTTGCTCCATCGCGGCGAATACCGAAAGTGCCGGTTCATAGCGGCGAGCAAGCCTTCCGCCTTTGGACACCGTCTGCTGGTCCATCGTCAGTGCCGACCAAATTGGATTATCAAGCATAGCGACCTGAGCGTCCCGCAACTTACCCTCCTTGGAAAACGATCGAATGGTCGTCGTGCTCATTGTACCGTGGCCCCCAAGGCGACCATAAGATCGGCTGCTGCACGCTCGACTATTGCCTGGCCGTCAGGCGCCGCGGCAGCTATGCGTGCGATCACCGCATCGCGAATATTCGGCGCCGCGGCCTCCGGGCGCCCCGAGCCGAATGGTGGTTCCGGTGCATATTCGAGGTTCAACTGCACCGCCTCAGCCACTTCGTGTCCTGCGAGTTCCGCTATCATGACCAATGCGAAATCGATGCCCGCCGTGACGCCGCCGCCGGTAATGATCCGGCCGTCACGGACGACCCGAGAGTCATCGGGGATCGCGCCGAACAAAGGAAGCATATCCCGGAACGCCCAGTGGCAGGCCGCGCGTTTTCCTCCAAGGAGCCCTGCAGCGCCCAGGATCAGCGACCCCGAGCAAACGGAAGTCACATAGCGGGAACTGCCGGCCAAGCGCCTGATCTCATCCATGTAACGGCCGTTTTCAATCGCGGCGAAGCAACCGCTTCCGCCGGGCACGCAGAGAATGTCGCAACGATCAACCGCTTCGAGGTCCTCAAGAGAACTGAACGTTAGGCCGTCAGCGGTCACTGGCTCTGCGTTGACGGAGGCGACCAAAACCTTCGCGTTTGGAATTCTCGAGAGGAACTGGTGCGGGCCAGTAAAATCGAGGTGGGTCATGCGATCAAAGATCGGCATGACGACGGTTAGATGATCGACCATGGAAGCCTTCCTAGGCCAAAGCTGCGGCAGACGCGGGAATGTCACGCGCCACCTCGGTCAACGCGCCCGAATTGATTTCATAGAAGAAGCCGTAGAGCTTGACGTTCTTCGGCACTGCCGGGCTGGCGCGAAGCAGCTCGACGTCATGCCTTATGGATTTCTCGAAATCGGTAATGGCAAGGCTGTCGTGATCAAACAGCGTCGAGATGTCCGCGTGATGGTGCTCGTGGAAATCGCCGATGAGGAGCTCCGGCGTGAAAGCAGTCGCGCCACAGAAGGAGTGATGCACCACAACCACCTTCTGAACTTTGAAGAGATAGTCCATGGTCGCGACCGATTGCAGCGCCGCAAGCGCACGGCCGCCAGCGTTTGACACTGCAAACAAAGTTTGCGTGTGGCCGACCCGGTTTCCGGCTTCATCGAGAATGTTCTCGCCCGGATAGACCTCATCCCCGAAATGGTCGGCGACTGCCTTAGGAATTTCAGACGCGCGGGGATCAATGCAGTGGATCACGATCGTCTTCATAGGGATGAACTGGCTAAATCCCTGGAAATTGGCTTGATCGAACCATGACTGGTCGAACCATGGCTGTGTTCTGAACTCGAATTCACTGTATTTCGTCATATCCTCGTTCCACTTTCTCGGCGGTCGATTTGAGGGCTCGAGCGCTGTTTCCGCGCTTCAATCGCCGCCGAATATAGATCGTCGTATCGCGGCGGAAATGACATAGTGCCCTCGATTTCTGCCAATCATTAGTTGCTCAGCCTCATGCGGGACCAGCGGATCGAGGCCGCCGGAAGATCGACAGACCTTGGTTAGGTCCTGGGCCTGATTGTCGCTGAAGGCCGCTGCACGACCCGCTTGACCAACGCTCCTTGACACTACCTCCAGGGGGGAATTCAAGCGTCAGCTATACGCGAGGCGCCTCGGTGCGCCGGCTTACGCCTCTGCAAGTAAGAGCCGAGCAACCTCCTCCGGCTTGTCGATGATCAGCCAATGACCGGCCTCTACTGACTTGACCGTGGCATGCGGAAAGTTCGCGGCGATCGCATCCGCAGCTTCCGGCGTCAGATAGGGATCTTCAGTGCCCCAAATGAGAGTCACCTTAGGCGCGAATTTGCGGACGTCAGGCAGTCGGGTCGTATTGTACGCAACGTTTTCCCGTACCTGAGACGTCATCTGTCGAAAAGCCGGCCCCGCACCGCTCGCGAAGTTGTCCCGAACAATCGGCCGTAAAATGCCTGTGAAGCGGTCTTTGAGAGCGGGAGGCATTTTGGCTTGGAAATGATTGTCCTGAAAGGTTAGCAGCCAATTCATCATCTCCGGCGTGTTTAGAAATTCTTGCGCGAGGTCCTTGAGCCCTGGGTCACCAAAGACTTCGATGATTTCGGGAAGCCGTAACGTCGGCGATTCTGCGTAATAGCAGTTCATCAGGCAAAGCCAGGCAATCCGATCTGGATGGTCAATCGAATAGTTGATGGCGCAGGGGCCTCCTGCGTCGTGGCCCACCGGAACGAACTTGTCGAGCTTCAGCGCGTCGGCCACGGCCGCTAAATCGCCCACCTGTTGTTCGAAGGTGTACGGATAATTCTTCTGCGTGATCTTTTCCGACTGCCCAAATCCAAGAAAGTCGAACACGACAACCCGCCGGCCGGCCTTCGCCAGATAGGGAACCACATAATCGTAGATGTGGAGATTGTCAGGAAAACCGTGCATCATGACGTAAGCTGGATCTTGCCCCGGATATTCACGGGCGTAGACCACGTGGCCGTCATGTATTATGTGATGCTCGACATATTTAACCGCCGAGGCCATTGGAGGCTCAAGACCGCCTGAAGCTGCTGCGGCGCGCTTCGAAATCGCCAGGGAGAATACCAGACCGCCGGCGGCCGCGCACAGCATATCGCGACGAGACTTCAGGATTTGGTCTGCTGGATGGGTCATTTGAAAGTTCCTCATTTGGACAGACTAAATGCTGATGTTGGCTAAGTGACATCACAGCGGCATGCTTCGCCGCGAGTCTGCTCGTCCCTATGTCTGCGAAATGGGCTGATGACCGTCGAAAACGCGCTTCCAGACGCTTCCAGACTGGGGCTGCAACGATTGGAGTGGCGTCCATTACCAAGCAACGCCCAGTCGATCGCGTGGCGTACGGCGCCGCACATGCATCCGCTCGATATTTGATCGGGCCCTTGGGGCTCGCTGGCTTTGCGGTTGTTTCCGGGTCACA
The DNA here is from genome assembly GCF_056398505.1 of Rhizobium sp. 01T437. Lineage (NCBI taxonomy): Bacteria > Pseudomonadati > Pseudomonadota > Alphaproteobacteria > Hyphomicrobiales > Rhizobiaceae > Rhizobium > Rhizobium sp. 01T437. The sequence continues at coordinate 150,136 of NZ_JBFTPM010000012.1, forward strand.
TATCCCTCGTTGCGTGTCTTGTGGACAAATCCCGGAACTCGCTTCGGGTTTTGAGCAACGTAGTGACACGGGGGATTGGGCTCTAGTATTGAACCATCCTCTTTGGGACGATCCGACAGTGTTGATCACATCGTCCCCGCAAAACCTTCGCCAGCCTCGTCGAGTTGTGCGGGATTGCGAGTTTGATAGCGCTTTTGCAGCCCGGAGGTCCGAGATTGTTCAGGGTTGAAACGCTACTCTGAGTGCCGCCGCCGGCGCCACTGGGCGGGACTGATGCCGTCCAGCCTGAGGAAATGCCGCCCCAGATGACTTTGGTCGACGAACCCACACATGATGGCGATCTCGGCCAGGCTTTCCATGGTCTGGACCATCAACGATTTTGCCCGCTCGATCCTACGACTTGTGATCCACTGGTGAGGCGTCATGCCGAGCGTGACGCGAAAGGCTCGCGCAAAATAGCTCGCGGATATACCGCACTCCCGACTTAGCTCAGCAATGGAGGGATCGTCAGCGAGATTCGCCTCGATGAAGTCGCAGGCGCGACGGACTTGCCACGGTGTCAGTCCGCCGCTTGCGCGAGCGCCTCTGCGAATGTCGCCATAGGTATAAATGACGTGATCATGCAATGCTAAAGCAATATACTCCATAAAAGCTGTGGTTACCGGCACCGAATGGAGAATTGCGGGCCGTAGTGTGAGAGCTAGATGATAAAGAACCGCATCGTCTTGTCCGAGGCAAAGGGCCCGGAGACCTCCGACGCGGGGAAGGCCTTTCTCATAAGCCATGCAGTCGATGGCAGTTTGTGGCAGATGAATGCGTATGCTGTCGTAAGTCGTGTCCAGACTAACTTCGTTTCTCGAAGTTAGATCGAATAAATAAGCCTTTCCCGGATCCTGAACGACGGATTGCCGCCTGCCATCGATCGACACGATCGGATAGCGTGCAGGTGCCAATGGGACATTGAAGACGAAAGCCTCCTCGCGGGGAGATGGCACAGACAGGCCAGGCTGAGGTTCTAGGCTCTTGAAGTGCGAAAACGCAATTTCCGACGCACCTGCAATTCGAGCGGCGACGGTTGGAGGCGGCGGGATGTTGTATCCCCTGCCAATGGCGACGGACACCCGATCGGCGAGCACGCGAACCTCCTATCCGGTCTCGATCCTCTTTGGATCTCCTCGATCCGCTCCCCGAGACTTGCCACGCGAAGGAAATGAGAGACATCCACCAAAGTGCAAAACGATGTCGGATGGATGATACCAACTTAGGCGCCTTCCTACCAGATCCCATCCCACCACGGCCCTATCATCCGACAAACGCAAGTGTCCGCAATAAGCAGCAGGTCCCGAGTAGCCTAGTAAGGGCCCCAGGCAGAACCGAGCGAGACTAATCGTGCCCGCGACCATCCGAGCGATACATCCCCGTGATGCATCGTTTGAGTAGAGCGCGCGAAGCCATCAGAGGAAGCGTCAACAGATTAAGAGCATATGCTCTCTTGAACATGAGAGCATATGCTCTTATATCCTATCTCAAGCGAATTCTCCTGAACAGGAAAGGAACAGGTTATGAGCGAGGCAACCATCCTCATCAGCGGTGCAACCGGGCGGACCGGTGGCGCGGCGATCGACGAGCTCCTCAAGATCGGCAAGCACGTGCGCGCTTATGTGCGCTCGGATGACGAACGTGCGGCAGCCCTCAGACAGCGCGGGGTCGAAATCGCCGTCGGTGATTTCACCGACATCGATGACATCAGGGCTGCGATGGAGGGCGTCACGTCGGCCTATTTCCTGCACCCGATCGCACCCGGCATCATCGGCGCCGCCGCGTATTTCGCGCAGGCGGCAAAGGAGGCTGGTGTCTCGGCGATCGTCAACATGTCGCAGATTTCGGCACGGCGCGAATCGGCAAGCCACGCCGCCCAGGATCACTGGGTTTCGGAGCGCGTCTTCGACTGGTCGGGCGTGGCGACCACCCACCTGCGTCCCACCTTCTTTGCGGACTGGCTCGTCTATCCGCATTTCGCCAAGGAGATCTGGGCAAAGAAAAAGATCGAGTTTCCGTTCGAGAACGGCCGTCATGCGCCGATCGCTACCGATGATCAGGGCCGTGTCATCGCCCATATCCTGGCCAATCCGGAAGGCCATGGGGGCAAGACCTACACGCTCACCGGCCCGATCGAACTAAACCACGCCGAGATCGCCGCGGCCATGAGCGAGGTTCTCGGCGCGAAGATCGAATACGCGCCGACCTCCATCGACCAGTTCCGCGGCAATATGGAGAATGTCTACAAATTTCCGCCCTTCCTGACCCAGCATCTCGTCGAAGTCGCTCAGAATTACCGTGACGGAATTTTTTCGGGCGCCAACGATGCGGTCGAGGAGATCACCGGAACACCGGCTCTCTCTGTGCAACAATTCATCGCTCAGAATCGGGTTGTTTTTGCCTGAGCGCGGGCTCGAACCAATAGAGGGTTGAATTATGTCGAATACTCAGGATCAGCGCCACCCTTTCCTCGACGATCTGACTGTGGACGCGGAGCTGACCAGCTCCGTGCTGCGAGGTTCCGTCATCGGACGCGACGAGATTAAGCTGGCCGTCAACACGGTCGGGACCTTCTACGCTTCGCAAAATCCCACCTTTCTCGAGACTGTTGGCTCGCGCCTCTTTCTCGAATACGAGGCGGTCCTGACAAGCGGGGAGAGCCTTAACGCCGTCGTCGTTGTCGACCGGAATCCCGATGGTTCGGTGCCACGCGTCAGCGTGCGGATGAGCCCGCTTGGTGCTGTGTTGTCACTCGCCGCCAATCTTCGCGAGGCACTGTCCGACCAGTTGCCGGAGAACCTTTTTCTTTAAACCCAATGCGCGCAGGCGGGCTATTGGATGCCCTGATCTGTGGCCTTAGAGAGGTAATCTGTCATGGATGTCACCAACGCCACCGTCTTCACCACCGGGGCCAATCGCGGCCTGGGCCGAGCCTTTGCACGCGAGGCCCGCCGCCGCGGAGCGAAGAAGGTCTATGCAGGCATGCGCAATACGACGGACTTCGACGAACCGGGCATCATCCCCGTCCGGATCGATGTCACGGATAAGGCATCAATCGCAGCAGCAGCGGAATTGGCGGCGGATACTGATCTGCTGATCAACAACGCGGGCATCGCTGCTCTTATCGACGGGCCTCTGGCAAACGATGTCGAAGAGCAGTCGCAGCGTCTATTCAATACCAACTATTATGGCGTCGTCCGCGTCACGCAGGCCTTCGAGCAGATCCTGTCGGCCAAGCCGCGTGCTGCCATCATCAACGTGCTATCCGATATCGTGTGGCTTCCGCGGCCTATCTTGACACCCTATGCTGCATCAAAGGCGGCGGCATGGAGCTTCACGAACCAGCTTCGCTTTCACTTTCAAGATCGTAGCATCCAGGTTCTCGGTTTGCATGTCGGTTTCGTGGACACCGACCTGACCAATGGCATCGATGTGCCGAAGGCCAGCCCAGAGGATGTGGTGCGCCAGACCTATGACGCACTCGCCGCTGGCAAGAGCGAAATCATGGCCGACCAGGGAACGGCACTACTGAAGAGCACGCTTTCAGCCGAGGTGCCCGGTTATATCACACCGCCGCCAGGATTGTTCTAAGCGCCAAGATGTTAGAGAAACCGCCAAGCCGCAGGCTATGTGATGCGGAGTCTTGGACATTGCGCCATACAGCCTGCGGACAATAAGCAGGATTCGAAAGGAAAACGATTTGTTGTCGGCGAACCAACCGCTTGGAATCGATCAATGCAATTGCTCCGCCATGAGAAAGGCGAGCCGACAGATCACGCGGTTCTATGATGCCCATCTTGGGCCTGTCGGGCTGCGTATCACGCAGTTCCTGACCCTGGCGGCTCTCGACGAGGCTGACGGTGCCGCTGTCAACGCTCTTGCCGAACGGCTCGATATCGAGCGGACGGCGATGGGAAAGATGGTTGGCGTCCTGGAACGCGACGGCTTCGTCACGATCAAGCCATCACCCGTGGACGGCCGAGTTCGTATCATTGAACTCACGGACGAAGGCCGACGCTTGCATGAAAGAGCGGCTCCTCTCTGGCAGGATGCGCAGCAAGAATTCGAGCGACTGAACGGTAACGCCAGCGTCGCAACGCTCCGGCACAGCCTGAGAGAGATCGTCGTTGGCGACTTGCCGGCCCTCTCGCCCGGAGACTGAGCCTTCGGAAGAGATCCGCCGATGACGGACCAATCAAATGGACGAACGCCAACCGTCTTTGCCTATATCCTTCGGCAGGGGCTCTTCAGCAAACACGCACATCGTTCGAGAGCCTAGCTGTCGGCCACGGCGCGTTGCAGGACCAACATTCGTGCTCTTGAACAGAATCGAACCGGCGACACCTTATTCAAATCTGAGATTGTTCACTTGCAACAGGCTTGCAGTCGATCCTTGACTCAAAAGCACCGCAACATTTTCACCGTTCAAACCGCTCCAGCATTTTTCTTAACTGCGCATTTTGCAGCTTCAGCTTTCCGGCCAGCTGACCCCTGAGCACCCTGATCTCTTCATCCAGGTTCATTTCATCTGCAGCGTGCACGATCTGGGAGGCCTGGGAACCGTTCGAAATCGCCACCGCTTCTTTGCCGCGACTTCTTTGCTTGCGCGGTGCGACTTTGACAGTTCGCCTGATCTGCGTAGCATCATCATGTGCAGCGGTAACGTCGATGCCAGTACCGCCGGATAAAGCCGGATGAGCGGCCCCGACGGGTTTGATATCTTCGAGATCGACCTTATCGCCGCCACCGTTTACGGCTTCTTCGGAATGCACAGGCTCGACGGAAATTGCAGCGACTTGACCGTGACGAGATAGCTCTTCGCTTGCCGGTCGATCAGTGCCATTCACGCTCTCCTCGGCAGGCGCTTCAGTCGGACCCGCTATAGCCAACGCGTCCGGCGTAGCCTTCGTGGTCGAGCCGTTTTCTCGCTTTTGTTCTCGCCCCGGTGAGATCAGTCGGGCAAGAATTTTCCACGGAGACGCCATCTATCCGACCTCGTGCTTTATCCCGCAAGCAGGCAGTGAGTTTTAGTTCCGGCAACGGCATCCACCGCCGCCAAAATGTATGCTGGATAAGCATGGAAATGCGGCCGGCGGTTGACCGGCTGCCTATATCAATCGAGCTTGAGCCGCTTGCGCAGATCGGCATTTTCAGCGCGAAGCTTTTCAGCCAGAAGCTTGCGCAGCCGCTGATTTTCCTCTTCCAACTGCAAGAGATCTGCGATCTCGTCGATCGCCGTCATCGGCGCGGCCGGCGCTGTCTGCACAGCCTTTGGAGCACGGCGCACAGGTGCGCGTTTGGCGCTCGCCGTAGGTTCGATCACCCTTGCCTTGCGCCCTCTCCTCTTCACACCACCGGCCCCGGCCAGAGCAGCTGCTGGCTCTGCCATAGCGCCAGCTGACGCGGTCTCGAGTGCCGCCGCTTTCTTGGCGCGGGGTTTGCGCTGTTTCTTCGGCGCAATAGGCGTTTCAACAACGATCGGCGCATCGGCACTGGTTGCTGTATCAGTCTCGTCGGCCATGCTCATCTCCTGTGTATCTGATGCAGTTGTCGACGCCCCGAGAGGCGGTGTCAACAACGCCTCGGCTTGATCTGGTTCCGGTAAAGACATCTCATTGTTGGATTTGCCACTCTGAGAGCTCCCCGACAGAAACGGCAATGCCTCTTCCTCCAGGTCACGGGCGACGGACTTTAGATCCATGTTGCCCCAGATCGAGTTCGACCTGGTATCAAGCTTTCGCCTGCCGCTTTTGTACTCGACGGCAAAACTGCGTTGCACTTTTTTCAATATAGGAGGGCCTTGGAGGATCCGCGGGATGGTTTGGTGAAATGCTGGTATACCCGCAATAACGGTTAGCGTGCTGCCAGTCTATAGGCATGCTCATATCAGATCCACCGCACCATTCCGGGAGCAGAATTTGTAGCCAATCGAATGGAAGCTGACGGCATTCTATACGCTCAACGCTCTGGAAAGGAAACGGCTACCAGCAGTTCGTCCCGAGACGTTTTCACAGGTTCCCGACGATCCATTATGCGATCTGCCTGGCTTAAAACGTGAACCCCATAGCAACAAGTCGGACGCTGGCCTCGAAGCTCTCGCCCTGCCAGAATCATTGACCCCGCTCTTCAGGGTCAGTGGCGTAAAGGGTATTTATGGAACTCGGGACTGAAGGTGGAAAGCCGAAGTCCGGTTGATCGCGTCATTTGACATGCGATCGTCGCGGTTTAACCGTAGCCTCCCACACCGCGTGACACCTTGCCTTCGTCGCGGACGTCAACCTTCAAGCCCAAACCTAACCACGCATTACTTTCCATACCTCCACTTTTCCTTGCGGCTAATACTTGCGAAGCGTATTAAACCTGGCAAGTAGGATGAATTTGCAGAGGTAGTATGAAAAACCAGACTATAGCGGCACGAGTTTACGGGGAAGATTGTGAAGGCTGCGTGGGACCCGAACAAATCGACGTTATGCGTTTCCAGCGGGCAATTGGGGCTATCACCGGCAAGTGGAAAATCGAGATCGTATGCAGCCTGATCAATGGTTCGATGCGTTTCGGCGAACTTCGCCGTTCCCTGCCCGGTATAACTCAGCATATGCTGACCGAGCAGCTCCGTGACCTTGCTTGCAACGGCATCGTCATTCGCACCGCGTATGCCGAGATCCCTCCACGGGTCGAATACGCGTTATCCCAGGCCGGCATCGACCTCATGCCGACCTTCGCGACGTTGCGCGATTGGGCCTTGCGTTACGAAAATCAGTTGGCGGAGTAAGATCGCAAACCTTCATCTGTGTGACGGGTTCCTTTCGCTTGGCTTTCACATGTGTGCTTGGTATCGCTCGTGAAACGTTTGGCAGCTGTCGGTCACCCGAAGGCGACAGCTCGACCAGCGATCGACTGCAAGCCTAGCCGCTCAAGAACTGCCGCCGTTCAACTGAGTTTTCGACTTCGGCTTAGGCACGGCCCGTCAACCATCCATCAAAGCCAACGCCCATCATCGTTCGTCCTGTAGAACGCTAAGTGCAGGATTTGCAGACTACAGCCCCCATCGTTCTTGTTGCACATATGAAGACGACGGCGCTTCGCCGTAACTTCAAGGAGAAAGACGATGACGGACAGGTTTAAAGACAAGGTCGTAGTGATCACGGGCGGCTCGAGCGGTATCGGTCTTGCGGCGGCGAAGGCATTTTCCGCCGAGGGTGCGTCAGTATTCATCACGGGCCGCCGCCAGGACGCACTGGACGCAGCGGTGAAGCAGATCGGCGGCCGAGTCACTGCGGTCCGTGGCGATACGGCTGACCTTGCTGATATCGATCGCCTTTACGACGCTGTTCAGCAAAAGCATGCACAGATTGACATATTGTTCGCCAATGCGGGCGGAGGAGAAATGGTTGCACTCGGCGCGATTACTGAGGAGCACTATCAGCAGACGTTCGACTCGAATGTAAAGGGGGTCCTTTTCACAGTTCAAAAGGCGCTGCCGCTTCTGAAAGACGGCGCCTCCGTTATTCTTACAAGCTCTACCACAAGCATTTCCGGCACGCCGGCCTTCAGCGTCTATTCGGCGACAAAGGCAGCGGTGCGCAACTTCGCCCGCAACTGGATGCTCGATCTTAAGGACCGGCACATCCGCGTCAATGCGATCAGCCCAGGAGTGACCGATACTGCAGGACTCGACCAGTTGTTCGGCGGTGGCGCGCAGGCGCAGGGAACCAAAGACTACCTGGCGGGCCTCATCCCCGCAGGCCGCGTCGGCCAACCTGAAGAGATCGCAAAGTCCGTGCTGTTCCTTGCGTCCGATGACGCTAGCTTCATCAACGGAATCGAACTCTTCGTCGATGGTGGCTTGGCTCAAATCTGAAGTTCCACGTGTCGCTAAAAACCTCGGCGCAATCCCGTAGCCGAGGTTCGGCGTCCTCTCAAGGAAAGATGTCATGATACAGTCTGACGAATCTGCGGCGCGAATCCGCGAGTTGCTCGACCGGAACCTTCAGGAGGTTTTCGGCGAAAACGATGGCGTGCGGCGGCGCGCGGCGATCGGCGAGCTTTGGGCAGCGGACGCCATTCTCTACGTGCCCCCTGGTGCAATCACCGGGCACGACGCGATCGATAAGTTCGCTAGCGATCTGCGGGAGACGCATCCCCACTACGTCTACACACCGCATGGCAATCCTCAAGTGCTCCATAATGCGGGGCGATTGGCTTGGGGTTCCGGACCACGTGGTGAGACGCCTGAATATACCGGCTGGGATGTCATCACTGTCCGCGATGGCAAGATCACGGCACTCTACGTCTTCCTCGACGAGACCTCGGATGAGTTTCGCCGGGCCAGCGGTGAACCATCTACCTTGTAATCCAGCCCTAACGACATCCGGCTTGCCATAGTCGTTCGCAATTCTAAGGAGTTATACCGTGAACGCGAAATCATTTCCTCACCAAATCGAATCTGCTTCGAGGAGGCAAGTGCTGCTCAGCCTTGCGAAAGGCTTGGTAGTCGCGACGATGGGCGGACTTTCGTCGAGGGCGCTCGCACAGAACTCGTCATCTTCAATCGCCCCTGCGACGTCAGCGATTGTTCCTTTTCGTGTCTCCGTCCCGCAAGAAGCGATAGACGATCTCAAGCTGCGCCTCCGTATAGCGCGCTTCCCTGAGCAGGAAACTGCGCCCGATTGGGCCCAGGGCGTCCCGTTGGAAAAGGCCGAGGCGCTTATCGATTATTGGCGTGACAACTATGACTGGCGGCGCTTCGAGCGGCGTATCAATGCTGTTCCGCAGTACCGCACTGAAATCGACGGCCTTGGCATCCACTTCATCCATGTGCGATCAAAACATGCAGGGGCGCTACCGATGATTTTGACGCATGGCTGGCCGGGGTCGATCGTGGAGTTCTTAGATGTAATCGGCCCGCTCACCGATCCGACGAAGCATGGCGGCCTCGCGGAGGACGCATTCGATGTGGTAATTCCCTCGTTGCCGGGTTTTGCCTGGTCAGACAAGCCTAGCGAGACCGGTTGGACCGTTGAGCGGACGGCCCGCGCATGGGCCACGCTGATGCAACGACTCGGGTATACGCGCTGGGTGGCCCAAGGCGGAGACTGGGGTTCCGGGGTCACGCATGCCCTTGGCCACCTTCGGCCCGAAGGGCTGATCGCGGCGCACGTCAACTGGCAGTTCGTCGTGCCCGAGACGCTGCCCACACATCCGACACCAGAGGAGCAAACAGCCATTAATGGCGTCAAACGCTTTACGGGAGACGGCTACGGGTATTTCCGCGAACAAGCCACCCGGCCGCAGACGATCGGGTACGGACTGGCGGGTTCTCCCGTCGGACAGGCGATGTGGATCTACGAGAAATTTCAAGCTTGGACCGACAATAAAGGCCAGCCCGAGGATGCGCTGAGTATGGACGGAATGCTTGACGACATCTCGGTCTACTGGTTCACCAACTCAGCGGCATCGTCGGCCAGATTCTACTGGGAGAACGCGCGCAACGGACGCGGTGCCAATGCCGGTCGCATCGAACTACCGATGGCCGCGACAGTGTTCCCGCACGAGATATTTACGACAACCAAGGCATGGGCTCAGGCGCTCTGGCCCAACCTGTTCTACTGGAACAAGGTCGATCGCGGGGGGCACTTCGCAGCCTTCGAACAGCCAGCGCTTTTCACGGATGAGATGCGCAAAACATTCCGGACCATCCGCCGCGAATAGTCCCAGGCCTCGTTCCCGAGCCGGTAATCTTAACAGCGCTAGCATCGCGCTCCTCAAACGTATCCACAGCTGCCGGGCATGTCCGGTTCGGCGGCGCTACAGTAATGCTCGGACACAACCCACTAACTCAGAAAAAACTGGAGTTCAAACATGAATACCCAACCCTTTGCCGCCGATGTCCAGGCCTCGATGAGCGGCAACCAGATACCTGCGATCGTACCAGCCGCGGGGCGCGCGATGATTAGTGCGATTTTCATCCTATCCGGTCTGTCAAAGATCGCAGCTCCAGCAATGACGATCGGATACATCCAATCGGTCGGGCTGCCGTTGCCGACCATTGCTTTTGCCCTTTCGGCTTTCGTCGAGATTGTCGGCGGCATTGCGCTGCTGCTTGGTTATCGCACCCGTGTAGTCGCTGGCGTCCTGGCGCTGTTCTCACTTGCTACTGCTATGATTTTCCATAGCGCGCTTAGCGACCAGAACCAATTCATCCACTTCTTCAAGAATATTGCGATGGCCGGCGGCTTGCTTCACGTCATAGCGTTCGGCGGTGGACGGATCAGCATCGATGCCCGCGGCAATCGCAGGTGATCGCATCCGGAGCGGTCCTACGCCGCTCCGGCCAGCTTCATAGCTGAAGCCAGATTTGCAGAAGGAGAACGTCTGCTTAGTGCCAGCAGCGGGGCCGGAATGATCAGTGCACTGATCTTCCGCGTTTAAATCTCTAACAAGATGCGATCGTATGGTCGCTTCTCGATTCGCTAACGACAACGAAAGAGCGATAGCCCTTCGACGACCAAGGGTGCGTCTCGTGCGGGCAGGACAAGTTGGGCGGTGTCGATCACAACACCGTCCAGTTGGGCTGAGAGATGCGGCGATGCTGGAGTGGACAGACGATAGGCCTCCGGCAAGATCCGCTCGCTGGAAATTCCACTGAGCCGAAGCACGGTTTTGCAGTCGGTCTCTTCATAGAGGCCCGACTGAATCGGCTTCCAATAGTCGGCGCCGAGAGCGACGGTCAGCGCAGTCGAGAAAACCGTCTTGCCGACCCCGGTATGTCCTCATGCAAATCTAATCATAGTAGATATGTGTCCAAAATTATCTATTATTTCTCGGCACGCGAGCCCAGTGGAGATCCGGGCTTGGAATCGCGTAAATATGGGCAAACTGTCTAGTTCGATTTCACATCGAGCGACGAGGCGTGAAGGCATCCATCTGCCGTTCGTCACCCAAAAATTCGCGCGCAAGACAGCCGAATGCCCCTGGTTTATCGCACCGTTTAATTCGCCGAAGGATCCGGCGCCACAACTCTTAGAGTGGGTACGGTGACGCGCTCTGATGGGCCAAAGGGGCCGGGTACAGCGCTGTGAACTGGTGGGAGTGATTTAAGGTAAGCTGCTATTGCTTGAGCGTCCGCTTTCGTCAAATTGACAAATGCTGACCATGGCATAACCGGAGCAAGTTCTCTACCGTCTGGAGTCAATCCTTTTTGGAGAGCATTCACGATGTCATCTTCGGACCATTTCCCGATTCCGGTTTCTGTATCGGAAGTGATGTTCGGACCTACAAATGTCCCGAGATTGGGTACGAAAAAGCCCACATCGGAGCCACCGAGATATCTACTTGTATCAGATTTTCCGAGGAAATAGCCGGGAGTATGACAGTCGTTGCAGCCGCCAAGCTGCACGAGATACTTCCCTCGTTTGATATCACCAGTGGCATGCACGAGTGATGGTAGTGTGCATATGCTGAGCAAAATAACGGCAGTCATTTTGTGAATTTTGGAAAGAAATATCGGCATGATCGTCCTGCTGTGTTGACGCGGAGATTCTGGTATTCCGCTCACACAATATCGTGCCGAATTATGAGCTTGATTACTGAAAGGCTCGAGAGTGTTTCATTTGAAATCTCGGTCGCCTTCCGATTTCGCCCGGTACCGGCGTTGCAGAGCGGGACTRCAAGCGACGCTATACCGGCATCTATCCACGCTAACGACGAACGTGATTACGGACTAAGAGTAGGCATTTAAATTTTTGATCTGTGAAGCGCCAAAATGGAAAAACGCAATCGATACCCGTCTCGAACATCGCACGTTCAGATGTACAGGACGGAAAACCTATCTCGAAGCTGAAGACGCAACACTTTTTTCCTCCACGCGTAAAGCATTACCCTTGTCCCCGCCTGGACGGTCTCTCCTGACGACGGCCGTGAGCGGCCATATCCGGCAATAGAATTATTGTTGTCGTACGGGATCGCGATCGGCGCTCGACAGTACCACGCGAAGAATTTATCTACAGAAGCATGATCACCACCGAAGACACGATCGCATACCGCATCAGCCCCAGCTTGCTGCTGACGCCTTGCGAGATGCCGAGATTGCTCGCGGAGATCGACGATCTTCACATGGTAGGCTCCCGATTCCTATTCCTGGAGGGGCACATGGATTTCGCAGCACCGAGGTTTGACGCAGACCACGAAGTGGTGCTCCAGCATCTCCGGTCCCTGTTGAAACCTGAATATCGACGTGTGCCGGAGATGGTCGAGGTTGCCAACTCCTCAACTCAACTTCATTAGTCTGGATGACAGAACATGTTCTGCAGGGGCTGAAATTCAACACCTACCCTTGCGAACATCGGGCTGTAGTAATCGTCGTTACGGATCATGGTTGCGATGGCCGGCCGCCACTGGTGCGGCTCGACCTTGCTCTGTTCATCCGACGTTAGGCGATCCGCTCGCCACGGAAGATCGCATCCGCTTCATCCGCGGTCAAAGGCGGGCCGACGATGTCCATCCCGGCACTGTTGGCGACGGCTGTCAGATCCTCTACATCGCTCACAGTTAGCCCCCGCCGGGCGATCTCAGAAAAAAAGGTCTGAAACTCACCAGGCGACGTGATGACCTGCAATTGCACATCTTCATCGCCGGAGGACCGCCAAGTATGTGCAATGCCCTTGGGCAGCATTACCAAGTCACCTGGAAGCGCCGTCCCGCACTGATGCGGGGACCACAATGCGATACGGCCCTTTTGCACTAAGAAGATCTCTTCGTCGTTACGATGAATATGACGTGGAGGACTGAAACCCGCTGGTGCGCGATAATCCATGACGACAAGCGAGCTCGTGGCGGTTTCTGACGCCAGTCGGATACGGCCCATCTCACCCCATGAAGTTATCGCTATGCCCCCATCGGAGGGTCGATCGACGATCAAGTTACGGGCTTGCATGCCGTCTAGAATTTTCATGTTACTCTCTCTGTTGATTAGTTGACGTTGCTCAACGGTCTGAATCAAGGGAAACACCCCGAATGGACGAGTCGATTATGACGGAGCAAATTTTCTCGTTTTGTTTCCGTTTCTGGTATTCGACTACATCTGCAATATCCCGCCGCTTTGTGGTCGGCGCCGGGTAGGCCCGAACGACGCGCGTGACGTAAAAAGTAACACCACGTAGCGTAATCGCTCGGCGCCTGGCCCAAGCGGCGGCCACCCACTCTATGCCCTGCCAGTTGTGGCACAGTGCCTAAAGCCTAGGGAGAACCGCTGAAGTACTCCGGATACCGAGGCTTCCATGGGTGGCTAACCGTGGGTGATGCATTTGCTAGCGGTCTGATCTACAGGAAATCGCGACCCAGATCCGAACATAACAGTGACAGGTCGAATTATTACTCGATCTGCGCCGGGGCAGCCCACCCTGGCCGTGTCATCAATAAGATCAGCCACAGCGAACGCCGTTGCACCATCGCAAATGATCTCAATGCGAATCATGTCCGTGAAATCGGACTCGCATTCGATCCCCCGCCGGTGCAAGGATCGCGAGCTTCCGTGATAGACGCGGACGCCAGACCAAAAGAATTCGATGACCTCGATATCCGACATTGCCTCGTAAATCTCGGCCATCCTGAATGGCTCGACTGTCGCTTCGAAATATACGTTCACGGCAGCCATGTGTTGCGCGTCCCGTCTAGCGTCTGGCGATTGACGCCGATGCCTAGCAATGGCTGGTCCGACGTAGCGGCGAGGTGCGCGTGCAGCTTTTCGACGGTCCCACAGCAGTCCTGCGCAGAACTATTCTCGGTTGCCTGCCCCGCGAACAGGGTGCCCATTGCCTCAACCGTAATCGCCCCAACGTAAAAAGCGTCAGCAGCCAGTCCGAACGATTGCCAGAGACGGCTGATGAATCCCGCCTTGGGCGGGGTTTCTGGAACATGAAAGAAATCTGCGTAAGTAAGCAGCCCTTCATCCTCGATAACATTCAAAGAGTTACAGTTGTCTATGACGAGTTTGAGATAAACCGGCTGGCCGGTTGAAGCTGAAGACAGCAAGGGTTGAAACATTTTGATCTCCGAAAGTGACTTTGCAGTCACTAGCTACGGAGTCCCTGTTACAGCCCGGTAGGTCCGAACTCAGATTTGCCTACACCTGTAACGAGCCTCAATGGCCTCAGCGCACGGGGGTCAGCGTGACTCCGTTCGCAATTAAAACGCACAAGCCGTCGCCATTCCGAAGGTACTGCGTGATCGCCGCTTGGCTCGATCGCCGATCCTAACCGGACGGCTATGGCCTACATGTTCAAACTCGAGGATGAATTCCGGCCGTTCCTCAATGACGCTTGCGTCGATTTCGATTAAAATCGGGTCGAACCCTTGCTTGTCTGCGCGAGCTGCTCATCGCCCTCTCACTCGGGTGATCTCAGCTCAAGATCAAAAGAGCGTTGCCCTGATTCCGTAGGCCTGCGCCAAACGGACCACCGCCTCACAATTAGGCGAGTTAGGGGACACCCTAGCGTGCCCACTGGGCTTGCAGCACGCCCGTATTTCGACCCCTGAAACTGCATAGTCACCGGGACCGAGACGCCGCATACGCTTAACCAAGCGGCGCTCGATCTGTCTTTTGGGTGGCCGGCGGAGGGAGAGACGGTTGCCGTATAGCCGTGGCGTTTGATGTGGCTTGTTTCGCGGCTACACTTGAGGGGGCGTGTCGTTACAAGCTCTGCTGCGTTCACAATGCTAATACGAGCCTATATTAATCCCGAGGGGCAGTCGCTTCATCGTCACATCGGCATCGAAAAAGTACCCAGCGCCTCGCTCTGTCTTTATAAACTGATGTTTCGACTCCCGTTGTAGCTTTCGTCTCAACCGTAGAATATGCACGTCAATAGTGCGGTCGAATATCTCATCATCATGCATTCTAATTGCTGATATTAATTGCTCGCGAGAGAGCACTCTCCTAGGCGAACTGAGGAATGCGGTGAGCAGATTGAACTCTCCCGCGGTAAGTTTTATCTCGCTACCACTTGGACTGATAAGTTGCCGTTGTGCTGGGAGCAGCGCCCACTCCATGAAAGTGAAAACTCTGTTGTCTCGGCCAACGGAATGCTCAAGGGTGCTGCGTAGGCTTACCCGAATACGAGCAAGAAGCTCTTTGTTTCCAAATGGCTTAGTGATGTAGTCGGCAGCGCCAAGCTCGAGACCTACAACCTTATCGGTTTCATCGAGACGGGAACCGCTGATGATGATGATCGGAACTGCAAATGCCTCCGATGTGGCCTTCACCAGGTCTAGGCCGTCTTCATGCCCGAGGTTGAGATCGATCAGTATCAAGTCGACATCGTCATTGCGAAGAACTTCCGTAGCAGCGCGACCCGTTGCTGTCGCCGTTACACGGAGCTCGTGTGCTACAAGATAGTCCGTGAGGAAATTTCGAACTGATTCATCGTCATCGACGACCATAACGTGCTTAATGACTGCCTCCTGATCCAAAAATGGATTTGTAAAGCGTCACATGCATAGGCGAGCATGCTAGAAACGATACCTAAATGAATCCTAAAAAGCGGGCTTGTTCCTAAATATTTCCTAAGTCATCGATCTCGTCTTCGCGCCTTTTCCTAATCTTCAACAACGAGGTTAAGCCGGCCTCGGATCTCCAAGAGTAGCTTCCCTCGCCCGGTACGCAAAAGTCGCAATGGTAGTTCCAGCTCATCCAGCCGACGACGCAGCAGAAGAAGTCGCGTTTCCAGGTTGTCCTTGAATTCAGGAAGTACGTTCGAAAGGGAAGCCCGAAGCTCACGATTGGTGAATTCAAAGTCGCTAGCGGCGAGCCCGCGCTGCAGCATGTGTAGTAGAATTCTCGCGGCAACACCTTTTATGACATAGCGCCGAGCGATAAAAATGCTGTGGTCAAAGTTATGGTATACAGCATCAATGCTGAGGTCTGAGGTATCTGTCGTTGCAAGCGCTCGGCGCGAAGGCAACTCAGCCGTTCCGTCGGCGAGTAGCTCATTTAACGCCAGCAACACAGCTGCGTGGCGAGCAAGGATCTCAAGGCCGGATGTCACGGCATTATCGAATGCAAAGCGCTCTTCACTCTCGACAAACAAAACACCTTGTATCGCTGAAGACACGTTGAGAGGGATGGCAATTTGACTCATTGCATCGGCTAGGCCTGGAAGCGTAACTTCTCGCGTGAAAGGGTCTTCGGGCGATGTTTCAGTTATCGCCCCGCCCATGCGTCGCATACGGCTGAGGTCATTAATCCGTAATGTTGAGCCTGAAGCGGCGGCTTGACCTATCAGCCCAACGGACAGAGGCACTTCCGCACCAACGAGGTTTTGATTGTACCCAATCGCGTCCACTGCAGCTAAAACACCGCGTGCTTCGTCACTCAGCAATATCATCGCGTGCCGAAACTCGAAGACTGACAGCACGGCATCTAGCAACTTGGCAACTATTTCGCCGGAGTCGCTAAGGTCCGCAAGTTGGTGAGTGACCGCTGCCACCATCGTAATGTCGGGCTTAACCTTGGCCTGCGTTCGCGCTAAACGGGGAGCACCTACCGTTACGATCTCGTTGACTTTGAATAGCTCAATCGTCCGGAGACGCATTACATCGCTTAGGCCGGCTTGAGCGCTACTGACCTTCAGCTGCATGGCGATCGAGTCAAAGACCGAGCCATGATCAGAGGACGACTCCCAGGTAGCTAAGAGTTGATATTGCTGGCCACTCTGCGGATCCACGACGAGAAAAGTGACATGCGGGTCCGATCGGATATTCG
Source organism: Rhizobium sp. 01T437 (assembly GCF_056398505.1). Classification (NCBI taxonomy): domain Bacteria; kingdom Pseudomonadati; phylum Pseudomonadota; class Alphaproteobacteria; order Hyphomicrobiales; family Rhizobiaceae; genus Rhizobium; species Rhizobium sp. 01T437. The sequence goes on from NZ_JBFTPM010000012.1 coordinate 166,934, forward strand.
CCGCAGTTTTGGCAAAAAACTGGTTCGAAATAGCGATCCGCTCGAGATCGACCGGAAGAATATGCGATAAATATGATATATTAGGCATTCCATCGGCGCTACGGGTGGCGATGATCGACGGATAGACGCCTTCAAAGCAGCTCGTAATATCAGAAAGTGTAATCGTCATTGATTTGATTCACGGCCTTCCCGGCGCGCAGACCTGGCGTTTGCTCATACATCTCTGAGACCAATATCCTTGCCTTCAGCAACGATTCGCCGCCAATCCACTCGTCGATAGCATTGGGGGTTGCTCCTGCAGCCTGAAAAAAATGCAATATCTTTGTTCGATAATCGGACACAAAAGATACATCTTCTGGATCCAGTCCCATCAGCAAAGCAGGTCCCTTGAACTGATACGAACGATAATCGCGAAGGCGCGTCACGGTCACGGCCATTCTGGATTTACGGGGGAATTCTGGTAGGACGTCTGGAAAGCGGCTCTGTGAAAAAAAGAGATCCAACGTGTGATCGTCGAAAGAGCGCAGACCTAACCCGCGTCCGATCGACGGCCACAGCGTGGATTTTTCAGTGCTGAAGATGAGCATAACGGGATCCGAAAGAAGTTCTCGGAGTTGCAATGTCAAGTTCGGTCCACTCATAGATACTCCTGTGTCTGAAACTCGCACACCCAGATGGAAACTAACTGGATGCTCCGAGAACGCAAACACACTACATTCGCAAGGCATTCCGCGCGGGCAATAGCGCCCGAAGGCCGAAGGTTAGCCTAGTGAAAAGCAACAAACTTGAAAACCGCAAATGTGGTCAATCAATCAGCATTCGTGCAGAACCCCTTCTTCTAAAGTAAGCGTCCGGTGAAGCCGTCTTTGAGATTTCCAGCGAACACCTGAAGTTACGTCACTAATTCCGTCATTAGAGACGTCATCAGGGATAAACTATGGGCCGCATGGAGATTTTGACGGGCGTCGAGCGTCGGCGTGATTGGTCGGACGACGAGAAGCTTTCGATACTGGAGGCGGCGGCGGAGCCGGGTGCCAGGATTGCCGACGTGGCTCGGCGGCACGATATCAAACCCCAGCAGATTTATGCCTGGAGGCGGAAGTTCGCGGCGGCGCAGGCTGAGCCGGTCGTTTCGTTTTTGCCGGTCGCATTGATCGCCACGGAAGCGAGCGACAACGCTGAGCGATCTGCTCCGGCGGACAAGCCTGCAGCGAAGCGGTCGGCACGCCCCACACGGATCGAGATCGGCTGCAAGGGCGGCCGTGTCTTGAAGGTCGAGGCCAATATAGCGCCTGACGTCCTGAAAGCGCTGATCCGCTCGGTGGAAGACGCATGATTGCGCCAGGCGCAAATGTGCGCGTCTATCTCGCCTGCGGCGTGACGGACATGCGCAAAGGGATCGATGGGCTGGTGGCGCTGGTGCAGTCGTCGCTTCGCCAGAAGCCCACGTCCGGTTCGGTGTTCGCGTTCCGGGGCCGTCGCGGTGATCGCATCAAGCTTTTGTTCTGGGATGGTCAGGGGTTTTGTCTTTATTACAAAATCCTGGAGAAGGGCCGCTTTCCCTGGCCGTCTGCGACCGATGGCACTGCCCGGCTGACATCGGCGCAGCTATCGATGCTGTGGGAGGGTATCGACTGGCGACGTCCGGCCTGGACATCTGCGCCGACACGGGTGGCGTAGAGCAGACGTCAATCTTTACAGTTAGATAGGTGGTGATCTGACGCCAAATCAGGTATAGATTTGGGCATGGAAACGAGCCACTCGATCCTACCTGATGATGTAGATGTGTTGCGAGCCATTATCGCTGCGCAGGCAGATCAACTGGCTGAACAGGCTCGAAAGCTCCAATCCCGCGACACGCTGATCGACAAATTGAAGGCGCAGCTTGCGGTTCTCAAACGGGCACGGTTCGGCTCGTCGTCCGAGAAGATGGACCGCGCCATCGAACAGCTCGAACTGGCGCTGGAAGATATCGAGGCGGCCGAGGCGGAAGCCATGACCCCGGCACTGTCGTCGACTGCCGGGGCGGCAAAAGCCAAACCGAGCCGTCAGCCATTGCCTGATCATCTGCCACGCTATGACGTAACACACCTGGCAACTTGTTCATGCCCGGTCTGCGGCGGCTTCGACTTCATCCGTGCAGGCGAGACCATCAGCGAGATTCTCGATTATGTCCCGGCCTCCTTCCGTGTCGTGCGCCATATCCAGCCGCGCTTCACCTGCAAAGGCTGCGATACACAGGTCCGTGCCGAGATGCCGTCACTGCCCATCGAACGCGGCAAGCCGGGACCGGGTCTGGTCGCCCATGTGCTGATCGCCAAATACTGCGATCACCTGCCGCTCTATCGGCAGTCCGAGATTTACGCGCGGGAGGGCGTCGACCTTTCCCGCTCGACCATGGCGGACTGGATCGGCAAGGCCAGCACATTGCTGGAGCCGCTGCTGGTGAAGATCAGGGACCATGTGTTCGCTGGCCATCGACTTCATGGTGACGACACGCCCGTTCCGGTCCTGGAGCCAGGCAAGGGCAAAACCAGGACGGGCCGGTTGTGGACTTATGTTCGCGACGGCCGTCCCCATGGTGACACGACCCCACCGGCCGTCTGCTACTTATTCAGTCCGGATCGCAAGGGACAGCATCCCAGGCAGCATCTGGCCACCTTCTCCGGCGTATTGCATGCCGATGGCTATGCGGGCTTCCGTGATCTCTACGAACCACACAAGCCAGGCAGTCCACCAAGCATTCTGGAAGCCGCCTGCTGGGCGCATGCAAGACGCAAGTTCTTCGATCTGACGGTATCCGGCAAAGTACCCATTGCCGAGGAAGCCCTGCGTCGGATCGGCGAACTCTACGACATCGAAAAGGCCATTCGTGGGGAACCGCCAGACGTGCGGAAAGCTGCGCGGCAACATGGCAGCACTCCTAAGGTCGAAGCCCTGCACTTATGGCTGGACGACAACCTCAAACACCTGCCGCAAAAATCCGGAACAGCGGAAGCAATCCGATATGCGCTTTCCCGTTGGAAATCGCTTTGCCGGTTCCTTGATGATGGCACTATCGAGATCGACAACAATGCCGCCGAACGGGCAATCCGACCGATTGCCGGACCTGAGTCATTGTGCGCTCCTTCTCTAAGTATCTGTAAACATTGGAAGCGTCTCCGTGTCAGCAATGCGACACGGGCGGCCCTTCAGGGCTATCGCGGCTTGGACCGTCGCAGAAGCCAGGTCGCTGACCCTGATTT